>NZ_JBDKWF010000001.1:0-304 GCF_040151415.1 Pseudotenacibaculum sp. MALMAid0570
ATTTTACAAGTGTTTCCCCAGAAGATGTAACTATTGGAGAGAAAATTCAAATTCGTGTTGGTGAAAAGGTTCCATTGGATGGTGTATTATTATCTGAAAAGGCATCATTAAATACAGCAGCTTTAACAGGTGAAAGTAAACCTGATTCAATTTTAAAAGAAGCCAAAGTATATGCAGGTAGTATCAATTTAGAAAGTGTCATTGAAGTTGAAGTAACCAATACCTTTGAAGATAGTTCTATTGCCAGAATATTGGATTTGGTTCAAAATGCTACTGCTCGTAAATCCAAGACAGAACTATTCAT
>NZ_JBDKWF010000002.1:0-279 GCF_040151415.1 Pseudotenacibaculum sp. MALMAid0570
TTTTTAAACTCATGAATTCCTTTCACTGTAATATCAATCTTAGAAAAGGCTTTTTTGGCAATCTCGGTATAGTTATCATATGAAATTCCACTAGGTCTGGCATAAGGAATGAATAATAATTCACCAACTCCTTTAAAAAATTCAGATAAGGTTGGTAATAAATAGTCTAAATAACCACTTCCATGTATGGTAGATGTACTTGCAACAATTAGTTTTTTCATAGCCTCAAAAATACGCAATGTACTCTTCAATTAACAAAACTTTATTTTAGATTTAATA
>NZ_JBDKWF010000003.1:0-296 GCF_040151415.1 Pseudotenacibaculum sp. MALMAid0570
GCAGCCTCACCATCAATATCACCTCCCAGTTGTGTCCATGTTCCACCTGATTCTCCATAAACTCGTACATGACCAGCGTCAGTCCCATTTCCATCATTCAGATAAGCTCCTATGGCAATACGAGTACCATCTGCATTGAGGCTAATAGATTGACCAGATGAATCTCCTGAAGCCTCTCCACTAATATTACTTCCTACCTGTACCCAAGCACTACCATTGTATTGATAGATTCCAACAGCACCAGTACTACCCGCTATAGAGGGTGATCCAACAGCCACACGAGTTCCATCATCGCT
>NZ_JBDKWF010000004.1:0-402 GCF_040151415.1 Pseudotenacibaculum sp. MALMAid0570
AGTTATAGGAGCAGATGATGTTGTTTTAGGAGGAAGTCCAGTGTTTACGTTTGCAAGTGCAAATGTAGGCACAGGAATTACGATCAATACAAGTGGATATACAATAAGTGGAACTGATTCAGGAAACTATACGTTAACACAGCCCACTTTATCAGCAGATATTACCGCAGCAGAACTCACAATCGTGGGACTTACAGGAGATAATAAAGTTTATGATGGCACGACAGCAGGAACTGCTTCAGGAACTGCTACTTTAAGTGGAGTTATAGGAGCAGATGATGTTGTTTTAGGAGGAAGTCCAGTGTTTACGTTTGCAAGTGCAAATGTAGGCACAGGAATTACGATCAATACAAGTGGATATACAATAAGTGGAACTGATTCAGGAAACTATACGTTAACACA
>NZ_JBDKWF010000005.1:0-370 GCF_040151415.1 Pseudotenacibaculum sp. MALMAid0570
CTTCTTAAGTTACCCAAATAAATAATAATCCAGTCAACTTAAAGGTGTTTTAATTTTTCTCTTCCGATTTAAAAATCATTAATGAATGGGTAAATTAAGTTGGGTAACTTAAGAAGTCTATTTAAGAACTCAAAGACCTTCTATGTAAAGAAATTAAATCTGACTTTATAGTTGCAGAAGATTAATAGTTTATTAATTTTACTGTACGTAAAATATTAGGTGTTTACTTAAAAAAGCTCCTTGTGCAGGAAATCCGCTAATTTCATAAACAAGTAACTACAGGAGCAGTACAATAAGTAGATGCACACTCAATTTGGGTGTGTTATCTCTGTGCTGTTTGGTGTAGTTAAGGTTTCTAGCGGAGCCTCTG
>NZ_JBDKWF010000006.1:0-290 GCF_040151415.1 Pseudotenacibaculum sp. MALMAid0570
TACGACAGAACAGATTTGATTAAAGAGACTTTAGGGACTTTGAATGAGGCGCTTGCTCTGGAGATTTTAATTACCATACTGGTTATCATCATTATGGTATTTAACCTAAGAGCTTCTATTTTGATTTCAGGGTTGTTACCACTAGCTGTGCTTATGGTATTTATAGCCATGAAAGCATTTGGTATAGATGCCAATATTGTCGCATTATCTGGAATCGCTATTGCTATTGGAACGATGGTTGATGTTGGAGTCATTCTATCAGAAAATATCATTCGACATTTTCAAGAGAA
>NZ_JBDKWF010000007.1:0-326 GCF_040151415.1 Pseudotenacibaculum sp. MALMAid0570
TTTGCAAGTGCAAATGTAGGCACAGGAATTACGATCAATACAAGTGGATATACAATAAGTGGAACTGATTCAGGAAACTATACGTTAACACAACCAACTTTATCAGGAGATATCACAGCTGCTACATTAACTGTAGTAGGATTGACAGGAGATAATAAAGTTTATGATGGCACGACAGCAGGATCAGCTTCAGGAACTGCTACTTTAAGTGGAGTTATAGGAGCAGATGATGTTGTTTTAGGAGGAAGTCCAGTGTTTACGTTTGCAAGTGCAAATGTAGGCACAGGAATTACGATCAATACAAGTGGATATACAATAAGTGGAAC
>NZ_JBDKWF010000008.1:0-403 GCF_040151415.1 Pseudotenacibaculum sp. MALMAid0570
ACGTGCGAACTGCCTGATGAATAGTTCTGTCTTGGATTTACGAGCAGTAGCATTTTGAACCAAATCCAATATTCTGGCAATAGAACTATCTTCAAAGGTATTGGTTACTTCAACTTCAATAACACTTTCTAAATTGATACTACCTGCATATACTTTGTCTTCTTTTAAAATAGAATCAGGTTTACTTTCACCTGTTAAAGCTGCTGTATTTAATGATGCCTTTTCAGATAATAATACACCATCCAATGGAATCTTTTCACCAACACGAATTTGAATTTTCTCTCCAATAGTTACATCTTCTGGGGAAACACTTGTAAAATCACCATCACGAAATACATTGGCTTCTTTTGGACGAACATCTAATAATGCTTTAATGTTTCCTTTGGCTCTTTTAACTGCTGCT
>NZ_JBDKWF010000009.1:0-282 GCF_040151415.1 Pseudotenacibaculum sp. MALMAid0570
AATACCCAGAAGGTGTTGCAGTGATGTTGTTCTATGCAGTTGGTGAACTATTTCAGGAAGCAGCAGTTAAAAGAGCCAAAGGAAACATTAAAGCATTATTAGATGTTCGTCCAAAAGAAGCCAATGTATTTCGTGATGGTAATTTTACAAGTGTTTCCCCAGAAGATGTAACTATTGGAGAGAAAATTCAAATTCGTGTTGGTGAAAAGGTTCCATTGGATGGTGTATTATTATCTGAAAAGGCATCATTAAATACAGCAGCTTTAACAGGTGAAAGTAAAC
>NZ_JBDKWF010000010.1:0-245 GCF_040151415.1 Pseudotenacibaculum sp. MALMAid0570
GGTGAAAAGATTCCATTGGATGGTGTATTATTATCTGAAAAGGCATCATTAAATACAGCAGCTTTAACAGGTGAAAGTAAACCTGATTCTATTTTAAAAGAAGACAAAGTATATGCAGGTAGTATCAATTTAGAAAGTGTCATTGAAGTTGAAGTAACCAATACCTTTGAAGATAGTTCTATTGCCAGAATATTGGATTTGGTTCAAAATGCTACTGCTCGTAAATCCAAGACAGAACTATTCAT
>NZ_JBDKWF010000011.1:0-396 GCF_040151415.1 Pseudotenacibaculum sp. MALMAid0570
ATTTCCGTTAAAGGTAACAATACCTGAACCAGTAGTTACATCAGCTACACTTGTAATTGCAGCAATAGCACTGCTATTAGCAATAACAAAAACATCACCATTAGCTAAAGTACCGGATAATTGATAGGTACTTCCCCAAGAACCAGAACCGTTGGTTGCTTTTCTAAGATCGTAAGCGGAAAGATCAACAGCGCTTCCTGTAAAATTGGCAATTTCCAAGGCTTTATTATTAGATGAACCTTCTATATATTCAGACAACAATAAATCGCTTGCTGTTCCTGTAGGAATCGGATCATCCGTAGTAATATTTACACTATTACTATCACCAGAAACATTACCCGCAGCGTCTTTTGCTCTTACAGTAAAAGAATAAGCTGTACTAGCAGTAAGTCCTGT
>NZ_JBDKWF010000012.1:0-314 GCF_040151415.1 Pseudotenacibaculum sp. MALMAid0570
GTCTGTGCTCCAATATCTTTATTACTCTGCTTAACTGCCTTAACCACATGATGCAAGCCAATATTATATTGTCTCATTAGCTCTGGGTTAATATCAATCTGGTATTCCTGAACATAGCCTCCTATTGAAGCTACTTCAGAGACTCCACTAGCAGAAGATACCGCATACTTAACATAGTAATCTTGAATACTTCTTAACTCATGTAAATCCCAACCACCCGTAACATTTCCACTTTCATCTCTTCCTTCTAGTGTATACCAAAATATTTGCCCCAAACCTGTTGCATCAGGTCCTAAAGTCGGACTCACTCCTTG
>NZ_JBDKWF010000013.1:0-281 GCF_040151415.1 Pseudotenacibaculum sp. MALMAid0570
TGATTCGAGTCTTGAGTTCCTAAAACTCCTGCAGTTTGATCATGTAGATTAAAACTCTGAGAGAATCCATTTTGAGCAGACCCATCAGAATCATCATCACAAATTTCAAGATCGGCAACAAAGTTTGCTACCGGTAAAGGATTAACAATTAAATCAAAAGTAGTATGATCAGTAAAACATCCAGTAGTATTGTTTGTTACTCGAACAAAAATAGTTTGCTGATTTACAACAATGTTCTCATACATGTTAGTTCCTGCGATAGGATTTGCTCCACTATTAGC
>NZ_JBDKWF010000014.1:0-695 GCF_040151415.1 Pseudotenacibaculum sp. MALMAid0570
ATGACTCCAACATCAACCATCGTTCCAATAGCAATAGCGATTCCAGATAATGCGACAATATTGGCATCTATACCAAATGCTTTCATGGCTATAAATACCATAAGTACAGCTAGAGGTAACAACCCTGAAATCAAAATAGACGCTCTTAGGTTAAATACCATAATGATGATAACCAGTATGGTAATTAAAATCTCCAGAGCAAGTGCCTCATTCAAAGTCCCTAAAGTCTCTTTGATCAAATCTGTTCTGTCGTAAAAAGGAACAACTGTAACTTGTGATACTCGACCATCTTTTAATGTTTTACTAGGCAATCCTGCACTTAACTCATTCAGTTTTTCTTTTACATTATTAATAACTTCTAAAGGGTTTGCTCCATATCTGGCAACTACTACACCGCCTACAACTTCTGCTCCCTCTTTGTCAAGAATTCCTCTTCTTGCAGCTGGACCTAATGAAACATTTGCTATGTCTTTTATCTTGATAGAGGTAAATTCCTCAGAGCTTACAACGGCTTCTTCTATATCTTTTATGGATTTGATATATCCAAGTCCACGGACTAAATATTCTGCTTGATTAATCTCTAATGTCTGTGCTCCAATATCTTTATTACTCTGCTTAACTGCCTTAACCACATGATGCAAGCCAATATTATATTGTCTCATTAGCTCTGGGTTAATATCAATCTGGTATTCCTG
>NZ_JBDKWF010000015.1:0-213 GCF_040151415.1 Pseudotenacibaculum sp. MALMAid0570
AAAGAGCCAAAGGAAACATTAAAGCATTATTAGATGTTCGTCCAAAAGAAGCCAATGTATTTCGTGATGGTGATTTTACAAGTGTTTCCCCAGAAGATGTAACTATTGGAGAGAAAATTCAAATTCGTGTTGGTGAAAAGGTTCCATTGGATGGTGTATTATTATCTGAAAAGGCATCATTAAATACAGCAGCTTTAACAGGTGAAAGTAAAC
>NZ_JBDKWF010000016.1:0-201 GCF_040151415.1 Pseudotenacibaculum sp. MALMAid0570
TAGTGAATTATATCTGTGGTATTGAGATTTGGGGGGAGAATCAAAAAAGAGAACTACTAAGATTGATTCTACATCGTATTGACCTCAGTTATAACCTCCCTGAGAAAACACACGACCTACACACCACACTTAAGGTTCCCCTACACAATTCCACCACAAAATCAGGGAACCGTAGTAGTACACCTTTGGTGGTAAAACACT
>NZ_JBDKWF010000017.1:0-450 GCF_040151415.1 Pseudotenacibaculum sp. MALMAid0570
TAGGTGATTGTTAATTGTTGTGTTACAGGAAATAACGCACGTACTTCTGCCGTTACAGAGCTAAAGTCAAAAGTGGTTACTCCATCAGTATCATCATTATTGGCATTATCATTTCCATCGATGTCTAAGAAATCGTCACAAACATTAAATGTACGTTGGAATGTAGCAGGTATTCCAGTGGTAGAAACAGTAAGCGTAACTTCAGCAATACGATAACAACCAAAAGAAGAGATTGCACGAGCCCAAACAGTATCTGTTGTTACAACTTGATTTGTGTAAGTAGTTGGGTTAGCAATAGGGTTTGTATTTGCTTGAGCATCAGCTAGAGTTTCATAAAAGATAAATGTCTCATTGATGTAATTGGTAGAGATATCTGTAGCAGCTTCATTAAGATTGAATACAGAGAACCCATCAGTATCATTATCACATTGTTTTAATTCTACAGTAGCA
>NZ_JBDKWF010000018.1:0-448 GCF_040151415.1 Pseudotenacibaculum sp. MALMAid0570
ACATCTTGCACCTGTTGAATGGAAATTCCATATCTAGCAATTTTAGTTCTATCAATGTCAATCAATAAATACGGTTTTCCAACAATCCTATCAGCAAAAACGGCTTCATTTTTCACCCCTTCAACCTGTTTCAAAAGGCTCTCTAATTGAAGTCCAAAAGCTTCGATTTCTTTTAAATCTTGCCCTTTGACTTTAATACCCATTGGAGCTCTCATCCCTGTCTGTAGCATTACCAACCTTGTTTCTATCGGTTGTAACTTTGGCGCTGATGTGACTCCTGGAAGTTTCGTTACTCTTACAATTTCTTCCCAAATATCATTTGGACTTTTAATCTTTGGTCGCCAGTTTCTAAAGAATTCACCGTCTGCATCTTCTATTAATTGATATCTTTCGACTGCGCCTGTCTGCCGAACAGGCAGGCTCAAGGTGACATTTTCATTATTATTTG
>NZ_JBDKWF010000019.1:0-869 GCF_040151415.1 Pseudotenacibaculum sp. MALMAid0570
TTGTACAAACTTTTAATCTAGATGCACAGACTCCTATTATTCTTGGAACTCAGAATCCAGCTGATTATACAGTAACTTATCACACATCAGCAGCAGATGCTAATAGTGGAGCAAATCCTATCGCAGGAACTAACATGTATGAGAACATTGTTGTAAATCAGCAAACTATTTTTGTTCGAGTAACAAACAATACAACTGGATGTTTTACTGATCATACTACTTTTGATTTAATTGTTAATCCTTTACCGGTAGCAAATTTTGTAGAAAACCTTCAAATCTGTGATGATGATTCTGACGGATCAGCTCAAAATGGATTTTCCCAAAATATCGATTTAGAATTACAAACTCCTGGTATTTTAGGGACTCAAGACCCAGCTAACTTTACGATTACATATCACCTTTCATTTGCTGATGCACAAGCGGGAGTTAACAATTTAAGTAGTCCATTCACCAATACACAAGCATTTACACAAACTATATACGTAAGAATACAAAACAATACTACAAATTGTGTAAATAGTATATCAAATTTTAATGTCATTGTGAACCCTGAACCTACAACAGAAAATATAGGAGATCTACTAACTTGTGATGATAACGCTGATGGAGATGATACTAATGGGTTTGTGCAAAACATTGATCTAGATAGTCAGATTCCTGGTATTCTAGGTGCTTCTCAAGATCAGGATGATTTTACAGTAACATTCCATGAATCACAAGCAGATGCCACCTCGGGTGCTAATCCTCTAACTAGTCCGTATGCAAATACTATTGCTAATCAACAAACAATATATGTACGTGTGACAAATGATGATACTGGATGTGTTAATGATGACTTTACTTTTGAGGTAATTATAAACTCTCTACCA
>NZ_JBDKWF010000020.1:0-329 GCF_040151415.1 Pseudotenacibaculum sp. MALMAid0570
TAACTATAGAAACATTGGATATCCTAACTCGCAACAAATATATGTGCGTGTGGATAGTAACTTAGATAACGACTGTCTTGGGTTTGGTACTCATATCACTCTTAATGTAGACCCTGTGCCTGTTGCTAACGCAGTTGGAAATTTAGAATTATGTGATGACACCGATGATGGTGACTTTACCAATGGCTTTGTACAAACTTTTAATCTAGATGCACAGACTCCTATTATTCTTGGAACTCAGAATCCAGCTGATTATACAGTAACTTATCACACATCAGCAGCAGATGCTAATAGTGGAGCAAATCCTATCGCAGGAACTAACATGTATG
>NZ_JBDKWF010000021.1:0-350 GCF_040151415.1 Pseudotenacibaculum sp. MALMAid0570
GTGCCTACATTTGCACTCGCAAACGTAAACACTGGACTTCCTCCTAAAACAACATCATCTGCTCCTATAACTCCACTTAAAGTAGCAGTTCCTGAAGCTGATCCTGCTGTCGTCCCATCATAAACTTTATTATCTCCTGTAAGTCCCACGATTGTGAGTTCTGCTGCGGTAATATCTGCCGACAAAGTAGGTTGCGTTAAACTATACTTCCCTGCATCTGCTCCACTTAAGGTAAACCCTGAAGTAGTAATGGTAATACCTGTTCCTACATTTGCACTCGCAAAAGTAAACACTCCTGAGCCGCTTAAGCTTACATCATCTCCTCCAAGAACTCCACTTAAAGTAGCTGT
>NZ_JBDKWF010000022.1:0-1075 GCF_040151415.1 Pseudotenacibaculum sp. MALMAid0570
TAACTATAGAAACATTGGATATCCTAACTCGCAACAAATATATGTGCGTGTGGATAGTAACTTAGATAACGACTGTCTTGGGTTTGGTACTCATATCACTCTTAATGTAGACCCTGTGCCTGTTGCTAACGCAGTTGGAAACTTAGAAATTTGTGACAATCTAGATGATGGAGATGGGTTTAACGGAATTGTACAAACTTTTAATCTAGATGCACAGACTCCTATTATTCTTGGAACTCAGAATCCAGCTGATTATACAGTAACTTACCACACATCAGCAGCAGATGCTAATAGTGGAGCAAATCCTATCGCAGGAACTAACATGTATGAGAACATTGTTGTAAATCAGCAAACTATTTTTGTTCGAGTAACAAACAATACTACTGGATGTTTTACTGATCATACTACTTTTGATTTAATTGTTAACCCTTTACCGGTAGCAAACTTTGTTGCCGATCTTGAAATTTGTGATGATGATTCTGATGGGTCTGCTCAAAATGGATTCTCTCAGAGTTTTAATCTACATGATCAAACTGCAGGAGTTTTAGGAACTCAAGACTCGAATCAATTTACAGTAAGCTATCATGCTTCTCTTGCGGATGCTCAAGCGGGAATATTACCTCTTGGAGGAACACTTGCAAACCCTTTACCCTTTTCTAACTCTGTTCCCTTTTCTCAAATCATCTATGTACGGGTCTTTAACTCTGCTACTGGATGTGCCAATGGAATTTCTAATTTCAATGTAATTGTTAATGCTGAGCCTACCACAGATCATGTATCGAATCTTTCTTACTGTGATGATAACGCTGATGGCGATGATGCTAATGGGTTTGTGCAAAACATTGATCTAGACAGTCAGATTCCTGGTATTCTAGGTGCTTCTCAAGATCAAGATGATTTTACAGTAACATTCCATGAATCACAAGCAGATGCTACCTCGGGTGCTAATCCTCTAACTAGTCCGTATGCAAATACTATTGCTAATCAACAAACAATATATGTACGTGTGACAAATGATGATACTGGATGTGTTAATGATGACTTTACTTTTGAGGTAATTATAAACTCTCTACCA
>NZ_JBDKWF010000023.1:0-281 GCF_040151415.1 Pseudotenacibaculum sp. MALMAid0570
GTACAAACTTTTAATCTAGATGCACAGACTCCTATTATTCTTGGAACTCAGAATCCAGCTGATTATACAGTAACTTATCACACATCAGCAGCAGATGCTAATAGTGGAGCAAATCCTATCGCAGGAACTAACATGTATGAAAACATTGTTGTAAATCAGCAAACTATTTTTGTTCGAGTAACAAACAATACTACTGGATGTTTTACTGATCATACTACTTTTGATTTAATTGTTAACCCTTTACCGGTAGCAAACTTTGTTGCCGATCTTGAAATTTGTGA
>NZ_JBDKWF010000024.1:0-524 GCF_040151415.1 Pseudotenacibaculum sp. MALMAid0570
CATACATGTTAGTTCCTGCGATAGGATTTGCTCCACTATTAGCATCTGCTGCTGATGTGTGATAAGTTACTGTATAATCAGCTGGATTCTGAGTTCCAAGAATAATAGGAGTCTGTGCATCTAGATTAAAAGTTTGTACAATTCCGTTAAACCCATCTCCATCATCTAGATTGTCACAAAGTTCTAAGTTTCCAACTGCGTTAGCAACAGGCACAGGATCTACATTAAGAGTGATATGAGTACCAAATCCAAGACAGTCGTTATCTAAGTTACTATCCACACGCACATATATTTGTTGCGAGTTAGGATATCCAATGTTTCTATAGTTAGCAGGATCAGCAATAGCATTTTGTTCAGCAAGCGCATCAGCCTCATTACGATAGTAGGTGATTGTTAATTGTTGTGTTACAGGAAATAACGCACGTACTTCTGCCGTTACAGAGCTAAAGTCAAAAGTGGTTACTCCATCAGTATCATCATTATTGGCATTATCATTTCCATCGATGTCTAAGAAATCGTCACAA
>NZ_JBDKWF010000025.1:0-1320 GCF_040151415.1 Pseudotenacibaculum sp. MALMAid0570
CTCATCCCTGTCTGTAGCATTACCAACCTTGTTTCTATCGGTTGTAACTTTGGAGCTGATGTGACTCCTGGAAGTTTCGTTACTCTTACAATTTCTTTCCAAATATCATTTGGACTTTTAATCTTTGGTCGCCAGTTTCTGAAGAATTCACCGTCTGCATCTTCTATTAATTGAGATCTTTCGACTGCGCCTGTCTGCCGAACAGGCAGGCTCAAGGTGACATTTTCATTATTATTTGGATTAGCGATAAACTTACCATCCTTTAACTCAAACAAGCCTTCATCATTCACTTTGTAACGTTGACGTTCTCCATCTGCATTGAGCATATACTCAGGTTTATAGAGAATTACGTTTTCATACATCGAAAGAGGCGCAGGGTCTAAAGCCGATTCAGTTCTTCCTGCTTTTCCTACTACAGTTTGGATTTCTGGAATACTTGCTACTGCCATGTCTAGTTGTTGCAGTACTCTTTTATTTTCTGCTATTCCAGAATGAGGCATGGAAGTAGGCATTAATAAAAATGACCCTTCATTTAATGAAGGCATAAATTCTTTACCTGTATTTTTCATGATAAAGAAACCAAAAACAACTATGGTAGTTGGAATGGCTAAAAACACTAATTTATGATTCAATGCCCATAATAAGATTCTTGAGTAGAACTTTCTAAAGATTATGAAAGCACCTAATAACCCTAAGCTAATCACAGAAACAAAAAGAAGATTCATAAAAAAGCTTCTATCTATTCCAAGAGGTTGCCAATATTCAGCCAGTAAGAATAGAATAGTACTTGCAGAAATGAACACATTGAACCCATTAGATTTTTTCTCTGTGATATAATTTCTCTTCTTCAATAATTGACTTATCGAAAAAGCGATGAGTACAAGTCCTAACCAATATCCCATTATAATAGTTGCAATACCTAATAAGAATAAGATACTTGCACCTATGTATCCATACCACTGTTTTGGTTTTCTATTTTTAAACAAATACGCAGCAAATGGCGGAATGATAAATAATGCTACTATGATGGATGCAGCTAAGGCAAATGTCTTTGTAAATGCTAAGGGTCTAAATAACTTCCCTTCAGCACCAATCATTGTAAAAACTGGAATGAAACTAATAATAGTTGTTAAAACAGCGGTTAGAATAGCCCTAGAAACTTCCGATGTAGCATTGTATACTACTTCATTTGCTGACAATCCTTCTTCATTCTCTTGAAAATGTCGAATGATATTTTCTGATAGAATGACTCCAACATCAACCATCGTTCCAATAGCAATAGCGATTCCAGATAATGCGACAATATTGGCATCTATACCA
>NZ_JBDKWF010000026.1:0-1429 GCF_040151415.1 Pseudotenacibaculum sp. MALMAid0570
CCTCAATGCAGATGGTACTCGTATTGCCATAGGAGCTTATCTGAATGATGGAAATGGGACTGACGCTGGTCATGTACGAGTTTATGGAGAATCAGGTGGAACATGGACACAACTGGGAGGTGATATTGATGGTGAGGCTGCTGGAGATCAATCTGGTTATTCAGTAAGTCTTAATGACAGTGGAGATTACTTAATTGTGGGAGGTCTTAACAATGATGAAAATGGAAACAATGCTGGTCATGCAAGAATCTATAATTACAACGGAACGAGTTGGGTGCAGATAGGAGCCGATATTAATGGTCAAACCGCTAGTGAACAATTTGGATTTTCAGTAAGTATTAATGGTGATGGAACTATTGTTGCTATTGGAGCTCGAAGACATAGTCCTGCAGGAATCATACAAGTATATGAGTTTAGTGGAGGCACATGGAATCAATTAGGAAATGATATTGAAGGAGAGATTGCTGGAGAATGGTTTGGGTATTCTGTATCCATTAGTGCAGACGGCACCTATTTAGTAGGAGGTGCTCGTAGAAATAACAGCGACTCTGGAAAAGCAAGAGTTTTTAAATACACCTCTGTTGGAGATTGGGCACAAGTAGGTTCAGGTATTGTTGGAGAGGCTACAGTTGATTTTTTGAGTTTTTCTGTAAGCATTAGTGGAGATGGCAGTACTGTTGTCATTGGAGCCCCTCTGAATGATACCAACGGAACCGATGCAGGACAAGTAAAAATCTATGCATTTCCTAAAAAACCCATAGTAAACACTCTCGCTGCCAGTTCTTTTACAGCTTCTACAGCAAACATAGGAGGAGAAGTAACAAACCAAGGAGCTTTTGATGTGACTGAAAGAGGTGTAGTTTATTCTTTTACCAATACAACTCCCACCATAGGAGCTGCTGATGTAACCAAAGACACCAATGGAAGTGGTATAGGAATTTTTAATGAGACCATTATAGGTCTTAATCAGGAAACTACCTACTACTATAGAGCCTATGCAACCAATAGTGAAGGAACAAGTTATGGAGCCGTAATGACGTTTACTACAGCATCGTACCCCATTGATGATTTATTAGGAGAGGCCAATGGAGATCAGTTTGGCTATTCTGTGGCTGTTAGTGCAGATGGTACCCGTATGATTGCTGGTGCACGAAATAATGACAATGCATCAGGAACTGATGCAGGACATGCACGAGTCTACGAATTTACCAATGGTGTATGGACGCAGTTAGGAGCTGATATTAATGGAGCAAATGCAGCTGATTTTTGGGGAAGTTCAGTAAGTATCAGCGATGATGGAACTCGTGTGGCTGTTGGATCACCCTCTATAGCGGGTAGTACTGGTGCTGTTGGAATCTATCAATACAATGGTAGTGCTTGGGTACAGGTAGGAAGTAATATTAGTGGAGAGGCTTCAGGAGATTCATCT
>NZ_JBDKWF010000027.1:0-1369 GCF_040151415.1 Pseudotenacibaculum sp. MALMAid0570
ATTTTTTAAAGGAGTTGGTGAATTATTATTCATTCCTTATGCCAGACCTAGTGGAATTTCATATGATAACTATACCGAGATTGCCAAAAAAGCCTTTTCTAAGATTGATATTACAGTGAAAGGAATTCATGAGTTTAAAAATCCGATAGCACGGATTTGCAATCCGTGCAGTTACTATAGAATAAATTCTAAAACAACCCCAACATAGTATGTTGGGGTTTTGTATTTTGAAAATGAGTTATCTTAGCAAGAAAGTTACGAATTTAAATGTGTTTTTAGTAGTAGATAAGATGTCACGGAAAACATTCTTGTTATTACTAACAATTTCGAGTTATCGGAACATATTTCTTTTGAATAGTTAAATTTTATGGGTACTTATGATTTTTTTCGTTTAATACTACTTCCAGTTGCTACTATAATTGGAAGCTTTGTTATTAAATTTTCAAAGAATGACAAATTCAAACCTTATAAAAAATTTTGGTTATTATTCCTTGTAATAGGATTAGGATTACTTTTATTTAGAGTTTATGATTATTTTTTGAATTAACAAAATCTACTAGATTAGCTCAACAAAAAGGTTATAAAATAGGAAAACAATTGGCAATAAAGATGAATTCATTTAAAGACTAAATTAAGATGAATAAGAGAATATTAATAATACTTAGTATCATTATTTTAATAGGTTGCACTATAGAAAAAAGAAGTGTAATTAAAATTATTAACAATTCAACTGGTGGTGTTATAACTGTATTTACAAATAAAAATATTAGATATGTTATAGCGGGAGACGTAAATGTTTTACCTAAAAACAATTATGTCAAGCTAGATATAAAAAATGTAAATTTTAATTATGATTCTTTTTTCGGGTGTTTTGAGGATGATAAATGGATATTAATAAATCCTGATTCGAAAATTTTAGAAAATAAGTTAAATTCTGATAAATATCATTTTAGTACTAAAAAAGTTTTTGAAAAATCTGAAGTTATTAAGTTTCACACTCAAGACAAATGTTTTGAATTTACAACAAGCGAAATGAGTATATATGGTGACAACAATATTAAAATTTTAAAATCATTCTCTGGTGTAAAAAAAGGTGAAAAATAGTATTTATTAACCCGATAGCGCGGACCAGTCTGCGTCTGGAAAGCTTGTATTCCGTGCAAATATCATAGAATAAATTCTAAAACAACCCCAACATACTATGTTGGGGTTTTGTATTTTGAAATTTTATTAAATCTAAAATAAAGTTTTGTTAATTGAAGAGTACATTGCGTATTTTTGAGGCTATGAAAAAACTAATTGTTGCAAGTACATCTACCATACATGGAAGTGGTTATTTAGACTATTTATTACCAACCTTATCTGAATT
>NZ_JBDKWF010000028.1:0-1644 GCF_040151415.1 Pseudotenacibaculum sp. MALMAid0570
ACTACTTCATTTGCTGACAATCCTTCTTCATTCTCTTGAAAATGTCGAATGATATTTTCTGATAGAATGACTCCAACATCAACCATCGTTCCAATAGCAATAGCGATTCCAGATAATGCGACAATATTGGCATCTATACCAAATGCTTTCATGGCTATAAATACCATAAGTACAGCTAGAGGTAACAACCCTGAAATCAAAATAGAAGCTCTTAGGTTAAATACCATAATGATGATAACCAGTATGGTAATTAAAATCTCCAGAGCAAGCGCCTCATTCAAAGTCCCTAAAGTCTCTTTAATCAAATCTGTTCTGTCGTAAAAAGGAACTACTGTAACTTGTGATACTCGACCATCTTTTAATTTTTTACTAGGCAATCCTGCACTTAACTCATTCAGTTTTTCTTTTACATTATTAATTACTTCTAAGGGGTTTGCTCCATATCTGGCAACTACGACACCACCTACCACTTCTGCTCCCTCTTTGTCAAGAATTCCTCTTCTTGCAGCTGGACCTAATGAAACATTTGCAATGTCTTTTATCTTGATAGATGTAAATTCTTCAGAACTGACAACAGCCTCTTCTATGTCCTTTATGGATTTGATATATCCAAGTCCACGAACTAAATATTCTGCTTGATTAATCTCTAATGTCTGTGCTCCAATATCTTTATTACTCTGCTTAACTGCCTTAACCACATGATGCAAGCCAATATTATATTGTCTCATTAGCTCTGGGTTAATATCAATCTGGTATTCCTGAACATAGCCTCCTATTGAAGCTACTTCAGATACTCCACTTGCAGAAGATAAGGCATACTTAACATAGTAATCCTGAATACTTCTTAATTCATGTAAATCCCAACCACCTGTAACATTTCCATTTTCGTCTCTTCCTTCTAAGGTATACCAAAATATTTGACCTAAACCTGTTGCATCAGGTCCTAAAGTCGGGCTCACTCCTTGAGGCAATAAATTGCTAGGTAACGAATTTAGCTTTTCAAGAATTCGACTTCTACTCCAGTAAAATTCAATGTCTTCTTCAAAAATGATATAGATACTTGAAAAACCAAACATTGAAGAGCTCCGTATGGTTTTCACTCCAGGAATACCCAAAAGAGAGGTTGTTAAAGGATACGTAATTTGGTCTTCAATATCTTGTGGTGAACGACCATCCCACTTAGTAAAAACAATTTGTTGGTTTTCTCCAATATCAGGAATTGCATCTACGGCTACTGGGTTACTCGGTAAAAATCCTGTTTCCCAATTAAAAGGTGCATTTACAATTCCCCATCCTAAAAAGAGAAAAAGTAATAATACAGATACAAGTTTGTTTTCGATTAAAAATTTGATGCTTTTATTCAGCATAGTATTGATAATTAAATAGTTTGACATTTGGCATTTAGGTAAATACCAGATACTACAAATCACCCCAAAGAAATTCTCTAGGTGATTACACTATTTAAAAATCAAATTAAGTAAGTCTCGTCTAGCTTAAATATTTGCCTGACGATAAAAGGAGGGGGATAATCAAAAAAAGAATTTTTTCTTTTTTCAGTGGTTTGAAATAATTCAATGCAGGAATGAATAAAAGCGGCAACAAAAACCTGTTGGTCAAGGTTCAAATCTGCAACAGGGAGTTTTA
>NZ_JBDKWF010000029.1:0-1731 GCF_040151415.1 Pseudotenacibaculum sp. MALMAid0570
GCCTGACGATAAAAGGAGGGGGATAATCAAAAAAAGAATTTTTTCTTTTTTCAGTGGTTTGAAATAATTCAATGCAGGAATGAATAAAAGCGGCAACAAAAACCTGTTGGTCAAGGTTCAAATCTGCAACAGGGAGTTTTAGCTCATCTTGACCTTCAATACTAATTTCTTGGTCATTACAGCATCCTTCCATTTTCATACTGCTTTCATCACTCATTTCCATACCACAGTCATGAGCTTTCTGAAAAATTGCAGTATCTACTAATTCACCTTGACAATAGTGCATACTCACTGTGAATGACATTGTTGACATTAATACAACCAATGCCATGAGAAATGCAGATATTTTATGAATTGCTTTTTTCATTAAGACTACAAAGGTATGAATTTTCAACAAACTCATTTTTTTAACAGAAGTTTAATTTAAAAAAGCACTTAGCTCCAACTCATTCGTTGTAACCGTATAGCGTTCAAAATAGCCAACAATGCGACTCCCACATCTGCAAAAACTGCTTCCCACATTGTAGCTAAACCACCTGCTCCTAAAATCAATACAATGACTTTAATACCAAAAGCTAAAATAATATTCTGCCAAACGATTTTACGAGTGGAACGACTTATTTTAATTGCTCTAACTACTTTTGAAGGTTGGTCTGTTTGAATAATGACATCTGCTGTTTCTATTGCGACATCACTACCCAAGCCACCCATTGCAATACCAACATTACTTGCTGCCAAAACTGGTGCATCATTAATGCCGTCACCTATAAAAGCTACTTTGTTTTCAGGATTTTTCTTTAAAGTTTCTACTTCATTTAATTTATCTTCTGGCAATAAACCACCTTTAGCATGCTCAATATTTAATTCCTTGGCAACTTGTTGGGTAATGGAATTTTTATCACCAGAAAGCATCATAATATTTTTGACACCAACATTATGCAATTCCGTAATCGTTTCTTTTGCATCCTCTTTTAATTCATCCGCTATCACCACATAACCCGCAAATGTATTGTCAATTGAAACCAACACTATTGATTCTACTATAGAATCTGTTTCATTTGGAATAGTAATATCATTAGCAATCATCAATGCTTTATTTCCAACTAAAACAATTTTACCGTTTATAATACCTTTTAAACCTTTACCTGCAATTTCAGATACTTCTTTTGCATCATAGTCATCACCATTTTCTTTGTACTCCATAATGGCTTTTGCTATTGGATGCGAGGATTGTTCTTCCATAGCCATTAGGTATTTAATAAATTCAGATTCTCCCCAGCCTATGACCTTGATTTCCTTGATTTTGAAAACACCTTTGGTAACAGTTCCTGTTTTATCCATTACCAATGTATTTATCTTGGTCATTGCATCTAAAAATGAAGCTCCTTTAAATAATATTCCATTTTTTGAAGCTGCTCCCAATCCACCGAAATAACCCAATGGAATAGAAATGACCAATGCACAAGGACAAGAAATAACCAAGAAAATTAGGGCTCTATATAACCAATCTCTAAATACATAATCGTCTACAAAAAAATAAGGAATGAATGTAACACCAATAGCCAAAAAGACAACAATGGGTGTATAGATACGTGCGAACTGCCTGATGAATAGTTCTGTCTTGGATTTACGAGCAGTAGCATTTTGAACCAAATCCAATATTCTGGCAATAGAACTATCTTCAAAGGTATTGGTTACTTCAACTTCAATAACACTTTCTAAATTGATACT
>NZ_JBDKWF010000030.1:0-2231 GCF_040151415.1 Pseudotenacibaculum sp. MALMAid0570
GCTTGAGCATCAGCTAGAGTTTCATAAAAGATAAATGTCTCATTGATGTAATTGGTAGAGATATCTGTAGCAGCTTCATTAAGATTGAATACAGAGAACCCATCAGTATCATTATCACATTGTTTTAATTCTACAGTAGCAGTGATTGTTGGCAATGCACTAACAATAAGATTGAAAGAGATAGAAGTATCATTACAAGCTACATTATCAACATTCTCCACACGAACAAAAATGGGTTGTGTGTTTGCATTGATATTGGTGTATGGATTGTTTTTATCGATAACATCTGTAGAGCTACTTGTTTGTGCTCCAGTAAGGGATGTATGATAAGAGACACTGTATTGAGCAGGGTCAAGAGTTCCAAGAATCTCAGTGTCTTTAGTGTTCAACAAGAAGCTTCCAACAAATCCATTGGTATCATCACCATCTGTTGCGTCATCACAAATCTCATAATCTACTGGTTGAACTGGAACTGGTATACCAGTGACTTCAATAGTGAAAGAACCATCAGCAACACAATTGTTACTATTTCTATTGACTACTCGAGCGTAAATCGTTTCAGTTGGGTTGGTATTGTTGTATGTACTAGGATTAGGTATTAATGTTGTGTATGCGCTATCTGAATAATATTGAACTTCAAAAGTAGCTGCACTTTGTCCGTTTAAAATTTCAACATCTTTACTTGTTAAGTCAAAGGTTTCAATTTGATTTGCATCGGGGTCACATAATTGAAAACTGCTAATAGCAGGATTGATAGTAGCGGCATCTACAAATTCCAAGACAATATCATCACTGTCAGTACAACTACTACTATTAGAAATTTCACAAGTGTAAGTTCCGTTACCTAAATTTGCATTGTATGTTTGGTTCGTGGCGCCAGGAATAGGTACACCATCTTTTAACCATTGATAGTTAGTTGCTACTATATTAGCTGTTAATGGGATTGAGTTACCACATACAGCTGTATTATCTGCGCTTACAAAATCATCACCTAAATCTAATCCCAAATTAAAACTTCCCGCTTCTAAAAAAACTGCAGTATCAAAAGAATTGTCTTCGCCACCGTCTGTAGCAGCTGCATCAGCAATAACCAGTTTAATATGGTAAGTTGTACCGGGAACTACCGTAGTTGTGGCTGTGAAAATAGTAGTTCTTCCGTTAAAATTTGTGTCATTTATTGGCGGTGTAGAAGTTTGACCTCCTGCATAAAATTGTTCATTTTCTGCTGCACATTCACCTGGAATTGCATCATGAACATTGGTAACACTTACAGGATCAGTTGTTCCTGGGATAACGGCTATGTTTTCATATGTTGTTGATCCTTCTGGTCGAATTAAAAAAGCAAAACTATCACTATAAAGACAAGGGAAATTCTGAGTGTACTCTTCAGATGCCATTAAGTAACGGAAACTAATATCTGTGGATGTAGGGACAAAATCAAACTCAAAAACAAGTACATCCGTAAAACGATCTCCTACACCAATAGCTGTTTCTAAATCAGAATCTTGATTTGTTAAGGCATCATTAGTTATATCATCACTCAAGTCGTTTGTATTCACTGTATTACCAGCGTTGAAAGCAATTCCGGTGCTTAGTATAATTCCTTCTGCAAACGGAAAAGTACTACCAGCTGGTCTTCTAAAATAACCATAACTTTTAGTGTTTACATTAGCAGGAGACTGACCTGCTAGACCAGTAATGTTACTTCTTACATTTCTAACATCAGCACAAGTACCATCAATAAGAACATTTCTAATCAATTCATCTGGCGAAAATCCAGATTGCGTATCTGCAGCATTATTAACGGTTATAATTTGTGATTGTACAGACCAAATATTGGCGAATAATAAAAATATAAATATAGATGGAAAACTCTTTTTTCGTGAGAAAATAAGCTTAGTCATTAGGGATGTTTTTTAAGGTTACCAAAGATATAATTATTTTATCTCCTCAATAGTGAAAAATTACCTTTCCGTTCTCGGAGAATACCATTTCTATCAATTAATCTGATAGAGAACCAATAATCATCAGATGGGAGTGTTTTTCCATTGAAAGTACCATTCCATCCAGGATTATCAATGTTAATTTCCGCCATTACTTTTCCAAACCTATTAAAGATGTGTATTTGCGAAGTAGGGAAGAAGCTAGAGTTAGCTCCTTTGATAGCCCATGTATCGTTAATACCATCGTTGTTAGGAGTAAAGAATTTAGGAAACTCTACAACTGATACA
>NZ_JBDKWF010000031.1:0-3176 GCF_040151415.1 Pseudotenacibaculum sp. MALMAid0570
AGGAAGTAACTTTTCTCGATACTCATGATGCTTTCCTGCCTCTGTTATTTTTTCAATGGAAGCAACTTCTAAACCTTCCTTCATATAGTTTTTGGCAACATATAAAGCTTCGTCTTTAGTTAATTCATTTTTCTTTTGACCAGACCTAGCATTGTACAATGTCTCTTTATTAATAAAGTAATAAGGTTCCCTATTAATATCTCGTATCTCTACAGTCTTAATAGACTCCGAAATATGCAATGAGGTTGGACTCAACAGACTATCAAAAGCCATAGGTTGATACTCTAGATTCTTATAATGGTCTCCATGAATATCATCAATATCTGTCCAGCTGAAATACAAGCCACTAATTGTCCAAAACAAAAACTGAATTCCAAGAAAAAGCCCTAGATATCTATGAACCTTTCTAATCTTTAATGATGTTTGTCTGTTGACCATACTATTCTTTTATTTGAAATGGAAAATGTATGGTTACCTTCTCCCAACTCAAAGAAATAGTTCCCTGAGTATCACCAGTCTTCTTTACTTCATATGTAAGATGTTCAGTATTCTCATCTGAAAGCTCTGGTTTTACTTTAAATCGTAAAACATCGTCTTTTGCATCATACTCATCTTTTCCATGTTGATCCCAATTTGTATTGAAAATAACCGTCCATTCTTCTTTAGATGGAATGGTAAAGATTCCATATTTCCCAGTTTTCAATATTTTTCCATCTATGGATACATCTTTATTGGTTTCTAACCAAGTGGCTTTATGAGCTCCAGACTGCCATACTTCATCATAAGCCAACAACCCTCCAAAGATGATTCTTCCTCTTACTCCTGGAGAAGAGTAATCAATATGAACATGCGCATCTCCAACCATAGCCATTGCATAGGTGTGTGGACTTAGCACTTTTTTCTTCGATGTTTCTTTCTTTTCAACTTGATGATGTTGATGTTCGTCTTTTACTTCTTTTTTATGTTCACTTTTACAGCTAAAAAGTAGCACGGCTATAAACGTTATCTGTAGTAAATTTTTCATTGTTATATAATATTAGTTAGCATTAATATCGCCATTACTATCATAATGGCATTTTCAATAAATGTAGCTTCGGTCATAGGTAGCTTTAAGGCAGTTCCCAAACAAGCACATCGTATTGATTTTTTATCTAAGAGTGTCTTTGTCACTCCAATGGTTGTAATTCCTAGAATAACCAACGTAACCCAAAGCGCTATATTTGTCTCAAATCGCATCAAGAACATCAGCCCTAAAGAAGTTTCTATAAAAGGATAGATGGTTGCATATATTGATATCTTCTTTGCCAAAGGGTCATACATTCTAAAAGAATCAGGAAACCCTTTCAAATCCAGCATTTTGAAAAAACTAAAGACAATATAAAACAGCCCCATAAAATCGAACATAAAGCCTGTCCAATTCCAATCTTTATAATTCAACAATATGCTTGCTGTAGTGATATAAAAGATAATCAGAAACAGCGGTTTTAGCTGCTGGAGTTTGGATGTTGAATCTTCAATCATGTAATCTGAAGAAATCGATTCTATAGCGTGTTTTTCTTTTACTTTTTCAGTAATCATATACTTTTCAGGAAGTGCTTTTTGGAGTGTTTCTGATGATACGTGGCTATTCATCTGAACCTCTGCTTCTCCTTTTTCTAAATCAACTGTAACACTCGTTACTTCTTTTACTTCTGATAAATATTTTTCAACAGAGGCTTTACAGCCTCCGCAAGTCATTCCTGTTACTTTATATGTATGCTTCATAGTTTTGGTAATTTTAATATGATTGAATCCTTGATTTTCAAATCATCCACATGACCTGCCAAGCTTTGATCTTTTGATGTAAAGTGCATGTGAACATTTGAACTATGATGCGTAAAAATGGCTTTATGTTTGTTCGAGTAGAACCCTAGAATACGAACATTTTCATTGGTTATAATTCCATTTAAACCTGACTCTTGATGTTTTTTATGTGTATGAACTGAATCCTTTGGATTCCAATTAATCACATGCCATTGTAATTCTGAAATTTTTCCCTCAAGAATAAATGGAAAAGGTTTCTCGGTATCTAAGCCCACTTTTTTCGCTTCATTCATAAGTAGACTTTCTAAATCGGTTTTGGATGCAAAATTGAATAAAGAATTTTCTACCCATTTTTCTACTTGTGTGTACACCAATAAACTAGCGGAACCTTCTATTTCATTTTCAATGACGACTGTACTATCTTTTACCGTACTACTCTGACTTACTCCTTCGAATATCTGTATCTCTCCTTGCAATCCTTCAAAAGCTCCCAAAGCATATAAATGCTTTTTCTGTGATAATGTATCTAGATCTATTGTTTTAGAAATATCACCTGACATCATTGTTCGTAGTGCACCAGAATGATATACGTTAGGTAGTTCTCCCTTCTTATCACAAGAAAGAAATGTTCCAATTACAAATAAAATAATTACTGCTCTCATAAAATTACATGCTTAAATAGTTAATAATCGTACTCTGCATATAAAAACCCTTGATGGCTTCTATCTGTTTCATTTGAAATTTTAACTGCAATTCTTGTATGTCTAGAACATCGTTAAAGTTGATGGTTCCAGATTCATAACTCTTCAAAAGAATTTGTTCAGCATTGTCTGCTTTTTCTAGGTTTCTTTTGTAAGTATCAAAGCTTATTTTAGATGCAACTCTTTCATTAATTGCAACATCTAGCATCCCCATTAATTTATTTTGACGAGCTTGCTTGTCGAACAACAATTCTTCTTGTTTCAATTGATTTTGCTTCGTTTTTGACGAATACTTTTTGTTGAAAATTGGAATTGATAAAGAAACCATAGGCATCACGATGTCTTTTCCATTATCAGAAAAACTCATATTCGGACGTTCAGAAACAGCGACATAATCCAGTCCAAAACCAATCATAGGTTTTTGTTCTTTTTGATTGAGTAGTTCTGATTGTTCAACTGACTTATATAATTTATCATACTTCAACAATTCTGGATGAAGTGACAAATTATCTGTACTAACAACATCCAAAGATTTTGGCATTACTAAAGAGTCTAAAACTTCAATTTTGAAATTCTTTTCCCTATTTAGAAGAGTATTCACTTGAGTTTGTTCTGATAAAAACTGCTGTTCCAGTACTTCTATCAACTGTTCTAAATCATTTTGTCTTATTT
>NZ_JBDKWF010000032.1:0-3202 GCF_040151415.1 Pseudotenacibaculum sp. MALMAid0570
AAAGAAAGGTGTGCTCTCCTACTAATTCAGCTTGCACAGAGGCTCCGCTAGAAACCTTAACTACACCAAACAGCACAGAGATAACACACCCAAATTGAGTGTGCATCTACTTATTGTACTGCTCCTGTAGTTACTTGTTTATGAAATTAGCGGATTTCCTGCACAAGGAGCTTTTTAAGTAAACACCTATATTTTATATAAAGTAAAATTAATAAACTATTAATCTTCTGCAACTATAAAGTCAAATTTAATTTCTTTATATAAAAGGTCTTTGAGTTCTTAAATAGACTTCTTAAGTTACCCAACTTAATTTACCCATTCATTAATGATTTTTAAATCGGAAGAGAAAAATTAAAACACCTTTAAGTTGACTGGATTATTATTTATTTGGGTAACTTAAGAAGTCTAGCCCTAACTGAGTTAATCACTACTTTAGAGTATCTATTCTATAGTAGCTATAATATATCTCATCATCATCTTAATTTACTGGATAAACCTTAAACAACAAAAGGCTTATCCAATGAATTACAAAACACTAGGCTATGAAGCAAACTTTACCTTGTGGATCTTTTAAACAATTAATGCCCTTTCCCACCATCTTTTACTTCTCCTTTTAAGCTCATCTCCATAGAATGATCATATTTGCAACACCCAGGAAGATTATTATAAGCATCTTCACTACCACTTAACTTATCAGTATCGTAACCCGAATTAGCAATCGCTTTATGAATTGCATCTAGGTTTGTTTTAGAAGCATCAAAAGAAACATCTATTTTCTTTCTCAATCTATCCCATTCTGCCTTCGATATACCGTCTAAATTATTTACAGCTTTTTCAATAGTAGTCTTACACATTCCGCAATTTCCTCTGACTCCAAAACTAGCATCAATATAAGCGACATCTTTTTTTACTTCAGTAGGCTCTGATTTTTTTTCATCTTTTTTGGCATCATTTTTACAACTTGTAAAACCTACAGCAGCAATTACTATTAAACTTAAAATTACTTTTCTCATTTGATTAAAATTAAAAATTATTATTATTTGATTGTTTTGGTTACTTCACCACACTTTAACATAGCATCACCGAAATACGGGTTTAAGACTTTATCTTCTAAACTAAGCCAATAACCTCCTGTATTATTATCTGCCATAGGGCAAAATTGGCTATACACTTGCATATTCACTCCAAACTTTTCGATCGCCATAATTAGACTAGATGATAGTGGTTTGAAATGATTTCTTTGTGTTTTTATATCTGCCGTTGAGTTTAAAGATCGTGTATGTGTTTTCAAATCTGTGGATAGTTGCATCCATGAATTATGAGCATCACCTTTAAGTAGTTTCATATCGACTTCTGCTAAATTCTTCAACATTATCGAAGAAGCCTGTGTTGAAGTTTTTGAATCTCCTTTTATCAATGCGTCTTTCAAAATAATGTACTCATCAAATACAGTTTTGAGCTGTTCTTGGAATTTTGAGTCTACTTCAACTCTCTCATTGGTCATTTTCATGTTCTGACCATTATGATTCATTCCTAAATGTCCTTCGTGACCAGTCATTACAGTGCCACCACTTTTGTTCATCATCGATTTTTTACCTTGGAGTTGTGCGGCTGCATCAACAGTAAAAGCGCCATTGGTCACAACTTCATCTCCAATTTTCAAACCTTCTAACACTTGATAAGACTCTCCAATCTTTGAACCTATTTGTACTTCTCTCATTTCAAATATGGCTTGGTCTTGTTTAGTTTTCACATAAACAACGGATCGTTTTCCAGTCCATAATACTGCTGAAGATGGAACCAAAAGAGAACCATTCTCATTCTTTGCATTGAGTTTTCCTTTGACAAACATTCCAGGCTTTAATAGACCTTTTGAATTATTTAAATCAACTCTTAGAGTAACGGTTCTTGTTTTTGTATTTAAAACAGGATCAATAAATGAAACCTTGGAGATAATGGCTTTATCAGATTGAGTGTTGGTGCTGACTTCAATATTCTGTCCAGTTTTGATGAACTTAACTTGACTTTCATATACGTCGAACTCTGCCCAGAGTGATTGCAAGTCTGCTATTTTAAATAAGCCTTGCCCTAGTTTTACTGATTGTCCTATTTCCACCATTTTTTCGGTAACAGTGCCTGATACTGTTGCATATACAGGGAAATTCTCAATGACCTTTCCAGAAGATTCAATACTATTAATTTGAGCTTCTGAAAGCTTCCAAAGTTTTAATTTGTTTCTAACCGCTTTGTATAATTGAGGCTGTGATTCTTTCAATTTCGAAGTAGTCAAAAGTTCTTGTTGAGCAGCAAACAGCTCAGGAGAATAAATAGTAGCTAATTGTTGCCCTTTTCTTATTCTCTCACCTGTGAAATTGATAAATAATTTTTCAATTCTTCCAGAAAAATAGGTTACTTGAACAGCATTTTTCTTTTCATTCTCAACAATCTTACCAGATAACACAATGGAATTCTCGGATTCATTTGCATCAGTAATCACTGTTGTTTCGATGTTCGCTAGCTTCATAGCGTTTTCAGTAAGTTTAAACTCATCTGCTGACAATCCATCTGCTCCAGCTTCAGCGGGAATTAAATCCATCCCGCAGATAGGACAATCTCCAGGTTCAGGTTGCATAATCTGTGGATGCATGGAACAAGTCCACATTTGATTAGCTTCTACTGCTTCTTTGTGATTATGCTCTGCTTCTTTGTTTGATGAGTTACCAAAAAATAACCACCCCAACAGTAATCCCATGACTACTAATCCAATGTAAATTGCGTATTTCTTCATTTCTTTGTTTTTTTTCGTTTTATTAATTTTCTAATTGAGGGAGATGATACATACCAAAGTAAAAAACCACTCAGTACTGTAATCAAACCTAAAAGAGAAAACGCTCTTAAAACTATCGTGTTAAAATTGTCTCTACCTTCATAATCCATGGTGTGGGTCATCCATAAAAAATCAAACCATCTCCAACTTTGATGTCTGACTGTTTGAAATTTTGCATCTATGATAGACACATATGCTTTTAAATTATCGTCTGTTTTATAAGAGATCACATACGCAGGAAGTAACTTTTCTCGATACTCATGATGCTTTCCTGCCTCTGTTATTTTTTCAATGGAAGCAACTTCTAAACCTTCCTTCATATAGTTTTTGGCAACATATAAAGCTTCGTCTTTAGTTAATTCATTTTTCTTTTGA
>NZ_JBDKWF010000033.1:0-3151 GCF_040151415.1 Pseudotenacibaculum sp. MALMAid0570
TGGTATAGATGCCAATATTGTCGCATTATCTGGAATCGCTATTGCTATTGGAACGATGGTTGATGTTGGAGTCATTCTATCAGAAAATATCATTCGACATTTTCAAGAGAATGAAGAAGGATTGTCAGCAAATGAAGTAGTTTACAATGCTACATCGGAAGTTTCTGGCGCTATTCTAACCGCTGTTTTAACAACCATTATTAGCTTTATTCCAGTTTTCACCATGATTGGTGCTGAAGGAAAGCTATTCAGACCTCTAGCATTTACAAAGACATTTGCCCTAGCGGCATCTATTATAGTAGCATTATTTATCATTCCACCATTTGCTGCATATTTGTTTAAAAATAGAAAACCAAAACAGTGGTATGGATACATAGGTGCATGTGCCTTATTCTTATTAGGTATTGCAACTATTATAATGGGATATTGGTTAGGACTTGTACTCATCGCTTTTTCGATAAGTCAATTATTGAAAAAGAGAAATTATATCACAGAGCAAAAATCTAATGGGTTCAATGTGCTAATTTCTGCAAGTACTATTCTATTCTTACTGGCTGAATATTGGCGACCTCTTGGAATAGATAGAAGTTTTTTTATGAACCTCCTTTTTGTTGCTGTGATTAGCTTGGGGTTATTAGGCGCTTTCACCCTCTTTAGGAAATTCTACTCAAGAATCTTATTATGGGCATTGAATCATAAATTATTGTTTTTAGCCGTTCCAACTACCATAGTTGTTTTTGGGTTCTTCATCATGAAAAATACAGGTAAAGAATTTATGCCTTCATTAAATGAAGGATCATTTTTATTGATGCCAACTTCCATGCCTCATTCGGGAATAGCAGAAAACAAGAGAGTACTGCAACAACTAGATATGGCAGTAGCAAGTATTCCAGAAATCCAAACTGTAGTAGGAAAAGCAGGAAGAACTGAATCGGCTTTAGACCCTGCACCTCTTTCGATGTATGAAAACGTAATTCTCTACAAACCTGAGTATATGTTAAATGATGATGGAGAGCGTCAACGTTACAAAGTGAATGATGAAGGCTTGTTTGAGTTAAAGGATGGTAAGTTTATCGCTAATCCAAATAATAATGAAAATGTCACCTTGAGCCTGCCTGTTCGGCAGACAGGCGCAGTCGAAAGATATCAATTAATAGAAGATGCAGACGGTGAATTCTTTAGAAACTGGCGACCAAAGATTAAAAGTCCAAATGATATTTGGAAAGAAATTGTAAGAGTAACGAAACTTCCAGGAGTCACATCAGCTCCAAAGTTACAACCGATAGAAACAAGGTTGGTAATGCTACAGACAGGGATGAGAGCTCCAATGGGTATTAAAGTCAAAGGGCAAGATTTAAAAGAAATCGAAGCCTTTGGACTTCAATTAGAAAGCCTTTTGAAACAGGTTGAAGGGGTGAAAAATGAAGCCGTTTTTGCTGATAGGATTGTTGGAAAACCGTATTTATTGATTGACATTGATAGAACTAAAATTGCTAGATATGGAATTTCCATTCAACAGGTGCAAGATGTTTTAAAAGTAGCAGTTGGAGGGATGGTATTGACACAAACAGTAGAAGGCAGAGAACGTTACGGCGTTAGAGTAAGATACCCAAGAGAATTAAGAGATAATCCAACAGACTTGAGTAGTATCTACATTCCTGTAGAGAAAGGAGCTCCAGTTCCTTTGAGTGAATTAGCTGATATTCGTTACGAGCAAGGTCCACAAGTTATCAAAAGTGAAGATACATTTTTAGTGGGCTATGTATTGTTCGATAAACTAGATGGATTTGCCGAAGTATCAGTAGTGGAAAATGCTCAAAAACTGATTCAAGAGAAAATTGAAACAGGTGAATTGACTGTTCCAAAAGGAGTCAATTATCAATTCACAGGAACGTATGAAAATCAAATACGTGCTGAAAAAACACTAGGCATTGTAGTTCCTCTAGCATTACTCATTATTTTCTTGATTCTATATTTTCAATTCAAATCAGTTGCCACTTCTTTGATGGTTTTCACAGGTATTGCAGTAGCTTTTGCAGGTGGGTTTATTATGATTTGGCTCTATGGTCAAGATTGGTTTTTCAATTTTAATTTCTTTGGAGAAAACCTACGTGATTTATTTCAAATGCACACCATTAATTTAAGTGTTGCCGTGTGGGTAGGTTTCATCGCCTTGTTTGGAATTGCTACTGATGATGGAGTTGTAATGGCTACCTACTTAACCCAAGTCTTTGAAAGAAATAAACCAAAAGACAAGAAAAGTATACGAGCATCTGTTTTAGAAGCAGGAGAAAAAAGAATTCGTCCTTGTTTAATGACAACAGCAACAACAATTCTAGCATTGTTGCCAATTCTAACATCAACAGGAAGAGGAAGTGACATTATGATTCCAATGGCTATCCCAAGCTTTGGCGGAATGTTGATTGCCTTAATTACACTATTTGTTGTTCCAGTTTTGTATAGTTGGAAGGCTGAAAGACAACTTAAAAAAACAATACAATGAGAAAAGTAATCATTAATATTATCATTCTTTTTATAGGTTCTTTTTCTTACGGACAAAGGCTTGAGAGTCTCATTAAAATAGGCTTAGACAATAGCCCTGAGATTCAAAAAGTAGAAACAGCCTACAAAGGAGTTTTAGAAAAGAAAAATGAAGTAGATGCAGTTCCGAACACGCAATTTGGATTCGGTTATTTTGCCAGTGAACCTGAAACAAGAACAGGTGCACAACGATTCAAGCTTTCTGTAAAACAAATGATTCCTTGGTTTGGTTCTATTACTGCTAGACAAAGTTATGTGAGTTCAATAGCAGATGCAAAGTTTGAAGATATTGCCATTGCCAAGAGAAAGCTAATTGCTTCGGTATCACAAGCATATTACAATCTTTTTACCATACGAGAAAAGCAAGAAATTCTAAAAAAGAATATTTCTCTTTTGAAAACGTATGAAACGATGGCATTAACTTCTGTTGAAACAGGCAAAGCAACAGCTGTAGATGTATTGAAATTGCAAATAAGACAAAATGATTTAGAACAGTTGATAGAAGTACTGGAACAGCAGTTTTTATCAGAACAAACTCAAGTGAATACTCTTCTAAATAGGGAAAAGAATTTCAAAATTGAAGTTTTAGACTCTTTAGTAATGCCAAAAT
>NZ_JBDKWF010000034.1:0-4206 GCF_040151415.1 Pseudotenacibaculum sp. MALMAid0570
TAGGTGATTGTTAATTGTTGTGTTACAGGAAATAACGCACGTACTTCTGCCGTTACAGAGCTAAAGTCAAAAGTGGTTACTCCATCAGTATCATCATTATTGGCATTATCATTTCCATCGATGTCTAAGAAATCGTCACAAGCATTAAATGTACGTTGGAATGTAGCGGGTATTCCTGTTGTAGAAACAGTAAGCGTAACTTCAGCAATACGATAACAACCAAAAGAAGAGATTGCACGAGCCCAAACAGTATCTGTTGTTACAACTTGATTTGTGTAAGTTGTTGGGTTAGCAATAGGGTTTGTATTTGCTTGAGCATCAGCTAGAGTTTCATAAAAGATAAATGTCTCATTGATGTAATTGGTAGAGATATCTGTAGCAGCTTCATTAAGATTGAAGAAAGAGAACCCATCAGTATCATTATCACATTGTTTTAATTCTACTGTTGCTGAGATTGTTGGTAAAGGTCTAATATTAACAACAAAAGAAGTTCTATCTGTATAACAACCTGTAGCATTTTCTGTAACTCTTACATAAATCGTTTGTGCATTCGCAGTAGTATTTGTGTAAGGAGATATCAATGCGCTGGATCCACTAGTAGCATCTGCAGCAGTTTCATGATAAGTAACTGTATAATCAGCTGGATTTTGCCCCCCTAATATCGTAGCTGATTGTGACTCTAGATTGATACTTTGTATAAATCCATTAGTATCATCTCCATCATTGTTATCATCACAAATATCCATATCGTTAGCAGGACTTGCTATTGGAACATCTCCAACCAATAGAGTGATATGTGTACCAGTATATAAACAAGTATTATTGGCTGGATTCTCGACGCGAATAAAGATTTGCTGACTATTAGGTGAAATAATATTTCTATAATTACTAATGTTGGTAATTGAATTTACAGCATTATTTGCATCTGCTAATGATTCATAATAAGTAATATTCAACGTTTGCGATACAGGAAATAATGCAATAATATCGTTGGTTACTGAACTAAAATCAAAAGTAGTAATCCCATCTGTGTCATCGTTGTTAGTATTGTCGTTTCCATTAGTATCTCGATAATCATCACATTCGTTAAAAGTTCTTTGAAAGCTTACAGGAATTACTGTGTTTGTTACTTCTAAATTAATACGCGCAATTCTGAAACAACCATTAACTGTAATCACTCTTACCCAAACAGAATCATTTGTATCTACTGTATTTGTGTGATTGGTAGGGTTTAAAATCTCATTTGTATTATTGTTAGCGTCTGTTTCAGTAGGGAAGTACCTAAACGTTTCATTTGCAAAATCAGCTGAAATAGTAGGGTTAGCTAAAGTAAGATTAAAACTAGCCAATCCATCTTGATCTGTATCACATAGCTCTAATAAAACTGGTGAAGTAATTACAGGAAGCGGATTTACAGTTAAGTTAAATAAAGCACCTGTAGAAACTGTGAAACATCCAGTATTATTATTTGAAACACGTACAAAAATGGGTTGTGTATTTGCAGAGATGTTGGTGTAAGGATTTATCTTATCTATAGGATTTAAATTGTTGTCTGCATCATTTTGAGATTCAAAGTAAGCAACAGTATAATCGGCAGGATTTAAAGTGCCAAGAACCTCAGTATCTTTTGTTGAAAGAACAAAGCTTTGTACAATTCCATTTGTATCATCACCATCACCATTATCGTCACATAATTCGTAATCAGCAGGGTTTTGAAGTGTTGGATTAGGGTTTACCAATAAGTTAAAACTAGTAGTTGCAGATGTACATACATCTGGAGCAGCCGTAATAATTACTCGTGCAAAAATTTCATCAGCAGTAAAAGCAATATCATTGGTGTAATTATTAGGCAATGGATTCATATTAGCATCTGCATCAGCTTGTGAATTGTAAAAAACTACTTCAAAAATAGAAGTGTCTTGTCCATTTAGTAAGTCAGCTGCAAAAAGAGCTTGTAAATCGAAGGTAAAGAAGCCGTCTTCGGTTCCATCAGTATCACATTGTTCATAGGTGTTGGGAGTGATAGTTCCAATGGTGGGTTGTGGATGAAATGTAATCTGGACTTCATCTTCACCAGTACTACCTCCTGTATCAGTAACTTCTACTTTGTATATTCCTGAAACATCATTATTAATAACTAATGTGGCATTTGTCTCTCCAGGGATTTCAGTAAAACCTGAGCCAGTATCTACAAACCACTTATAAGTATCTGGGGTTCCCGTAGTTGGGGTTCCATCCAAAGTAACTTCTGTTCCTTCGCAGACATCTTGATCAGGTCCTAGATCACCAGCAACAATAGAACAATCTGTGCTACCTGTGCCTACACCGCCAGGATTGGTTTCATTCATTCTAATAAAACCATCTGCGCCGTCAAAATTTGTAATCAAAATAATATAATATCGACCACCTGCAGCACCATTAATGTTTAAAAGCTCAATAGGATCAGGAGCAAAACTACAGTCTACAGTATTTGCAGCATTTAAAAGAGCAAAATTACCTCCTTGAATTGTTTGTAATTGAGTTAAGTTGAAAGGTCCCCATGCTATAAAATCTACATCCAGTGGAGTCCCCGTAAAATCAGCTTGTGTATTTTGTTCAATTTCTAATGATAGGTTACCAGGTTGATCGATTCGAATAAAAAACCAAGCTGGATTAGGTTGACTCCCTAAACAACCATAATTTGGTCCTGCTTCAGCACTACTTCCATCAGATGTGTTTTGAAATAAAATTCCAGTATCTGAACAGAAAGGAGCAGCATCTCCAATGTTAGTGTTTTGAGCAACTGCTGTATACACAAATAGTATTGCTAGTAAAGAGAGTAATTTCTTTAGCATTAGTAGCGGTATTTTTTATAATCCTCTAATTGGAGTTTAATTCTTTTGTATTCTGAAAATTGTTCTCTGGTTAGAATCTTGTATACTTCTAGATCCAATAACTTAATTTGTTTATTGATTTCTCTAGTATCTTTTTTTTGTTCTAGGAGGGTTTTTAAGATAGCATTGTGCTTTTTCAGAATACTTTTAAATCCTTTGGTCTGATTGTTATTCAAGCCAAGTTTTTCAACATATTCTTTATGAATCTTATTGATATACTTTTTGTCATCAATTTCTTGTGCGTAGATGCTTGTCCATACAAACAAGCAGAAGAATAATGATAAAAGGGGTGTCTTAATCATAATACTCTGAATATTAGGTGCGCTAAGTTAGCAAAACATTCTATTATGTTAACGCATTGTTAAAGGTTTTATGATAATTGTTCAAAAAAAAATATGCATTTTGTGAAATGCATATTTTAATATCTGTTTTTTACTAATTATTTATTCCTTAATAGTGAAAAATTACCTTTTCTTTCACGCAGTATTCCATTTCTATCAATTAATCTGATAGAGAACCAATAATCATCAGATGGGAGTGTTTTTCCATTGAAAGTACCATTCCATCCAGGATTATCAATGTCAATTTTAGCGACTACTTTTCCAAACCTATTAAAGATGTGTATTTGCGAAGTAGGGAAGAAGCTAGAGTTAGCTCCTTTGATAGCCCATGTATCGTTAATACCATCGTTGTTAGGAGTAAAGAATTTAGGAAACTCTACAACTGATACATCTAAAGAAGCAATCCCACATCCGTTTTTATCTCTGACAAGTATTGTAAAGAAACCACCTTCAAGATTTTCAAAAAGAGGCTGATCTTGATATGGATGAGTGATGATTCCATTTTCATCCGTTAGCGCATACTCATAATCACCAATCCCTAAGTTGGTTGGGTCTATGCTAATGGAGTTGTTATCAGAATCATCTACAATAGTTACATCATTATCAGTAATTGTTGCAATGATTGATTCATTTACTTGTATTTCTCTGGTTCTGGTACACCCAGTTCCATTTGTAGTTGTAGCAGTTACGGTATACAATCCACCAGAAGTGATTGTAATTTGTGAACCTATACTATTGTTTCCAGAAGGATCGGTCCAAACATAATCATAGATTGCAGCAGGATTTTCTACACCAATGGTAAGTGGTGGACCATTAAGACAAACAATTTGAGGCGATGTTACTGTAAAGTCTGGTAGAGAGTTTATAATTACCTCAAAAGTAAAGTCATCATTAACACATCCAGTATCATCATTTGTCACACGTACATATATTGTTTGTTGATTAGCAATAGTATTTGCATACGGACTAGTTAGAGGATTAGCACCCGAGGT
>NZ_JBDKWF010000035.1:0-5548 GCF_040151415.1 Pseudotenacibaculum sp. MALMAid0570
TTATATCTTTGCGGTCCGTTTTTACGGGGAGTTCATTGTTTTGTTTTTGTTTTGGTAATTGGTTTGGAAAAACTTTGAAAAAAAAACAAAAAAGTTATTGCGGATATAAAAATAGTTTTTACATTTGCACCCGCTTTGAGAGACAAGCGAAGTTCAATAGAGATTTTGGAATAATTTTGGATAAAAAAGTTATCGAGTTCGATTCTCGAGTTTCTACAAAATTTAGGGTAATAATTAGAGGTTGAAACAGGACCTTTTAAGCGTTCTCTAAAAGTTCATTGAAAGTATTGAAATTGACAGCGTAAACAAAGAGTAGAATAACCAAATGTTTAACTTCGTTAAGCATAAATTCTTTTGAAACTTATTCATTCATATTATTAAAAATATACGATGAAGAGTTTGATCCTGGCTCAGGATGAACGCTAGCGGCAGGCTTAACACATGCAAGTCGAGGGGTAACAGGGATTGCTTGCAATCCGCTGACGACCGGCGCACGGGTGCGTAACGCGTATAGAACCTACCTTTTACAGAGGGATAGCCTTTAGAAATGAAGATTAATACCTCATAGTATTTTAGATTGGCATCAATTTAGAATTAAAGATTTATCGGTAAAAGATGGCTATGCGTTCTATTAGCTAGATGGTAAGGTAACGGCTTACCATGGCAACGATAGATAGGGGCCCTGAGAGGGGGATCCCCCACACTGGTACTGAGACACGGACCAGACTCCTACGGGAGGCAGCAGTGAGGAATATTGGTCAATGGAGGCAACTCTGAACCAGCCATGCCGCGTGCAGGAAGACTGCCCTATGGGTTGTAAACTGCTTTTATACGGGAAGAAACAGTCCTACGTGTAGGACCTTGACGGTACCGTAAGAATAAGCACCGGCTAACTCCGTGCCAGCAGCCGCGGTAATACGGAGGGTGCAAGCGTTATCCGGAATCATTGGGTTTAAAGGGTCCGCAGGCGGTCAATTAAGTCAGAGGTGAAATCCCATAGCTTAACTATGGAACTGCCTTTGATACTGGTTGACTTGAGTTATACGGAAGTAGATAGAATATGTAGTGTAGCGGTGAAATGCATAGATATTACATAGAATACCGATTGCGAAGGCAGTCTACTACGTATATACTGACGCTCATGGACGAAAGCGTGGGGAGCGAACAGGATTAGATACCCTGGTAGTCCACGCCGTAAACGATGGACACTAGTTGTTGGAATTATTCAGTGACTAAGCGAAAGTGATAAGTGTCCCACCTGGGGAGTACGATCGCAAGATTGAAACTCAAAGGAATTGACGGGGGCCCGCACAAGCGGTGGAGCATGTGGTTTAATTCGATGATACGCGAGGAACCTTACCAGGGCTTAAATGTAGTGGGACAGGTCTAGAGATAGACCCTTCTTCGGACTCATTACAAGGTGCTGCATGGTTGTCGTCAGCTCGTGCCGTGAGGTGTCAGGTTAAGTCCTATAACGAGCGCAACCCTTGTCGTTAGTTGCCAGCAAGTAAAGTTGGGGACTCTAGCGAGACTGCCGGTGCAAACCGAGAGGAAGGTGGGGATGACGTCAAATCATCACGGCCCTTACGTCCTGGGCTACACACGTGCTACAATGGTATGGACAATGAGCAGCCACTACGCGAGTAGGAGCGAATCTACAAACCATATCACAGTTCGGATCGGAGTCTGCAACTCGACTCCGTGAAGCTGGAATCGCTAGTAATCGGATATCAGCCATGATCCGGTGAATACGTTCCCGGGCCTTGTACACACCGCCCGTCAAGCCATGGAAGCTGGGGGTGCCTGAAGTCGGTCACCGCAAGGAGCCGCCTAGGGTAAAACTAGTAACTAGGGCTAAGTCGTAACAAGGTAGCCGTACCGGAAGGTGCGGCTGGAACACCTCCTTTCTAGAGAAAGATGGTGAGTTACAAAAGGGTTATTTTACTTTTTGCTGTTAATTTTAAAAATAAAGAGACTAAGATCTTAAAAGACAGTCTTGTAGCTCAGCTGGTTAGAGCGCTACACTGATAATGTAGAGGTCGGCAGTTCGAGCCTGCCCAAGACTACTAAGTAAATTAAACAAGATTTTAGTTCGAAGGAAATTCTAGAGGTTGAGTGTATGGGTGAGACTTATCACTCATAACTAATACTCATCACTAGTGTAATGGGGAATTAGCTCAGCTGGCTAGAGCGCTTGCCTTGCACGCAAGAGGTCACCGGTTCGACTCCGGTATTCTCCACAATTAATTAATAATTACAAATTAGTAATTGATAATTAAAAAAGTTCATTGACATATTGGTAAAAATGATATCGTAAAGAATCAAGATAGAGACATTTAGAAATAAATGTTAAAGCTATAAATATAAAAATATAAAAGAGCTCGTTCTCCAGAGTAATCTGGAGGCAAAAAGTACAATAAGTTAAGTAAGGGCGTATGGCGGATGCCTAGGCTCTCAGAGGCGAAGAAGGACGTGATAAGCTGCGAAAAGTTACGGGGAGAAGCACATATTTTATGATCCGTAAATATCCGAATGGGGCAACCCACTATACTGAAGGTATAGTATGCGAAAGCAGGCAAACCCGGTGAACTGAAACATCTAAGTAACCGGAGGAAGAGAAAACAAAAGTGATTCCGTTAGTAGTGGCGAGCGAACGCGGATTAGCCCAAACCAGTATTGTTACGGCAATGCTGGGGTTGTAGGACCACGATATTCAATGCTAATTGAACTAGAACCCTTTGGAAAGAGGGGCCAAAGAGGGTGATAGCCCCGTATAGGTAAGAGAAGTTATTGATAGTGGTATCCTGAGTAGTGCGGGACACGTGTAATCCTGTATGAATCCACCGGGACCATCCGGTAAGGCTAAATACTCCTGAGAGACCGATAGTGAACTAGTACCGTGAGGGAAAGGTGAAAAGAACCCTAAGTAAGGGAGTGAAAGAGAACCTGAAACCGTACGCTTACAAGCGGTCGGAGCACATTTACTGTGTGACGGCGTGCCTTTTGCATAATGAGCCTACGAGTTACTGTTTCTAGCAAGGTTAAGTATTTAAGATACGGAGCCGTAGCGAAAGCGAGTCTGAATAGGGCGTATAGTTAGTAGTAGTAGACGCGAAACCGAGTGATCTACCCATGGGCAGGTTGAAGCTGTGGTAACACACAGTGGAGGACCGAACCAGTTGACGTTGAAAAGTCTTTGGATGACCTGTGGGTAGGGGTGAAAGGCCAATCAAACTCGGAAATAGCTCGTACTCCCCGAAATGCATTTAGGTGCAGCGTTGAGTAAAAGTTTTATAGAGGTAGAGCTACTGATTGGATGCGGGGGCTTCACCGCCTACCAATTCCTGACAAACTCCGAATGCTATAAAATGTTTCTCAGCAGTGAGGGCATGGGTGCTAAGGTCCATGTCCGAGAGGGAAAGAACCCAGACCATCAGCTAAGGTCCCCAAATATATGTTAAGTTGAATAAACGAGGTTTGACTGCCCAGACAGCTAGGATGTTGGCTTGGAAGCAGCCATTCATTTAAAGAGTGCGTAACAGCTCACTAGTCGAGCGGTCGAGCATGGATAATAATCGGGCATAAACATATTACCGAAGCTATGGACTTTTAAAGTGGTAGGGGAGCATTGTAGTTGTGTAGAAGGTGAACTGTGAGGTTTGCTGGAACGGCTACAAAAGAAAATGTAGGCATAAGTAACGATAAAGGGGGCGAGAAACCCCCTCACCGAAAGACTAAGGTTTCCTCAGCGATGCTAATCAGCTGAGGGTTAGTCGGGACCTAAGGCGAACCCGAAGGGGGTAGTCGATGGACAACAGGTTAATATTCCTGTACTTCTTATAATTGCGATGGGGTGACGGAGTATTGAAAGCACCGCGGACTGACGGAATAGTTCGTTAAAGTATGTAGCTATAGGGCCAGATTAAGAGTTAGGCCTTGGCAAAGTACGATAGTACCACAAAGCTTCGGCAGCGTGGATAGTGTGCCTAAAAGCTTCCAAGAAAAACCTCTAAGCTTCAGATTATAAGAACCCGTACCGTAAACCGACACAGGTAGTTGGGATGAGAATTCTAAGGTGCTCGAGAGATTCATGGCTAAGGAACTAGGCAAAATAGACCTGTAACTTCGGGAGAAAGGTCGCCCTCAGCAATGAGGGCCGCAGTGAAAAGGTCCAGGCGACTGTTTATCAAAAACACAGGGCTTTGCTAAATTGAAAGATGATGTATAAGGCCTGACACCTGCCCGGTGCTGGAAGGTTAAGTGGAGGGTTTAGCTTCGGCGAAGATCTGAAATGAAGCCCCAGTAAACGGCGGCCGTAACTATAACGGTCCTAAGGTAGCGAAATTCCTTGTCGGGTAAGTTCCGACCTGCACGAATGGTGCAACGATCTGGACACTGTCTCAGCCATGAGCTCGGTGAAATTGTAGTATCGGTGAAGATGCCGATTACCCGCAGCGGGACGAAAAGACCCCGTGAACCTTTACTATAGCTTAGTATTGACTTTGGATAAGTAATGTGTAGGATAGGTCGGAGACTTTGAAGTGGCGTCGCTAGGCGTTGTGGAGTCACCCTTGAAATACGACCCTTTGCTTATCTAGAGCCTAACTCAGAGATGAGGACAGTGCTTGGTGGGTAGTTTGACTGGGGTGGTCGCCTCCAAAAGAGTAACGGAGGCTTCTAAAGGTACCCTCAGCACGCTTGGTAACCGTGCGTAGAGTGCAATGGCATAAGGGTGCTTGACTGAGAGACTTACAAGTCGATCAGGTTGGAAACAAGAGCATAGTGATCCGGTGGTTCCGCATGGAAGGGCCATCGCTCAAAGGATAAAAGGTACTCCGGGGATAACAGGCTGATCTCCCCCAAGAGCTCACATCGACGGGGGGGTTTGGCACCTCGATGTCGGCTCGTCACATCCTGGGGCTGGAGAAGGTCCCAAGGGTTGGGCTGTTCGCCCATTAAAGTGGCACGCGAGCTGGGTTCAGAACGTCGTGAGACAGTTCGGTCTCTATCTGCTGTGGGCGTTAGAAATTTGCGTGGATCTGACTCTAGTACGAGAGGACCGAGTTGGACTGACCTCTAGTGTACCAGTTGTTCCGCCAGGAGCACTGCTGGGTAGCTACGTCGGGAAGGGATAAGCGCTGAAAGCATATAAGCGCGAAACCCACCACAAGATGAGATTTCTTTAAAGGGTCGTTGGAGATGACAACGTTGATAGGCTATAGGTGTAAGTGCAGTAATGTATGTAGCCGAGTAGTACTAATAACCCATAGACTTATGTACGCCGTTTTTCCTCCCAAGTAATTGGGAGGAGAACACTCTTTTTTTTATTGATAACCTTACGATATAATTTTTACCACTATGTTAACATATAGAGTTCAAGCGACTCAAACAGCTTAGGGTGGTTATAGCATTGGGGCTCACCTCTTCCCATCCCGAACAGAGAAGTTAAGCCCAATAGCGCCGATGGTACTGCATTTATGTGGGAGAGTAGGTCGCTGCCTTTCTTTTTTAAAACCTTCATTATATATTAATGAAGGTTTTTTTGGTT
>NZ_JBDKWF010000036.1:0-5282 GCF_040151415.1 Pseudotenacibaculum sp. MALMAid0570
GCCTGACGATAAAAGGAGGGGGATAATCAAAAAAAGAATTTTTTCTTTTTTCAGTGGTTTGAAATAATTCAATGCAGGAATGAATAAAAGCGGCAACAAAAACCTGTTGGTCAAGGTTCAAATCTGCAACAGGGAGTTTTAATTCATCTTGACCTTCAATACTAATTTCTTGGTCATTACAGCACCCTTCCATTTTCATACTGCTTTCATCGCCCATTTCCATACCACAATCATGAGCTTTTTGAAAAATTGCTGTATCTACCAATTCACCTTGACAATAGTGCATACTCACTGTGAATGACATGGTTGACATTAATACAACCAATGCCATGAGAAATGCAGATATTTTATGAATTGCTTTTTTCATTAAGACTACAAAGGTATGAAAATATGTATTACTTCATTTTGGTTAACAAAATTTTAGGTAAGTATTTTATCAAAAAAATAATATTTATGCTTTATAACCCTGAGGTATAGAGTCAAATCTCGTCTTCACTACAAAGAAAAGCAGAGTTTAAAACCCTGTTTTTTTTAATTCATGTACAACAAATTAGATAGTTTCAAAGACATATTTGAGCTCTGTGCAATTCGTCCGCACTTTTCAAGATATTTTTCTCTCTGTTGTGAGGAATTATCAAAAACTTATGAGGCCATTTTTAAATATGTCTATTTTTTAAACTCACAAAAGTGCAATAAAATACCTGATGGGTCATGCACAAAACATTCTCTCCCCCATTCAAAATTTCTTATCGGAATTAGTTTTACTCCATCATATTTGCTTTCTAAGTCCTTAGCAACAAGATTTTTCCAACATGTATCGATATTGTTTATCGATAGAACAATCATAGAATTTGCCACCCATTCTTCTACATAATATCGCTGTAAGTAAAAACCTTGTTGTCCTTCCACCCCAAAAAAAGAAAGATTGTCATCTGCTACAACTTCCGTAAAACCCAATTCCTTGTAGAACGTTCTTGATACGTCAAAGTCTTTAGCTCCAATAAAAGGTCGTACACTATCTATTTTATAATCCATTGAGTCTTCCATTATAATTTACTTTCACACCAATCAATAGGAGAAAATAACAAACATGATAAATGAGTATGTTTCCCTGTAAATAATGCAGGTACAGACATAACTTCACAACCTCCATCTCCACGCACTGCCGCTGTTAGTAATGCAACAGAAAGATACGTTAACGCCCCTGTAGCTGCTGGACCTCCATATCCAATAAAGAAAACTGCTAGTAAGGGACCGAAGGCTAATACTGCGCAAATAATACTATTGATTTTAGGTGTAAATTTTAAGATAAATAGATGCAATAAAGAGTATACTATCATTAGCCCCAGCGCCCAACCTAAACGAATTAAAACTCCATTAGTAGTAACATCCATATATACTGGCCAAACCTCTGTGACAAAAAATATCCCAAGCGCAAACCTGAGAAGTTTGCCTAATGGCAATGCTTTAGATGATATTGTGTTTTTTGAATCCATATTTTCTAACTATTACAACAACTTTTATTTTCTTGAATAGGAGGACAAGGTACAGTTCCATAAGAGCAATACACACAGCAATCACCTTGCTTAGGTCTTAATACTTCTTTACAATTTTCACAATCATAAAAGAATTGACAAGCTGTAGTTGGCATTTCTTCTTCTTTTTTATGTCCGCATTTTGGACAGGTGATTGTAGATTTTAAAATAGTTTCCATTATTCTATGATTTTATATCCTGTTTTTCCAATCGCATCTTCAATTTCTTTATTGGTAACTTTTGTTTTATCAAACTTTACAACTGCATTACTTTTTTCATGATTAGCCTTGACCTTAATTATTCCGTCAAGTTTGTTTACTTCACTCTCTATATGCGCTTCACATCCTGCACATGTCATTCCTTGAATGGAATAGGTTAGTTCGCTTACATTACTTTCAGATACGTAAACGACTTGCTTTTCAACATTTGAGTTTGAATAAAACAAATGAGAATAGTGTGGAAACGCTAACATTAGTCCGGCAAAAATTGTAACCAAAAAAAGGAATTTTTTTGATTGGATAAATCGAGGTTTATCATCCTCACAATCACAATCAATTTCTTGCTTTTTAAGTTTAAGTTTTTGATACCAAGCAAAAATGAGAACTAAAACTGTCAATCCAATTAGATAAGGCCTGAAAGGTTCTATCCAAGAAAATGTTGAAGCTACACCACTTGTTCCTGCAATTAATGCTAAAACAGGGGTGATACAACATAATGAAGCTGTGATTGCTGCTAGGATGCTTGTAACCACTAATTTATTTTCACTTCTCATACTGTATCTAAAGCTTTGTTTTTATCAAGTATCTCAAAAAACGGATTAAGCATTTTTGCATATTCATTTGTGAGTGAGTAAAAAATAGTTTGTGCTTCTCTTTCCGTTTCTATTAAACTTCTATCTTTCATTTTTCTCAAATGTTGAGAAATCGCAGAAATATTCATACCAAGAATATCGCTTAAATCACAAACACAAAGTCTTTCTTCCTTAAAGAGTAGATAAAGCATTTTTAGTCGTACACTATTTCCAACCAGCGAAAGTCCATTTGCCAGATAGTCGAACGACTCATTTAATTCCGAAACAGTGTCTTTACAACGATTTATCTGATGAACATCGGCTTTTTGCCTTATACATGAATTGTTTTCCATAAAGCAAAATTACATTTATTTATTATTTAAGCAAATACTTAAATAATATAATTAAATATAAATTATATAAGAAGTTGGATTAGTTCTAATTCATAGTTTTTACGTACGAATGCCTACTAAGTTTTGAAGCATTATTGGAAAAGTAAGTAACTATGATTTCTATTTCCGATTCCAATGACCAGTAGCAATAAGTAGCCTTTTCATTTGAATAAGCTGGTCTTCATTTTTTAAATATTTATGACTTAGCATTTTTTTAAGTTGAGCAACTGTTTCATTTGATGTTAATCCTGTCTTTTCACAGAGTTCTGCAAATTTCTGCATTTGCTCTAATTTATATTTTGCTTTTTCCACAAATTGTTCACCATTATCACCTTCCTCATAACTCGATTGAATTTCAAAATGCCTTTCAATTGTTCCTGGTTTCCCAATTATCAACTTCTCGGCATTACTTTGGATTATGGCGTTGGTCGTAAATACGTAATCTCTATCATGAACCATTCTATGGATTCTGGTTTGACCATCGGCAATACTATTGGGGAAGATTTCTAAATAGTATCTGGTATCCAATGGCAAAGTTATTACTGAATTAGGATTAAAAATACCCTCGAACCTTGTAGTTTTCATACCTCGTATTGATACGGGGTTATCGCAAGTTATCAATGGTGCGTTCTTATCATTGATTCGGTGGACATTTATAGTACAGTCGTATTTGAAGTCTACAAATTCTTTCCATTTTTCTAAATGTTGTACCAAGAATTTAACCCTGTTTCGCTCTTTAAATTCGTATCTGACCTTATCAATGTCCTTAATATTAAACTCGTGCTTTTCTTCTTCAAATGTAAACTTAAGGTCGCCATTTTTATTGGCGTACAATAGCATTCTATCCAAGATTTGGTCGGTAAATGCGTTTTGATGATTAAGAAACCTAGGTGTTCTAAAATAAAGTGAAAGGCAAACGTATAATATCTGCCTTTTTTGCTCAGGGATCAATACCTTGACACTTTCATCGGTAAGTAGTTTATAAATCTTGGGAAATTCCGAATCAACGTGTTCGGCATAATGATGTTCTAAATCGTATTTTCTATCAATCTCAGCATTTGGGATTGTATAAAGATTTTTTTCAAAGCAAATACTCTTGGTACTAATTTGTTCTAAAAGCAAGTCATCTTCTAGTCTATAAGCATCAACAAAATAGTTTCCTTTCTTACCTTCAACACCAAAATTTTTAAGATAAGAACGTGGAATGTAGTGTTGCTTTATGGGTCCATTTTTAGCCATATATGAAATGAATGAATTTTTAGGAATATACTAATTCCAATTCATTCTTTGTAATCGTATAGCATTCAAGATAGCCAATAGTGCTACACCAACATCTGCAAAGACAGCTTCCCACATTGTAGCTAGACCGCCTGCACCTAAAATCAACACGATAGCTTTAACACCAAAGGCAAGTATAATATTCTGCAATACAATTTTACGGGTGGAACGACTTATTTTAATAGCTCTAACCACTTTTGAGGGTTGGTCAGTTTGAATAATGACATCTGCGGTTTCAATAGCCACATCACTACCTAAACCGCCCATCGCAATACCAACGTTACTTGCTGCCAAAACTGGCGCATCATTAATGCCGTCACCTATAAAAGCTACTTTGTTTTCAGGATTTTTCTTTAAAGTTTCTACTTCATTTAATTTATCCTCTGGTAATAATCCACCTTTGGCTTTTTTAATATTCAATTCTTTGGCCACTTGTTGGGTGATGGAATCCTTATCACCTGAAAGCATCATAATATTTTTGACACCAACATTATGCAATTCCGTAATCGTTTTTTTTGCATCCTCTTTTAATTCATCCGCTATCACCACATAACCCGCAAATGTATTGTCAATTGAAACCAACACTATTGATTCTACTATAGAATCTGTTTCATTTGGAATAGTAATATCATTAGCAATCATCAAAGCTTTATTTCCAACTAAAACAGTTTTACCGTTTATAATACCTTTTAAACCTTTACCTGCAATTTCAGATACTCCTTTTGCATCATAGTCATCACCATTTTCTTTGTACTCCATAATGGCTTTTGCTATTGGATGCGTGGATTGATCTTCCATTGCCATTAGGTATTTCATAAATTCCGATTCTTCCCAATCTATTGATTTAATATCCTTGATCTTGAAAACACCCTTGGTAACAGTTCCTGTTTTATCCATCACCAATGTATTTATCTTGGTCATTGAATCTATAAATGAAGCTCCTTTAAATAATATTCCATTTTTTGAAGCTGCTCCCAATCCACCAAAATAACCCAATGGAATAGAAATGACCAATGCACAAGGACAAGAAATAACCAAGAAAATTAGGGCTCTATATAACCAATCTCTAAATACATAATCGTCTACAAAAAAATAAGGAATGAATGTAACATCAATAGCCAAAAAGACAACAATGGGTGTATAGACACGTGCGAACTGCCTGATGAATAGTTCTGTCTTGGATTTACGAGCAGTAGCATTTTGAACCAAATCCAATATTCTGGCAATAGAACTATCTTCAAAGGTATTGGTTACTTCAACTTCAATAACACTTTCTAAATTGATACT
>NZ_JBDKWF010000037.1:0-9484 GCF_040151415.1 Pseudotenacibaculum sp. MALMAid0570
AGGAAGTAACTTTTCTCGATACTCATGATGCTTTCCTGCCTCTGTTATTTTTTCAATGGAAGCAACTTCTAAACCTTCCTTCATATAGTTTTTGGCAACATATAAAGCTTCGTCTTTAGTTAATTCATTTTTCTTTTGACCCGTCCTAGCATTGTACAATATCTCTTTATTAATAAAGTAATAAGGTTGCCTATTAATATCTCGTATCTCTACAGTATTAATAGGTTCCGAAATATGCAATGAGGTTGGACTCAACAGACTATCAAAAGCCATAGGTTGATATTCTAGATTCTTATAATGATCTCCATGAATATCATCAATATCTGTCCAGCTAAAATACAAGCCACTAATTGTCCAAAACAAAAACTGAATTCCAAGAAAAAGCCCTAGATATCTATGAACCTTTCTAATCTTTAATGATGTTTGCCTGTTGACCATGCTATTCTTTTATTTGAAATGGAAAATGTATGGTTACCTTCTCCCAACTCAAAGAAATAGTTCCCTGAGTATCACCAGTCTTCTTTACTTCATATGTAAGATGTTCAGTAATCTCATCCGAAAGCTCTGGCTTTACGTTAAATCGTAAAACATCATCTTTTTCGTCATATTCATCTTTTCCATGTTGATCCCAATTTGTATTGAAAATAACCGTCCATTCTTCTTTAGATGGAATGGTAAAGATTCCATATTTCCCAGCTTTCAATATTTTTCCATCTATGGATACATCTTTATTGGTTTCTAACCAAGTGGCTTTATGAGCTCCAGACTGCCATACTTCATCATAAGCCAACAATCCTCCAAAGATGATTCTTCCTCTTACTCCTGGAGAAGAATAATCAATATGAACATGCGCATCTCCAACCATAGCCATTGCATAGGTGTGTGGACTTAATGGTTTTTTCTTTGGTTCTTCTACTTTTTTAGTTAAATCATTATGATTGTGCTTTTGTTTTTCAGAAGTTGTCTTTTCGTTTTTGCAACTCACTATTAGAAGTGCTATTGCAATTAATAAGGTTAGTTTTTTCATTATGTCGTTTTTGTCTTAAGGTTTCTTTTTAATAATTGTGCATTTATAGCACAGATTATAGTACTGATACTCATTAGCGCTGCTCCGAATGCTGGGCTTATCATAAGCCCAGGGATGAAACCCGTTGCTAAGGGCAGAGCCACAATATTGTAACCTGTTGCCCAAACCAGATTCTGAACCATTTTGCGATAGGTAGCCTTACCAAATAATATCAAGTTGGCAATGTCTTTTGGATTGCTGTCCACTAGTACTATATCCGCAGTTTCGGCCGCTACATCTGTTCCAGAACCAATGGCAATACCGACATCTGCTTGTGCTAATGCGGGAGCATCGTTTACACCATCACCTGTCATAGCTACAAATTCTCCTAAATCTTGCAGCTCAATTATTTTTTCCTGTTTTTGGTCTGGCAATACTTCAGCCATATAATCATCAAGTCCTAATTTATCAGCTACATCTTTTGCTACTCTCTCATTATCGCCAGTAAGTAAAGACACTTTTATATTGTTTTTTTGGAGGATTTTGATAGCTTCATAAGAACTCTCCCTGATTTCATCTGCGAAGGTTACAAAGCCAATCACTTCGTCATCTACTATGGTAAAGATTTTGGTTTCAATGCCCTCGTATTTATCTTCAGCAACACTCTTGTTCAATTGTTCCATTAGCACATAACCACCTGCCTGTACTTTCTTTCCATTGACCGTTCCACTAACACCAACGCCTGCGTTGTACTTGAAATCGGTTACAGAAGGAATCTCAATATTTTCTTCTTTTGCTTTTCTTCTTAAACCTTTGGAAATATGATGTTCGGAAGGGCTTTCAACAGCCGTCGCATACTTTAAGAGTTCTGTTTTATCATAGTCAGATGATAATGGAACAATACGTACTACTTCGTGTGAACCCTTGGTAAGTGTTCCAGTTTTGTCGAATACTATGGTCGATATTTTGCGAGATGCTTCAAAAGCTGTTCTATTTCGAATCAATAATCCATTTTTTGCCGAAATACTAGTAGATATAGCAGCTACTAGAGGTACAGCCAGACCTAAAGCGTGTGGACAACAGATAACCATAACAGTTACCATACGTTCTAAGGCAAATGATACTGTTTCTCCTAAAGCCAACCACGTAAAGAATGTACCAAAACCTAATACTAATGCAATTACAGTAAGCCATTTTGCTGCTACGTCTGCTAAACGTTGTGTTTTAGACTTTTGCTTTTGAGCCGTCTGAACCATATTTATCACTTTGGATAAATAGGTTTCCTCTCCAATACCTTTTACTTTTACTTTAATGACCCCATTGCCATTAATAGCACCACCAATTACTTCTTCATCAACACTTTTGCTTACAGGCTTACTTTCACCAGTAAGCATACTTTCATTAAGGTCACTTTTTCCGTCTACAATTATTCCATCAGCTGGTACTTTTTCTCCTGGTTTGATAAGGATGATATCTCCTTCGTTTAGTTCGCTTATTTTTACTTTTCGAGTTTGGCTGCCATCTACCAAATTAGCTTCATTAGGCATTAATGCTGCCAATGCTTCTAAGGCTTTACTTGCACCCAAAATAGAACGCATTTCTAGCCAATGACCAATTAGCATTACGTCAATAAGTGTTGCTAATTCCCAAAAAAACGTTTTGCCCTCGAACCCAAAAATGACCGCAACACTATAAAAATATGCTGCCGAAATTGCTACAGCAATAAGTGTCATCATTCCTGCCGACTTCTTCTTTAACTCACTCACCAAACCTTTTAAAAATGGCCACCCACCATAGAAGTAAACAATGCTGGATAAGGTAAACAGCACATAATTACTGCCTGTGAAATTCCAGTCCACTCCCAACCATTTCTGTATCATTGGCGATAATAGTAGAATTGGTATGGTTAAAATTGTGGATACCCAAAATCTTCGCTTAAAATCTTCTATCATCATTTTGTGATGGTCGTGTCCCATTTCTCCGTGAGCAGGATTATGACCAGAATGGTCCATTTCTACTTTCTCCTTGGAATGGTTTTCGTGGTTATGGTGTTCGTGATGTTCCATTTTAATTGTTTTTAATGCTGTTCAATATAAAATTCACTCGTTTCAATGGTGGTAATACAGGGACGTGTACTACTGGAAACGGTAATGATTCATACACTTCAGTTATAAGATTGTGTATTTGATTTTGGTCGTTTTCACTTTCCAATCGAGCATAGTCGTTGATTAAAGGCAGTTTGTCTAGAACGAAAACCTTTTTGTAATTCACTTTACGCATTGCTTCTTTTAAAATTTCGTCAACTTCTAATTTTAAAAACCGATAGTACGCCAATGCATCAGGGATTGCCCTGTCCAAAAAAACTAAATCTTTAGGGTTTATCGATGCTTCCTGCTCGATTTGCATATCTAAAACACCAAGTTGAAACTCTCGTTTATTGCTTCGCAATTCTTCAACAGTCTGTCCCTTTACACGCATTGTATCTATATAATGCCTTGCGTGTTCAATGGTGGTTTCATATCCTCGTTCGGCAAGCATATTGATAGTGGTAGTTTTGCCAGTACTTGGACCGCCAGTAATAACACACCAATTTGTTTTTATGATTTTATTGCTTTTCATTTTGTTTTAATGGTTACATAATTCATTAGCTTCTTTAAGAATGTTTTTCTTTTTGGATGATGCCATACCCAAATCATCCAATAGTTTTGGATTATCGCAAACCTCTCTACAAAGCACAATGCCTTTGTTTAGTATCTTTTGTTTTTCCTGCTTACTTAAGGAAGGTAAAGCCGTAATCGGGTACAATCTTGAACCATCAATTTTACTTTTAAGGCTGTTTTTTTCGGGATAATCCCAACTTACTAATCCAAGCCCAGCACATTCGCCAAACTGTATAGCATCGGTTGAGAACCTTGTATTGGTATAAACCCAGCCTTTATGAAATTTTAGTGAATGGTCTTTTTGCTTTAACCATTGAGTTTCTAAATCCTTAAACCTAGACTGTATGTAAAGAGGTATTTTTACATTGCAATTTCTACCTTGGTCGCTATGGAACTTACATTCCACTAAATAATGTTCGTTAGCTTTCAAAGCAGTTACATCTACTTCGTGGGTTACACAATGACCTTGCATAACAACACCTACATCTGTATTGAAGCCTTCATATTCGAGGATTTTACCAATATATTTCTCAAAAGGATAGCCAGTTGGACCAAATTCCATTATGGCTTTTTTGAGTTTGTATCTAGCAGACCCTGATTTTGATTTGCGTTTCAACATCTTATAAGCTATTTCATAAATCCGTTTGGTTGTCATTCCTTCAGTTAATTGCTCCTGAACTTCTTGGGCGATTTCTTGCACAAGTTTTTCACTCGCTTTGGAATGCCTTAAAGAGCGTTTAAGTTTTTCTATATTGAATGCTTGAACCTCGCCTGAGTACTTTATGATGTTGATTGCTTTTTCCATTTTAAAGATGTACTGTCATTACAGGTTTTTTTGAATGATTGGTAACACTTTCAGCAATACTCTTTGAAAAGACACTTGCAAATCCTTTTCTGCTGTGGGTATACATTACTATTAAATCCACAGTATTGGAATCTTCAAATTTTTCAATGCCATTTAATACCGTAGTTTCGTTGTAAACGTGCATTGCATAGTTTTCCAATTTTGGGAAGTGTTTTAAAAACTCTTTGATGGGTTGCAGTCCACTTTCAACACTATTAAAATCTGATGTGGTGTTAATATTCAACAAATGGATTTTTGCATTGCACTCTTTGGCTATTTTCTCAACTTCCTTAAAAGCATTGGATATGTCTTCCTTGAAATCAGAGACAAAAACAATATTTTTAAACGGAAAAGTTATTGCATCATCCTTTACTACTAGAATGGGCACTCTGGCTTTTCTAATGATTTTTTGTGCATTACTTCCTAACAATTTCTTTAAGAATCCATTTTGTATGCCTTTACTTCCGGTAATAATAAAATCGTGGTGAAAATTGTGGGAATGAGCTACAATTGCATCTTCGTCTGTAATAAATTCTAAAAACGTCCTTGACTTTAAACCTTTACCTTCAGCTTCTTTGTCCAAAGCCCTCAACTTACTTTTAGCTATGCCAATTGCTGCAAGAGAGTCAGGGTAGTTTTGCTCCTGGGTCTTGGTTAATTTTGTCCAGTTAACTACTGTACTTATTTGATGCAAAAAATGGATTTCTGCATTAAAAAGTGCCGCCATTTCTATAGCCAATTCTGCTGCTTTATTGCAGTTATCTGAAAAATCCGTGGGTACTAATATATTTTTCATCTTATTTCTTTATTTGCCAATTATAAAGCGATGCAATACAGGCACCGATTAACCAACCCAAAATGAACGTTTGAACAATTCCTAGACAAGCTTCCCAAAGTGGAATATCCATCCTAATTACAGTCGACACATCCAGTCCGTGCAGTAGGCTATTGAAGAATTTTACAGACCCTTCACGGCCAACCGTAAACATTACCACCATACAACCCAAATAGAGCAATGCTCCAGTAAGGCCTGTGGCCAATCCTAATTTTTTGATGTTGATTGTTTTCATAATTATGGTTTATTGTTGTTTTCATTATCGTGATTATGCTTGTGATGCGGCATTAACAGATGACATCCGAACATTAGAATTATAAAAATGAACAAGGATACGTTTTCACCCATTCCTATACTTGGTGCAATAAAAATGAGTAGCAACGGAAGTACACAACCTAATATCATCCAAAGTGTATGTGATTTCATCTTTTATATAATTTGGGTTAACATTACAATCGCCATCACAATCATAATGGCATTTTCTATAAATGTGGCTTCGGTCATTGGCAATTTTAGCGCCGTTCCGAGACAAGCACAACGAATTGATTTTTTATCCAAAAGCGTTTTAGTAACACCAACCGTTGTAATACTTAATATTATAAGTGTGGCTATAAGAGCAATTTCAATTTCAAAACGCATTAAGAACATTAGCCCGAGAGCAGTTTCGATGAATGGATATATCCAGCCATATATTGACACCCGTTTTGCCAATGGGTCATACATTCTGAAGGATTCTGGGAAATTCTTTAAATCGAGCATCTTGAAGAAACTGAACACTATGAAAAACAAACCCATAAAATCCAGCATTACGGCATTACCATCCCAATCCTTATAATGCAACAAAATACTCGCAGTTGCTATGTAAAAAAGGATGAGCAACAAGGGCTGTAATTGTTGCAGTTTTGATTTTTGCTCAGTGGCATCCAAGGACTGGGATGTCATCTGAAAAACGTTTTTGTTTTCCTTTTCCGAAAGAGTATATTTTTCAGGTAACGCTTTTTTAAGGGCTTTCGTAGCAACGTGGCTACTCATTGTAACTTCAGCTTCGGCTTTTTCAAGGTTAACAGAAACGTTGGTAACGTTGTCCACATTACCTAAATATTTTTCTACTGATGCTTTACAGCCTCCGCAGGTCATTCCTGTTATGTTATATGTATGTGTCATTGTTCATTTTTTTTAATGATTATTACACAAAATTAATTTCTGCAACCCACCTTCATTTGTACAATTCTGGATAATCCTTACACAATTTGGTCTATGGATTTTCTGTTCCATTTTTGTAGATTTTTAAATGTCGTCATTGACATTCCTGTTACATTTTTAAACTGTCTTGCCAAATGGCTACTATTATTGTAATTCAAGCTGTAGGCTATTTCAGAAAAATTTAATTGCCTCAACTGTATCAGTTCTTTTACCTTTTCAATCTTTAAATTGATTTCATATTTTTCAATCGTTACACCTTCAGTTTTGCTGAACAGTTTGCTTAAAGCCGAATAAGAATTATTAAACCTTTTGGTCAAAAAAGATGAAAGGTTTGCATTGTCCTGATTTTCGATTTTTTTTATGAGCGCAATTTTTATTTCCTCTATCAAAATTTCCGTTTCGTCCTTTATGATTTCAAAACCGTGTTTCTTTAGCACTTCTTCCAATTTGGAATATCGAATGTCTGTATTTTCGTCAAGGATTATTTGTCCTAGTTCAACCGATTTTATGTCACAACCCAATGCTTCCAACTCCCGTAATACAGTTGATTTACATCTGTCACATACCATATTCTTTATGTTGAGGGTTTGTTTCATTGTTTATTGATTCAACTTTTTAAATGAAGTATGTGAATGGATTATCTTCCAATCTCCATTTATTTTTTTCAAAATTGAAGTTGCTACGCCTTTACTTTTAATGGTTCTTTCTTTTCTTCCTTTAGCTTCATCTGTCTTTAAAACTATTGTGTACAAATAATTTTCAGTTGCATATGCATAGGGTAAACTCACATTCACACTAATCTCATAATCTGAAAATGTAAAACTTTTAAAATGCCCTAATTCTGGCCCTAAGTGACCATCTATATAATTTTTATAACTTCCTTCTACTTTACCTTGTTCAAAAATGGAGGCATCTTGTGTAAAGAGTTCAAACGTACCATCAGTTGTGAGGTTTTGAATGGCATCTTTATAAGACTTCATAATTTTCAACACTTCTTCTTTTTCATTTGTGTTGTCAACAACGACCTCTTTTTGATTTTCGATAGTTGTATCTTGTTGTTTATTTTCTTTACAACTCACAATTAAAATCGTGAGTAGTAGGACTAATAAGGATGGTTTCATAATCGAATATTTTGATGTTTAACTTTTAATTATTTAAATTTTCTTTTAAATCTGACATAAACTCTATGAGTAATTTCTTTTCGATTTCAGACAATTTTGCGTTACCGTGAATTAATGTATAGGAATCCAAAGGCATTTCGCCATTTTCAATTTGGTTGATGATGGATTTTAGTTTACTGTTTTTCCTTCTATTTGAATAATCATCCCATTCATTAAAATTCAATTCTGCCTTGCCTTCTTTGATATGGCCTTCAAGAAATCGAGCTACTGGTTGCACCTTATTGTACCAAGGATATTTTGTATTGTTACTGTGACAATCATAGCAAGAGACTTGCAATTTGTTCTTGATATCATTTGGGACATCATTTACCAACATAAAGTCGGTTTTTGGAACAACTTTACTTTGATTAAGGTCAACAGGTATAAATTGTATTCCTACTAACGCTACCAATAAGACAATTGCTATGATTTTTATAATCTTCATTTAGTTGATTTCTCGCTGTACTTTACCACATTTCAACATTTTACTACCGTAGTATGGATTTCTGATTTCTTTGTTCATACTTAGCCAAGCCCCACCTTTATTATTATCATACATAGGGCAAAATTGTTGATATAAGGTATCTTTTGTACCTGTTATTAAAACCATGTCTATGATGTCTTTGCTTAATACTTTAAAGTGTTCGCGTTGGTGATCCATTGCACTTCTACCAATATGCTCAGCGTGTTCTTTTGCATCTGCAATGATGTCTTTTAGCTCTTTTTGCTGTTCAGCTGTATAGCTGCTTGCATCAAACTTGCTAAGAGTGTTCATTAATTTCTGTCCAGCTTTTGTAGCTTTGTCTTTATCGGTTTCGACCAAAGCATTTTTAAGTGCCATATAATCTGCCAATACTTTTTGAGCATCTGAATTCTGTGTGTTGGAATCCATCTTATCTTTGGATTTATTCATTTTATCGGGATTCATTTCTGAATGCGTAGCGTCATTGTGAGTATTTTCTTTTTTAGCATTTTTACAAGATATCGCTGTTAAGCTTATAAAAACGATTACCAAAATTGTTGTTAATCTTACTTTTTTCATTGTTTTAATTTTAAGTTATACTTATTTTTACTTTCCTAAATAATTGATTATTGTTGTCTGTAAATAGTAGATTTTTATCGATTCTACTTGTTTCATTTGAAACTTTAACTGCAATTCTTGTATGTCTAGAACATCGTTAAAGTTGATGGTTCCAGATTCATAACTCTTCAAAAGAATTTGTTCAGCATTATCTGCTTTTTCTAGGTTTCTTGTGTAAGTATCAAAGCTTATTTTAGATGCAACTCTTTCATTAATTGCAGCATCTAACATTCCCATTAATTTATTTTGACGAGCCTGTTTGTCGAACAACAATTCTTCTTGTTTCAATTGATTTTGCTTCGATTTTGACGAATATTTTTTGTTGAAAATTGGAATAGATAAAGAAACCATAGGCATCACGATATCTTTTCCATTATCAGAAAAACTCATATTCGGACGTTCAGAAACAGCGACATAATCCAGTCCAAAACCAATCATAGGTTTTTGTTCTTTTTGATTCAAAATTTCTGACTGCTCAACTGACTTATATAATTTATCATACTTCAAAAGTTCTGGATGAAGTGACAAATTATCTGTACTAACAACATCCAAATATTTTGGCATTACTAAAGAGTCTAAAACTTCAATTTTGAAATTCTTTTCCCTATTTAGAAGAGTATTCACTTGAGTTTGTTCTGATAAAAACTGCTGTTCCAGTACTTCTATCAACTGTTCTAAATCATTTTGTCTTATTT
>NZ_JBDKWF010000038.1:0-12239 GCF_040151415.1 Pseudotenacibaculum sp. MALMAid0570
ACACGAATTTGAATTTTCTCTCCAATAGTTACATCTTCTGGGGAAACACTTGTAAAATCACCATCACGAAATACATTGGCTTCTTTTGGACGAACATCTAATAATGCTTTAATGTTTCCTTTGGCTCTTTTAACTGCTGCTTCCTGAAATAGTTCACCAACTGCATAGAACAACATCACTGCAACACCTTCTGGGTATTCACCAATGATAAATGCACCAATAGTTGCAATGGACATTAAAAAGAACTCAGTAAATACATCTCCTTTTTTGATACTGCTCCACCCTTCTTTTACTACAGGAAAACCTACAGGTAGATATGAAATACTGTACCACGAAATACGAACCCAATCTTTAAAGAAGAGAATATCGAAATAATCTGATACTATCCCTAAAATAAGCATTGTAAAACTTATAATTGCAGGTATATAGGTTTTGAAAGAACTACTATCTCCATGGTCGTGATTATGCCCGTGATCATGGTTATGTTGTTTTTCTGAATTTGGGTTTAAATCTCTTAAATTGATTTTCTTTTTTTTCATTTAATGATTAACAACAGCTTTTATTTTGTTGAATTGGTGGACAAGGAACTGTACCATAAGAACAATACACACAACAATCTCCTTTGTTTGGTTTTAAAACTGTTTTGCATTTCTCACATTCATAAAAGAATTGACAGGCATTTGTTGGCATATCTTCTTCCTTTTTATGACCACAGGTTGGGCAAGTGATTTCAGATTTTAATATAGTTTGCATCAATTTTAATTTTTATCAGTTACTTTATAACCTGTAGAATTAATTGCTTTCTCAATTTCTAATTCATTAGTTTTAGTTTGGTCATACTCAATGATTGCGTTACCATTCTTGTATGATGTTTTTGAGTTTACAATTCCGTTAAGTTTATTTACTTCGTGGTTTACGTGAGCTTCACAACTGGCACAAGTCATTCCACTTATTTTATACTCTGTTGTTTTGATATTTGATTTATCAACGACAACAATTTGTTTCTCTGAATTTGGATAAAACATACTTGAGTAGTATGGAAATGCCAACATCACTATTGCGAATACTGTTACAACTCCTAAAAAGGTTTTTGACTGAATAAATTTTGGTTTTTTATCCGTTTCACATTCACAGTCGATTTCTTTTTCTGGTTTTAATTTTTGATACCAAGCAAAGAGAAGAACTAATATAGTTAGCCCTATTAAGTAAGGTCTAAATGGTTCTATCCAAGAAAAAGTTGAAGCTACACCACTTGTTCCTGCAATTAATGCCAAAACAGGTGTGATGCAACACAATGAAGCTGTGATTGCTGTTAGAATACTTGTAACCGCTAATTTATTTTTCATTCTATATCTAATAATTTTTCAATGTCATTTGGAATAGGCATACGTTTTAATGGTGGTACGTTTGCGCCACCTGTATTACCAAGAGGAACGTGATTTATGAATGATTTCCAACCACCAACAAGCAATCTAATAATTTGACCGAATACTTCTCTAGTATCTTTTTGTCTAAATCCAAACTTTAGCATTAGCCAATGTGAATAGGTATGTTCTACAAGATAAGACTGTCCTATTATATGACTGCGTTCTAAATGAAACCAAGCATTACCAAACTGCTCATTTTCTAAACAGAAACTGTATTGTTTTAATTCTTCGTTATAAGCCTGTTTGATATGTTTAGGTATTTTAGTATTAAACTTCATATCCACTAATTTTGGATAAAAGTAATTTAATAGTAAGTGCAATGGAAGTGCATTTGTTATCCACTACACTTATCACATATACCTTTTACAACCAAGTTTACATTTTCCGAAACAAAGCCATCAGGTACTTTAATTTGTGGTATTTTATGTTCTGTTAGGCAAATGGTTTCATTGCAATTATTACAATGGAAATGTAAATGCAAATCGTTTTTTATATCACAATTACATCCCTCTTCGCATAACGCATATTTCGTAATTCCTGTACCATCGTCTATTTGATGAACAATGACTTTCTCTTCAAAGGTTTTTATGGTTCTGTATAGTGTTGTTCTATCTGCTTTATCAAAAGCATTTTCTATATCACTTAACGTTACTGCGATTTGTTTTTCTGCTAAAAACTTATAAATCAGTAAACGCATTGCCGTAATACGTATACTTTTTGATTCAAATAATTCTTCTATAGTTTGTGTCATTAATCATCATCGTTGTTGCCAAAAGGCTTAATAATAACCCCTAAACTAAAAATAAAACCATCAGTTGGAGCATAAATCTCAGGAAAAACAGGGTTTTCATGTGGTGGTAATACTAATGGAGAAAACCTACTCTGTCTTCTATCTGTAAAGTTTTCAAAATTAGCAAATACACTTCCAAACTTAAAATTACGAACTAATAACAATCCCATAGTCACAAAATCAGTAGTTTCTGCTCCGTTAGATAAAAACTGTTTTCCTGTATAGTAAGTTTCATAACCAATTCTCCATTTTTCTGACTCATACATGAATACACTTCCTGCATTGTGTTTAGCTGTCAAGGGTTTTTGAGGGTTACCAGGTAAGTAATTTAGCTTAGTATCTATAAGTGCATAATTTAAGAACCAACGGAAGTCTTTATAAGTAAACTTAATATTTGTCTCTGCTCCTTTACTTAAAATTTTATCTGGTGCATTTTCAAACCTAAACAAGCCATTATTTGTTGAGTTTAGAAGCAATCCATCATTAATAGCTGTAACATAAAACAGTTGGTTTATTGAGAAACCGATCTCATCAGATAATCGTGTTTGATAGTTTACATCAAAATTAACCCCGTAGGAACGCTCTGCATCTATCGTAGATTTATCAATAGCAAGTACATTTTCAAAATTGATATACTCTGCTTCTTCGGTAAAAATATCTGGTATCTTATACCCTAATCCACCTCCAATTCTACTTGAAAATCCATTGTCATTTTTGTAAAGCAAGGAAACTCTTGGTAGTGGAAAGAAACCAAAATCTGTATTGTAATCAGTACGTAGACCAGTTTCTAATATCCAATTGTCAGAAAGATCATAGATGTTATTTACAAAAGCTCCAAAAGTGACATCTTTTTGATCTCGCTGTAAAGGAGCATTATCATTTTCATCAAAGTTTGAGCTATATAAATTTGCTCCAATTATCCAGTCTACTTTTTCTGTTTCTTTGTTATATGTTAATTCATTAAAGGTATTTACTTGCTTCCCATCAAAGTTAAAATCAGGAACGGTTAAACTTCTATCAAAAAACGAGATACTGTTTTTGAACTGTAATGAGCTTATAGAATCTAATTGCGTTTCATAGACAAACTGACTGCTTAATCGTTTTGAATTGTTTTCTTCAGTATACTGATGAATACCATCTTCACCATTCTCAATTTTATTAATATCTCCACCAATCCTATCATCATAGGTGCCATTTAATCCAAACCAAATTGTTGTTTCTTCAGATGGGTAGTAGAACAGTTTTGGGTTGAAGGAAATTGATGTTGTTTTTGGTAAATTACTAAAACCATCATTTTCTGGATCGAATGCTTTTTGATAATGACCAGAGCCGTAAAGCGAAAAACCAAACTTCTCACCTCGTTTACTGTAAAACACATTTGCTGTACTTCCTAATGCTTGTGTTTGGGTGAGCATTATATCCAATGCAGGTTCTTCTTCGGGTGTTTTAGACACCATATTTACTAAACCTGCTATTGCTCCACCACCATAGAGTGTTGATGAACTACCTTTAATTATTTCAAATTGTTTTAAGTCTAAAGGAGGTATTTGTAGAATGCTTAAGCCACTTGAAAAGCCACTGTATAATGGAAACCCGTCTCTTAACAATTGGGTGTATCTACCATCTAATCCTTGAATTCTGATATTGGTATTACCGCTACTCAAAGAGGTTTGTTGCATTTGTATTCCTGTACTTTCACGAAGTACCATAGAGATATTTGTTGGATTCATGATAGTCTTTTCACCAAGCTCTTCAGCACCAATAAATTCAATGCGTGTAGGTATTTTCTTGACGGTTCTAGTACTTCTTGTTGATTGTAAGGTAATAACATCTAGTTGGTTTCCTTCCTTTAGTTCAAATACCAAAACCTTGTTACTAGGAACTTGAATTGTAGCTTCTAATGTTTCAAATCCTAAAAAAGAAATTGTAATTAGGTGTTTACCATTTGGGATTTTTGAAAACTCTGCAATACCCTCAATATTTGTTACTTCACCTTTTTTTAAGGCTTCAAAGTAAACCGTTGCACCTATTAAAGGTTCGTTTTCAAGCTCTGTTATTACTTTGATTTTTATATCTGATGTTTGTGCCTGTATTGAAAGGCAAAAAATTAAAATGAGTTTGACACTCAATATGTATTTATTCATTGAAATTATAAATATGATTAACTAAAAATTGATTTTAATATCGTGTTGTTTTTAGCTAATCATTTTTGGCGGTTGCCAGATAGAAGAATGGAAATCAAATCTATAATTTGATTGATATAAAGAAACTATTTCCGTGGATATTTTTTCACTATTATCTAAATCGTAAAGCTCCAGAGATAGGTAGGTTATTGACATTCCGCAACAACTACAAATACAGGTAGCTGGGCAGGAATCATCACTATCATCTTGATGATTGTGATTCAAACTTATTTCATCTTGATGCTGGTCGTCAATATTTTGACCATCAGAGCATGGTTTCAATGATAGAAACAGCATAGTTAATGATAGGATAAGTGTTAAAAATTTCATCACTACAAATGTAAAAAATTAATGATGCAATGGTTGTGCAAAAACTAAATAGGTTTAATATGTGATATTCAGGAAGTTTATAGTAATTATTTTAATTTACTAATAGTGTTTCTTCGTTCTTTTCCTTTTACATTTTAAATGAAAAACTATCTTGCTCTTTTTTGAACAAAAAAATAATCAGTATGTGAAAGTTGTCACATACTGATTATCTAGGCTAGTATTCGCTAAAAGCAATAATTTCACTCATCATACTTTCCCAAGCAAACCATGAGAGCCAATTGAAATATTGTGTCTCATCTTGAGGACTAGGCTTATTTTCTAGTTTCCCGCAATTTGTTTCAAATTCATCCAGAACTTGTAAAATCGATAAATGATGTTTTTTTGCAAAAGATACAGTATCCTTATAATAAATCATACCAGAAACAGACCCACTATTCGCAGTGTAATAATCTTGAGGATGGCTAATTAATAAATCCCATTCTACACCTCCTTGTTTTAAAATTTTTCTATGAAAATTTGGAAAAGAGCTGAACTTTTCCAAGAATTTCTTCTTACTTAATTTAGACATAATTTACTGTTTCCAGTAAGGCTATCCATCCAGTAATAAGACCCTGCAACAAAAATATTAAAAACTGACCATTTTTGAGTTATTCCCTCACTCAAAGCGATTAAATCGTGTTCGCCTTGTATATAATGAAGGTTATTAAAGACCAAAATAGGTATTTAATTAAACCTAGTTCTTTCAAAAGGACCAGCAGCGAATAAATCCTGAAATACTTACTATAAATAGCTTAAGCTATAAAATTGATCTATAAATGAACTTTATAGGTTTCTGATCTGGACCATCTGAGGAAACACGCTTTTAATATATAATAAAGCATGTTTTCCACACTTGGGTCATATAAAAGATACACTCAATATTAAAATTAAACAATGAGTAAAAACTATTATTATTTTTCAACTCATACAATCTATCCGCAGATTTACACTAGGTTAACTGCATACGCAGAATACCAAAAACTAGATGAAGAAACTCAAACTTTATTAGACAAATTCGTAAACAACTTTGCAAAACGTAACAAGCAAATTAGCACGTTAGATTATTGCTCTAATTTTTTAGCAAAACATAAAGATGAGCTTTATGAACTTGATAAATTAAAATCCACTACATCAAAACAATTTCTTTATAATTTCTTAGGGTACTCTAAACTTTGGGGTGCCAGTACGAGATCTTTTGGAAGAAACAGTAAAGGCAATAAAGAAAGAGCAGAAAAAATTTCAGAACAAGAGTTAATTGATGAAATGACTAACCCTAAGGCATCCATTAAAAAATTATTAGACGTTTCAGGAGGAGATCTGTCAGCTGTAAAACCATTTTTACCAGCTATTATGATATCACTTAAAACCAATACTAGAGACAATGACAAAATGAGATTCAAACATACAGGTAAATTTTGTTTTGATTTCGATAAGTTTAAAGACAAAGAAGAAGCTATTTTTTGGATGGAAAAAGTATGGAAAGGAACTAAAAATATAAAGCCTTATATGGGTTTTGTATCTCCTAGAGGTAAAGGGTTCAAGCTATTTTGTCAAGTGGATATTTCGAACCCTGATTTTCAAGGAGATTTTGGTTCAGAAGATAAAGAAGTTGTTGAAAAGCATCATAAAACATGGTATCAAGGAGCAAGGAAAGAATTAGAAACTAAATTTCCTGAACTTAAAGAACGAATAGATTCAGCGACTAATGACCCTCAACGTTTGACTTATATTCCTTTTATTGCAAATAAAGAGATCGATTTTAAATATGATGCTTCAAGGTTGTCTTCTTATACTGAAATAGTTGAAAATGAAAGGAAACTAGCTAGTGAAAAACTTCTTAAAAAAATCTCGAAGCGACAAGTTGAAGTTGATAGAATAATGAAAGAGCAGAATATTACTTGTCAAGTACAGGCTTATAATCTACTACTGAAAAAAGGGAAATATAATTTTGACTTAGAATTTGAGAAAGAGAAATTTATAAAAGTAGTAGATTTTATAGAGAAGGAGAGCCATAAAGATTCTCGAATTCAAGATTGGATCTCGAAAGAGTTTGATAGTTATCATTCTCTTCAAAAATTAAGTTGGGCTTTATATGGAGTATTTGAAGATTTAGCTATTGAGCAAATTAAAAGATTAATTCCTGAAGGCTCTAACAAACTAGACGAGGATCATAATGATTATCGTTGGGCTATTAAATCTATAAATGATTATAGTCAAGAAATGCTTAAATCATTAACACCAGCCCCCTTCTATGATAAAGTGAGAAAGTTACCTATTGTTAATGATTTTATTTCTGATAACTTTGGAACTTCCTTTAAAAATTTATCAGACTTTAAAATTATCAATGATTACTACGAAACTTACATTCGTAATAAAAATTTGGATGATGACACAGAAAATCTTGCTGAATTCTTAGACGACATAACGATGTATCTCGACAAGAAAAAGTTAAGGTTGCCTCTAATAGAAAAATTTGACAGCATTACTCCAGAAGTATCATTAGGACCAAATGATTATTTAGATAAAGATGTAATGCATAGTATTTTTCAAGAGAAATATGCTGATAAAAGAGTTTTCTTTTTACGAAGCCAGTGCGGTAAATGAAGTGCCGTCTCAAGATGGGAGTCTTGAGTAATAAAACATTTGAATTGCTGGAAAGCTACAGCCACAATCAATTTGAAAAATTGATGAAGGTACGTAAGTGAACAATAAAAAACTTGCGCTAAGTCTGCTAATCAGCAGCTAAACTAATTCATGATATTTTAAAATGACCCACTTGTGGAGTGCGTCTATTAATATATAATAAAGCATGAGATCCACACTTGGGTCTTTGTAGAGAATTAGAAAGTTCAGAGACTATCCCTAGCGGGAGTACGCCAGAAGTCTGGTGGAAGTGAATGTTGCCTAGAACAGGTAAAGATATAGTCCGATCTTATAGGAAACTATAAGCAGAAAGATATTATAAATATGCTTTCGGGAATGAAGTAACGACTCATTCTGAACATTAATGACTGGTAAAAACAGTATTACAGGGAATTTAAAATATAAAATGCCTGGAAGAATTGCTATTGGCATGCCTTACAAAAGTATAGGAGATCAGATAGCAGCTGATGCTTGGAACAGCAATGAGCAAAAAGAAAATGAAGTACAGCTGTTTGTAAATTCAACTGTAGAAGCAACACTTAATAGTTTTAAAGATTCAGACAAAGATACGATTAAACTGAACTACCAAAAGACATTAAAAGGTACAGAAATTCCAAAAAATAAAGAATTAGCGATTTTAACTACCTATAACCAAATACTAAACATTTCTCATGAAGATATGGCTACATTTGACTATGTTGTTATTGATGAATGTCACATATTGTCGGATGGATTAAACTATAGAGCAAATGTAATTGCTAAGTTGATTAATTATTTGATCGAATTTGTAGCCAAGAAAAGAAATTCGAAAACCAAGATTATCTTTATGACGGGTACACCAAATGTAGAAGCTTTAGTAATTCCAGAATTAATGAAAGAGCAATCAATCGAAGATTTATTTCAAATCATAAAAATCGACAAAAAATATAAAGTTACTCCTAAAATGTATTTAACACATTTGGATACTACTGATACAAAAAGTAGAGATGAAACGGTAATTTCTCAAATTAAAAAATACCTTAAAGAGGACAGGAAGGTCGTACAAGTTTTCAATAATAAGGAAAAAATGGATGACTACAGAAGGGAGCTTCAGACTAAGATTTCATCAGATGTCAAAGTTGGATTGTTCTATTCTGGTTCTAAAGGATCCTGTACAGAGAACATCTTAGCTGGTAAGTTTGGGGAGTATGATATAGTACTTGCTACGACATGTTTTATCAATGGAATCAATATTTATTTGGATGGTATTTCCAAAGACGAAGTTTCCAAAGGAGGGATCTCTTCGCAGAAATATGCTGTAGTAATAGATCTTGGTAATAGGCATAAAAAAGTGAGTGCATTAGATGCTATCCAAACGATAAACAGGTTTAGAAATAGATGCTGCAATTGTACCGTGTTTTTACCTAAAATATTTAAACCAGACTTAAGTAATAACTCAAGAAAATTTGATTTGAGAAATGCAGGGAATGTTATTTTGGGTATTAATAAATATAACCACCATTTATTATCTGCTAATAAAAATAGAGAAGCGAACATAATAGAACAAGTAATGCAAAAACAACAGATTCATTATTTAAATGAAATTAGAAAAAACCCAAGTAAAGTAACAAAAGAGATGATTGAGAAAAAAATGCAACAAAGTAAAGATGAAAACGCTGTAATAAGAAGTATTGAAAAGAAAACAGACATTTATAAAGATTGGTTTTATTCCATGGATGGATATCATTGTTTAGCTAAAGATGCAGGGATTTTATCTATAGTTAAACATATAGATGATTCTAAACCCTTAAAAGATATTTCTAAAGAACATCTTCCTATAGAGAATAAAGTAGTTAAAAATTTCTTGGATGATGATAAAGTTTTAAATTATTTAGAAAATCAATTAGACCCAGATAAAAGAGTGTTCGTAAGAGCGTCAGGAGTTATAACTGATCCTTTAAGTACTAGTGTAGGGAACTTCAAGGTTGTAGATTTAAAGAATGGGAAATATGAAGTAGAAGGAGATTTTCATGTCTCACATGAGAGAGCTATAGATAAATTAATTCATTACCATTTAAAACTATCTTATTGGTATGGAACAGAGAAGGCTATCGAAATTTTAAGATTCCTGATCAATGACAATATAGATTTTGATCCTTTCAAAGCCCCAAGTTACCTTAAAAGTATTGCGAATTACGTAAGCCCCTTTTCTTACCTTACTAAGGATAAATATTTAAAAGGAATAAACTACTTAAGAGCTTTAGATTATCTATCTCAAAAGAATATTGGAATTATAAAAGAAGTGGCATCAACAAGTGTTTCTTTTACTTTCATCAATGATGAAATTGTTTCATGTCTAAAAAATATGTGGGCTAAACAGCAATTTGAAAAAATTGGTTACAGTATTAATCATATTGAGTCTATGCAATCTAAGGATGAATTAAAGCAGGAGTTTTCTGATGAAGAATTGATAAGAGAAGAGGATTTAGAAGATTTAGAAGATCAGCTAAGTAAACTAACCATCTATAGACCAATGAGAAAGAATAAAAATGGTGAGGTAAGGTCTCATGAGAGAATTATTATTCCTAGAATATTAAGAAGCGATAAATTATTGTCTGGAATGGAACTAGATGCTGGCTTAATACCGCCAGAATATTCTGACCTTACTGATAGTAATACTGAATTTAAAAATTTTACAAATAAGATTTTTAAAAGGTTGGAAGATCATATGAATCCATCTTCAAGATCAACTCATGCTCATTTAGAACCTATTTATAATTCTTTAAAAATTAAACTGAAGAAAAGCGATATTCAAGTTGGAACAGAATTTGTCGAAGGGATATTGAATGATCCAAAAAAGAATAAACTTCCAGAAGTGTCAAAAATACTTAATGCACTCAGAAAAGATTTAAAAAGGTTAGATAGCTGTTTATTGTCTGCTTTTAAAACAGCAGAACATCTTACCTACAAGAACCTACATGATCACAAAAGAATACTTTTTATCGAGCAAATATTTTTATGTGATAAGGACTTTAAGCTAGAGTCACTTGATGACAAGTTTACTCCAGATCAACCCGATTTAAAAATTACTGATGTTTACGATTCTTTATGTAAACATTCAGATACATTTACAAAAGCTAAAAAAATAAAGGTTCGAACAGAAACAGGTAGAGAAATTATAAATTTTTCAGACAGTAAACCTTCAAAAGTAACTAAATCTGCTCATGTAATTATTGACAGTAAAGACAACATTATTTATGCCAATTTTGATCAGAAAGCTACATGTAAGTTCTTGTGTCACTACGCTTATAACAATGAAAGGTTTAAAATGAAAGATGGAAGTATTCCCGTAAAAGATTTTAATAAAGGGATATATAACCCAAACACCTTTAAAAGAGATTATTATGCTAATAGTTCTACTACTAAAACAGTTGTAAATTATATCATTAAAGTTTATGATGTAAACATTAAAGAGTACGTTACATATGTAAAATCTTTAGAGCATAAAAAAGCGAGTTAAATTATATATTTTATCAAAAAAACAAACCAACCCAATTAGTTTTGGGTTGGTTTGTTTTTATTCAAAATGAATAAAATGTATTTGATACGGTATTTTACTTGATTCACCCCTAATGATTTAGTCAGAATATATGAACTATTTTTTATTACCCCCACCATTTTTTGGAATAATAAAATCAATACAACTATCAATTATTTTATTGATACGTTTTCCAGTTTTTTTACCTGATTTGTAAATCTTTGTCTTTGAAAATACATAGTCTATGTTATCAAATAGATTCTCAACAGTTCTTGTACTATTTCTAATCCAGTTATTTTTCATTTTTATTCTTCTTTTCCTGATTGATTTGTTTGAAATTTTTAATAGATTTTTTTCCTAAAAAAACTCCTATTCCGAGAGCGAAAAGAGAAATAGCCCCTTTAGTGATAGCTTTTGTTAATTGATTCATCAGATTTAATTTTATAAAAACATCACTCTCTTTTTTACGCAAGAGAGTGATGAGATATTTGGATATTTTTAATAATTATTAGAAACCAAAATTCCAGAAGACTGAACAGCCTTAATCCTTTCATTTTTGACTCTACTATTTATCTCACTTCCCATACCACAGTTAACACCTGTAAAGTCAGAAATTCTATTCTTTTTTGTCTCTTCGGTGTTTAATTCTGGATAGAAAGTAAAATTGTCACTGCAATAATCTCCATAGCCATTTCGATCACTTCTTTTAGATTCAAAATAATATCCTTTAATCTTTATAACATCTTTTATATCGCCATTTGAAATCAACTGAAACTCTTCTTGTATTTGATGTGAACTTACAATTATGTATATACTGTCGTATCTACTTACATAATGTATTTTTTCAGATTCATAGATTTTCTTTCTTTTAATTTCATTGGTTTTAACTTCTAAATCGTAGTTGATTCCATTCTCGTCTGTAACTGAAGGGTTATTCAAAAAATACTTGACTTTTTTTATTTGTTCAATCCTTTCCGTGTCGACATCTTTTTCAACTTCAATCTTTCTCGTTGATTCATTTTCTTCATTTTTGTTTTTCTGACTTGATGAATTGCATGATGTTAGCATAGATAAAGCCACTAGAAAAATCATTGAAAATTTTAAAAACGTTTTCATAAATATATTTGTTTTTTGATTCCTGCGGAGCAGCTAACAGAATGTTAGTTAAAAAAGAAAGGTGTGCTCTCCTACTAATTCAGCTTGCACAGAGGCTCCGCTAGAAACCTTAACTACACCAAACAGCACAGAGATAACACACCCAAATTGAGTGTGCATCTACTTATTGTACTGCTCCTGTAGTTACTTGTTTA
>NZ_JBDKWF010000039.1:0-14107 GCF_040151415.1 Pseudotenacibaculum sp. MALMAid0570
GTTGATTATTTATTATTCTTGAATATAAGTGAATTGATTCAATAAGTTGTAAATAGCTTATAAATCAAGAACATATTAAAAAATCACCTTAAGGAGATTAACTACAAAATTGAGATGCACAATACTAAAAAGTATTGATGCATTTTTTTGATGTGAAAATGTAATTAGTAGTTTATTGCTATTTGAATAGAAACTAAATAATCTTTTGGTATTAGCAATACATCATCTCTGGAAAAAAAATTTGTTAATGTATATATCTTGCTATCATTATTAACTAACCAAATTTCATAGACATCATCATGTTTTTCACCAAATTCTTTTTCGGACTTTGTTAATATAAAAGTATTGTTACTAAATGATTTTACTTCAACATATTTCCAATAGCCATCTTCAGATAAGTACCTAATATCATAATGCATCCCTTCATCTTCTTTAGATTTCCAAGAGACCCTATTACTACCATATTTAGATACTAACTTTTTATATACAATATCTTCTGATTTGTCACCTTTACGTTTTTTTATAACGTCTTTTGAAACACCAGGAACAAAAGGTCCATTATTAGAATAATTATTGTTTCGATTTTGATCTAATGTAAATGAGTCATTAATATTAATAATTTCATAATTTTCAAAACTATCACCCTTTACTTCTTCTATTAATGGTTCACTTTCATTTATAGATTCTGCATATTTTTGTTTCAGAAAATTAATATTATTCTCAAAATACATTAAACTTCTATAAACTTTAGAACATTTTAAAAAATCTAATTCTTCTTGTGTAAAAGCTTTTTCATTTTTTAATAGAATAGTTATTAAGTCATTGTTAATGCCTTGTTTTAAAACAAGGTCAGAACCAAAATTTTCTTTTAAAAATGTAGAAAGTATAAATTCTTTATTGATTTGGAAGGTAAACTTTAATTCAAAAGATTTTAAAAGTATATAATCATCACTGTTTTCATATTTATAGATTAAATCTAAAAAAGTCATTTGCTCTTCAAGGGACTTTAAATTTAGAGATGACCATAATGTAGATTTAAAAATCTCTGCTTTCTGATAGAAATAATCTTTCAGAGTTGAGAAGTGATACTTTTCTAAATTAACCTCATATAATGTATTTATATTAAAATCATTAACTGCTATGTTAACTTTACTAAAAACATTATTTAACAACTCTATATTCTCTTTAGAATTTATATTGTCGTAATCAATTTCTAAAATTGATTTATCTAAGTCTAAATCAAAGACTATTGACTCTAACCATTCATCTTTATTAATGTTATAATCAAAAGACTTACCTAAAGTTGTATAAATAGCTTTCCAAAATGTTATTTTGCTATCTGATAGACCAAGTAACTCTCTAGACTCGATTAAAAGTTCTTCACCAAAATTTCTAATAGTTGAATGCTCTGTATCATTTATATCATCCCTTAAAATATACCTAAATTCATTAGCATCACTAAAAACATCAAAAGTTTGAGATACAATAGAAGCGAAGCTGTCTGAAAAAGTAGAATTTTTTCTTAATGATTTTAAAGAATTTAATGGGTTTGCTTTTATTAAAAAAACATTGTTTGATTGTAGAATAAATTCATTTTCATCTATCACATCTTCAATATTATCAACAGAATATTCGATTTTATTACAAAGTTTAATCTGTAAGTTTTTAATTAGTGATGCTTCTTTTTGTTTTTGAACATACTTATCAATCTTATTTATTCGGTAAACTAATAAGAATGGTTTTATGGTTTCAAAGAACGCTCTAAAATCTTCAGTTAGACTATCATTTATCTCAAAGTTAGAAATATCAATTTTTAGATTCTTTAAGTTATTAATTTTAAAAAAGTCAATTGCATCTTTACCGCCTGAACGGGGTGGGAAATTTAATATTGGATAATTATTCTTTAATTTTTTTGGAATTTTAATACGGTCACTAAAATATATCTCACTTTGAGGGAATAACTTTAAACCATAGCCATCTTGTGCATAGAGTAACACTTCTTTGGTTAATTCTTCGGAGTTAACTTTATAATGTTGTACTGCCTTACGGTAAATTTTTTGAGAGTTTCTACCTTTTGAAGATTTAACAGGTAATTCTTCTAAGATTTCTGTAACTCTCTCAATTGATAATTCATTAAAAGTGTCTTTTGCACCTAATAGTATTAGCACATTATCTATATCTCTTTTAGTAATGTTGTGCTTAACAAAAAGCTTATCTAAATAATTGATTTTAATATTATTTAACCAATCAAAATTCTCATCAAGCAAATGATTATTTAAGTTATAACCATTACTGAAAAGCATATATTTTATATAAGATGGTTTTGAGTAAACATTGCGTAATGAGTAATAATAATATTTAATTATATCATCATTATTTTTATCATCAAGTTGTTGTTTTAATACATCATCAACGAACAACCAAAAAATTACTTTCTCAAAGGATAATTTGGTGAGAAGTGATTTAAAATGTGATATTGATTTATATTGAATAAGGTTTATGCTTGTTCTATTTATATGTCCTTGAACTTCCTGGACATAATTTAAATAATGCGAAGTACCATAATTAGAATCTACTTGAGTATAATATTTTGCAAACTTATTTACATTCAGCCACAGAAAAAATTCTTCTATTAATACTATATCTTCCTCTACAGTATCAAAGCCAAAATCTATATAATTTGCTAAAAAGGTATTTTGACTGTAAATGCCTCCAAACAAATCTACAGTAATCTTACCTGTTGGATAATATTCTGAAAGAAATAATTCTTTTGATGATACAACATCTCCAGTTTTTGATAATAAAGGAATGTTAGACTTTGGAGGTAATGAATTATTCTCTTTAGATAATTTATAATTACTGTATAATGATTGAACCATTTGCTTAATATAATACCCAGGATTATCAGTATTAGTTTTAATAATACTATTTGTATTAGATATTATTTTTAAGGCTAAAGGAACAGGTTCAAAACTATGAATTTTAGTATTGTTTTTTAATTTCCTTTGTAAATCTCTTGCTTTTTCTTTAGAGTTGTTTAAAGAGAACTTGTTTACAAGAATATTAAATAATCTTGTGTTTATTACCTTAATATCACAGTATTCTGGAATCGAAATATCTTTTCTTGTTGGTGTAAAAATATCTACCTCTTTATTGATTAATTCATTGTTACTATCAATAATTATATTGAAATTACTATTCGGATAACTATCGTTAACTACATAAATTAATTCTGCTCTTTGTGGAATACTATCTATTGTTTTACTTAATGCATCAACTTTAGATATTACATTAGGTATGTTACTTGGTATTTCGTATTTGATTAAATTGATATCAGTTGAAGGAATTAACATGTTACCGAAATACTCTTCCCCATTAACATCTTTAATGATTTGCGAAAATCTATTGTTTTTATAAATCGTATTCCTTTTTAACCTATACTTATTATCTATACAGGGGAATATTTCCTCATTTAAAATAGCTCTATCAAGTCTATTGTAAAAACCAAGTTTATCAAGATTTGTGTTTTTTTGAGAGTAAGACAATAATTTTAAAGGTTTCCAAGAAACATTTTCTTTGGATAAATATTTAGCAGTACCTATAATAAGATTGACTAATCTATCTAATACATATTTATTTTTAGTCGTATCATTTAATCTATTTCTTGTTTGGTCTAAATCGAAAGTTCCGTGAATAATATATGGGAAATCTATATATATATCTGTTTTAAAATAGGAATACAAGAAGTTGTTTTTATCATTTAAATCATTTTTAAGAGCAAGTTTGAGTTGATAAAATTCATTTTCATCTCTAATAGAAATTGTATTTTCTATACTATTTTCATCTTCAAATATTAGCCAAGTTTCGTTATTAATTGAAATTTTTTCACTTGGACTAAATTTATCATCCTCTGTTTTATGAAATTTAGATTTAACTCTTTTAAGATCTTGAATATCATCAAAGCCAATAAAATTTATTTCATTGATATTTTTAAGGAATAATAATGTTTGAGACTTAATATTTTTGACTTGCTTAATAATATCCTTGTAATAAGCATCTTTATAATGAATCTCAATGGTTGTGCTAAATTCAGTTGATGCATTATAGTTTTCTATTTTAGGAAGAGATAAAAAAGGGACAGGAATAACATCTTTAGCGTAGTTATACTCTTTTGAAATTTCCTGCTGTATACTTTTTGAGAATAAATTGTTATACTCGTTTACAAGATTTTCTTTTGAATATGTTAATACTATTTGATTACTTATTATTTTGATTTGATTACTCCAATTGATAATCGATCTGAAACCTAATCCTTTATTACCAATAAACTTTCTTTTAGATGTTTTTGATGAAAGATTTGAAATACTTAATGATCTGTAACCTTGTTCAGAAAATGGCGAACCACCGTTTGATATGCTTACCGTTTTATTTTCTTTATCTAATTTTAATACAACAATGTTTGAGCCTTCATCATCACAATTCTGTATTAATTCTAATAGTTGCCTGCCATTATACCCAGCAACAGTTTCATTTTCTCTATTAAATGCGGCAAGCATTTCGTGATAATCACTTTTGAATAATGCTCTTTTTTTATCTTTTATTTCCTTTAGAAACTCTCGCATAAATTAGAGCTTAAAACCAATAACACTAAATTCTTCTAGTTTTTGTTCTAATTTAATTACTTCTTCAGAATAATTAGAAAGGATAATTGTGCGAACCGTTTCATCGAACATCCCTATTTTACGAGTAACTTCTTTGTAGTTAAAAGTTTTTATGGTCAACCCCCTCTTCTTGTACGAATCATCTTCTATTCCTGGATGGTAAGCTAAGATGGTTTTATCTTCTAATTCTTCGGGACTTAAAGATCTATTATCCATAAGAATCCATTTATTCTTAAACTCTTCACCTAAATCATTGTTCTTTATCATTGTGGCGAATACGCTTTCAGAGTAATCGCTTGATTTTACTTTTAGCCATTTTGATGATTTAGGCTCTTTGTGCAGTATGAATTTTGAGTATGCTTGTTTTGCTTCATAAGCAGGAACATACTCTTTGTATTTTAAATCTATAGGAACTTCATCATCTGCTATTAACTCTGATTTGGTTTGCAGTTGATTGAAATATTCTTCTGCTTCTGCTCTGAACTCATCAAATGATTTTGTTAAATCATCTAGATTTTTCATTTGGACTTCAAAGACAACCATACCAACATAACTGTCTACTTTTCCAATACCTTCAATATTATTTAATTCAAGTAATAATCTATTCTTTTTTACATTAGAAAAGGCTTCCCCTTTAATTTCTATAACATAAATTATTTTATTGTAGAAGAATATGAAATCAGGGAAATACTTATGTGTACCATATTTAAAATGAATATTACGTTCATTTCTTAACCAAAATGGAGCTGTTTTATCTGGTTCTTGTTCAATAAGATGATTTACATAATCTGCTAATTGCTTTTCAGGATATGAATCAAACTTATCATAATCATAAGCAGAATTTTCATAACCATAGAAGTAATATCCATTTTTTATAAGCGCAATTAATTCGTCTTTATCTGCAATATTTCTGGAATCGTTGTTTTTATCTTTAGTTCGGATTTTAATTTTTTCCGTTTTAAACTCGTTTTGTAACAACCAAGTATTTGATTCTGAGTCTAATGTGTCAAGGTCTAATTCAAAGTATTCATTCTCTACATAGTGTATATAGAAATATGTAAAGCTGTCTTTAAATCTATTTATTGCCAACTTATAATCTACCTCGTCTAAATTGTAGAAATAAAAACCAACATCATTTAATAGTTTACCATACTGTTGGAATGTGGTATATGTTTTTGGTATATCTGGTATAGCTTGTAATTCTTTTAATACTCTGCCATACACTTCTTTCATGTCTTTTTTAGAAATTTCTAAAGTATCGTAATTCCAATCTTGGTCTTCACCTAACTTATGAAATACCTTTTCATCAGTGAATAAATCTACTTCTGTAAAGAAGCTGTTAGGAGTATATTTTAGAAAACTTTTATTCTCTGAATCTATTTCTCTATTAAATGAATTTGATGTTAAAAAGTCCTTAATGATTTTGTCATAGTTAGTAATTACATCCTGGATATTAGCACCTTGTTTACGTTTAAAATCAATAGTTATTTTAGGAATCTGAATACCTCTTAATTTTTCGGTTTTTACAGGGTTTTCAATAACTTCTTCAGCACCTCTTTCCATTGCAAAAGTTTTATCATTTAATCCAAACTCCTGTTGTATTTGTAAAACTACTTCTTCAAAAGAAGCTCCTTTATCACAAACTATATGTAGCTTTTCTGTATGTGTTAAAAGGTCATTATCTTCAACTTCATCATATTCTCTTTGAAGTTTATTTAACCGTACACCGCGCCCAACAATTTGCTTAACTGATGTTTTAAATTCTGAAGGTGTGTCATTGATAATCACCATAGAATAAATATTAGGCATATCTATTCCTTCATTTAGCATATCAATAAAGATTACAATTTCTACATTATTTTTCTGTATGTCATCAAATTGTTTTTTTACTAATTTATCTGATTTAGAATGCAGTAATATTGATGTTTGAGCTACTTTTTCAATATCTTTTAATAATGCAGTAGTGTCTGAATTGTAATCAGATTCAAACATTTCCAAGATTAGATTTGTTGTTTCTGTATCTTCTGCTTTAGCTTTTTCTAATATTACTTCAAGTATTTCTGTATCTGTTGCTAAAACAGTTTTGATATATAACTCAACTTTTTCTGCAAATGCTATTTCATTTTTAACCTTTACAAAACCAATAGGTTTTAAATCTCTACATTTTACATCACTATTTAATGCTTTCTTTTTTACTAAATGCACCAAAAAGAATGTCAGTAGTTTATATTTTTCTAAATCTGATAGTTCAGTCTTTTTACCTTTAGTTTTTGATTCTTGACCAGGTAATGCTAATACCCGTACTTTTTTACCATACTTGTCTTCTAAAAACCTTTTAATATCATATTTATATACAATCGTTTGATTCTTTTTGGCTTGACTTCTTTCTGTTTCTACCGCTGTTGCTGTAAATTCTATTACTGCTAAGGGATGAAATGCATTAATTACTTGCTTTGCTTTTCTACTTTGAGCATGATGGGCTTCATCGGTGATAATTACTAAATCATTTTGAGATAGAAATTTCAATAAACTAATTGTATTACCTTCTTTATCTTTCCAATCTGAACCTTCCCATTGTTTTTTAGTTTGAGTAGCATTAGTGCCAAACTTATCTATGTTGAATATAAATATGTTAGCATCTGTATCTGTTGTAAATAGGTCTTTTGTGTCTTTATAATTATCACCTGTAATTAGGTTAAATTTAAAAGGCACTTCATCATTCCATACAGTTTCATTTGTTCCTTTAGTAAAGTTGCGAATGGTCTTTTTATATATTTCTGTAGATGATGGTGTTACAATTAAAAAGTTTTTGACATTATGGTATTTATTAAGGTAATACACAGTTGCTCCCATAAGCATAGTTTTACCTGAACCTGTTGCCATTTCATAGCCAATAAAAGGTGCTAATTGTCCTGTTTCTTTATTAACTTTTTCTAATAATGGTTTTATATGTTTATAACCTTTTTGACGTAGTAGATTCTTTTGTATCTCATCTGGTGATTTACATACATCTATTGCTTGTTTGTATATAGAGTGTAGCGTATATATAGCTTCTTTTTGATAGTATCTAAATGGATATTTAGTAACGCCTTCAGCTAGATCTTTTAAGAAGGATGCTTCTGGTGTAAGGTTACCAAATATATCGCCAGTGCTTGAATCTATTCTACCTTTAATATCTTCTAATTTAGAATGAAGTATTTTTCTAAACTCTTGGTAATATGGTTTAATTACTGGCATAGTCTATCTTTCTAATTCTGAAAATATTGCGTGAGGTACTTTTATAATAGCTAAATCTTCTGGAATAGTATCTTGTGCGATGTCTATGCCTTTATTGCTGTAAATAACTAAAGATTGAAAGTCTGGTTGCTTCTTTAAAGTGCTATAGATAGTTTTAACCTCTTCGTTAGTAATGGTTAAATTATTTTCTTGTGGTGTTGTTAAAAAAGCTAAACCATATACTGCTTTATTAGAAGAGCCAACTATTTTACCAACTGTAGGTTTATTGTCTTCATCCTGGAATATTTGCGCAGGAAAGACATTTATATCTTGCACTACAAAATCATAAGACTGTAATAGTGATTCTTGAATAAACTGCTTACCTAAAGACCAATTAAATTCACCTTTTTTAGTTTCTTCATCAATGCTAATAATAGATTCACCTAAATGATAATATCTGAAAGAACCACCACCTTGCCATTTTACACTTTCAGTAATCCCAATATTATCTGAACCTTCAATTACACCTTTTATTCTTGGAATGATATGAGTATCCGCGTGATTACCTATTTCTGTACCAATCCATTTTCTATTCATTTTATGAGCTACAGAAAACGTTGTACCACTACCACCAAAACAATCAAAAATAATATCCCCTTCATTTGAAGCTAAATGAATTATACGTTGCATTAACTTTTCTGGTTTAGGTGTATCAAAGACGTCATCTTCATTTAATACCTTAACTTCTTTTTTCGCATCTTGATTGTGACCTACCTCATCATATAACCATATTGTTAAAGGTGTCATACCATCTTTTACATCAGTAATAAATCTTTTAAGTTGTGGAATTGCATCACCCTTTACACCAAACCAAATTCTATCATCATCGACTAAAGTTTGAAATTTATCTTTTGATATACTCCAACTTCTTCCTTTTGGGGGAAATACTTTTCTGCCTGTAGGTGTAGTTATTTCATAAATATCTTTAGGCGTTACACGCTTAACTGATAAATCACTTGTTTTCCAAATACCTCTTGAATCATTATCAGGATTTTTATATTTACTGTTCATTTTTTTTGAACGAGGTAATAGGTTGGGACGCCAAGTCTCCTTATTTTTAGCAAAAACCAAAATATGGTCGTGCATATCAGAAAACCATTTAGCATCATTCTGTGGCGAGTATTTTTTTTGCCAAACTACATTAGCAATAAAATTATCTCTACCAAAAACATCGTCACATAATATTTTTAAATAGTGACTTTCATCATCATCAATAGTTATCCAAATACTTCCATCATCACTCAATAAATCTTTTAACACGATTAATCTATCTCGCATTAGAGTTAACCATTCTGAATGCATTAAATTATCATCGTATTGTTCAAATGCAGAACCTGTGTTATATGGTGGGTCTATAAAAATACATTTTACCTTTTCATTGTCTGGCAACTTATCAAAATGCTTTTTTAAGGTGTTTAATGCTAAAAGGTTATCACCTTTTATAAGCATATTATCAATATCTAATGAATCTTCCTCATTATCTATTTCTTGAATGGTAAATTCTGTTTCAGTACCTGGTAAAGTACCCTTTTTATTTTGTTCAACTGCTTTAAAAGCTTTTTGAAATACCAAAGGTCTTGCTTCTTTAACACGTATATCATCTCTATTTACCCAATATGGTGTGTTTCCTTTACCTTCTTCTTCATTTAACTCATAGAAAAGAGCTTCCTCTTTATTAATCCAATTAATACGAGGTGCAGGAATATCATTTGCAGATTTAATGCTATCCTCATTAAGATTTACTATTGCTTTTTGTTTATTAAACCATTCAAGACTTAATGAACCTTTATATTTTTTAGCCATATTTTAATTTGCTTTTACACCTGAACATAATTGCCTTTGCCAACACGTATTACAAGTTGTTGGTGGGCAAGATTTCTGTAATTTATTATCTCTAATATCATTAGCTGAAGTAATGATACGCTCTTTTATTTCGTCAATTTTTGAGTTATCTAAACGCTGTGTATGTTTAGAGTTTTTATCTTCATCTAAATTAAATATCTGAAGTCTATCTGCTGTTTTGCCTGTTAATTCTTTATAGCCAAGTGCATACATAGATAATTGCTCCATTGTAATATCCTGATCTTGTGATTCCTTTTTACTTTTAAAATCAATAATGGTAGTACTTTCATTTCCATCTAAGTCAATTTTCTTGATTAAATCCATTCTACCATTCACCATAATACCATCACCTAGATCAATTTGAATTTCTTGTTCAGCATATTCGATATTGTCAAACTCTTTATGGTTTTCTTCCAGGTATGCAGTTGCGACGTTATTAGTCGTTTCTTTAATATTGTCTAAAACTATATTAGTAGCATAAGGTATGTGTACGTGGCTTTCTACTAATTCATCAATATTAATATTAGATACATCTTCACCTTTTAAATGTCTACGGTGCATTTCCATTAATACATTATGAATTGAATTACCATATCCCATACGTTCTGTAATAGGTGATACAAAACCATAAAGACTAATTAGTTTAAAACGATAAGGGCAATCAAAAAAAGCTTTTAATACTGAAAAGTTTAATTGAATTGCACCAGCTTCTTTTTTAGGTGTTGGTGTTAGATTCTCTAAATGTGAATAATCAGGGTTTTTATCTGATATAATATATTCTGAATTACTAATCTCCTTTGCAAAAGGTGACTCTTTTTGATACAGTCTATTCTCTTTACTACGAGTGATAAAAAGATACTTTTGAGAACGAGTTATAGCAACATAAAATAAACGTCTTTCTGCTTCCTCACTAACTTCTAATCTATGTTGGTCTTTAATCCATTCTCTTTCTATAAAGTGCCAAATCTGTTTACCTCCAGGTCTTTTAATTGGTAGGTAGTTTTTATTTAAACCAGGAACAAAAACAACAGGAAACTCTAATCCTTTTGATTGATATACAGTCATTATCTGTACTGCATTAGGTGTTTTGTAACTATTATTTAACCAACCTTCTGGATAATATCCATCTGCTGAATACCTTAAGAAATTTAAGAAACCTTTTAACTTCCATATAGGTTTGTCTTTAAAATGAATACTTGCATAATCATTAATAATTTGAGAAAACATTCCTAAATTATAATAGATAACTTCATTTATATCATTACCTACAATGCCCTCGTGTTCTTTGTTTGCAAAAACCTCTTCTGATAATTTTGCCTTTTCAATAAACATCCAAAATATTTCCTGAATATTAAACGTACTGAAGTACATTTTAGGATTAGGCTTCTTTTTACTTATAACTCCAATAGCAGAATCTATATCTTCACTTTTAATGTTTTCTGATACAGCTTCCCAATATGCTTTTAATGTGTCTTCTTCTATATCATTATTTAGGTATTGATATATAGCTTTAGATGCTTTTATTTCAGGTCTTTCAAAAAGATTATTTACACCACTAACAACAAAAGGAATATTATGCTCTGCTAACATCTCCATTATAGAAGTTGCCTTTTTCCAGGTTCTTAAAAGTATTGCACAATCTGAATAGTCTAAACCTCTTTTTGCACCACCATTTCTATCTTGAAATTCTTTACCTCTTAATTTTTGAATTGTTGCTGCTATAAATTGATTTTCACTTTCAACATCTTCATATTGATTGTAAATAATATCACCATCTCTAAAATGTTGGTGACCTTTAGCATTCATTATTTTAGGTAAGCGTTTTGTGTTATTAGTAATACACTTTAGAGCGGAATCTATAATACCTTTTGATGACCTAAAATTATCTTCTAATTTGATATAAGAAACATCTTTGTAGCGTTCTTTAAAATGTTGAATATATTTTACATCTGATAGACGCCATTCATATAGTGTTTGGTCGTCATCACCAACTACACATATATTACAGTTTGATATAGATAACTCCTTTATTAGATTTTCTTGGACTGGATTTACATCCTGGTATTCATCGACTACCAAATATTTAAGGTTACCTAATACATTATCTTGAAAGTTTTTATTTGATTTAAGGTTCTTTATAACCTCTGTCATAATCATTGTAAAGTCAAAGTAAGAATGGTTATGCAATGTTTCTTCATAACTCTTAACTGCTTCTTCCCATTCTTCTGGTAACTTAATACCTTCATTTAATTCAGCTTCTCTAAACAAAGCCATAATTGCAAGAAAACGACCTGTATCTTTATACCTATCCATTCCAACAGAAGCCATTCCTATAAAGTTATAGTACTTATCTACAAATAACTTTTGTTTAATATCATCTAATATGGAATACCTTTGATACTTGAATATGTTATCCTGGATTGCCTGTAAACACCAAGAGTGAATAGTGCCAATATACATATCAGCAAGTCCTTTGATGTCACCAAGTTGTTCTCTACATAACTTTAAAACTCTTGTTTTAAGTTCTGCAGCAGCTTTTTCTGTATAAGTAAAAGCAATAACATTTATAGGTTCAACATCTTCTTGTTTTAAGATTTCTACTAATCTCTGACTTATAACTTGAGTTTTACCTGCACCAGCACAAGCAATGATTTGTAGGTTGTCTTTGATAGTATTTATGGCAATTTCTTGCTCCTTGGTGTATTGCATTTAGTTGATTGAATCATTTTTTAATTATAAAGATATAATATATATTGAGAAGATAAAGAATACGTATTCTTTATCTTCTCAATATTAAACTAAACTTTTATTTTCCAATATTTAGCTAGCTGCTCTGCATAGTCTATGGATGCTTTACCTATATAGTTCAGAAATTCTTTTTCTGTTGAATGTCCAGTTATGTTGATAAGCAATGGAGTTGGAATGTCTCCATAAAAATTTGTGGCAAAACTCCTACGACAAATATGTGAAGTAATCAACTGATACTTTGGGTAAAATCCGTCTTCTTTTCGATTGGTTTTAGGATTTACTTTAGCCCCTTCAATCTCTTTTATAATACCAGCCTTTTTTGCTACTATTTTAATCAGTTTATTAAAGTTTGTAGATGAGCTTCCAATATTATTAGAGTAGGTTTTTGGAAAGTTATAGTCTCTTCTTTCTAAAACTTCTATAACTTTTGGATGTAATAAGATGGTTACTTTTTTATTTGTCTTCTGTTGAACTAATTCAACAAACTTCATTTCTCCTTTTATTATTAGATTTTTGGATGTTAGACGAAGTAAATCACTAACTCGTTGACCTAAATAACATCCAAGGATTAACCAATCTCTAGCAGAGTCTAAATCTTCATTTTTAAAATTAGTAGTTGCAATTAGGTTTAATTCATCAAATGATAAAGTCACCTTTTTTACTTTAACAGAGAATCCTTTTATTAGCTCTAATTGATAGTTTGTTTTCACGCCATTTGTTTTGGCATATAAACAGACAGTTTTTATAAAAACGATATACCTCCCTGCTGTATTTGTTCCAATATTTTGCTCACTAAAAAGGAAATCTAAAAATTCATCTCTGAACTTCAAATCTACATCACTAATCTTAGTTTTTCTATTTCTTGAATCTTCAAACTCAATAATTTTTTTTAGTATGGTTTTGTATTTTACAAGTGTTGATTTAGCACAACCTAAACTTCCGTTTGGATTAGTTCTATTAGGTAATTCATCAATATATTTTCTTGCAAAACTTCTCAACTCAAAATTAGAATTCTCTAATGCATTTTGATTAAAGTGAGAATCAACTAAACTATCAAACCAAAATTTATCAATTGATTTGTTATTCAACTTGTCTTCATTGAATCTTGAAATGATGTGTTTGGTTAATGATTGAAGTTCTTCTCTGAATTTAAAATCTTCTTCAGATTTACAATGAACTTTTAAAGTTCCAGTTGAGTTATTAAAGTTTGAAGGATTAACAATTAAAGGAGTTCTTTTCCTAAAGTTAATCTCTCTACTTATAGAGAATCTCACATAAACTTTACTTGGGTTCGATTTACTTCTTAAGTAATACTTAATTCTTGCCATAATTTAATTTTTAAGGTTAAAAAATTGGCTTTAAGTGGATTTAGAAGAAGAGTGGAGTTAAAGATTTGTTGTGCAACAGTTGTGCAACGTCAATTTTATGTTTAGTCTTCAGCATCAATACTTTTTAGTATTGTGCATCTCAATTTTGTAGTTAATCTCCTTAAGGTGATTTTTTAATATGTTCTTGATTTATAAGCTATTTACAACTTATTGAATCAATTCACTTATATTCAAGAATAATAAATAATCAAC
>NZ_JBDKWF010000040.1:0-17400 GCF_040151415.1 Pseudotenacibaculum sp. MALMAid0570
ACTCTATTAAAGAACTCATTGAATTGAGTCTTGTTATCTGTAAATAGTGAGTTTGAGGGTTGTTTGAAGTAAAGAATTAACACCGAGAACCGCGCCTTTACAGTCGCTTCAGTTCTCAGTGTTTTAGGTTCTTTTGTGGAGTCGATGACTCCGTAACATTGACTACTCACTCAACTGTTATTAGATATTGATTATCAATTACTTGAGTGTCAATTTCAATGTTTCAAAAAACCACTCAAATTCGTTCAGGTCGCAAATATTCCAACGTAATCGAGTTTTGAGTACTGATTTACCACAAATTTAATGGTATTGGGTTACGGTTCCTATTTATCACATTAGTATTCCCGCCAACTACAATTGAAGAGGATCTGAGACGGGTGATACTTGTTATTATAACAGTTTGAATAATACTAATGGTATTGTTAGTTCCCCCGCGGATTCACTTATTTACCTATAACCGTTATATCGTTATACCTGTGGTGGGTTACGCCAACTACATTCTGTGATCAGGACCGTGGTGATTAGGATCTCTCTTATCAATTCTAATCCGCAGAGATAATCCATCAATAACTGTGGTGGTAGTATCAATAGATATATATTGTCCTCCCCCCGCGGGAGGGGTTCCCGTATCTGACCTTAAATGGGGTAAAAAACGGTTACGGTAATAGGGGTTCAGTACCGTCAAAAAAATATTTTCAGAAAAATGGATGGAATTTGGGACTTATTGGTGATTGGTTATTGGGTTGTTATGGGAATTCTTTCATTACTAATTCTTATCAAACTTATTGTACCCCAACACATTTTCTCAATTGACGATATCTGCACCAGTAAAATTCAAGTTTGTGAGTATGTCATTACCTACATTCAAGACGACTTAGGAGTCACTGTCGAGAATCTGAATATTAAATTTAACTATGAACCTAATGACGAGTTGAGGGGGTGTTATGATCAGGGAAACCATACTATTATCCTCTATCACCGTAATTTGGATAGTGTACATTCATGGATCCATACCCTTGTTGAAGAGATTCATCACTCGGTGTTCTTGTCAACCAAAAAAAGTATAATGATTTATGAGTTATACCACCGAAAAGTAGGATATGACAATAACCCCCTTGAAGGCGCTGCAAAAGTCTACGCGCGTAATAAATTCAAATCGATTCACAGAAATTTGAAAAAAAGTGGTCTTATTCGTTACAAGGTATAGATCCCTACAGTTGATTAGTTTTTTAAATCAACGATTTAAACCCTTTTGAGACGATTTACAAGTACTTTTCCGTGAATCCGACCCCTTTTATTAATCCGACAAGAAATAATTCATTCTGCGTCCAAAATCAATGAGTAATTTGAGTTGGTCGGATTGATAGTCTAACTCTTGATCGGGAACCATTCCGAGATCCTGTACAAAGTACTCTCTCAACTGTTGTCGCTCCCACGGAGTTATTTCAAATTCGGTTGGAAGGTGTCTGCACCAGTAATCAAACCCTAAATTTTCTTTTGCACGTATCATCGATTTCGATTTTGTTCAATTTATTACGCAACGCCTCACGGATAACCTGAGACATTGAAACCTTATCCTCAAGGATATTTTGTTGTAGTCTACGATACTGATCTTCCGTGATACGTACGACGAGTTTTCTGTCAAGTGATTTTCTCATGTTAATAAGTATTTTACAATAAATACATTGCAATACACCTAAAGGGGTTGATTCTTAAAATTTAAAAGTGTATTAGTTACTTATCCCTTACAATTGAATAAATAAAAAACTAAAAAATCCTCATTTGATTAAGTGATTGTAAGGGACACTTTTTCATTTGGGGATTCATTTTTTAAAATATGAAAACAGATAAAAAATCATTCTTATTCTATCACTCATGGAAATCGTCTATCGATATAATTGACGATTCTACACTCAGAAAATTTATAAACAATCTGATCTCCTACGACCAAGGTGGAGAGGTGTTGTTGGAGTCAAACGAAGACAAATTATTGTGGAATGGTGTCTTACATGGATTGGACGCAAACATCAAAAAACATGAAGAAAGAGTTAAAAGGAATCGAGAAAATGGAAAAAAAGGAGGTAGACCTCAGAAAGTTGTTGATGTTATGGAAGTACCCGCGGAATCATCAGAAAACCCAAAAGAACCCAGTGGGTTTTTTGGTAACCCACAAAAACCTGATAACAGTAAAAAGTTAATTGGTAATAGAGAAGAGGTAAAAGTAAAAACAGAAGAGATTATTGATAATAGAGAATTGATAAATCAAATTGGTAAGAAGGATATTGACTACGGTGAATTCAAAAATGATGAATTGAAAAAGGAGTTGAGAGAAAGGATTAGAAAACAGTTTCCAAACCATCGTGAATTTCAAACGATCACTTCTCCTGAAGAAATTCTTTCCTGCAAGGAAAGAACACCTGATTACGTTTGGAATAAGGTTGAAGAGGATCTCATTAAAATCTCAATCCTTTCAGGTTTCAGGAAACCTGTAGTTAAATTAAGGTAAAAGTTATATAAGAATTACCTTAATATTTTTATATTTGTTAAAACTCAATCGCGTATGGAGTACAACAGAATTAAGTTGGTATTGGAGGAAAAAGATATCTCTCAAAAGAGATTATCTGATTTGATGGGAGTATCAGTAGTTACAATCAACGCGTGGTGTAACCAAAAATCTCAACCCTCAATTCGTACACTATTTGAGATTTCAAAAATTTTAGAAGTAACACCTGACCAGTTAATCAATAACAAAATCGGGTAATAAATTATAACAATCTATGTCAGAAGAACAGAGACGACAACTTGATGCGCAATTGTGGGGGATCGCAAACCTACTTCGAGGTAAAGTAGATCCCGATGATTACCGCGACTACATCCTTGGATTTATCTTTTACAAGTACCTAAGTGAAAAACAACATTTATACGCAAATGAATTACTACAGGGGGAATCGGTAACCGATTTCGAATTGGTAAAGGATCAGGATACACTCGACGCAATTCAAGAGGAAAGTCTTATTTCGTTAGGGTATTTCCTAAAACCTGATGAATTGTTCTCATCAATTACAAAAAGAGGTAATTCCAACTCTTACATTCTTGATGATCTTCAATCTGTTCTCAACCATATTGAACAATCAACATCAGGTACGGAAAGTGAGGATGACTTCAACGCACTATTTGAGGATTTAGATCTCAACTCAACAAAGTTAGGAAGAACTCCCAACGCACGAAATGAGATCATCGTCAACATTCTAACCTATTTGGATGAAATCGATTTCCGATTGGATGAAGTCGAGAGTGATGTGATTGGTGATGCGTACGAGTACCTGATCGCGAAGTTCGCGTCAGGCGCAGGAAAGTCTGCGGGTGAGTTTTATACCCCTCAACAAGTGTCTAAGATTTTATCTAAGATCATTACTACAGGTAAGACCAAACTAAAGAGTGTATACGACCCAACCTGTGGTTCAGGATCGTTATTACTTCGTGTTGCGAGAGAAGTTGAAGTTGGTGAATTCTACGGACAGGAACTCAATCGAACCACATTCAACTTGGCGCGAATGAACATGATACTGCACGGAGTTCACTACCGTGATTTTGATATACGTCAAGAAGATACGTTAGAGGAACCACAACACCTCAATAAACGATTTGAAGGTATTGTTGCGAATCCACCTTTTTCTCTCAAATGGAAGAGTGATGCGAACCCATTGTTCTCTTCTGATGAGAGGTTCTCACAATACGGTAGACTTGCACCAAAATCTAAGGCGGATTTTGCGTTTGTTCAACACATGGTTTATCAGTTGGCGGACAATGGAACAATGGCGTGCGTTTTACCACACGGTGTATTGTTTAGAGGGTCCTCTGAGGAAGTCATTAGAAGGTATCTAATCAACGATCTCAATTATTTGGATGCAGTGATCGGATTACCCTCAAACATCTTCTATGGGACAGGTATTCCAACCTGTATACTGGTATTGAAGAAGTGTCGCGAACAAGATGATAACATTGTATTTATTGACGCAAGTGGAGACGATCACTTTGTTAAGGAAGGAAACCAAAACACACTAAGAGATGAAGATGTGGAACTCATCGTCAACACCTACCGCAACCGTGAATCGATTGAAAAATACAGTTCAGTTGTAACCCTTGATGAAATCGAGGAAAACGAATACAATCTGAATATACCTCGTTATGTAGACACCTTTGAGGAAGAGGAAGATGTGGATTTAGAACTGGTTTCAGATGAGATTCAATCGTTAGAACAAGAATTAACAGAAACTAACAAAACTATTCAAACATTTTGCGAGGAACTTCATATTTCAACCCCGTTTTAATATGAGTGATGTGAAAAACATACCAAGATTAAGATTCCCGACATTTTCTGATGAATGGGAAAAAATGAGATTTTCTGATTTTATTTCTTACACGAAGGGATTTGCATTTAAATCCAAGGACTATCAAAATGATGGAGTACGAATTGTAAGAGTTTCAGATCTTGGATATGATTCAATAAAATCATCTCATGGAATTTATTTAGATAAATCAAAAGTTCACTCTGTTGAGAAGTATGTTATTGATGAAGGAGATATTATTATAACAACTGTAGGTTCTCGTCCAGAGTTGATCGATTCTTCTGTTGGCAGAGGTATTTTAGTTAGAAAAAATGGAGAGGGATTATTAAATCAGAATCTTGTTAAAATTAATAAGTGTGAAAAAATTAAAAACAAATTCTTGTTTGGATTCTTCAATACAAAAAAGTATTTCAATTACATAACTCAAATTCAAAGGGGAAATGCGAATCAATCAAATATTACCCTCAAAGAATTTTTTAATTATCAGGTTAGTATCCCCTCTCTGCCCGAACAACAAAAAATTGCAGACTTCCTGACTGCGGTAAACAAACGAATTGAACTCTTAGAAAAGAAAAAGACCCTTTTGGAAACCTATAAAAAGGGGGTGATGAAAAAGATCTTCAACCAAGAGATTCGATTTAAAGACGACAACGGGAATGACTTTCCTGATTGGGAGGAATACATTTTGAATGAATTAGGTGGCACCTTAAATGGACTGACAGGTAAGACCAAAGATGATTTTGATAAGGGTTCGTGTAAATACATTCAATACAAACAAGTATTTGGTGATTCTAAGATAGATCCAAATGGATTCGGATTGGTTGATGTAGGTGAAACTGAAAAACAGACAGAAATGAAGTACGGTGATATTCTGTTCACAACCTCGTCAGAAACTCCTAATGAAATAGGTATGTCATCTGTATTCATGAGTGAAATACAGAATGTTTACCTGAATAGTTTTTGTTTTGGTTTTAGACCGAAATCGTTGGAGAACTTAATTCCAAATTTTTCAAGATTTCTTTTCAGAAGTGAAAAAGTACGTTCTTCTATTGTGAAACTCGCACAGGGGAGTACAAGGTTTAATATGTCTAAAACGAATTTTCTTAAAATAAGGGTGAGGATTCCATCAACCGATGAACAAGTCAAGATCTCTGAATTCTTATCCTCTATTGATGATCAAATTGAACTATTGGATACCCAAATCGATAAATCAAAGACTTGGAAAAAAGGTCTCCTTCAAAAAATGTTTGTGTAGATGACAAAACAACCTGAACTCGTATTAGAACAAAACTTAGTAGACCAGTTGGTAGGGTTGGGTTACACCCGTGTCTCTATTGCAGACGAGGGAGATTTAGTGTTGAATCTAAAATCTCAACTTGAAAAACACAACAAAACCAAGTTCACTGATAATGAGTTCAAACAGATTCTCAACTACATCAACAAGGGAAACATCTTTGAAAGATCTAAAACTCTTAGAGACCGTGTTCCTTACATCAACGATAAGAACGAGACTAAGACTATTGAACTCATCAATCAACAGTTTTGGTGTCAGAATGAGTTTCAGGTAACCAATCAGATTACCATGAAAGGTCATTACGAAAATCGTTATGATGTGACCATTTTGGTTAATGGATTACCCCTCGTTCAAATAGAACTTAAACGACGAGGGTTAGAACTCAAAGAGGCGTTCAATCAAACCAACCGTTACGAAAGACACTCCTACGGTGCGGGTCATGGACTCTTCCAATTCATCCAACTGTTCGTCATCTCAAACGGTGTCAACACCAAGTACTACGCAAACAATCCGATTAAGGAACGGTCGTTTAAACAGACCTTTTATTGGAGTGATGAAAACAACAAACTCATCACACAACTCTCTAAATTCACCGAAATCTTTTTGGAACCGTGTCACCTCTCCAAAATGATCACCAAATACATCGTTTTAAACGAGACTCAGAAGGTTTTAATGGTTCTTAGACCCTATCAGTACTATGCAACTGAAAACATCGTAGAACGGGTTAAATCAACCGATAAATTTGGGTACATCTGGCACACCACGGGAAGTGGTAAAACACTTACCTCATTTAAGACGGCACAGATCCTAACGCAACTTCCCAACGTACATAAAGTTGTATTTGTAGTAGACCGTAAAGACTTGGATTATCAAACAACTAAAGAGTTCAATTCTTTTTCGAAAGGGAGTATTGATGGTACTAACAACACTAATACTCTTGCGAATCAACTGGCGGGAGATACCAAACTGATTATTACTACGATTCAGAAATTAAACACAGCGATCACCAAGAATAGATACCAATCAAGGGTTGAAGGTCTTGCGGACAAGAAAGTGGTATTCATTTTTGATGAGTGTCACCGTAGTCAGTTTGGAAAGACCCATGAGGAGATTAGAAAGTTTTTTCCAAGTTCTCAGATGTTCGGATTTACTGGTACACCCATCTTTGAGGAGAACGCAGGGTCAAATGAATTTGGTAAACGAACTACCACCATGTTGTTTGATAAGTGTCTGCACAAGTATGTGATTACGGACGCAATTAGAGATGAGAACGTACTGAAATTCTCCGTAGAGTACATCAGTACATTCAAAATGAGAGATGACGTAGTCGATATCAACGTTGAAGATATTGATGAGACAGAGGTGATGAATTCTCCCTCACGATTGGAGGGGATTGTAAACTACATCATTAGTAATCATGATAGGAAGACCCATAGTAGAAAATTCACTTCAATTTTCTGTGTGGCGAGTGTATCGGTATTGGTAGAATACTATAAAATCTTCAAGAAGAAACAAGTTCAAGGAGATCACGACTTAAAGATCGCAACTATCTTTTCCTACCAATCTAACGAGGATGATAAGGACACCCTCGGAAATTTTGGTGATGAGTTTTCTGTTGCAGCGGAACCTGAGACTGAATATGTTACGCAACACTCAAGGGATTACTTAGAGGACTTTATTGGGGATTACAACAAGACCTTTGGAACCAATTTCACAACAAAGGACAACCAGTCTTACTACAACTACTACAATGATATTGCAAGGAAGGTAAAAGAACGTCAGATTGATGTACTCTTGGTAGTCAATATGTTTCTTACAGGGTTCGATAGTAGACTTTTAAACACCCTGTATGTCGATAAAAATTTAAAGTACCACGGTTTGATTCAGGCGTACTCAAGAACCAATAGAATCTTTGGAGAATTGAAGTCACAGGGGAACATAGTATCCTTCAGAAACCTCAAGAAACAAACAGATGACGCGATTCGACTATTCTCAAACTTGGATAACAAGGATCTCATCATAATGGAACCTTACGAGGTTTACCTACAGAAATTCAACGAGGCGTATTACAACCTTACCAAACTAACTCCCGATGTTGACAGTGTGAATGATTTGATTGGCGAGGATGATCAATTTGAGTTCATAAAACTCTTTAGAGATTTGATGCGGGTAAGGAATGTCCTAAACACCTTCACCGAGTTTGAGATGGATGAAACTGAAATGGGGGAACAGGAATTTGAAGACTTCAAGAGTAAGTACTTAGACCTCTATGACAGACATAAGGGAGATCCAAAGGAGAAAGTGTCAATCATTAACGATATTGACTTTGAGTTAGAACTCATTCATAGAGATGAAATAAACGTCTCCTACATCCTAAATCTCTTATCTACCCTCAAGAATAGTCCTGTAGATGAACATGAGAAACAAAAGAAGAAAATCATCGAAATCATCTCAGGTCAATCCGATCTTAGAAGTAAAAGAGAATTAATCGAGAAGTTCATTGATGAAAATCTACCTCACATTGAGGACAGTGACAACATCCCTGAAGAATTCGAAAAGTTTTGGGATAAAGAACGATCGGAATACATCGATAGATTGGTTGATGAAGAGAAGTTAGATAAGGGTAAACTTGAAAAAGTGATAGGTGATTACCTCTTTACCGAAAAGGAACCATTGAGAGATGATCTAATTGACATGTTGGATAAAAGACCATCACTGAAAGAAAGATCATCTACCTCGGAGAGACTAAAAAATAAGATTGTAGACTTTGTAGAGACTTATATTACTGGTGTCGCAGTATAGTCCCAAATTCCATCCATTTTTCTGAAAATATTTTTTTGACGGTACTGAACCCCTATTACCGTAACCGTTTTTTACCCCATTTAAGGTCAGATACGGGAGGAACCCCTCCCGCGGGGGGAGGACAATATATATCTATTGATACTACTACCACAGTTATTTATGGATTATCTCTGCGGATTAAAATTGAGAAGGGAGATCCTAATCACCACGGTCCTGATCACAGAATGTAGTTGGCGTAACCCACCACAGGTATAACAATATAATGGTTATAGGTAAATAAGTGAATCCGCGGGGGGAACTAACAATACCATTAGTATTATTCCAACTGTTATAATAACAAGTATCACCCGTCTCAGATCCTCTTCAATTGTAGTTGGCGGGAATACTGATGTGATAAATAGGAACCATAACCCAATACCATTAAATTTGTCCTAAATCAGTACTCTAAACTCGATTTGGTTGGAAAATACGCGACCTAAATGGGTTTGAGAGGTTTTTTGAAACACTGAAATTGATACTCAAGTAATTGATAATCAATATCAAATAACAGTTGAGAGAGTGGTTAGGTTACGACTCCTATCGACTCCACAATAAAAACACTTAGCCTATTAAATATAAATAAGTTAAGTGTTTTTTATTTTTAAAATAGTCAGCATTTAGTCAGCACTTATTTACTTACTTCTTTAGTTTTTCTAAAGAATCTAAAAGTTCTTCTTTTTTGTAATATACTCTTCCTCCAATTCCGTAAGAAATTAATTTATTTTCTTTTGTCCAATTATTTAATGTAGGTAAAGATATTTTTAATAAATCACTAGCCTCTTTTCTAGATAATAATTTTTCATCAGGAATTTTATTATTTATTTCTTCATAACTTTCTGCAATAGATACCTTACTTTTTTCTAATTTATTTTTTTCAATTATCTTTCTTCTTTTTAAAGCTTCTTTGGTATTTTTATTAAAAATCTCTAAACTTTTCGAAATCCCAGTATCGGAACTTCTTACTAGAAATGATATTAAAACATTGCTCACTATTTCGATAGTATCAATATCATCATATTCAAATAATGCATGAACAGATCCTGGAGAAAAAATATCATAATCATTATTCTCAAATGTTTTTACTAAATGTAACAAATAAGCACTTTTTCTAATAACTGTATTTTTATTCTTAATTTTTAAAGAAGGTGTTTTTATAAAAATATCACCATCAATTACATCAGAATAAGGAACAAAAGAAAAGAAGTAAGGTATTTTAAGTGAATCACAAAACTCCGATAACAAGTTTATGTATATATGACTAAAATAAGTGGTATAAATTATTTCTGATTCTTTATATTTTTCCAAATCTACATAAACAGGAACCCAAGGCAAAACCTTAGAATGAAATTTAAACTTATTCTTCTTATAAACACTATTATTTATAACTTCTAATTGATTGCTTTTTATTTTCAAAATTTCTTTACTCTTATAGGAAACAAAGTTAAGAATCATTTCTTCATTAAATCAAAAAAAACAATCAGTATGTGAAAGTTCTCACATACTGATTATCTAGGTTAATATTCGGAAAAAGCAATAATTTCACTCATCATACTTTTCCAAGCAAACCAAGAGAGCCAATTAAAGTATTGTGTCTCATCTTGAGGACTATGTTTATTTTCTAGCTTTCCACAATTTGTTTCAAACTCATCTAGAATTTGTAAAATCGATAAATGATATTTTTTAGCAAAGGATACAGTATCCTTGTAATAAATCATTCCTGGAACTGAACCAGAGTTAGCAGTGTAATAATCTTGTGGATGATTTACTAATAAATTCCATTCAATACATCCTTGTTTTAAAAGCTTTCTATGAAAATTTGGAAAAGAGCTGAACTTTTCCAAGAATTTCTTCTTTCTTAATTTTGACATACTGTTTTGTTTCATTTAAGGTCATTGGAACAAAATCAGGTCATGTTGCACAATTAGTAGAATCCGAAATTTCGCTATTTTCAAAATTTTAAAAGAAGCATAAAACCAACCCGAGGGGGTTGGTTTTATTTTTATAATGAATCTATATAATCTTGAATATTTACATCAAATTCTTCTATATGATAATTATCAACAGTTTTATTACTGGATTTTTTCGGGTAATAGTCTTTTCTATAAGTACTTGGATTATAAATACCTTTGTTTTGATGCTTAACAGGTGTGATACCATTTTTTAATTTAAAACCTTCATTCTTAAAAGCGTAATCACACAAGTATTTACAAGCTTTACTTTTTGAAAAATCAGCATAAAGGAGTTTAAAATTTTTATCAAGAACTACATATGCAGTAACAGTATAATTTGCCCCTGAACTGATGATATGTCTGCTTCCTGAACTAGATCTTGGTCTTATTTTCTTGGTATTCTTATATAGCTTAGAGTTCTTTTGTAAAGATTGATAAGCACTATTTTTATTAATGTTTACAGAGCTAGAAATTGGTTTTTGGTACAAAGTTTCAAGTCTGAAATCTTCTTTGCAAAAGAAAATATCTTCCTTAAATGGCGATGTTTCATATTTTGTTAAGTGATTGTATATTGAATATTCTGAGGTTTTAAAAGCGGTTAAAAATATTTGATTGATTTTACCCAAATCAGACTTTATTGTATTAAGCATAGGTGCAATGTCAACTATGTTAAATGCTTTTGGATCTTGAATTAATTGATCTATGTATTCCATCAAGCCAAATAGGTCATTATTTTTTAATCTATTTTTTGAATAACTAGAAATAAGTTCCATGTATGGATTGTTATCTTGGATTGATTTTTTTAAATAACCATCTACTTTTTGTGAAATTGAAGTAATAAGATTTTTCAATTCCCCATCAGTGTCTTTTGAAGTAAATTTTTCAGGCTCAGTATATTCGTTCACCTCTATTTCAATTGGGAAAAACAATTTTGAACTTCTCATTATTTTAGGCACAATTATAGTTTCTAAACTCTTGAGTTTTTCATCGCTTGTATAACTCAAAGGAGTATACTCTGACATATTCTTTAATTGACATTTCATATCTTGTAAGTCATATCGCTTTATTAATTCTTCATTTGAAAAATAATTTTGTAAAGCTTTCTTGTCTTCTGAGAAGATATATGCATTTTTGGTAACAGAATTTCCATATTGTTGCTTAAAACTTATATTCCTTTGAGGGATCGAATTTGACCATGGATTTTTTTTGACTAATGAATTAAGCTTATACCCAATAACTTCGTATTGTTGCTTAGCCCACATATTTTTAAGAATGATATTTACTTTAGGGTTGGTAATTGTATATGAAACAAATGTTTGTTTATCATCTTTAAATACACCTAAATTCTTTTCAGATAAGTAGTCTAATGTTAAAATATAGTTTAAGACTTTAAAGTAGTTTTTACTTCTTACGACATTACAAGCTTTTAAATATTTGGTTATATTTTTTAAATAACTCTTTTCTCTTTTAGGAATGAAATCTACTTCTGTATTTATCAAACATTTAATAATCTCTAGTGCTTTTTTAGAATCATAATAATAACTCAGTTTCGAGTAACAAATAAATAATTTATTTACAGCTCTTTCATGGGAACTATGAAAGTCTCCTATTAGATAATATGTATTATTCTTATATTCTTTCGGTGAAAAGTTACCAATGTTAGTACTTGAAGGATCAAGCACTTTATTAGAAGCATTAATTACTACTCTTTCATTAAAGTTTATTTGTTTATACATATTATGGATACCTTTTTTATTTTCAATGAAGTTTTTGATAACTTCATTTTCTAATATTATATGATTCTCACTAAGCTCCTTGAGGGGCTCCCCTGAGTCTTTATGTGTAAAAATTGAACGAAATCCAGCATCTTTACATAAATAACGATACCCATCTAATGAGAAATACCAGTCTTCATAGATTCTTGCTTCTTGGCTTATTTTACTTTTTACTAACCATCTATTCTCTTCTTTTTTTATCTCATCTTTAATGTCATTCTCAGAGACATTTAAAGGGTTATTACGAAACTTATCAATAAAATGCAATTTTTCTTCTTTGTCCTCTTCTTCTATAGGATTGGGGGTAGTATTCTCATTTATAGATAACAAGTGAAAATTGTATCTATTAATTCCAAGAAGCACCCTAGCAGCATTGCCAAAGTGAAACTTTCTTTTAGGGTAAGCATTGTCTTTTTTAAAGATTCTAGGAAAAAATACCGTAGCCTCACATAATCTATTTCTAAATCTGTTAATGGCTTGTATTGTATTCATTGCATTGATATGACTGTATTTGGATCCTACATCAACTACTACTGCATACTTTTGGGTTGAAGCTATACCAGCTTTTATTTCTTCTTCTGTTAACCCGTCTTTATTAATATTGATGCCATTGACGAAATAGTCAGTTGTCAAAACCACATCAAAATCTCCAAATTTACCTGATAAAATATTTTGAGTGCATTCTCCTGTGGATCCAGAATAGAACAATCCAACTTTTATTTTCTTACCCAATTTAGTATGAATCATTCTTTCTACCTCACCCATCTTATCTTTATTGTTAAATATGTGACAAACCTTTCTACCTCCTTTTAAATATTCACCGATTTGTGCAATTAAGGTATCTTCTCTCTCTGTTTTGTTAGCTGTATCTAAGTGAGTTAGATGAACTATTGGAGCAACAGCATACTCTTTATCAACAATAATTCTTTGGAATAAATTTTCAATCCGATACTCTTTCATTGTCTGAAAAATTGCTTCTATTTCTACATTGGGTGTACCGCTCATAAAAATTATTTTGGTCTTAGAGTGGGGTTTCTTGGCTACAAATTCTATTAGGTGATAAATTAAGTCAGCAATAGTATCGGGGCGAAAATTCAAATTATCGGTCAAGGCATGAGATTCATCAATAAAGATATAATCAAATGTTGCTAACTTATCATAAGTTAGATTTAGAATTTGGTTGTAAGTTGTATGTATTACAAGGTCATCACCATATAATGGCACTCCATGTAAACTAGTTTCATAATTTATTTTTATAGATTCTTTATTATTAGATTTAAAAGACAAAACCATGTCATTAATGCTTGAGTTAGAAAAAATTTGGTTTTCTCTATCTCCATTTTTCAAAGCTTCTTTAGCCATTTGGTCATTTATTATTTTGTATGGAGCAGCAAGAATTACTCTCCCATCAAGACCATATTTTGGATGTGTCGCAATTGAATTTTTACCTGTCGGTTGTGTTCAGTAAGGGGCGTTATTCCTTACCCGAAAAAGAACTTTCTTTTTCTGCTTATGATTTCCCATAAGATCGGACTATATCTTCAGCTGTTCTAGCTGACATTCGCTTCCACTAGACTTCTAGTGTACTCCCGTTATAAATCAATTAAAGTTTGTTAAATGATTTGGGATAGTCTCTGAACTTTCGATCATATAAATATGTTTATGCACTATTCACCAAGTGGTATACATATGATATTTTTATATGAAAGCTTAGCTGCTGATTAGCATACAATATCAATTAAGTTAGTATTGGTTAGCCTTCCAGCAATTCAAATGTTTTATTACCTAAGGTTCCCACCATAGGACGGCACAGATAATATACCGCATTGTGATCTTAGAGCAAAGATCTTTTTGTTAGCATATTTATTTTGAAAAAGATTCTGCATAACTTTTTTATCTAGATAATCTTTAGGTTTCAATTTGATATCAGCTTCTATTTCTTCTAAATGTTTGATTAATGGCAATCTGCTTTTATTCATATCGAGATGCATTTCTGTTTCTTTTTGAAATTCTGGCAAATCTGGTTGATCTTCATTGTTTTGATACAAATCCAAATTATATTTATAATTTTCATAGTGTTTATTTATCAGTTTAAAACCTGATAAATGTGTGGAAGTAACTCCAAAATTTATTAATACAAATCTTTTTACTTCTCCAATTTCAAATACTTTATCGTAAAATGTAGCAGGAGTAATTTTACTTCTTAATTCTTCATCCTTATAAGAGTCATCACTTTTGTTAGTCCATCTATAATCGTTGTGATTTTCATCTAACTTATTAGATTTAACAGGAATTAATTTCTTTAACTCTTCAATAGCTATATTACCAAATACTCCGTATAGTACCCAGCTTTGTTTATTTAATACCTCATAACTCGTAAAAGTATCTTTTAGCCAGATTTTGACCCTAGCATCTTTTTTAGATAACTCAACTAAAAAATCTACGGTCTTTTGAAATTTGTCTAATTCAAAATTAATATCAAAGTTTTCAGATTTATTTCTCTTGTATAAATAATAAGCATCTTCTTTGGAAGTAATACTATTTTCGACCATTACCCTATTTACCTCAGCTTCATATTTTTTAATTTTCTGATCAAGTTCTTTTTTTCGAAGCTTTTTCTCTTCTTTTGTTATTTTTGAATATTCAGAAAATACCTTAGGATTGTATTTAAAATGGGTAGACTTTTTTGCTATATATGGAAGTAATGTTAATCGTTGGGGATCTTTAGTGGCAGTATCAATATTATCAGCAATTTTAGGAAAGCTTGAAGCTAATTCCTTTCTCGCTCCTTCATACCAGATCTTATGATTTGTCTCAATGTTGTTTTTTTCTTCACTCGAGAAATCATTTACAAATTCGGTATTAGAAGAATCTACCTGGCAAAATAATTTAAAACCATTACCACTTGGTGAAACGAAAGCCATATAGGGCTTTACATTTTTGGTGCCTTTCCAAACTTTATTCATCCATTGGAGAGTTGTTTTTTCATCTCCAATTTTGTCAAAATCAAAAACAAACCTACCAGTGTGTTTGAATTCCATTATCTTTTTATCTCTTGTATTAGTATTTAAAGATATCATGATAAAAGGCAAGAAGGGCTTAACCAGTTTCACATCTCCCTTTGCAGTATCTAATAAACTCTTTATAGAGCCTGTTGGATCAGTCATTTCTTTTATAAGTTTTGATTCTGGTATTTCACCTGCAATTAGATCGTCATTTTTTCCAAAAGATGTCATACTGGATTGCCATTTGCGATGAAACCCAAGGTAGTCTTTAAGGAAAAACTTAAGTTTATAACCTAATTCATTATATAATTCTTCTAATTCTTGTTGGTGATTTTTAATAAACTCTGAACAGAAATTTAAAACAGTGTTGTTTTTATCTTTTGTCTTGTAATTCTTAGCTAACGTATCTAGCAGTTCTTGTTCTTTTTGAGGCATTTTTTTATACAGAACTCCAGCCGTTAGGAACTTGTATATTGATTCGTTACTTGTATGTGTTGCAAAATAATAGTAATTATTAATCATTTAATCTATTTAATGCATTAGTAAACTTCTAAAATGTACCAGTGGGGGAAGCCATACTTTATTATATATAATAGTATGTGCTTTTCCCCAAGTGGTACACACAAATATTACTTCTAAGGTTTTCAGTTTTATCTAGCTTTTTTGCTATCAACCCCTCTATGTAGATATTTATGGCTTTAGCGCACTTATATAAAATGGTGTTAAAGATCCAGCAAATTATTAGATCTCCTGAAAAAAGAAATAGTTATGTTTTAAACAACTTATTTGAATTTAAATAAGAGCTTAAAAAAAAACAGTAAGAAAAGATTGTCTTTTTTACTGTTTTTATTTTTAAACATTAATTGTTTTAGATAGTATATCTATAATTAGAATAAACTGAGAAAGAGGAAAATATCTTCAAGATATACTTGTTTATTTTTTTTGTTGATGTTTTTTTATTCCTAAAAAAGTAGCTATTCCTAAAGTAATGGTTATTAATACACCTTGTAAACGCCCTTTGGTTTTACCAATTGAATTACCTTCATTAAAACCAATTCTTCTTCCAGTTTCAAACTCTTTTAAATGTTCGTTCTCACTTTTATCCCAAATGTATTTCTCTGAATTTTGGTCATATTCAATACCCTTACTAATTCTCTCAAGAATAGTTTTAGCAGCTTCTTTACTGATATGATTTGCAGTAGCAAAAGCTATTAATTTCATTTTATTATTTAGTGTATTTTGAGCCTCTTTTATATAATCCATAAACTCTAATTATTATGTGTTAAGATTTTCTCAGCATTATTTAACTCAGTTAATTGTAATATGTTTGAATCTTTAATTAGTTTAGATGTAACTTTTATCCACTCATTTGAAAGCCTTTTATCATTCTCATTTTGAATTAACCCAGATTGATAAAAATTAGGTTTAGTTACCTTTTTTATAATTTTTCTCTGTACACTTATTTCGTCAAGATCTGGAGTATAGATTAATTTTTCATTTCTATAGTTTTTAGGAATTCTACTTGACAGCATTGGATTTAATTCATTAAAATCATATATATGAGATATAAACTTTACTTTTTTTGTCTGTTCCCCATTTAGCTTCAAATAAATATCTAATTCTGCAATAAATAGTTTCAAAAACATGGCATTTCTATATTCTCCTTGATTTGCTATTGTATCTGTTATTCCCAAACTTTTTTTTCTACCCCATTTTATTTCATATTCATAATTTATTGTAAAACCATTTTTATCAGTTAAATTCTTTTTGGAGTTTTTCATGTAAGTCTTAACAAGCTCAATATCTTTTTTTCGTGAAATCGCATTTGTATCGATTTTATCGTTTGATTTTGAATCTTTTTTAACTTTCTCCTCCTTTTCTTTTGAATAAACTTTTTCTTCTTTTTTGATGTCTCTTTTTTTCGACGAATCACAAGAGGTTGTGATAAATAACACCGTCAAGAAAACCATTGATAACTTAATTAATGTTTTCATAAATATTAATTTTTTATTTCCTGCGGAGTAGCTAACAGAATGTTAGTTAAATAAAGAAAGGTGTGCTCTCCTACTAATTCAGCTTGCACAGAGGCTCCGCTAGAAACCTTAACTACACCAAACAGCACAGAGATAACACACCCAAATTGAGTGTGCATCTACTTATTGTACTGCTCCTGTAGTTACTTGTTTA
>NZ_JBDKWF010000041.1:0-60243 GCF_040151415.1 Pseudotenacibaculum sp. MALMAid0570
GTGCCTACATTTGCACTTGCAAACGTAAACACTGGACTTCCTCCTAAAACAACATCATCTGCTCCTATAACTCCACTTAAAGTAGCAGTTCCTGAAGCAGTTCCTGCTGTCGTGCCATCATAAACTTTATTATCTCCTGTCAATCCTACTACAGTTAATGTAGCAGAAGTGATATCTCCTGATAAAGTGGGTTGTGTTAACGTATAGTTTCCTGAATCAGTTCCACTTATTGTATATCCACTTGTATTGATCGTAATTCCTGTGCCTACATTTGCACTCGCAAACGTAAACACTGGACTTCCTCCTAAAACAACATCATCTGCTCCTATAACTCCACTTAAAGTAGCAGTTCCTGAAGCTGATCCTGCTGTCGTCCCATCATAAACTTTATTATCTCCTGTCAATCCTACTACAGTTAATGTAGCAGCTGTGATATCTCCTGATAAAGTGGGTTGTGTAAGGTATATTTTCCTGCATCGGTTCCACTTATTGTGTATCCTGAAGTATTGATCGTAATACCTGTTCCTACATTCGCACTTGCAAATGTAAATACTGGACTTCCTCCTAAAGTTACATTATTAGCTCCAGAGGCTACTCCAGATAGAGTAGCTGTTCCTGTAGCTGATCCTACATTAGTTCCATCATATACTTTATCATTTCCTGTAAGTCCTGTAATCGTTAAAACACCTAATGCACTTGTATCATTTATATTAAGTCCTGTAGTTTCGTAAGTCTCTGTTCCTGAACAATCGTTGTAAGCATAAACCTGAAAGTAATATGTTGTGCCAGGGTCTAATCCTGTTACGGTAACATTGGGTGAGGCCGAAGTTCCAAAATAAATGGGTTGCTGACCGGAATCATTCCAACTTGTATCTGCTGTAGGTTCATCTCCATCACTGGGTGCTGTAAAACTATTGGCTTCATTAATATAAATAGCATATCCTGTGGCTCCTCCTGCTGGCGCTATAAAACTTGTTAGGTTTAACGTAGAACTTGTTTCTGAACCAAACGTCCCTCCTGTTGCCTGTGCTGTTGGGGCTGCGCAACTTGAAAAAGCACTTCCTGTAAAATCTGAAACTACTGTTCCACTATGTGTATATTCTCCAAAAGTCCAGTTGGTTGTGTTATATATCTGATCCAAACAATCTCCAATAGAGCTATTACAAGTAGTAGACCCTGTATATCTTCCTTGCCCTGTTGTTGTTAAAACTTGAGAAGTTGTTAATGATGTTCCATTAAGGTCAAGAGTATTTCCATCATTTCCATCATGGGCTGTTAAAAAGGCTGTTGGGGAAGCTCTAGTTCCAATAATTGCAAAAAAGTCTTCAGATGATCCAAGGTTAAATCCATTTTCATCTTCAGTTGCGGTTCCAATATTGGCTGCTGTTCCAGATCCATCAGCATCAGTAATCGTAATTACTGTACCAGCACTAATTGTAGCTCCTGTTAGGTTTTGCCATAAAACCTCTCCCTCATTGACAAGATCAATAAATGCAGGTGTTGGTAATGACCCATCCCATTCTTCATCAATAAAACGAATTGCTGTTGTATGTGGAGCATCATCTAAAAGAATAAAGGAAAAACCATCTTCTTGATCAGCCCCTCCATTATCAGCATGATAAGCTACAAAAGCAATGTCTCCAGGTGCATCTATAGAACCGTTTTGATTTTGCGAATAAATTTGGCCATAAAAAAATGTTGTAAGGGCTAACGATAAAATAACACGAGTAATGTTCTTCATAGTGTGTTTGATTAGTTATAACTTTAATTGTAAGAGGGAGTCTAAAATTAGTAAAAAAACAATAAATTTCTTCATGTTAACGGTTATGAATTCAAAAAAAACAGGTGTTTATACCTGCTTTAAAATAAAAATGCCAGAAGTAACCTTCTGGCATAGAATTCTAATATATTAAATGCTATTAGCTTCTAGACGGGAAGTACCCTTGTAAAGCAATGATATAATTAATAGCTAAATATGGCTGAACATTTGTATGCCATTGATTTCCTCCAGAAGGTAAATTTGTAACGGCAGTTCCAGCTACAGGAGCAACTGCTGGGTATCTTCCATTAGGAGTACCAGAAGCATACAAATCGTCTCCTGTATTTCCTAAAACACCTGCTGCAGGGCTTGTTGAATCTGCGTCTCCATCTGTAGTATTTACAGGAATTGTAGCGCTTCCTTCAGTAACTGTTGCTAAATGTGTATGAGAAGGAATTTGAAGTAAGTTTAACGTTACTGTTTCTACTCCTCCTCTTTGCCCTAAAGCGTAATTTGATAATCCTGGACCATGTCTTGGTCCTATAGCCGCTCTACCTCGTAAATCGGGTAGACCAAAAGTTGTTCTTCCATCTCCTCCGTAGGTTGTTCCTAATAAAGAAAACAACGCACTATTTGCAGAAATGGCAAGTAATTGTCCATCACAGAAAGCCCAGCCTCTTGGAGCAAAGTTTCCTGCGAAAATCATAATTGATGCCAACATTGGATCCATAGTGTAAAATATTTAATGGTTAATAAATAAAGTTTCAAGTATTGTTAACCTTCTGGTTTGTTAATAAAATCCTCCTCTTTTTCAAATAAAAAACGGACATTAAACCGAAGGGTATCAAACTTAACTTTATGATTTCAGGTTTTCTAGGAAGTAAATACGCAATCAACAAAACAGGTATAAGTACCTGTAAATATATTTACAAGTATTTTTTCAATCCTCTTTTATATATTTGATGCTATCAAATTTATACCATGGATGATTTCAGATTATATATAGAATTAGGACTAAAACACGTGCTAGATTTTAGTGCTTATGATCATATTCTATTTTTAATTGTTTTAGCTGTCGTTTTCAGTTTTAATCAGTGGAAAAAAGCAATATGGCTGATTACTTTTTTTACAGTTGGACATACGTTAACACTTGCTTTAGCTGCTTATGGGGTTATTAATATTCGAGTTGAGATTATTGAATTCTTAATTCCTGTTACTATTTTTATTACAGGAGTTGCTAATGTTGTTCGTGTAAATAAAGCTTCTTTAGGGAGAGAAAAATTAAATTGGTTCTTTGCATTGTTCTTTGGTTTAATTCATGGTTTAGGTTTTTCAAATTATTTCCGTTTGATGATTGGAAAAGAAGAGGACAAACTATTTCCTTTGCTTGAATTTGCCCTAGGTATTGAACTCTCACAAGTTATTATTGTTTTTGGAATTTTAGCAATTGGTGCTGTATTACAAAATTTCTTTAAAGTATCGAAGCGAGATTGGGTTTTGGTAACTTCTGCAATAGTTATAGGTTTTACAATTCCAATGATGATTGAGCGTGTTTTTTGGTAAAGATTTAACGTTCTTATTTTTTAAATCTCTGTATTTTTAGCTTTCATGAATTCTAAACAATTGAAATACGACAAAGCTTATCTAAAGATGGCTTTTGAATGGGGAAAATTATCTCATTGCGAGCGTAAACAAGTAGGTGCTTTGATCGTAAAAGGAAGAATGATTATTTCTGACGGTTTTAATGGAACTCCTACAGGTTTTGATAATTGCTGTGAAGATGAGGATGGTTTAACCAAATGGGAAGTGCTACATGCCGAGGCGAATGCTATTTTAAAAGTAGCAGCCTCAACTCAGTCTGCTGTTGGTTCTACCTTGTATATTACTTTATCTCCTTGTAGAGAATGTAGTAAATTGATTCATCAAGCCGGAATCAAACGAATTGTGTATTCAAGATCTTACAGAGATACAAGTGGTTTAGAATTTTTAGAAAAAGCTGGTGTTGAACTTTTGTATTTACCTATAGATGAACAAGAATAATTTTCCTATTTACCTCTCTCTGGCCACTGTTCTGGGGATTTTAATCGGCACTTTTTTTAGTGGCAGTTCTAACGGGTTGTCTCTTACAAGCAGTTCAAAAAACGAAGCTAAAATCAAGCGTTTAATGGATTACATCGAACGCGATTATGTAGACGATGTTAACACAGATAACTTGTTAGATGATGCTATTACACAAATGCTTGGGAAATTAGACCCTCATTCTGTATACATACCAAAAGAAAATCTACAAGCCGTTCAAGAAAATATGCAAGGGAAGTTTGTAGGAATTGGCGTTCAGTTTAGAATGATTAACGATTCTATTACTGTTATTCAACCTATGAAAGGAGGGCCAAGTATCAAAGCTGGAATTAAAGCTGGTGATAGAATTATTGCTGCCAATAAAGACACTTTATCTGGAAGAAACTTAACCAGTAATGATGTGCCTAAGTTTTTAAAAGGTCAACCAGACACCAATGTAAAACTACAGATTTATAGAAAGACCAACGATTCTTTGTTTACAGTTAATCTTAAAAGAGGCGATGTTAATATCAAAAGTGTAGATCTTTCTTATATGATGAATGATCATATTGGCTATATAAAATTAGATCGTTTTGCCAGAAATACGTATAGAGAGTTTAAAGCTGCTTTGGCCGACCTTAACAACGAAGGTATGACTGATTTAGTCTTAGACCTTAGAGGTAACGGTGGAGGATTTGTTGACATTGCTGCTAGAATAGTTGATGAGTTTTTAGAAGATGATAAATTGATTGTCTTTACCAAAAACAACAAAGGAAAAATAGAAAAATCTTTTGCTTCTAAAAGAGGTGAATTTGAAAATGGGGGGCTTTATGTTCTTATTGATGAAAATTCTGCATCGGCTTCTGAGATTGTTGCTGGAGCTTTACAGGATAACGACAAAGGAACTATTATTGGAAGACGTTCATTTGGTAAAGGATTGGTTCAAATAGAAATGGATTTAGGTGATGGTTCTGCTGTTAGATTAACTACAGCTAGATATTACACTCCAACTGGAAGATCTATTCAAAAACCTTACTCTAAAAATGGTGACGACAGTTATTATAACGATTATCAAAAAAGAATTCGAAGTGGTGAATTACTTAATCAAGACAGTATTCCTGTTGTAGACTCTTTACAATTTAAAACCCCTAAAGGAAAGATCGTTTACGGTGGTGGTGGAATTATTCCTGATGTTTTTGTTGCTGTAGATACTACTGCTCTTTTAAACAATTTCTACTTTAGAACTGTCAATAATTTTGCCTTTGATTATGTAGATAAAAATCGCAGAGAGATGACCAAACGTTGGACCTTAGATGACTTTGTTGAAAATTTTGACAAAGACGATATTGTTTTTCAATCCTATCTATCAAAAATTAAAGAACTTAACAGAAGAAATTCTTATCGTACTATAGAAACCTTGAGGATGTATGTAAAAGCCTCTATTGCAAATGTACTTTTTGGTGATGTTGGTTTTTACAGAATTATTCATACCAACGATAAAATGCTTCAAAAGGTTTTAGAATTAGATTCTAAAAAATAGCGTTACTTTTTTCTATAGTAAACTAAATTTTATTCCATAAAAAATGGAAAATTTAGTTTCATATCAAGAACCGCTTTGTTAGTCCATATAATTTTTTCATTTTAGGTTTTGTGAATTTCTCTATGAAAAAATTCATGTACTTTTGCAGTAATGATTACAATTCAGACTTCTGAAAACAAGAAAATTTATTTTGCTTCAGATCAGCATTTAGGAGCGCCAACTTATGAGGCTAGTTTGCCTAGAGAAAAGAAATTTGTTTCTTGGTTAGATACCATTAAACAAGATGCTGAGGCAATTTTTCTATTGGGAGATCTCTTCGATTTTTGGTTTGAGTATAAAACAGTTGTTCCAAAAGGATTTGTAAGGGTTTTAGGTAAACTTGCTGAAATTAGAGATGCAGGAATTCCTATCTATTTTTTTGTAGGTAATCATGATCTTTGGATGCGTGATTATTTTGAAAAAGAATTAAACATTCCTGTTTTTCATCAACCTCAAGAATTTCAAATCAACAACAAACTATTCCTTATTGGTCATGGTGATGGATTGGGTCCTGGAGACAAAGGTTATAAACGCATGAAAAAAGTGTTTACTTTTCCATTTTTTAAATGGTTGTTTCGATGGCTACATCCAGATTGGGGTATGAAGTTGGGTCATTATTTTTCCGTAAAAAACAAATTGATTTCAGGTGATGAAGACGCTAAGTTTTTAGGCAATGAAAACGAGTGGTTGGTTCAATACTGTAATCATAAACTATCTCAAAAACATTATGACTATTTTGTTTTTGGCCATAGGCATTTACCTCTAGAAATAGATTTAAATGAAAAAAGCAAGTACTTAAATCTTGGTGATTGGATTCAATATTTTACTTACGGAGAATTTATGAAAACCTTTAAGCTAAAAGAGTTTTAGTTATTCCTGTAAGTCGTTTACAAATTTAATTAACCGTTCTACTCCTTTGTAGATGTTTGGGCAATTCTCTTTAATGAAATTTTCTGTGATTTGTTTCTTTTCTTGATAGACTTTCATCACATTTTTTCCATCAAAATCTACAAAAGCCAAACGAAAAAACAGCTCCTTATCTTCAAAACCAAAATCTGAACTTGGTAGCAAAGCTACTTGATAATTTTCTAACAAATACAAAGACAATTCTTTACTTGTTTGAATTCCCAAAGCATTTATTCTTTCTTGAAGTTCATCAAACCCAACCATCATATAAAAAGCTCCTCTTGGATTGGTGCAAGTAATCTGATTACGGGTTAAGTTTTTAAAAATAAACGAAGAAATTCCAGATAAAATTGACGAAGAATCTGACACATATTCTTTAATATCATTTGAATATTTATAAGCTTCAATTGCTGCATATTGAACTGGTGAAGCCACACAGCTAAAGGTTTCGCTAAACAAAGAGCGATAGACTCTTGACAAATGTTTAAGTTCGTGAGGTAAAACCATATAGCCTAATCTGTATCCTCCAGCAGAGAATACTTTGCTCAAACCTCCAAAAACAATAGTCTTATCAGGATAAAACTTAGAAATACTTGTTGCATAGTTTTCGTCAAAATTGATTTGAGAATAAATCTCATCAGATAAAACGATTAGTCCGTATTTTTTACAAACATCAGCTAATTTTTGGTATTCAGACTCAGAATAAATGGCTCCTGTTGGGTTATTTGGTGAGTTTAAAATAAGTATGTATTGTTTATTTTCTGTGCCTTTATTAATGAACTCTTCTAATGTTTCAGCTGTTAGTTTAAAATCATTTTCAATATAGGTTTCTAAAATTGAGTATGTACCTCCTTTAGATTTGATTTGTGGAATGTAACTCACCCAACTTCCTTTAGGTATTAAAAAATGACCCTCAAAAATTAAAATGGATTGATAAAGTAATTCTTTACTACCTGGCCCAATAAAAATAGATTCTTTAGATGTTTTTATGGCTTGGTTTTCTAGCAAAAACCTAGTTATACAGTCTCTTAAAGAATCCAAACCATCTACAGGTAAATAATGGTTGTTGTTAGCGTGCTCTTTTAAAGCATCAACAATTTTATGATGAATTGGAAAAGGTGATTGTCCAAATCCAAAATGGTTGATTGATTTTCCTTCTTTTCGTAATGCTTTTACTTTTTCATTAATTTCTAGCGTAGCTGAAGGTTTTAAACTAAAAATGTCTTTATTTATTTTCATTTTTTGTTTTATTAAAGAAAAAAGAGGCTGGTAAAACCAGCCTCTTTTAAATTTATATCGAACTTAAATTTTAAGCTGGATCTTGTGTGAAAATTGTATAAGATACATTACCGTTGGCATCTGTTTCTTTTGTAAACCAAATCGCGTTTCCATCGGCAGTAACATTAATATCTGTACTTAGTATTCCTGCACCAGTTACCATACTTACATTTACATCTTCTGGAGCTGAGGCTCCAAAATATTGGAAATAAATTGCATAGTTTCCATCTGCAAGTGGAGATCCTTCTAAAACTTCTGTATTGGTAACACCTAAACTAGTATCAATCCAAGCAAATGTATCTGCCCAAGTAGCAGTCATTGGCTGTAATCCAACGTCTAAATCTGAACTTCCCGGCCAAGTTATTGTAGCTATAAAAGCTCCTTGCTTAGCAATAGTAGCAGTTGTATTACTAGAAAGTACTGCATTGATGTTTTGAGCTGCTCCATTAATAATAGTAAATCCTGTTAATACTATCTCATGAACATTTTCAGCAGCAGTAAATGTCACAGGAATTGTAGCAGTACTTGCTCCTGAATTTAATGTAAGTGTTTGTTCTACTCCATCAACAGTATAAAAAAGTCTAGATAACTCTGGAATTACATCTGTAAAATTCACTCCTAAATTATACTCTGTTGTATTATCAGGTACAGAAATAACACCTGTTCTATTAAGTCCTATTGCCAAGTCTCTTTCTGCACTTACTACTGGATCATCATCATCAATAGCACAAGCTGTAAAAGTAAATACAGCTAAAACTAGTAAGCTTAATTTATATATATATTTCATGTTTTTCATTTTTTAATATTGTGTAAGAGTATACGCTAAAGTTGTACCTATAGTTGTTTTTCTTATTCCTAAAAGCCAGCTGTTTGCTGTTACAGTAATGTTGTATACTTTTTGCTGTGCATCTGGGAAATCAACTGTAAGAGTAAGATCTACTGGTCCTCCAGAAAAAGAAGGCCATTCTTGAGTCCAAACACTAAAATCTGCGTCTTCAGCAGCAGTACTAGGGAAAGTAACAATCTCAGTAGTAGTAACTCCAAGACTAGAATCAACAACTGTTCCTCCTAAGTCTTGCATTCCTGTTACTAAGAACAAGTCCATGTCTCTTCCTCCGTCTGTCCAAGTTAATGTAATCGTTACATCACCTGCTATAGTTTCTAAAAGATCTAATACGCTAATAGTTCTTGAAGTGTCACCTAAGGTTAGGTACACAGTACTAGTTAATGTATACTGAACATCAGTAATAGTTAATGTATACGTTTCAAGTCCATCATCAGCATCTCCGTCGTCAGCCATAGTAACAGTAACGTCTACAGAAGTTTGTCCTGCAGGAATAGTTACAGTATTGTCATAAGTAGCTTCAACAGATCCGTCAGAAGACACCATTTGCAATGTAATTACTGCATCAGATGTTAAAGGCTCATTCATTGATATCGTATACGTAACTGCATCACTTTCGGTAGCTGTAAAATTATTATTAGCGTCCGTAAAGCCTACAAATACGTGTCTGCTATCGGTAAAAGTACCGTCGTTTGTGATACTATCTACATCATCTTCACCACAGGAAAAAACCAGTGCTAAAGTGAAGAAATAGATGATATATTTTAAGTTTTTCATTTGTTTAGTTTTTTTGAATTACAGTTTAAAGTTTAATCGAGCAAATACTGTTCTACCATTGATACCAAACTGAGAAGTAACACGTGGATAAATAAAGTTATTTCCACTAGTTAAGTTAGCAGGTGTAGCATCTGGATATACATCAAATATGTTGCTTGAACCTACAGTTAACGATAAGTTATCAGTAAAATCGTAACCAAATGAAAGGTCAGTAACTATTTTTGAACTAAACTCTTCATGTGCTCCATCTGGATTAAATACAGATCCAAATAAAGAATTTCTAAAGAATACATTCCAGTCATCAGCTTGAAGTAAGTGGCTTAAGTTTGCCTTAACTCTAGGCTGAGCCAATTCTAAGAAGTAAGATTCTCTTTCCCCGAAATAAGTGTCTATTTGACTAGCTAATTGTTGAGAAGCATGAATATCATCTACTCTATTAGTCTTAGCATAAGAGAAAGCGAAATCACTAGTTAATCTCAAGTCAGAAATATTAGTTCTGTGAGAAACAACAACATCGATTCCTTTTGTTTCAGTATCGATAGCATTTGCAAAGAAACGTGCTCTTGTTGCATTTGCTTGATCAAATAACGACTGTAACTCTCCAGCTGTACTTGGTCTAGAGAAGTTTCCTGTTAATACAACTCTATCTTCAATTCCTGTATAGAATCCATCAATTGTTAATGTAATGTTTGCATCAGGAATTTTAGCTGTAAATCCTAAACTAGCACTAAAAGATTCTTCTTCTTTCAATTGAGGAATTCCTAAGATATTAGCAATTCTACTATCGTTAGAGAATGTTCCAACTTCATTAGGTATACCGTTGATGAAGTTAGTACTTGTAGCGTTAAAGTTTTGTTGGTGTAAAGAAGGTGCTCTAAATCCTGTACTTGCTGCAGCTCTAAAGTTAATGTTATCACTTAACTTAACTCTTGTTGCTAATTTCCAGTTTAAAGTAGAACCAAAATCACTATAGTTCTCATATCTTACAGCTCCAGAAACTAACCAACTTTCTGATAAATCTGCTTCTACATCTGCGTAGAAAGCATAACTGTTTCTGTGAGCATTTCTTTCATTTTCTGGTCTAAACCCAGGGAATACTTGAATTCCTCCTGGTCTTGCTCTTCCAAAGAAATCTAATACTTGAGTTGCAGCAGAACCGTCCCAAATATTTCCGTTTATATCATAAGTAGCCCAAGACTCTTCTTGACCTTGGAAAATGTTATAATTTTCTAATCTGTACTCAGCTCCAAATGCAACGTTTAATCCTTCAAACGTATCTTCAAAGTATTGAGAAACATCTAAGTTTGTTGTGTTCTGAGAAAAAGAAAATCCTCCAGCATAGGCTGTTAATGGAGAACTATTTAATAAAGTAGCATTGTTTGAATTGCTAATTGTAAAGTCAAATGAATTTTCTCCCCAAGTATTACTGAAATCTATATCCCAGTCTCCTTGCTTTCCTCTAATTCCAACTGCAAATGATTTATCTTTCACATCACTGTTAATCTCAGGTAAGAATCCTGCGCGATATAATCCAGTAAATGCTCTTGATTGGTCAGGTCTTCTGTAGAATCCTCCTGCATTACCTCTTCTATAGCTAATTCCTCCAAATGCATAGATCTCCATATCTTCAGAAACAGGGAATTCCATATTTGCAAAGAATTTTCCGTTTCTTAATTGAGATTGACCAACTCTCATGCTAAAATCTTGTCTTGTTAAACTTCTTACACCTAATTCTGCATCAGTTGTATCAAAGTTTAAAAGTGATTGTAAATCTGCAATAGAAGCAGCCGCACTAATTTGATTTTTTAATCCTAAATCAAAATGCGTAACTCCTTGAGCTAAAAATTGAATTTCAGATAATGAATAAGCCGTAATATCAGAACCTAAACCACTATTTAATCCAACCCACTCAATAGAGTTAGCTGCATTAAAGATTGTTCCAGAAAAACCATCTTTACCAGCTCTTGAAGAAGGAGCTCTAGTAGAAAGCTCTCCAGTAAAGTTGATAAAACCACCTTTATCTCCTAAAGGAATACCATAGTTAGCATTGATTTGAAAGTTCTCTCCATCAATACCTCCGGTTTGATTGTTTGTTTCACTTCCCCAGTTTGAACCAGTGTTTACAGAAATTTCAAATCCTTCACTGTCTTTCAAAACTATATTGATAACTCCTGCAATGGCATCACTACCATACTGAGCAGCAGCTCCATCTTTTAATAATTCAATTCTTTTGATAGCGTAAGCTGGGATAGCATTCATGTCTGTTCCAACACTACCTCTACCAACTGTACTATTTACATTAACTAAAGAAGAGTTATGTCTTCTTTTTCCGTTAACTAATACCAAAACTTGATCTGGTCCTAATCCTCTTACAGAGGCAGGGTCGATATGATCTGTTCCGTCAGAAATAGTTTGCGTAGTAGATGTAAATGAGGGAGCGACATAATTTAATATGTCATTTACAGAAATCTGTGGTCCAGCACTAACTAATTCTGAAACATCAATAATATCAATAGGAACTGGTGTATTTGCAACAGTTCTGTTCTTATTTCTAGAACCTACCAATACTACTTCGTCTAAAGCTACATTATCATCTTCTAGCACAATTGTAATATAGCTAGTGTCTGTAACTTTCTTTTCAGTAGTTTTAAATCCTAATGAGGATACAACAATCGTAGTAGGCAATTGCTGTACATTTAATGAAAACTCACCATTTTCATCTGTGGTAGTCCCATTCGTAGTTCCTTTTTCCACGACATTCATGAAAGATAATGCCTCTCCGCTAGAGTCAGTTACCTTACCTTTTATTGTTTGAGCGTTTAAAGAAACTGCCCCCAAGAATAAAAATACAACCGTGAAAATTTTAAAAAAGTCATTGTGTTTCATATAAATATGGTTGATTGATTAAACCACAAATGTTGCTTATTTTTTCCACAAAAACAAGATTTTAACAACCTAATATTAAGAAAGCCTGCTTATTAGGTGTAAATACGTGTCTTAACATATGTTAAGTGCTTTATATTTTACTCCTTTTATAGGATGAAAAACCTCTTTTACCTTTAACCTATCTTTAACAATGTAAAAATTCCTATTATTGTAGCTTTGTTTTCAATTTTAAACTGATAAAACCTCGTATTAAAATGGATGTAGACGTTAGAGTAATTAATGAAAAAATAGAAAGAGAGAGTGCTTTTGTTGATTTGCTTACCTCTGAAATGAACAAAGTAATTGTTGGTCAAAAGCAAATGATAGAAAGATTATTAATAGGTCTTCTTGGAAATGGACATATTTTACTAGAAGGAGTTCCCGGACTTGCAAAAACCTTAGCTATAAACACCTTATCTAAAGCTGTTCAAGGGAGTTTTAGTAGAATTCAGTTTACCCCAGATTTATTACCTGCTGATGTTGTTGGTACGATGATTTATAATGTGAAAGAAAATGACTTTTCTATTAAAAAAGGACCAATTTTTGCAAATTTTGTCTTAGCAGATGAGATCAACCGTGCTCCTGCTAAAGTACAATCTGCATTGTTAGAAGCCATGCAAGAGCGTCAAATTACTATCGGAGATGAAACATTTAAATTAGATGAACCTTTCTTAGTAATGGCAACTCAAAATCCCGTTGAACAAGAAGGAACTTATCCACTACCTGAAGCGCAGGTAGACCGTTTTATGCTAAAAGCGGTAATTGATTATCCTAAATTAGAAGATGAGCAAACTATTATGCGTCAAAACTTAAACGGAGGTTTTGAAAATGTAAATCCAGTAGTTTCTATTGATCAAATTCTAAAAGCAAGGGAAGCAACTAATGAGGTTTACATGGATGAAAAAATCGAAAAATATATTCTAGACATCATCTTTGCCACTAGATATCCAGACAGATATAACTTAGGTCAATTAGCGCCTTTAATTAGTTTTGGAGCTTCTCCAAGGGGAAGTATTAATCTTGCTAAAGCTGCTAAATGCTACGCCTTTATAAAAAGAAGAGGTTATGTAATTCCTGAAGACGTTAGAGCTGTAGTTTATGATGTTTTACGTCATAGAATAGGAATCACTTATGAAGCTGAAGCTGAAAACATTTCATCAATCGATATTATAAATTCTATTATTAATGAGATAGAAGTTCCTTAGAACTATAAAACATACAATCTTTAAATACTTTAAAAAATATTTTTGCTATGAAATATAAATTAACAAGGTATAAAACCTTAACAGGAAACAAGGAAATTTTAGAATTGACAGAAGATGCTTACGGACAGTGGATTATTTATCAAAACAAGAAACCAAGGTTTCATGTAAACTGTTTTGATTTCGAAAATGAATCAAATCAAATTTTAAATAATCTGTTGCTTGCTAAGCAAAAATCTATGAAAGAAATTCTAAAAATTATTAACAAAGAAAGAAAAACAAATTTATCAATAGAAAAGGCTCCTGTTCTTGAAGTTAAAGTGAGTTCTACAATCAAAGAGCTTAACTTAGAGCCTTTACCTCTTGAATGGATTAGTTAAACAATGGATACCAAAGAGATACTAAAAAAAGTACGGAAAATTGAGATTAAAACCAGAAGGTTATCCGATCATATTTTTGGAGGCGAATATCATTCTACCTTCAAAGGAAGAGGTATGACATTTTCTGAAGTTCGTCAGTATCAATTTGGAGATGATGTAAGAGCCATCGATTGGAATGTAACTGCTCGCTACAATGAGCCTTATGTAAAAGTTTTTGAAGAAGAACGTGAGCTAACCATGATGTTGATGGTTGACGTATCTGGATCTGAACTTTTTGGAACATCAGAACAATTTAAAAAAGATACTGTTACTGAAATCGCCGCAACCCTAGCTTTTTCTGCTATTCAAAATAACGATAAAGTTGGTTTAATTCTATTTTCTGATGAAGTAGAACTATTTATTCCTCCTAAAAAAGGAAAAAGTCATGTACTTAGAATTATTAGAGATCTAATAGAGTTCAAACCAAAAAGCAGAAAAACAAATATTGCAGAAGCCTTTAAGTTTTTAAGTAATGTTATGAAAAAGAAAGCAATTGTATTTATGCTTTCTGATTTTATGGATGATGATTATGAAAGAACCTTAAAAATAGTTGGAAATAAACATGATATTACAGGAATTAGAGTCTACGATAAACATGATGAAGAAATTCCAAATTTAGGGATGGTTCCCATGTTAGATGCAGAAACCAATCAAGTCCAACTCATTAATACCTCTTCAAAAACTACAAGAAGAAACTACAAAGCAAATGCGCTTAGGTTGTCTGACTATTATCACTCTACATTCAAAAGAAGTGGTGCTGGAACTATTAATACCAGAGTTGATGAAAGCTATGTGAAAAAATTATTAGGGTATTTTAAACACAAAGGAAGTTAGATAGATGAAGAAACAAATCCTTATCCTTTTTTTATTGCTCAGTTCTTTCTCTTTTGCTCAAGAAGTAAAAGTAGAAGTAGACACTACCAACATTAGAATTGGAGAACAATTCTATTATAAAATATCTGTAAGCGATACAGCGAATGTTATTATTCCTAAGCTTCAGAATTTAAAAGGATTAGAGGTTGTTGAAGATGTAAAAATAGACACCTTCAAAAACAATTTAATTAAAAAATATCTCCTTACTAGTTTTGATAGTGGCGCATATTACATTCCGTCTCAACAAATTTTCATCCGAAATAGAGCCCATATTACAGATTCTATCCTAATCAATGTTGCAACGGTAGCCATCGATACTACAAAACAAAAGATGTTTCCTATAAAGGCAATTCAGAGCGAGCCTTATACCTTTGACGATTTTAAGCCTTATTTAATCTGGGTAATTCTAGGTATTCTGTTAATCGCAGGACTTGTTTATTATTTAAAAACTCGTAAGAAAAATGAAGCTGAAGAAGTTGAATATGTTCCTGTTTTAGCTGCTTACGAAGAAGCCATAGGGAAGCTTAAAGAATTAGATGAAAAGTTGCTTTGGCAAAACAATAAAGTAAAGCAGTACTATAGTGAGCTTACAGAAATACTAAGAAACTATCTGGGCAGAGATATAGAAATCCCAACACTTGAATTAACCTCAAGCGAAATAGTTGAATTGGTTAGCACGCAAAACAAATCTAAAGAGATTGGTCTTGCCAAAGAAACCATCTCTAATATTGATACACTCCTAAAAAATGCCGATTTGGTTAAGTTTGCTAAATCCAAACCAATGGCTCATGAAATAGAAAGCGATAGAAAAAGTGCAGAGCAGATAATCAATAATATTCGTCCAAAAGTAAAAGAGTATAGAAAAGCTATTGAAGAAGAAACAGGCACCGTTGAAATTCAAGAATCTACTGTTACTCAAAAACCTGTTGGAGTTTCTGATTCCAAAGAAGAAAAGAAAAGTCCTTGGAAAAAAATCGATCGAAGAAAAGTAATTACAACTGCTGTTACAGTTACTTTAGTTGTATTAGCTGCTAATTTTGTCCCTAGAATGGTTGGAAGCTTTCTCACTGCTTCTACCCAAGAATTAGCAGAAGGTAAATGGATGACTAAAACTTATGGATTACCTTCTATTACAATTGAAACTCCAGTTGAATTAAAAAAAGAACCGGACCCAGAACTTCCTGAAGAAGTGAAAAACTCAATTGTATCTATGAGTGGTTTTGGTTATTCTAAATGGGGCAATAAATTAGATATTATTGTATTCACTAGCAGCTACGCTCCTACTATACAAACAAGTTTAGATGGTGCTGTGGGTGGCGCTATTGAAAAAATGAAAAGTCAGCCTGAAGTCTCTAATGTGACATCAAACGTAGAACAATACGACGCTGTTGGCATTCCTGGTGCTAAACTCTCAGGAACTTACAGCGAAAAAGGAGTTGACAAAAAATATGAAGCTGTTATTATGGCTAAAGACAATAGACTTTGGACAGTTATCGTAGCTCATCAACAGGGAGATGAAAATGGAGAGAAAATAGCAGAGCGAATTTTAAATTCGATAAAAATAGACGATGCATATGTGGAATAATTTTGAGTTTCATAATCCTGAATTCTTATGGCTTCTAATTGCTATTCCTTTACTAGCAATCTGGTATTTCTTTGTGCGAAAAAAAGATACAGCCCTATTAACTGTACCAAGTGTAAAAGGATTTAAAGCAGGAAGCTCTATTCTTCCAAAATTAAAACCCTTACTTTATATTTTTAGACTATTGGCTCTTGCCTTTTTATTAGTAGCATTAGCAAGGCCTCAAAATGTTGCAGTAAGTACAAAAATAAAAGCCAATCGAGGAATCGACATTGTTATGGCAATAGACGTTTCTGCTAGTATGTTGGCTAGAGACTTAAAACCCAATCGTCTTGAAGCGCTAAAAACTGTTGCAACCAACTTTGTAAACAGAAGGCCTAATGACCGTATTGGAATTGTAGTATATGCTGGCGAAAGTTTTACACAAACCCCAATAACTAGTGATAAAGGAATTGTAAAAAGAACCATTTCAGATATTAAATGGGGACAATTAGAAGGAGGTACCGCTATTGGAATGGGACTAGGATCTGCAGTAAACAGACTAAAAGAAAGTGAAGCAAAAAGCAAGGTCATTATTTTACTTACAGATGGAGTTAACAACTCTGGTTTTGTAGATCCAAAAACAGCTACTGAACTTGCTAAAGAATTAAAAATAAAAGTCTATACAATTGGTATTGGAACTAACGGAACCGCAGATTTTCCATACAGCAAAGATCCAAGAACCGGTCAATTACAATTTAGAAAACAACAAGTAGAAATTGATGAAAAGTTGCTACAATATATTGCAGAGGAAACTCAAGGACAATACTTTAGAGCAACCAACAATACCAAATTAAAAGACATTTACGACGAGATTGATAAGTTAGAAAAAACAAAAATCGAAGAGTTTAAATACACCCAGTATGATGAAAAATACAGAATCTTTGTATTCATCGCTGGAGGTTTATTACTTTTTGAATTTCTGTTAAGAAACACGCTGTTTAGAAGTTTTATATAATGTACAAGATAGACGAACCTATATATTTTTATTTTTTTGCTGCAATTCCAGTAATTGTGGTTGTTTTTCTATTGGTATTATGGTGGAAAAAAAGAACACAACGTAAATTTTCTAATCCTGTCTTACTAAATAAACTAGCGCCTAACAGTTCGGTTTTTAAATCTACTCTTAAGTTGTTGTTTTTTATTATTGGAATTTCGTTTTTAATCTTGGCCTTGGTCAATCCAAAAATGGGAACCAAGTTGAAAACAGTAAAAAGAGAAGGAGTTGATGTTGTGTTTGCGCTAGATGTGTCTAGAAGTATGTTGGCAGAAGATATTGCTCCAAATAGATTAGAAAAATCAAAACAGATTATCTCTAAAATTATAGATAAATTAGGTAGTGATAGAGTTGGAGTAATTATTTATGCTGGTAATTCCTATCCATTGTTGCCAATTACCACAGATCATGCAGCAGCAAAAATGTTTTTGCAAAACGCAAGTCCAGATCTAGTTTCTAGCCAAGGAACAGCTATAAATGAAGCATTAGACTTAGCAAAAACTTATTATAATAATGATGAAGAAACCAATCGTTTTTTAATTATTATTTCTGATGGAGAAGATCATCAAGAAGAAACTAAACAAGTAGCACAAAACATTGCCGATGAAGGCGTAAAAGTATATACAATTGGTGTTGGAACTGAAAAAGGTGGGCCAATACCACTTAAAATAAATGGATCTTTAATAGGATACAAAAAAGACAGAAAAGGAGAAACCGTAATTACTCAACGTAAACCAGAAGTTTTACAAGGAATTGCAGATGCTGCAAACGGAAGTTATATCGATGGAAATAAAACAGACAAACCTGTAAAAACCATCGAAGATATTATTGGAAATGCTCAAAAAAGTGAATTTGAGACAAAACAATTTTCAGATTATAAAGATCAGTTTCAATGGTTTTTAGGAATCGGTATTTTGTTCTTAGTTTTAGACATTTTCTTGCTAGACAAGAAAACAAAATGGCTAAGAAAAGTTGATTTATTTAATGAAGAGGACAAATAATTCTAATTATGAAGAATTTACAATACATCTTAACCTGTGTTATGTTACTAACCTCTGGCGTGTTTTTTGCCCAAAAAGACTCTATTGCTAAGCAAAGAGAAGCCAGAAAGTTTGTAAGAGAAGGAAATAAACTTTATGAAGATAAAAATTATACGGATGCTTCAGTATCGTATAAAAAAGCTTTAGGAAAAAACAGTACTTACAACAAAGCAACTTATAATATGGGAAATGCTTTGTATCAAGGTAAAAATTACAAAGAAGCTATTCCGCAATATGAATTGGCAGCAAAATCTGCAAAAGATAAGCCTTCAAAAGCAGAAGCTTTTCATAATATTGGAAATGCACACATGGAGGGTAAGAATTACCAAGGCGCTGTAGATGCCTATAAAAATTCACTTCGTAACAATCCTAATGATGATGAAACCAGATATAACTTAGCCGTAGCTCAAAAATTACTAGAAAAAGAAAAAAACAAGGATAAGAATAAAGATAAAAACAAGGATAAGAACAAAGACAATAAGGACAAGAACAAGGACAAAAACAAAGACAAGAAAGACGGAGACGATAAAGACAAAAAAGATCCTAAAAATAAAAACGACAAAGGAGATCAGAACAAGGATAAAAAGAAGCAAGATCCTAACAAAAACGACAAGAAAAAACAAAAACAAAAACCTCAGCAAGGAAGAATGTCTCCGGAACAAATTAAGCAGTTGTTAGAAAGTTTGAATAACGAAGAGAAAAAAACTCAGAAAAAATTAAACGCAAAAAAAGCTAGAGGTAAAAAAGTAAAACAAGAAAAAGATTGGTAAATTTTATATTTGCCAAGAATTTGAAGAATATCTATGAGGCAAAAGGTTAGATATATTGCAGTAATACTACTTACTCTTATGAGTATGTCTTTCTACGCCCAAGAAGCACAACTTACAGCAAGAGTTAGTAAAAACAAACTAGGAGTAAATCAACGATTAAGAGTTGAGTTTGCCATCAATAAACATGGTGCGGATGATTTTTCTCCTCCTAACTTTCAAAACTTTAGAATCGTTAGTGGTCCTATTCAGTCCATTAGTCAGTCTTTGAGAAATGGTAAAGCCAGTTATTCTCAATCTTATACCTATATCATCCAACCCAAAAGAAAAGGTGAATTTGCAATTCCTTCTGCAAGTATTAAGTTAAACGGAAAAGTCCTAAAATCAAAACCGGTAAAAGTAATTGTCTTAGACGCTGTAGAAATTCCAAAAGATCCTAATGACCCTAATTATATTGCACAACAAAATGTTCATTTAGTGGCTGAGATATCAAAGTCTAGTCCATATGTTGGTGAAGGTGTTTATGTAGAATACAAATTGTATGTAAGTAAAAACATTAGTGTGAATGATTTTTCTGTCACAGAATCTCCTCAATATAATGGCTTTTGGAATCAAGACATTAAAATTAATGGGTTAATTACCAAATACGGTACCTATAACGGAGAACAATACAGATACGTAGTTCTAAAAAAAGCATTACTCATTCCAACCAAATCAGGGAGACTTACCATAGATCCAATGAAAATGGATATTATTATTGGTGTTCCTACCGGAAGAGGTGATTTCTTTGGAAACCCAATCACTAGAAATATCACAAAATCATTTGCTTCTCCTAAGAAGTTTATCAACTCAAAAGAATTACCTATAGATGGTAAACCTGAAAGTTTTAATGGTGCCGTAGGTAAATTCGATTTTAATGTAACTACTAGTAGAAGTGTTTTAAAATCAAACGAATCTGCAAGAATCTCTGTAGAAGTTAGTGGAATTGGAAACTTAAAACTATTTGAACTTCCAGAAATTAAAACACCTTCCGAATTGGAGGTTTTCACACCAGAACAAAAAGAAAGAGTAAGTGTAGGCCCTTCTGGAATACGTGGTAAAATAAGTAAAAATTACACTGTTGTTCCTGAGTATAAAGGAAAGTACAAAATCCCTAATACCGAGTTTACTTATTTCGATCCTAAGAAGAAAGAATATATTACGCTTACTTCTGACGATCTTTTTGTTGAGGTTTTGGAAGGCAAAGAATTAGTTACTGACTCTGACAAAAACTCTATTGCAAAAAAAGATGTTGTAACCACGGGAGCTAACTTTAGATATATTCAAACCAAAGCTTCATTTATTCCTATAGAAAAAACCGATTTTTTCAAAACAAATGCCTATTACTTACTTCTGTTTCTTCCACTTTTATTAATTCCAGTAGGAATAGTAATTGCTAAGAAAAATGAAGCAAGAAGTAATGATATTATTGGAAATAAGCTAAGAAAAGCCGATCGTTTGGCTAAAAAATATTTATCTGAAGCAAAGAAGCAATTAGGTAAAAAAGAAGAATTTTATATCGCCTTAGAAAAGGCACTTCATAATTATCTGAAAGCCAAGCTGCGAATAGAAACATCTGATATCAGTAAAGAAAAAATCACTCAGCTTTTAGAAGAGAGAAGTGTAGATTCCGCATCTATCAATTCGTTTTTAGATGTGTTTAAAAGTTGTGATATGGCCAGATATTCGCCTGTTTCTGTAGTAGAAATGAATGAAGATTATGAAACAGCAAAACAAGTAATCACTCAAATTGATAAGCAACTATAACATGAATAGAATATTAGTTTTATTGTTGTTTGTAACTCAGATTGTATCTGCCCAGTCTGCTGATGAGTTATTCAAAAAAGCCAACGAACAGTATAAATCAGAACAATACGAAGAAGCTATCGCTACCTATGACCAAATAGAAAGTTTAGGTGTTATTTCTTCAGAACTATTTTACAACTTAGGAAATTGCTACTATAAACTCAACAAAGTCGCTCCATCAATTTACAATTATGAAAAAGCATTATTAATCAACCCTTTAAATGATGATGCACAAAACAACCTTGTTTTTGCTAGAAGACTAACTATTGATAATATTGAAGAACTCCCAAAATCTGTTTTTCAAAAAATTGATGAATCATTTGTTAAGAAGCTTTCCTATAACGAATGGGCCATAGTTTCTGTGTCTTTATCAATAATAGGAGCCATTTTATTTTTGCTTTTTTACTTCGCTTATACACCATCAAGAAAGCGCCTCTTCTTTGTAACCAGTATGCTGTGTTTTTTATTATTGATTACTGCTTCTATTTTTACAGTCAAAGAACATTCTTATTCTAATAACAATGTAGAAGCCATTATTTTTGTTCAGCAAACGGAAATTAAAAATGCTCCTACTTCAAACAGTGAAAATGTATTCACATTACACGAAGGAACCAAGGTAAAAGTCTTAGACACAGTAGACAATTGGAAGAAGATTAAAATTGCTGATGGAAAGATCGGATGGATTATTTCTAGTGACCTAAAATTGTTGAACTTTTTTTAAAATAAATTTAACAATTTAACCTTTTCTCTGTCGTATATTTGCTCTTTCAAAATTGAAAAATGACCAAACTCATTGCTACAATTTTTTTCTCAACAATTCTCATTACTACCATAGTAGTTCCTACTTATGTGAGTCTAGTGGAAGGAACTTGTGAAATTACCGCTGTAGCTGATTTGAGTGAGGAAGAAGAAAAAAAAGGAAAAGAGTCTGCTAAAGATTTAGAACTTAAAATATACTATTCAGATAGTCCTTCCTCTATATTTATAGACTTGGAAAAGAAAAAAAGAATTCGTTTTTACTCAAAAAACTATGTTTCTTATCAGAAGAAACAACTCTCTCCACCACCCGAGATACTTGCTTAACATATTCGTCGATTTAACAATCAAATAAATTAAGTAAAACTGTTAGCACATACGCTAACAATATCTCATAATATTATCATGTTTAAAACTATTAAAAATGATTTACCCGCTAGTATAGTGGTGTTTTTTGTAGCATTACCTTTATGTTTAGGTATTGCTTTGGCAAGTGGAGCTCCTCTTTTTTCTGGATTAATTGCAGGAATCGTTGGAGGAATTGTAGTAGGATCTTTAAGTGGATCTAAAATTGGAGTAAGTGGGCCTGCAGCTGGATTGGCTGCCATTGTTTTGTCTGCTATTGCTACACTAGGAAGTTACGAAAACTTCTTGTTAGCTGTAGTTCTTGGAGGAGTGATCCAATTACTTTTCGGAATCGTTCGATTAGGAATTATTGGATACTATTTTCCGTCTTCAGTGATTAAAGGAATGTTAACTGGTATTGGAATTTTTATCGTTCTAAAACAAATTCCTTATTTCTTTGGTTATGATACTACCTTAGATGGTGGAACTACCTTTACTAACATTATAAACTCATTTACAAATTTAAGTGTAGGTCCTACTGTAATAGGAGTTATAAGTTTGGTTATTTTGATTCTTTGGGATCGTGTTTTATCTAAAAAAGCAAAAATATTCCAACTCGTTCAAGGGCCACTAGTTGCTGTTGTTTTGGGAATTGTCTTTTACATTTTTACACAATCTAACAGTACATTAGCGTTGAGTTCTAATCAGTTGGTGAGCGTTCCAGTGCCAGAAGATCTTAATTCATTCTTTGGACAGTTCACTTTCCCTAATTTTGCAGCATTTAGTGATCCAAGTATTTGGATTGTTGCGTTTACCATTGCTTTAGTGGCAAGTTTGGAAACATTATTGTGTGTAGAAGCAACAGACAAATTAGACCCTGATAAAAACGTAACTCCTACAAATAGAGAATTATTAGCACAAGGAGCTGGAAATATGATCTCAGGATTAATTGGAGGGTTACCAATTACTCAAGTAATTGTAAGAAGTTCTGCCAACATCCAATCTGGAGGAAGAAGTAAGGCTTCAGCTATTATACATGGATTCTTCTTACTAATTTCTGTAATGTTAATCCCAAAACTTTTAAATAAAATACCTTTAGCAGTTCTTGCAGCAGTACTTTTTGTAGTAGGGTACAAGCTTGCAAAACCTTCATTATTTAAAAAAATGTTTCAATTAGGTTGGAAACAATGGATACCGTTTGTAACCACAATTGTTGGAATTATTGCTATCGATCTGCTAAAAGGTTTGGCATTAGGATTAGCAGTAGGTGTTGTAGTTATCTTAATTAAGAGTTTCCAAAACTCTCACTTCTTACATATTGAAGATATGAGTAATGGAGTTCATAAAATTAAAATGACTTTAGCAGAAGAGGTAACCTTCTTTAACAAAGGAGCTATTCTAAAAGAATTGGATAGTTTACCTAGAGATACCTATTTAGAATTGGATGTGAGAAAAACCCGATATCTAGACAACGATATTGTTGAAATTTTACAAGATTTCCGTTTGAAAGCTATTGATAGAAATATCGATATCAAATTAATCTCTGAACGAGGTATTGTAGAAAACCCAGACAACTTTATTGAATTCTTTAAACTAAGACCAAAAACTGCCTAAAACAAACAGTTATGAACACGAAATATAAAATACTTGTGCTTTCTGACTTAAAAAAGAACACAAGTTACACATTGAAAAGTACAATAAGTTTGGCTAATATGATTGGAGGAGATATTAAGTTCTTCCATGTAAAAAAACCAGTTGATATTGTAGAAAAAGACAATCAATTGTCTGCGATGCGTAGCATTAATAATGAATATACAGTAACAGAAAAGAAGATCAAGCAATTGCTTCAACCTTTTTCTGAAAGCTATAGTACTCGTATTCAATCTTCTTTCTCGTTTGGAAACGTAAGAGAAGAAATTGAAAAATGCATGAATCAATATCAACCAGATATTATTGTTTTAGGAAAGAGAAAAGCAAATTCTCTTCGTATTGTTGGAGATCAAATCACACAGTTCGTATTGAAAAATTTTAAAGGAACTGTAATGATTGCTTCAGATCAAAACACATTAGAACCTAACAAAGAAATTTCGCTAGGAATGCTAAATGGAACTACCAATGATATATCACATATCGATTTTGCTGAAGATTTGATTAAGAACGCTCAACTTCCATTGAAGTCATTCAAAATCATTAAAAACTCAGAAAAGGTAGAAAAAAACCCAACTCCATCCACTCAAAAAATGGTTGAGTATGTTTTTGAAGAAAGCGATAATGTTAACAAGAACTTAGCAAACTATCTATCAAAAAATAATATTAACTTGTTATGCGTTAATAGAGAAAATAATTACCCAATTAACAAATTGAATGTTTCACTATTAGTAGCAAACTAAAAACACAAAATAATCTTATAAATTAAATAATTATGGCAACAAAAAAAGAAGAGCAAGCTAAAATTACACCTCAAGGTGCAATTGACAGGTTAAAAGCGGGAAACAAAAGATTTGTTGAAAGTCAAGGAGTAAATAGAGATTTACCTGCTGAAGTTGTACAAACAAGTACAGGTCAATATCCTTATGCAACAATATTGCATTGTATCGATTCAAGAGTTTCAGCAGAACTTGTTTTTGACGAAGGAGTAGGTGATGTTTTTAGTGTACGTATTGCAGGAAACTTTGTAAATGATGATATTCTAGGAAGTATGGAGTTTGCATGTAAATTGGCAGGCACTAAATTAATCCTAGTATTAGGGCACACAGCTTGTGGCGCTGTAAAAGGAGCTTGTGACGATGCTAAACTTGGAAATTTAACTACTCTTATTAGCAAACTAAAACCTGCTGTAGCTGCTGTAGATTCTCCTTCTGATCCAAGTGAGAGAACATCAAAAAATATCGATTTTGTAAATAATGTAGCTGAAAAGAACGTGTATATGACAATTGATAATATTAGATCTCAAAGTGCTGTTTTGAAAGAAATGGAAGACAATGGAGAAATTAAGATTGTTGGAGGTATGTACGATATCAAAGATGGTTCAGTAACTTTTTACGAATAAAGAGATACATGAAAAAAGCAGTTTTAGCACTGGCATTTCTATTAATCTCCTTTACCGCTACTAGTCAAAATAGTGGTTTAGGAGATTGGTTAATCTACATCGGAAGTAAACAATTGAATGAAAAGTGGAATTTACACCATGAGATTCAATATAGAAATTACAATGCCATCGGAGATTTAGAGCAATTATTAATTAGAACCGGACTAGGTTATAATATTGGCTCGAGAAGTAATGTATTACTAGGGTATGGCTATATCAACTCAGAGAATTTCACTGGAAATGGAGATGATCAAAAGACCGTAGAAGAGCATAGAATCTTCCAGCAGTTCATTACAAAGCAGAATATAGGAAACGTAACTCTACAACATCGCTATCGTTTTGAACAACGTTTTGTAGAAAGTGATTTTAAAACACGTTTTCGCTATTTCTTAAGCCTAAACATTCCTTTTAAAAAAGAATCGAAATACTACCTTTCTGCTTATAACGAGATTTTTCTCAATGGCGAATCTAGAGTTTTTGATAGAAACAGGATTTATGGTGGCTTAGGCTACAAAGTGAGCAAAGGAGTAAAAGTAGAACTAGGCTATATGAGTCAAGTTTTCGAAACTTCTAGCCGAGATCAAATCAATATTATTACACTGGTAAATTTCTAGTAACGGTAAAAAATATCTGTTAAAAAAACCGATGAGTTAACTCATCGGTTTTTTTTTGAGGTAAAAATCTTTATTTTAGGGCTTCACTTTTAAACTTTTGTTAGGCATGAAGAATCTTTTTTCTAATCTCCGAGGAGATCTTTTTGGTGGAATTACCGCCGGAATTGTAGCACTACCATTGGCTTTGGCCTTTGGTGTATCATCAGGCTTAGGCCCTGATGCAGGACTCTACGGAGCAATTTTTATCAGTTTCTTTGCGGCTTTATTTGGTGGGACACCAACGCAAATTTCTGGACCAACAGCACCTATGACGGCCGTAAGTATGGTAATCATTGCAGGTATTATTGCCGCTAATGATGGTGATGTAAACAAGGCTTTACCTTCTATTTTATTAGTATTCTTACTTGCAGGAATCATCCAAATCGGATTAGGATTTGCAGGAATCGGAAAGTACATTCGATACATTCCTTATCCTGTAGTCTCTGGGTTTATGACTGCCATTGGGGTTATTATCCTAATTACCCAGATAGGACCATCTTTGGGATATAATCCAAAACAAGACACAGAGTTTGTTCAACAATTCAAACCAGAAGCAGAAGAAAGAATTCTAGAGAATATTCTTAAAGATGAAGTGAAAGAAGACATTTTAGTTCTTGAAGATTTCGAAAAAACAATTGAAAGAGCCAATAAAGTTTCACAAGCAGATATCTTACGAGAATCTCAAACACTTGCTGCTAAAGAAGCTTCAGGAGTACTCGGTTCTATTAAAGTACTGCCTAGAATGCTTAAAAATATCAATTGGTTAGAACTGGGACTTTCCTTAGTAACCATTTTTATTATTTTCGGTTTTAAACGAATAACAACTAAAATACCTAGCACATTAGTTGCCCTAGTCGTCGTCACTGGAGGAGCAGTCGCTCTTGGACTCGACTACAATCCTATTAGAGAAATTCCTAGCGGATTTCCTATGCCTAACTTAGAAATCTTTAGTGGTTTTAGTATAGGAGCTATTACGCCTTATATCTTTACAGCCATTGCTTTAGCACTTTTAGGAGCTATTGACTCGTTGTTAACTTCTGTAGTTGCAGATAACATGACCAAAACCAAACATAAGCCTAACAAAGAATTAGTGGGTCAGGGAATTGGAAATAGTATTGCCGCTATTTTTGGAGGAATTCCAGGTGCAGGAGCAACCATTAGAACTGTAGTAAATATCAATTCTGGAGGAAAAACAAAATTATCTGGAATGATTGCAGGGGTTCTATTACTAGTTATTATGCTTGGATTTAGCTCTGTTGCTTCTAAAATTCCAGCAGCTGTATTAGCAGGAATCTTAGTTACAGTAGGTATTGGTGTAATGGATTATAAAGGGTTGAAGGCCATTCCTTCGATGCCAAAAGACATTAAAATAGCTGGAATCAAATTAAGTTCTGAAGTACTTATTATGATTGTAGTATTAGTATTATCATCTCTTTGGGATCTAGTATATGCAGTAGGAATTGGATTGGTAATTGCTTCTCTAATGTTTATGAAAAAGATTGGAGATTTAACCGCACAACGATCCGATGTGAAACCTTTAAAAGAAGAACCTTGGGCTGATGAAGTAGGAATTACTGCCGGACTTAAAGAGAAAGTTTTCATCAAACATATTAAAGGGCCTTTATTCTTTGGATCAACTAGTGAGTTCCAACAACTAGCAAAACAAATTCCGGCCACAGCCTCTATGATTGTTATTCGTATGGATAGAATGCAATATATAGATCAATCTGGGTTATATACTTTAGAAGATATTATTGTCGATTTAAAGAAAGCTGATAAGAATGTCCTTTTTGTAGATGTTCAAAAGCAACCAAGATACATGATGGAACGAATTGATATGATTCCAGATTTAATTGGTGAAGATTGTATTTTCGACGACTTTAAGAGTTGTTTAGAATGGATGAAGGAACACAAAGACGACAAATAATGCCTATTCTTTTTTAGGCGTTGTCTTTGTCATTTTTCCTTCCCAAGTTCTTCCTCCCATGGAAGATTTGTAGTAGACTCTATTTCCTTTCACTTTTGTGATTTTGATGTGGAGTCTACTACCTAATTTAAAAGGAAAATCAGGCAGGGTTACATCTTGAATAATTAGATAATATTCACAATCTGAAACCCATTCTATATTAGATTTTATATAATACTTTTTGTTCTGGTGATATTCTACGTGCTTGTCTTCGCCAAACTGAACAAGAACATCTTGTTTTGCCAACTTATATACAAAAGAATTATTCTTTAAGATAGCACAATCTTGATCTGTTGGATTTCCTACAGAAAAAATGAAAAGCAATGGGATTAAAAATTTGACGAAAAATTTCATAGAATCATTTCTGAGCGCAAGTTACTGTTTTTCGTAAAAACTAACGCCATTATTTATTTCAGTTTCTTTTGTTTCAATTTCTTCAATAATTGAGGGAAAAATGGTTGGAACTATGCTTTTCACAGGAGCGTATAAAATTGAATTGTCTAAAGTCTCTTTTCCAACAAAAGGAATCGTTCCGTTCACTCTTGAGAAGAACACAAAAATTACACTTAAAATCAAAACACTTTTCAACAAAGCAAAAACACCTCCTAAAATCTTGTTAACCAACCCTAACGCTGCAAAATCGGCTACTTTAGTTAGTACTTTTCCTAAAGAAGAAACAGTAATAACTATCGCAATAAATGTAATAGCAAAAGCCGTTAAGGCTATATAATTTTCATCCCAATCTACACGTTCTTCTAGCAAATCGGCTGCAAAATACGAGAAATGAATTGCTCCCCAAACCCCTCCTATCAAAGCAATTAAAGAGGCTACTTCTACAAAAAAACCTTTAGCAAACCCTCTTACAAAAGCAAAAATAAGTAGCGCCGCTATGATAATGTCGAAAACGTTCATGGAGAATTCTAATTTGTTCAAATATAAGTAACTCGTAATTATTTTTGAGTCTTTCTTGTTTGTATCTTTATAACGATGTTTGCCTTAGTAGATTGTAATAACTTTTATGCCTCTTGTGAGCGGGTGTTTAATCCTAGCTTGCAAAAAAAACCTGTAGCAATTTTAAGCAATAATGATGGTTGTGTTATTTCGCGTAGCGACGAAGCAAAAACAATAGGACTTCCAATGGGTGCTCCTATTTTTAAATGGGAAAATTTCTGCAAGCAAAATAGCATTCATGTGCTTTCATCTAATTATCCGTTGTATGGCGATATGAGTGCTAGAGTAATGAAGATCTTAGAGCAATTTACCCCTGATGTAGAAGTGTATAGTATAGATGAAGCTTTTTTAGAATTTAAAGGGTTTGAGCATTATGATTTTGATGATTACGGAGCTCAAATCAGAAACCGAATTTTAAAATGGACGGGAATTCCTACCTGTGTAGGCATTGCCCCTACAAAAGCCTTAAGCAAAGTTGCCAATAAGATTGCGAGAAAGTTTCCAAAAGAAACAGGAGGAGTTTATGTTATTGATTCTGAAGAAAAACGCATTAAAGCTTTACAATGGATCGATCTAAGAAGTGTTTGGGGAATTGGACATCGTTTGCAAAAAAGACTCAAGGCAAAAGGTTGTATAACAGGATATGATTTCACTCAATTATCCGACAGTTGGGTTCGAAAGAATTTTTCTATCACCGAATGGAAACTTAAAAAAGATCTTGAAGGAATTTCTAAATTAGAGTTGGATGTTCGAGAAACAAAACGAGCAATTGCTACCACGCGCAGTTTTGAATACACCTATTCTGATATCGAAAATATCAAAGAACGTATTTCTACTTTCGCAGCTAGTTGTGCAGAGAAATTAAGGGCGCAAAATTCTAGTTGCCATATGATTGTTGTTATTTTAAGCAGTGATCGTCATAAAAAAGACACCGAACAACATCGAGGTTCTAAAACAGTTGTATTTCCATATCCTACAGATTCTACTCTTACAATTACCAAAGCTGCTGTTGAAGCTATAAGTACCATTTTTAGATCAGGAATTAAATACAAAAGAGCTGGTGTTATTGTCACAGGATTGGTTCCTACAGGAAATCATCAACTTGATATGTTTGTAAGTGAAAACCCCAAACACAAACCCTTGATGCATGCCATTGATCATCTGAACAAAAAATTTAAAGCCGATAAAATAAAACTAGGTAACCAAGATTTAGAACGCACCTGGAAAATGCGTCAAGAACGGTTATCACCAAAATATACCACAAAAATTTCCGATATTATTACTGTAAAATAAACACTATGTCCCTTCAATTTTTTTCACCCAAATCCTATGATAGCAATGGTGCTATTTTTATTGATACAGGAATTTCAGCCGGATTTCCATCACCAGCAGACGATTTTAGAGAAACTCGTATTTCTTTAGATGAAGAACTCATTTTGAACAAAGAAGCTACCTTTTTTGCAAAAGTAAGTGGACAATCGATGATTGGCGCTGGATTGGATGATAATGATTTGCTAGTAATAGACAGAAGTTTAGAACCTGAACATAACAAAATTGCCGTGTGTTTCTTGGATGGTGAGTTTACTGTAAAACGATTAAAAGTAAAAAACGGAGAAGTATGGTTACAACCTGAAAACCCTAATTATCCTATCATTCAAATTACAGAAGAAAACAATTTTGTTATCTGGGGAATTGTAACCAATGTGATTAAAAGAGTATAACTACCATTCATGAAAAAACAGCTTTTATTTTTCCTCTCTATCGTGTTGCTAAGCACTACTTATGCACAAAAAAGCAATGTGTTTCAAGATACCATTCCGTTTCGAAATGATTTGGGTTTGATTATTATTCCTATCACTTTTAACGGAGTAGAAAAACAATTTGCTTTTGATACTGGAGCAGAATATTCAGTGGCTTATGGTTGGGCTCAAGAAAGTTTGACGAAAACTAGCAAAACCATGACCATTAATTCGTCTAGCGGATTGAAAAGTAAAATGCGTTTTTATAAAAGCGGAACCATCGAATTGGGAAGTCGTAAAATTAGAGGTCATCGCATTTTAAACACTCCTAAGAATACTATTTTTTCTTGCTATCGTGTAGACGGCATTCTTGGTGTTGACATTATTAAGGAACTCAATTGGACCATCGACTATGAAAAGAAAATTCTCATTATGTATCCTGATAATTACTTTCCAGAAAAAGTAAAAAAGATGCATCCTTTGGATTTTGATTTTAAAAACAACAGACCGTATCTGTTTTTAAAACTGAAAAAAAACAGATTGCGCTTTTTATTGGATACTGGAGCTGGAGGAAATTCTAATATTTCTCGACGTAATTATACACTAACCAACATTGACGACTATCCTCAAACTACTTTTTACAGTGGTAGTTTTGGCGTGAATGGAATTTTAACCTCTTCGCAACCTAAAATTTTTCAACTCTCTAAAGCTACTTCAAGAAAAGTAACATTTTCACCAATCATCAATTATAATAATCAGAAATCTACAAAAGTTAGCAACAACTTATGGAGAGAACAAGAATTGTTTGTAAGTCTAAAAAAAGATCGTTTATATGTTTCTTCTTCATCAATAGACCAATCCTATAGTGGTTACACTTGCTCTGTTATGTTTTTGAAAGGAAAGATGCGCATAATGCGTATCGAAAAAGGTAGCGATGTGTGGAATATGGGTATTAGACAAGGTGATGAAGTACTTAGCTACAACGGTAAGAAATTTACTAATTTTTGTTCTTTAGATCAGTTCCATCGAAAACTTGTGAAGTCTGGAAAATCTTTTCAACTTGAAATGGCAGATGGGAAAAAGGTAACTGTTTCTAAAAACTCATCTTTGCGTTGAAAAATTTTTATCTTTAACACACTTAATCACTAATTAAAAAATAGAACTATGGAAAATTATGACAATAAGATCATTCTTTCGCAAGCTACTGATCAAGAAAGAGTTGCTTTTTACAAAAAAACCTATGCACATGTTGGAGGCGGTGTTTTGGCCTTTTTATTTTTTGAATGGCTTTTGTTTCAAAATGCCAACATTGTATTATTTGCCTTATCTATGACTCAAGGTTATAGATGGTTGCTAATGCTTGGAGGTTTTATGTTGATTACCAATTATGCAGAGAGTACCGTAATGCGTACTTCCAATAGAAACACTCAATATCTTGGGTTTGCGCTTTACGCTTTTGCTCAAGCATTTATCTTTATTCCGCTCATTTTTATTGCCATTGAATATACAGGAGGAACTGCATTGTTAGAAAAAGCAGGTATTGTAACTCTTGGACTTTTTGCTGGAATTTCAGCGATTGTTTTTATCACAAAAAAAGACTTTTCTTTTATCCGAGCTGGACTAACAATGGGATTCTTTATTGCTATAGGACTTATTTTAGCAGGCGTTTTGTTTGGCTTTGACTTAGGTCTTTGGTTTTCTGTAGGAATGTGTGCGTTGGCTGGAGGATCTATTTTATATCAAACCTCTCAAATGGTACATAAATATGGAACAGAAGATTATGTACCTGCAGCCTTAGGTTTGTTTGCTTCCTTAATGTTATTATTTTGGTACGTAATCCAAATCTTTATGTCTAGAGATTAATTCTTAATCAAATTATAAATCTAATGACCGCTCTTTGATACTGAGTTAAATTCAGTGCAAAAAGCGGTTTTTTTATGTAGTTTTGGGTTTCAACTATTTAATTCACAACAAAAATGCGTAGTTCTTATACCCTATTCCTTTCTCTTTGTTCTTTGTTGCTTTTTATAGGTTGCCAACAAGAAAACACCTCAAGTGATACTCCAGTAGTCTATTCTATTTCTTTCGAGAATGCTGTGCATCACGAAGCAGAAATCAATGTTTCTTTTGCAGATGTCAAGCCAGGGAAATTTGCTTTTCGAATGAGCAGAACTTCACCTGGAAGATATGCCTTGCATGAGTTTGCTAAAAACGTCTACAATGTTAAAGCCACCAACGGAAAAGGCGAAGCTTTAGAAATTACAAGGCCTGATCCTTATCAGTGGGTTGTAGATAGCAATGATGGAACAGTGAATGTATCCTATACTTTGTTTGCCAATAGAGGTGGCGGAACCTATGCTCAAATTGATGAAACACATGCGCATCTGAATATTCCTGCTACGTTTATGTTTGCTTCTTCTCATGATGACAATCCTGTGGAAGTAACATTTAATACTCGACAAGACTTGGGCTGGAAAGTAGCCACTCAGCTAAAAAAGGAAGGTGGTAACAAATACTCTGCACCTAATTTGCAGTATTTTATGGATAGTCCTACAGAGATTAGCAATCACCAAATTCGCGCTTTTGATGTAGCTTCAAACGGAAAGAACTATACCATCAATTTTGTGTTACATCACAATGGGACTGATGCAGAACTGGATGAGTATTTTGAAGATGTAAAAGCCATTGTTTTACAACAAAAAGAAGTGTTTGGCGAATTGCCTGATTTTGATTTTGGAGAGTATTTTTTCTTAGGATGTTATATTCCAAATGCTAGCGGTGATGGAATGGAACATAGAAACTCTACTATTTTAACCACAACCAGAAGTTTAGCAGATGGTGGAGCAATAGGTACCGTTTCACATGAGTTTTTTCATGCGTGGAATGTAGAAAGAATACGACCGAAATCTTTAGAACCTTTTGATTTTGAAGCTGCAAATATGAGTGGTGAATTATGGTTTGCCGAAGGGTTTACCAGTTATTATACAGGGTTGATTTTATGTAGAGCAGAAGTAAGAACTGTTGAGCAATACATTAACGGATTGAATGGTGCGTTTAATTATGTATGGAACTCACCTGGAACGCAATTTTTTAATCCGATAGAAATGAGTTATCAAGCACCTTTTGTAGATGCAGCTCGTTCTGTAGATCCTGTAAACAGAGGTAATACTTTTATTTCTTACTATTCGTACGGAAGTGTTCTTGGATTGGCTTTGGATTTGGCTTTACGTAACGAGGAAGGAAATTTGAATTTAGATGATTATATGAAGTTGGTATGGCAGAAATATGGAAAGGAAGAGATTCCGTATACTATTGACAATCTACATAAGGCATTGAATGAGTATTCTGGAAAAGAATTTGGTGATACTTTTTTTACCAATTATATCTACGACAGTCAGATGCCTAACTACCAACGATTATTTGCTTCTGTAGGCGTAAGTTTAACGCAAGAGGGTAAATCTCCTTATTTTGGTGCTAGAGTATCTAACAACAGAATTAGCGGTGAGCCTACTATTGGAGGTCCTGCATACAAAGCTGGACTAGATAGCGGTGATGTTTTGGTATCTGTAAATGGAAAAAAACTGAATGAAAAAACTTCTTTTCATACGATTCTAAACAGTTTAAAAACGGATGATGACATGACGTTGGTGATTAACCGATATGGCAATGAAAAAACAGTAACGGTTAGTTTAACCAAAGATCCTCGCTATACCATACAGCCTTATGAAAAAGTTGGTTTAGAGCTTACAAAAGATATGCTAGATAAGCGCAATGCTTGGTTAAATAAAAAGTAAGCAATCTTATAATAAAAACAAACCCCAACATAGTATGTTGGGGTTTGTTTTTTAGTATTGCACAGATAATATTTCTGAATCATTTGAATTAGTCATCATCTCTAGCATACTTCCACTTTGGCCTTAAGATGGTGTACTTTATTCCAAACACTCTTTGCATTAATGGTTGGTCTTTATACAAAGAATCCATATCTACTTTTTGCAACAATCCAGTTACAACTAACTTTTTGCCAACAATATCACCCACCCAGGGATCCATACCGTCTAAAAAATATGCCCTTTGATTTTCATTAGTAATCACCACAGCTCCTGCTTTTGAGTAATCAGCTACCCCTACTATTTTTATATAATTTTTGTTTTTTGTAATCGAACAACTGTAAAATCCTACTAAAAAAACTATAATGAATGTGATTTTTAATGTTTTCATCTCCAAATTTAAATTCACAACTTTCTTGCTAAGATAACTCAATTTCAAAATACAAAACCCCAACACATTGTATTGGGGTTGTTTTTAGAATCTATTCTACGATATTTGCAGGGACTACAAGCCTGCCAGACGCAGGCTGGTCCGCGCTATCGGGTTATATAAGCTTGCTTTGTTCCTAAAAGTGTATTAAGTTGCTTACTAGGTACACTTTTTAATTTGCTTTGATAATTAATATCATATTCTATCTTCCCTTCAAATGTTTGGGAAAAAAGAAAATTTATACTTAGTAAGAGTAATAAGCATATTAATCTATTCATTTATTATTATTTTAAAATTTAATCTACTATTTGAAGGGTCTTCTTTTGAGTATATTACCTCAAATACATCTCCTTTATTTACTTCCTTAATTGTTTGTTTTTGATTTTTAAGATATCTAATACCTCCTACTTCATATTGATAAGTCACATATATCCCTCTTTTGAATCTCTCTTCAATTTTTATGATTTCACCCTTTGTATATAGAGAATTATTATCTAACTTTTGGTTATTTGAAATCGAATTCCAGTAAAGAAGTGTAATTATTATAAAAACTATAGAAACTCCTATATATGTTGACTTATCAATTTTTCTCATAATTATTTTTATAAATTTTTAAGTATCTCTTTTATTGTTTCTCCTGTTTTTTTACCTCGATGGCCCGGATATGTTATCCGTGCAAAACTCAAAATACATCCAACTGAATTACTTCTATTTCATTGTCTAACTCAGCATAATTCCTTGCTGAACTAAATACATAATCTTCTGGTAAACTCACTATTTTTTCTACTACTGGATTGTTATGAATATAATGTATCTTTTGCTTGATGAATTTATTTGAAAACACGTGTTCTGCATGATAACCATCTTGCCATACTTTATATTGTTGTTTTCTTTTTAAGTGAGCACAAGCTTGCATAAAATAATCTAGCATCCACTCTCTTCTACTTTCTGGATATTCTAGGATGGTTTTTATAATCTTCTTAGAAGTAAACTTCTTAAAATCTCGCATTATATTTGACAAAGGTTCTTTTTCTGATGCTCTGCATAGCATGTGTAAATGACTAGACATTAAACAATAAGCGTAGATTTCTAAGCCTCTTTCTTTTTGACAATGTTTTAAAGCATCTATTAAAATATACTTCTGCCTTAATCTTGTAAATATATCTATCCAGCCTACTGTTGTTATGGTTATATAGTAAGCCTCTCCTATTACTGTGGCTTTGTACTTGGTTGACATGCAATTTTCCCGTAAGATACTCATTTCTAAAGAAATACAAAACCAGCGCTGAAGCACTGGTTTTGTTTAACTTATGTTAAGTAATTGCACGGACTACAAGCCTGCCAGACGTAGGCTGGTCCGCACTATCGGGTTTGCTTATATCTATTTTACAGTTCTATAAGTGTATAAAATAGTATAAAACAAAACAAAAGTAAGTACCACATATAACCAAAATAATACTGTTTTAAAGTTCTTCTGACTTTGTGTATCATTATCATATCTAGTTTCTATTTCTATATATTTTTTTCCTCTTACAAATGCTAGATAATTTATGATATAAAGAAAAAGTGCCGATAGCAACCCTGTTTCTTTAGTCAATGTAAGAGAGGGTATCAACTTTAATCCTCTTGTAAACAATGCAAATATTGTAAGCAAATTCAAAAACTGTAGCATCAATAAAGAATATATTGATATTGTAACTGGTGTTCTTGCATTAGCATTCCATTTTTTTTCCGTTTTTTGAGCTATTTTATATAGCTTATAAAAAATAAAGGCATACATCTTATTGTTTAAAATACTCACATTTACTTAAAAGAGCTCCTTTTTTATAAACTTCTTTTCTTATTAAGATTCCTTTTTGATTATAATGCTTCCAGACACCATCTTTAGCCATTCTAATATAACTTCCTTTTATTTTAGCAGTTCCATCATCATAAAACTTTTCATAAATACCACTAATAACACCATGATTGTATCCTACCCTAAAAACTAAGATACCTTTGTTATTATAATATAAATTGGTTTTCTTTTTTAAATTGTCCAAAGGAAAAATTTTCATTACCTCTTTATGACCTTCTTTAGAATACCAGACAATATAAAGGTTCTTCTCATCTCTATATTTTTCTCTTTCTAGGATGTTTGTTTCCTTATAATACTCTCTGATGGTATCTTTTATCTTAGGAATTTCCTCTCTTTCCGCACCATGAGTAAACACCATACTCCTAATTTCTTGCGCATTACTTATTATTACTACTAAAAAAAGAGCTACTGTAAAAAGGAGTGTATTTTTGAAATCCATAATATTATTTTTTTAATCTCATTCGATTGTAAATAAATTTTGACAATTCTTCATTTTTAAACCTAACCCCTCTCCATTCGAAAACAAATTCTTGCATTCTGTAATGCATCTTAATTTCTTTCTGATTGTCTTTATTTTTAATTCTGATATATATACTATATTCAGGCACCATTACAGAAAGAAAGTGGTCAATCTTAGATTTTTTTATCATCTGTAATATTTTGCTTACTTCTGTAGACTTATTTATTTGAATCTTTTCACAAAATACATCTGAGTAATCTTCAACTCCTTCTACAAATACTAGTTCTATATTTTGAGCTTTTAATTCATTAATACTTCTATAAAATTTGTTGTTTTCACATCTGTACCCTAAAAATACAAATGCTACAAGCGAAAATATTATGATTAACCACTTTCTTTTCATTATTCATCGGATCTATAAAGATAATCAGCTATAGTTAAACTTCCTTTAAACGTAACTGGTATAGGCACCTTTACTCCAACACTAATACCAAAAGTATACGCGTAATAGGTTATCTTTTCAACAATTGGAGATTGGAATATTACAACTCCTCCCCAGAACACTTTAACTGGGCTACGTAATTGATAGTCTACACCAACACTGGCCCCAACGGTTCCTCCGAGAGGCCCTTGAATAGGAACACTAACATCAGCACTATACTCGAATCCACTGAATGTATTTAATGTTGGATTCGGCTCGGTTGCGTAAAAAGTTGTTATTGTTCCAGATATACTAGCATCGACACCAACATTTCCTCTACCTGAAACAGATACACCATAATCTCCTGTATTAGCTCCTTTCTGAACTATTACAATTGCAATAGAACCTCCAAATCCCCCTTTAAGTGCTACGTCTCCATTAATACTTAAGGCTATTGCATCATAGGCTTGAGTTGGTTCAACTTCAGCATTTAAATCAATAATTAATTGATCTAAATCATATTGAGCAGCTTCACTTCCTGTAAATGTAATAATAGGTATAAAAACCTCATCTTCAATCAATTAAGTAACAACATGAGCTACTAATGTCCTTTCTCCTTTCTCATTATTAGCATAAATACGAAGACCTGTCTTTGCATCTTTACTATTTGCAGAAGGAGCCGGTTCTTCACCTCCACCACCTAATCCAGTACTAACACCAGGTAACAATCCCATACTCTCCTTTAATTGTTTTTCAGATCGTCCGCTAAAAATAGACTGTGAATGTGACGAATTACTTAGTTTTTCTCCATAACCTCCTCTTGGTTCAAGATCACTACCAGTCCCTTGAGGAGCCATCCCATCAGGATCTATAAAGTATACAGGATTGTTAAATGCATAGTTATATGGTGAGTGTCTACGCATTTGTTCTGCAAGAGGATCTATATTCATCCAACGCCCTAAAGTCGCATCGTAATTTCTAGCAGAATAATCATGCCAATTCAAACCTAGCTCATCATTGAGTTCTTTTCCATTGTAACCATACTTTTGCGCTAGGCTATTTCCATTAGAAGAAACCACGTTATTATACCCCTTATGCTTAAGACCAAGGGGATAGTAATCTAACATCATTTTTTTGAGCTTTTACTAATTTTGAAAGCCTTATCTCTTGTTTTATTAATATATTTTCAAAGAACTTCTTGTTTTAAAAGGGATACTAAAATTTCTATTAGTATCCCTTTGTTAATAATATCTCAATTCTTATCTAGTGGATTTACTGACATATCCTCATCAGATTTCTCAAAACTAGTTGATGTCTCTCCATCTGGCCCAATATCCAAATAACGGTTACCTGTAATCCAAAGATACATACTCCCCAGGAATTGATAATCTTTACCAGATTCATTAAAAGTTTTCCATTCATCTAATTCAATAACACAACCATTTTTTTCATCTTGCTTCCATTTTCCATTATGTGATATTTTTACATCTCCTTCTTTATAGTAATGATAAAATGTCCCATCTTTATGAATATCTATCCAATTGATGGCGTTTTCATTATTGTAACAATAATACCTTCCAGGTAGTTTATTTAAATCACAAGTACGAAGATCCAAACATCCTTGTAATACAAAGAAAATTACTGATAATATTAAAATTCGCTTTTTCATAATTATTATTGTTTTGGTATTTTCCATATCGCAAAAATATTTTGCCTTATAGTGGATAAAATTTTGTTTTTCTTCCCGGGTTTTCTTTTATAATTTCCGACTTTTTGATGAAGATATAAAGATTCTCTACTAGTGTTATTGTATATCATTATATACAAATTTTGATCTTTAATCTTTACTCTTGCTGTAGCTCCACCTATAAAAAATTGAGAATGATTTGAATTTGCATGTTTCTGTGCGGACTCTTTCCAAGACGCAGGATTCCACTTTGAAATATCAGGACTGAATTCTAATTTTATTGTTTCAGTATTAGTATCTGGTAATTTTTTAAAATCATATCCTTTTTTTTCTAATATTGCTGTAAGCTCTCCTAACAATTCTTCTACAATTCTACCACTTAGATAACTTGTAGCGAAAGGATGTTTTCCATAAATAAAATCTCTTTCTACTTTACCTGTACCTGTTGCAAATTCATATAGTAAAATACCTATAGTGGTAAGTTCGTCTGTTTCAAAATATTTTTGCTTTTGCTTTTCTGTCAGCTTAGATAAATTTTTACCATCCGCATATATTACCGCAGATCCTTGAAGTGCTTTAGAAACTATTTTATCAATAATATTATCATCTGAATTTTCAGAAAAAACATCTTGCCCTATGTATTTTCTTCTCATTTCACTGTGAAGCTGACCTCTTTCATCAACTTTCTCAGAATCCGCTCCGCTAGGGTCAGCCCATACCACAGGATTATTATCAAAAGCGCTATAGGTTGAAAATTCATAATGGGTAACTGGATCAATACCATTCCAACGTGCAATTGCAGGATCATATAGTCTCAATTCCATTTCATATAAATTCAATCCTAAGGATTCCTCAAGTTCTATCCCATTATACTTAAACTTCTGCGCAACGCTATTCCCATTAGCACTTACCACATTATTATACCCTTTATGTTTTAAGCCAAATGGGTAGTAATTGGATTCTTCTATGATCTCCGCCTGCGCGGAGATGACACCGTTACCATCAGAATCTGCGTATGAAAGCCTAACATTCCCTAAATGATCTTTGTACTGGTATACGTAGCTATACGTTACACTGCTACCACTTACAGAAGCTTTTACATAGCCTTCTGCTTGGTTAAAGAATTGTAAAACATTGTTTTCATAGATATAATTCCCAGCATAATCTGTGGCAACCCCTTGTACTACCTTTCTTTGCTTTACTCCAGAGGCATCATAGGTATAAGTAATGTTTTGTCCTCCAATAGTTACTTGGGTAGGCAAGTTCAAATGGTTGTATACAATGTTGGTAATTCCTTTGTTGGCATCAAAAACCATGTTTCCATTGGCGTCATAAGTATATTCAGCCGTTGGTAAATTAGCCCCATCCTTAAACCCATAGTTATCATCTCCATTATCTAAGACTTTTCTTAGCTTGTTGCTAGTAGATTCGTATGTATAGGTTAAGTCATCCATAAATCCGGCAATCACATTTGTTCCGTTGTGCCCTTTTCTCTGCAAGTTAAGAATGTTTCCATTTTTATCATAGCTTACCGATGTTAAATTATAATTTCCTGTATTGTCTATACCACTAATAATTCTATTTAAGGCATCATAACTATAGGTATAGGTTTTGGTACTACTATCTGTATTGGCAGTATTCCAACTGGTTTGTACAATGTTTCCGTTATACAAGGCAGTACCAGAAGTAGGATTGTTATAACGCAATGTAAAGTTAAACAAATCATTATCATTATTCGCATCTTGGTTCATGTTTGTCAACCAACCTCTTACGTTGTAGTTATAATCTACCGTTTGTAATCTAGTTTGGGTCGTAGTTTTTCCTCCTACTTTTTTGGTGGTGAGTTGTCCTAACTCGTCATACGTATTGCTGGCAATCACTTCTCCAACGCTAGCTCCATTTAAAAACTGCTTTTGCGTAGTTAATCTTCCTGCATGGTCATAGCTAAACTCATCTCTCGTGTTTTGTGTAGACAACGCATCGTTCGTATTGGTGTGTGAAGTATACGTTTCTATTGTTTTTCCAGTAAAATCTAGATCCATTTGAGCAATGTCTGTGGTTCCTAAAAAGTCGTTTTTAGAATAAGTGTATACTGCTCTTCCTCTGGTATCGTAATAGTTTACTGTGGTAATCCAGTTAGAAGTTCCCAATACTTTTACTTTACTTCCTGTTGCCAAGCCTTGAGTTCTTGTGGTTAAGGTTTCTCCAAATTCGTGGATGATATTTCCAGGAAGATCAGAACCTGCTCTATCAAAGTCATAATCGTCATAGTAATTTACCGTAAGTACAGAGATGTTATTGACATCTGTAGGATACATTTTATTGGTATACTTAATTACAATACCACTTAAAGTACTTTGAGAAGTTGTTCTGTCTTCATACATGTTTTGAGGAAGGTCATCTTCAAAAAGAGGTTGCATTGTTAAACGAGTTCTTCCGTTATGGAAGATTCCTGTATAGGCCACTCTTCCCCTAGCATCATACTTAGTAAACAACCAATCTTGCGTAGTTCTTAAATTGGCATCTTGTGTTAGCACGGGTCTGTCTAATTTGTCATAGACAATATATTCTACTCCTTTTCCTGGAATCTTCTTTTCTACCAAACGATTTCTTGTATCGTATTGGTATTGGTAGCATAATTCATTTAGCTCTGTACTTGTTGGAATGTTTACCTGTGCTTCTGCTTTAGGAGGTAATACATAGGTTAAATTTCCATGAACATCATACACATAGTATGTGTCATGAGCTGTTGATACCCCAGAAATATCTGCATAAGTCCTTTTTAAAATCACTTGTCCCATAGAGTTTTTAAACTCTTCAGTCGTGTGATTCTTTGTGCTTGAACCATCATGATTTTCATCTTTGGTGACTGTTTTGATTAAATCTCCTTTGCTGTAGTAGGAAGTTCCTCCTACCAAAGTAGGTACGTAGGTACTTGTTAGAGATACTTCATAAAAACGAACCTCATTAGCCGCATTGGTTTGGTAGCCCATTTCTATTTCATGACCATTACCTAACTTCCAGTCTTTCCCAGGAGCCGCTTGTTTGGTGACTCTACCTAACGGAGATTTTTCAAAATCTTTTTCAGAATAGGCATTAATATCTAAAAGAGCCATTCCTGTAAAATCGCTTCCATAGTTGTTTTGATAATACGATAAAGTATTGTTTAGTGCATTAGCATCATACAAACCTGTATTGCTAGTAGAAGCAAAAGGTAAATATTCTTTCTTTTGTCTTCCAAAAGCATCGTACTCAATATATTGAATGATATCTTTTTCATTCGGACTTTGTTTGATTCCTACTGTTAGTTTTGGAAGTCCTAATCCGTTTAAATACGTTACGTTTTTGAGTGCATCTGCATTTTGGATGATCTGACTCATAGCGGTTACCTCTTTTTGAGGAGCAATGGTATAGACGTAGTTCTCGTTACTCAATGTAGGTCCTCCTGGACAACCATTTCCTGATCCTAGTCCATTACTTGTAGGGCATTGATCGTCTCCATTAGCTACATAACCTGAAGGTTGTGAACATTGTGTGAGTGTTACATTCGGATCTCCCAATCCATCACCATCTGTATCTTGATACCAAATAGTACCTCCTACAGAACCGCTGATAGTTAAAGATCCCGATCCTGCACTCCATAAACCAGTACTTAGGTTTTTGGACTTGATATAATAGGTTCCTGCTGAAGTTACATTATAGTTACTTGTTGCTGGGTAAGTCTCATCTGTGTTCCAAGCTGCTGTTTGCCAGTACCACATTTCTCCTGAAGGAATAGTTCCTGTCTTGGATAGTAAGGCTGTGCTACAGTTCTCACTAACTATGGTAGGATTTGGTGGATTGGCTGGTGCATTTACCGTGACTGTTACATTCTTACTCGCCTGCAAAGTACCTGCACTTGATGAGGTTACATTATACTTAACCACTCCTGGGTTGGTATTCCAAGTAATCGTTACGCTATTAATATTCTGAGAGGTAATTGTTCCCCCTGTGGCAGTCCAATTGGCTGCATAAATAACAACTCCTTTTGAAGCTTTTGTATAAACTTTACTATCTCCCGAATTGGCAGTAGCATCTCCGTTTATTCTTAATTGCTGTGCTTGCACATGCGAACATAAGGTTAGCAAAAACAAGCTTAGTATAATTGTATAAAAATTCTTTTTCATAGCTCTTAGTTTTTATAGTGATACTCATTCTTACTCAAGATTTTCCCGTAGGCATCTTTTACATAATCCAATCTGTTCATGGTATCATAGTAATAAAATACACTTTCTCCTCTTGGGTCAGTAACGCTTGTCACTCCCACTAATGGATCATAAGTGATTGTTGTTACTAGTGCGTTGGATAGATTTGCATGATTACGTAAAGTCTCTAAATGAGTTCTGAGTGTATTCTCTGCACTCACACTTGTATCTGCATTCGAAGCAGCAATAATATCGTTGTATACACTAGTTGGAATATCGGCAAACGTAGCGTTTTCAATTTTTGCTACTGGAAGCGTTTGATCATATCCCCAGATATAAACAATATGAGTTCCATCTTCTTTGCTTACCTCTTTGATGTTTCCATTATCGTAATATCCATGGTAAATCAATCGATCTTCAAAAGCGTCTGTAGTCTTTGAAGTAACCACTTTAGATACCTCATACATATTGGTGTAAAAACTACTGTAAATGTTCTTCACTCTGTTGGTTACAGTTCCATCTACTGATGTTTTTACAAGTAAAGGCACATTAATCTTATTGATTCCCACCATGGCACTAATGGCTACTTGTTCTGTTGAAGTAAAGTCATTCAACAAGTTTCCAACTGGATAAATAGTCTCTGTCTTATAGTGCTTTTCAACTCCTTTTTCTTTGATATAGCTATTGCTTACACTCTGTAAGAAGTTTACATTGTTATACGCAAATGTTTGTCTAGTAACAATAGAATCAGCTAGCACTCCTGTTGGGAAATCCTTTGTTTTTGTCTCTATCAATTGTACCCATCCTGTCTTTAAATCGTCATTAAATACGGTTAAATCAGGAGGAATAGTTCCACAGTTTTGACTTAGTGAATTATCAAAGCATAGACCTCCTCCAGAATTACCATCCATAGGAGGGTTTCCTCCTCCTTCTGGAGTCTTGTTTTTATATTGAAGATAACTCAGATACAATTGACTATATCCACATGTTTCGTAGTCTATCACTCGAAATGAAGGCGCAATATTCTCACTTACATAGTTGTAATTATTGGTAACTTCTTTTAACATACTTCCTGTTTCGTTATAAACCTTTTGTGATAGTAAGTTTCCTCTTTTAAAATCTACATTTTCTACAGGTGTAAATGGATAGGTGAAAGCTGCTGCTGGCGTAGGAAAATCATAGGCTGTGGTATACTCATAATCTGTATATCCATTACCAAGTTCAAAAACTCTTACTTGTTTGTATCCTACATAGTTTCCTTTTGTCAATTGTGTATTTGGTCCTTTCTCTATCGTTTGATATTGAATCGTTGATGGAGCTGTAGGACAAGGCCCATTATATTCAATCGGATCTCCATTAGGTGATAATCCGTTTGAAGGAAATAGGAAAATCAGTTTGTTTACATTATAGCTATACGTCTTTTGTAATCCTGCTCCAACAGCATCAATAGCTCCAGAGGATTTTGTAGTTCCTGGTTCGTTATAATCATAATATATTCTGCGTGATGCTTTAATTGCATTGTCACTATCCCAAAAAGATATTTCCCCAATACGAACTCCTCCTCCTAAGGCAGCTTGTATAAAAGGAGTACTTTGATTTCTATAGTAAAGTTTAGCAAGACCTGTAGCATTATACGAATCTAATGTTAAACTTAGAACTTCTATCTTGAATGTATAGGTTCCTGCTTCTAAGAAAACGCTATTGGTTCCTTGTGGTTGTATAACCTCTTTATAGTTAAACCCATTTTTTTCAATAACAGCATACAAAAGAATTGAACCGTCTACATTGCTTGGAATTGTAATATTGTTTTCTATTGAAACTGTCTGATCAAAACCAATCACAACCGTATTATTCCCTAAAGTGTAATTTAAACCATTAGTGCTATTAATTGTATACGAAAGTGAACTATTGGTTGATGATGTGTTTGCTGGATTCAGCTTATAGTAATCATCATTAGTTAATGATTGATCTCGCTCATAAGAAAAGGTATTGTGTTCAAAATAAAATTGCTTATTTCCTCCTGTTGGATAGCTAATCTTTTTCAAAAGTCCTTTTTGAATTGCTGTAATATCGAAACTTCCTTGAGAGCTACTTCCGCTATTGTATCCATACAAATCAGACCCATATCCATATCCGGGTAAGTTTGCTTTATCATTGTATTCTAAAACCGTGTTTTGAATCAAACTTCCTCCTACTTCTGATACTTTAGTCAGCCACAAACGATTGGTAGTTTCATAGGTAAAGTTGAAGGTTTTATTTGTTTGGTTGATTTTATCTTTAATAGACACACTATTTAATACAGCTCCAAAAGTCTCAGGATGTGTATTAGCTGCACTAAAGTTCACACTACTTCCGTCTTTAAAGGTAATCTTTAAAGGTTTTTTAGTCTGCGCTGTAGTAGCATAATGACTTACGGTAGTACGAGGTTTGAAAATAGAGTTGTTAAAACTATTCTTTAACACATCTGTAGAGAAAGAACTCAATATTTTATTTTCTATTCTTGTTTTAGATGCTTCATAGGTATGTGTATGATCTGAATAGGTAAATGTTGCTAAATCAATTCCATTACTCGTCTCTATTTTACTGATATGCCAAGCGGAAGTATTGCTAATTGATGCTGAAGATCCAGAAGCACTAATATTTGCCATAAATGGATTTGCTTGAGTAGATGATGCAGTCACTGGCTCTGAATATGAAGTCTCTTCTATATCAAATGTATACTTGTTTCCTAAAGCATCTGTGATTATAAAATCGCTGATTTTCCCTTTAGAATCTGCTGTAAAATCAATCTTTACATTGTCATCTTTCGAAAGTAATTTTGCTTCAAAATTAGATCCGTTCTTTACGATCACAAAACGTCCACTTTTTCCTAATAAACTATATTGATATAAATCTAACTGATTGTCATATTGATAATTAGAACTGTTATCTCCCCTCGCCGCCTTCCATTGATAAGTAATCTTTGCATCTGTACTTAGATTATCATAATTCCAAAAATCAGGATTGTTGTACACTCCTTTTCTATGGTCGTCAAATTCATCAGGAATTCCTCTGACTGTTCTAGAGATAACTCCTCCTGTTTCTAAAGCCCATCCTGTGCCTACCCAACCTGAACGACTGTCTATTTTTACTCCCGATGTCGTATAGCGTAAAGCAACATTCAATCCGATTCCGTTACCAATAGATTTAGAATAAATCGGAATTACAATATTGGGTTGTCCAGAATAATAATCTACTGGGACTTCCTCAAATTTCATTAAACTCGCTACCGTAGGTGAAGGTGGAATAACTTCAGGTAGCTTCAGATCATCTTGGGCAACACATATCCCTGTTACACTGAAAAGTGTAAACCATAACAATAGTCTTTTCATACGTAAATTTTTTAAACGTGATTAATAACAATTTTTTTGAAAAAGAAGGATGTTATGTAAAAGGGGAAATTCTAAATGTACATGCAGGGATAACCTATTGGATAGATATCCAATACTTAAATATTCCTACATGTACAGTGAAAAGTTTCATAGCATTTTTTCTTTTTCAAAGCGATGTAAAAGTAATTAAAAAATGAATTCACTCAGCAAAAAAATAATTATTTTTTTAAAGAACAGAGTCTAATATGCTGTTTTTCAGATATTTATTTAATTTAAGTTTCTTTTTTGAATGAAGAACTTTTTCAAAAGTTGACTACACTCATCTCCTAAGATTCCACTCACTACTTTGGTTTTAGGGTGTAGTTTGGTATTGAGGTTTACAAATCCTCTTTGAGGTTCTGGAGCTCCGTACACAATCTTCCCTATTTGTGTCCAATAACTTGCCCCCGCACACATTTGGCAGGGTTCTAAAGTGACATATATAGTGCATTCTTTGAGGTATTTTCCTCCTAGAAAATCAGCAGCAGCGGTAAAAGCTTGCATTTCTGCATGGGCTGTCACATCATTCAGAGTTTCTGTGAGGTTATGAGCTCTTGCAATGATTTTATCTTTCAAAACAACAACGGCTCCTACAGGGACTTCTCCTTTGTCAAAAGCCATTTGAGCTTCTTGCAAAGCTTTCTTCATAAAATATGTATCGTCAAAAGGTTGAATCATCTATTAGAATTTATTCAATAATACGAAAAGCTTTTTGACTTGTAAAATTGTACTTTTGTGTTCTGATGGATCGTTTGTTAAATCATATTGAATATCCTTCTGATCTTAGAAAATTATCTGAAGATCAATTACCTCAATTAGCCAAAGAGCTGAGAGAATTCATCATCAATATTGTAGCTACAAAACAAGGTCATTTAGGTGCTAGCTTAGGAGTTGTAGAATTGACCATTGCACTTCATTATCTTTTTGACACTCCAAATGATTTGTTAGTTTGGGATGTTGGACATCAGGCTTATGGGCATAAGATACTCACGGGAAGAAAGAAGAATTTTCACACCAATCGTCAGTTGAATGGTATCTCTGGTTTTCCGAAAAGAGAAGAAAGTGAATATGATACTTTTGGTGTAGGGCATTCTTCAACTTCTATTTCTGCTGCTCTAGGAATGGCCATTGCTTCTTCTTTACAAGGTGATCTTGATAAACACCATATTGCCGTAATTGGTGACGCTTCTATCGCTAGTGGAATGGCTTTTGAAGCCCTAAACCATGCTGGTGTTAACGATTCTAATTTGTTGATCATTTTAAATGACAATGCCATTGGTATTGATCCATCTGTAGGCGCATTAAAAGAGTATTTAACCAAAGTCAAATCAGATCGTTCTTTAGCGAAGAACAATATCATCCGCGCCTTGAATTTTGATTATTCTGGCCCTATTGATGGTCATGATTTTGATAGTCTTTTAAAAGAACTCAAACGTCTTCAAAACAAAAAAGGCCCAAAATTCTTACATGTAGTCACTACTAAAGGGAAAGGTTTATCTCAAGCTGAAAAAGATCAAGTAAAATATCATGCTCCGGGAAGGTTTGATGCTAAAACTGGAGATTTGATCCCAAAAGACAATACTATTGAGCCTCCAAAATACCAAGATGTTTTTGGGAAAACAATGGTTGAGTTAGCTAGAAAAAATAAAAAGATAATAGGAATCACTCCTGCGATGTTAACTGGGAGTTCGTTAAAATTTATGATGGAAGAGTTTCCTGAAAGAACTTTTGATGTTGGTATTGCTGAACAACATGCCGTGACCTTATCAGCCGGATTAGCCACTCAAGGAATGCTCCCTTTTTGCAATATCTACTCTACTTTTTTACAGAGAGCTTATGATCAGGTAATTCATGATGTTGCTTTGCAAAACCTTCCCGTAATTTTCTGTCTAGATAGAGCGGGATTAGTAGGAGAGGACGGTGCTACACATCACGGAGTTTTTGATCTCACTTATCTGAGAGCAATTCCGAATATGATTGTTTTTGCGCCTAGAAATGAAATAGAGCTTCGCAATATAATGTATACTGCTCAGCTAGGTTTAGCTGGACCAATTGCAATTCGATATCCGAGAGGAAGAGGAATCACCATTAATTGGCAGCAACCTTTTCAAAAAATAGAGGTTGGGGCGGGACTTTGCTTACAAAAAGGTAATAGTATAGCTGTATTATCTCTAGGAACAATTGCCAAAAACGTAACTGAGGCAATTCACAACCTTGAAGATATTGCTCATTATGATTTGCGTTTTGTAAAACCTTTGGATGAAAAATTGCTTCATGAAATATTTACAAAACATAAAACTATCCTTACCATTGAAGATGGAGTTTTAAAAGGCGGTTTTGGTTCTGCTATTGTTGAATTTGCAGTTGAGAACAAGTATCGAAATTCCGTCCATGTTTTAGGTATCAAAGATAAATTTGTTGAACACGGTAGCGTTGACGAATTACAGAGGCTTAACGGAATTGATTCAGAATCCATCCGAAAAAAGATAAAATCATTACAAACAAAAAAGCCGCTTTAAAGCGGCTTTTTTTATATCAATTATATTCTCAAATTACTTAATAATAATTTTTCCTGAAGATTTTCTATTGTTTTGATCTATTACATTCACAATATAGATTCCCGATTTTAAACTCACAGATAATGGCTGATTACTATTTTCGTTAAAATTCAATTGAGAAGTATATACTTGCTTTCCAGAAATATCAAAGATTTGAATGTTGGAGTTTCCTAACTCATTCTTAGCATATACTGTAAAGTTCCCATCTGATATTGTTGGAAATACAGTAAATACTTTTTTATCGGTTAAAACCTCTTCTACTGAAGCTACATCAGAAGTAAATACAGAAGTAAACATTCCTCTACCATGGGTTGTTGCTAAAATTGTATTGTCAGCAGATCTTAAATCTAGATCCAATACTGTTACATCACTCATTCCGTTATATGATTGAGTCCAAACTGGATTGGCGACCGTAAAATCAGAAGTTCTCCACACCCCTAATTCTGTACCAATAATAACTTCTTGAGGCAATAAAGGGTTTCTTAAAATACATTTTACAGGAAGGTCAGGTAAATCTCCTTCCTTATTTTCCCATGTTGTTCCTCCGTCAGAAGTATACCATATACTAGTAACACCGTAGTTATGTACTGTCACAAAAATTTCTTGTTCTGAGGTTCCTATTTCTATATCCGAAATACTCCCAACAAATCCAGCTCCAGAAATATCAGTCCATGTTTCATTAAAGGCTCCAATGTTTTCTACTTTGAGCACCTCACTATTTTGGGTACCTACAAAGATTGTCCCATTAGTGAAAGAAGATACTTTAAAAGCAGAAGGTTCATCATCTAATAAAGAGTGAGAAAAATCTGTTCTTGTTGCACTATTTTCACCTAAAACAAAAGATGAAAATCGATTTGAGTTTCCTTGAGAGCTATTAGCATAAAGTATATTATTAGCATGATCTAACTCAGCTTCATTAATAAAATTTCCTTCACTTGTGCTTACAATTGTATACCCATTATTAAATACTTGCCCAGTACTAGTATGTGAAGTTTCAGCTAAATAATAACTTAAGCGAACTGAACCTATTATAATATATTCTCCTCTATTAGGAATGCCTCCTCCATCTTGGTCTATTTCGCTGTAACTACCATCTCCACTAAAAAAAGCATAGTAATTGTCAAAATCATTGGCTCCAGCTACTGAATTTTGAGAGATTAACGTTCCATTATCTTGAGTTCCTCCAAAAAATATTTCATTTCCAGTTCCTGAGGCAATAGATCCATAGTAGAACTGTGTTACGTTATAATCTTTATTTCTAGAAGTAATTGCTGTTGTGCTTATAGATGAAGATGATAAATCATTTGAAAAATAAACTCCTCCATCATTACCAAAAACTGCTTGATTTTCATTACCAGGTCTAAAAACAATGGCATGATGATCGGCATGAACTAACGATACGTTCAATGCAGCTAAATCATTATTATTTGACCATTTAGATATTTGCTCCCAAGAACCCCCATCATTACTTGAACGAAATAAATCAATTCCCCCTACATAAACATTCCCATTTGAATCTGACTCAATAGGTAAATCGTAAAATGCTTGTCCTCTTGTGTAATCTGTTGAAGAAATTCCTTGATCTACATCATTGGGTTCTGTTGTCATTGGGTTGATGGTTGCGAAAGCGTCAGTTGTAACATATAGGTTAGCCCCACCAACCTCTGCAGCAATCCAAAATTTATTAGCGTCAGTGCTTGATGGTTCTATTTCTGTTCTTTGTGCTCCAGCTATTGTGTTGATTAAAGTAAAAGTAATACCGTCTGTAGATCTTAATATCTTTCCTCCTGTTACTCCTGACCAAGAGCTTCTTGTTGTTGTCAACCAAATGTTATTATTAATATCCAATTCAATATCATTGGGGTTTGAAGGTGTTCCGTTTCCTTCATCTATTGTAAATTTTGTCCAATTAGCTCCGTTATCAACAGATTTATACAAGCCTTGTTCATTCAGTCCATGAAATTGATTTGTAGGAGATTGAGAACTGTTATATGCGGCACCAGCTATAGAAGCATAAAGTTCCGTTGTAGCTCCAACATCTCTAGCAACTAAATCGTTTACATAAAAAATTCCATTAATTAATTGACCTCCGTCAGCACTTGTATAGCCTCCAAAGATATGTGACCATGTAACTCCACCATCTGTAGATTTCCAAATTCCCCTTCCGACAGCAGCACCAAATGTATAAGATTCTCCTGAACCAATATAAAAAGTATTAGAGTCATTAGGGTCAGAAATCATAACAGTTACAGAAATATTAGCTCCTATTCCAGTCACCATTGTCCAAGAAGAATTAGGGTCTGTGATATCTTCGTTTACCCATAAACCACCAGATACTCCTCCTGCAAAAACACGGTTGTTATCTCCATCATTAGGATCAAACATTATTGCTCTAGTTCTTCCTCCAATATTATTAGGACCTCTATCTACCCATGGGCTAAAGTTATCACCTCCTCCTCCTCTTTGGGCTAATCTTTCTTCTCTTAATTGCTTTTGAATTGCATCTACTCTTTCAGGCATTGGTCTACCAGTTGCAGGATCAAGTGTTAAATCCCATAATTGTTCATAATATGCATTTGGAGGTAAGCCTCTTGCTTTTCTTTCTTTTTTGGATAAAGACTTTGTTTCTTCAAAGGGGCTGTTGTCTAAAAAAGCTTGGTGTTTTTCTCTTAATTTATCTACTTCTGATTTGTGAAATCCTGAAAAATAAATGATTGCACCAGCAAAAACCAGAATAGCAGTAATTAATAATTTTCTTTTCATTGTGTAGTTTGTTTTAAGTTGTAAGGGTGTATGTTTGATGTAAATTTATTGATTATCTGTGTTTTAAATGATATTTCCTTGTATTTTTTTATGAATTCTTATCGCATAACTATCTGACATTCTAGACACATAGGTGCAAATTGCCATAATTCTCTCATAAATAGAATCTGATTCTATCTTAAACTCTTCTGGAAGTAAGTTCAGTAAAAGCTTGTCATAGTTAGTCTTTTCTCCTGTTTGGTGATTGTTTAATGCTGTAACAAAAACATCTAAAATATCTGCAATTATCTTATAACCAGCTACTTCCTTCTCAACCACCTCTTTACTTCTGTATATTTTTGAGATACTGATCTTAATAATGTCGTTAATTTGGGCTTCATACTTACATTTATCTAGTAAAGATTTTTCAAATTCTCCTTTTAATATCTTTTCTTCATTCTCTAAGAAAATCTCTACCGCCTCATTAATCAGAGTGTTTATTGCCAAAGCTCTCAGATAACTAACGCGATCTTTCTTAAATTTAAGTGAATGATATTTCGCAATATCAATTGAGTCTTTTACCAATTTTATGAGGTATTCTAGTGCAAACTCTTCATCTATCAATCCAAGATTAATTCCATCTTCAAAATCAATAATCGTATAACAAATATCGTCTGCCGCTTCTACCAAATACGCTAAAGGATGGCGATAATATCCAATATCTTGACTTTGAGATTTTGATGTCAATCCTAAATCTTCAACTACATCTAAAAAAGCTTCTCTCTCTGATTGAAAAAAGCCATATTTTTTATCGGCAATATGTGTAGTAGGTTTTTTAGGAAGCGATTCTTTTGGATATTTCATAAAAGCTCCCAATGTGGCATACGACAGTCGTAAACCTCCATTGATTCCTTCCCTACTTTCGGTTAGGATTTTAAATCCGTTTGCATTTCCCTCAAAGTCTATAAGGTCTTGGTATTCTTTTTCCGTTAGTTGCTCTTTATATCTTAATCCGTTTCCAGTTTTAAAATATTCGCCAATCGCTTTCTCTCCAGAATGTCCAAAAGGAGGGTTTCCAATATCATGCATCACTGCAGCAGCAGCTACGATGGCTCCAAAATCATTAAAGGTATATCCAAGTTCTTTTAAGTTGGCATGCTTCTTTAGCAATTCTTTTCCTACTCTTCTGCCTAGAGTTCTTCCAACTACAGAAACTTCTAAACTATGCGTAAGTCTTGTGTGAACAAAATCGGTTTCTGACAGGGGTATTACTTGTGTTTTATCTTGCAAACTTCTAAAGGCCTCAGAGAAGATGATTCGGTCAAAATCTACCTCAAATCCTAAACGTGTTTCATCTTGTTGTGATCTGATTCTTTTTTCAGTATCACCATATCTTTTTAACGACAGTAATTGTTCCCAGTTCATAGTTGCTAAAGATACTACAGAACAAAAAAAGAACCTCAATTTTAATTGAGATTCTTTTTCAAACTTAAATTAATTAAACAGATTCTAAGATCCGCACATCAAGCAATCATCATCTTGTCCAGCATTTCTAGACGCGTCAACCATTGCTTTAAATTCTTCTGCTGTCATTGGTGCTTCTTCTCCAGCTTTGTTGTCTTTCTTTTCTTTTGACAATGTAAACTGGATTGCATTTACAGCAGATTTTGTTCTTAAATAATACATTCCTGTTTTTAATCCAGATTTCCATGCATAGAAATGCATTGAGGTTAGCTTGGCAAAATCAGGGTCTTGCATGAATAAGTTTAACGATTGAGATTGATCAATAAAATATCCTCTATGGCGAGCCATATCAATGATATCTTTCATACTCATTTCCCAAACAGTCTTGTATAGGTCTTTTAACTCTTGAGGAATTTTTTCAATATGTTGAATCGATCCGTTTGCACGCATGATTTCTTCTTTCATATTGTTGTCCCAAAGGTTTAATTCTACTAAATCTTCTAATAAGTGTTTGTTTACTACAATGAATTCTCCAGATAACACACGTCTTGTATAAATATTAGATGTGTACGGTTCAAATGCTTCATTATTTCCAAGAATTTGAGAAGTAGACGCTGTTGGCATTGGAGCAACTAATAGCGAGTTTCTTACTCCGTGTTTTAGCACATTTTTGCGTAACTTTTTCCAATCCCAGTTTCCGCTTAACTCATCTTCTTTGATGCCCCACATATTGAATTGGAATTCTCCTTCTGACATTGGAGAGCCTTTGTATGTAGAATACGGTTCTTTTGCTTTTGAAATTTCCATTGATGATTGAACGGAAGCAAAATATAAAGTTTCAAAAATATCTTGATTTAATTTCTTAGCTGCATCTGAGGTAAATGGTAAACGTAACATGATAAATGCATCTGCCAATCCTTGTACTCCTAAGCCTACAGGTCTGTGACGGAAGTTAGAGTTCTCAGCTTCTTTTACTGGATAGTAGTTTCTATCGATTACTGTATCTAAGTTTCTGATTACTTTCTTCGTTACATCGTATAATCTCTTATGATTGAAGTACTTTTCTCCATTTTCATTTTCACTAATAAACATTGGCAATGCAATAGATGCTAAGTTACATACAGCAACTTCATCTTTTGCAGTATACTCCATAATCTCTGTACATAAGTTTGAAGAACGAATTGTTCCTAAATTCTTATGATTAGATTTACGATTTACATGGTCTTTGTATAGCATGTAAGGTGTACCTGTTTCTATTTGGGATTCTAAAATCTTCTCCCAAAGTTCTCTTGCCTTAATTGTTTTTCTTCCTTTTCCTACTTTCTCATATCCTTCGTACAATTTCTCAAATTCGTCACCATAAGTGTCAAATAAATGTGGACATTCATTTGGACACATCAACGTCCAATTTCCATCTTCTTGTACTCTCTTCATGAATAAATCTGGAACCCACATTGCATAGAATAAGTCACGTGCTCTCATTTCTTCTTTCCCGTGGTTCTTTTTCAAATCAAGGAAATCGAAGATATCTGCATGCCAAGGTTCAATATACACAGCAAAAGATCCTTTACGTTTTCCTCCTCCTTGATCTACATAACGAGCTGTATCATTATACACTCTTAACATTGGAACAATTCCGTTTGAAGTTCCGTTTGTTCCTCTAATGTAAGATCCTGTAGCACGCACATTATGAATAGACAAACCTATTCCTCCTGCTGATTGCGAAATCTTAGCAGTTTGTTTTAATGTATCGTAAATTCCATCAATACTGTCGTCTTGCATTTGTAGTAAGAAACAAGAAGACATTTGTGGTTTGGGAGTACCGGCATTAAATAGTGTAGGTGTAGCATGTGTGAAGTACTTTTTACTCATCAACTCATAAGTAGCAATTGCTTCATCAATATCATTTAAATGGATTCCTATAGAAACTCTCATCAACATGTGTTGTGGTCTTTCTACGATGTTTCCATTTAATTTTAAAAGATAAGAACGTTCTAATGTTTTAAATCCAAAGAAATCGTAATTAAAATCTCGGCTGTAAATGATAGTCGAGTCTAATTTTTCTGCATTGTCTTGGATAATTTTAAAAACCTCGTCAGATAAAAGTGGTGCTTTTTTTCCTGTTCTTGGATTTACGTATTCATATAAATCCACCATTGTTTCTGAGAACGATTTTTTGGTATTTTTATGTAGGTTTGATACGGCAATTCTTGCTGCTAATTTTGCATAATCTGGATGCGCTGTGGTCATAGTTGCCGCAATCTCAGCTGCTAAATTATCTAATTCTGATGTTGTAACACCATCGTATAATCCTTCGATTACACGCATTGCTACTTTTACGGGGTCAACAATTTTGTTGAGTCCGTAACACATTTTTCTTACTCTGGCCGTGATCTTGTCGAACATCACTGGCTCTTTTTTGCCATCTCTTTTTACTACATACATGCTATTGTTGGTTTTATAATTAGTTGTTCAACCGTATATACGGTTTCACTTTAGTTGATTTTCGATTTTTGGTATCCTGATGAAAATTCAGGTTGTCCTTTTTTTAGAATGATCTTCTAAAAATCTGCATCAAAACTGATGCTTCCAGTTCCACCAGATTTTACTCCAGCTTTTTGATATTCTGATACTCTTTTTTCGAAGAAATTGGTTTTTCCTTCTAAAGAGATCATTTCCATAAAGTCAAACGGATTGCTTGCGTTGTATTCTTTATCGCATCCAAATTCCATTAACAGCCTGTCTGTAACAAACTCCAAATACTGAGTCATTAATTTGGCATTCATTCCAATTAAACTTACAGGTAATGATTCTGTGATAAATTCTCTTTCAATATCTAATGCACTAATGATAATTTCACGAATTCGATCTTTAGGCACTTTATTGATTAAGTGATTGTTGTGTAGGTGAACTGCAAAATCACAGTGCATTCCTTCATCTCTTGAAATTAATTCGTTAGAGAATGTAAGTCCTGGCAACAATCCTCTTTTCTTTAACCAGAAAATAGAGCAAAAGGCTCCTGAAAAGAAAATTCCTTCTACAGCTCCAAAAGCAATTAAACGTTCTGCAAATGAATCAGATTCAATCCACTTTAGAGCCCAATCTGCTTTTTTCTTAATTGCAGGGAAATTTTCGATTGCGTTAAACAAACGATCTTTTTCTGTTTCATCTTTTACATAAGTATCTATCAATAAAGAATAGGTTTCTGAATGGATGTTTTCCATCATGATCTGGAATCCATAAAAAAACTTTGCTTCTGAATATTGTACTTCGTTTACGAAGTTTTCAGCTAAATTTTCATTTACGATTCCATCAGAAGCTGCAAAGAATGCTAAGATGTGTTTTATAAAATAACGCTCATCATCTGTAAGTCTTGTTTCCCAATCGGTTAAGTCTTGATGTAAATCAATTTCTTCTGCAGTCCAAAAACAAGCCTGTTGTTTTTTGTACCATTCCCATAAATCGTTGTGTTGAATTGGAAATATTACAAATCTGTTATCATTCGGCTGTAAAATTGGTTCTATTGCAGACATTTTTGTATAAATTTTATTGATTATGGGACTTTTCCTATTGAAAAACGACGTTAACAAAGATTGAAAATTTTGCGACAAATAAAAAGCTCTACTTATTCACAAATCCTGCTAAGTTTTTAACAAAATCGAATTATGTTAAGAAAATTCTTCTAAAAAAATTATTTTGTATTTATTTGATTATCAGGTATTTGCAATGTTAATTTTTTGTTAACCCTTATGAATGCTGAGATTCTTAAAACAGTCATTTCAAAAAAACTTCTATTGATTTAATTAATAATTTCAAATAGAATTTTTTGAAGAATATTTGCCCTCTTTTTTGGTAACATATAAATAACATTCAAAAACAAGGTTTTAGAACTAATTAAGGAGTATCTTTGTGCTTTATTAATTTATTATTTATTACAAGTGAAAAACGGAACAGTTAAATTCTTCAACGAATCTAAAGGATTTGGATTTATCGTTGAGGATGGTTCAAAACAAGAACACTTTGTGCATGTCTCAGGACTTATTGACGAAGTGAGAGAAGGTGATGCAGTTGAGTTTGAATTAAAAGAAGGTAGAAAAGGTTTAAACGCAGTAAGCGTAAGAGTACTATAGTATAAATTACTTTTTTACAAAAAGCCAGTAATCTGTTGATTACTGGCTTTTTTTATTTTTTAAAAGATTATTTCTTTAACTATACACTAGCTGTTAAAGCCGCTGTAACTTGAACATCAAATTGTATTGGACCATCATTAACAGATCCTGAAAACTGAATGGTTACACTTGATGTATTTAATAATAAGCTTTCTATTTGATCTAGAATAGCCGTGTCTGTTATTGTAAAAACCGTTCCTGCATCTGATGCTTGTGTAATATTAACATCTGTAATTGTAGCCACGGTGATACCATTAATTACTAATGTTGCTGAAGAAATTGTTGCTCCAGAATTCCCACTAGCGTTTGTATACTTATAACTTAAAGCATCTATATTAATAGCTGTTGCGCTATTTAAATTGGTAAAAACATCATTTAAATCTTGATTGATTGTATCGTCAAAATTAACGCTTGTAGATGATTGCGGAATGTTAATAGATACAGATTCAACAATTGTAGTACTTGCTGTAATTTCTATTGGATCTGTATTAACGTCACAAGAAGATAGCAAAGCAATTGTCAGGATTAGGGATAAAAATTTTTTCATTTCTCTATATTTTATCATAAAGATACTATTTTCAGGTAAATAAGTTGTTTTTTTTATGTATGTTCTTTTGCAATTTTCTCAAGCTCATCGTACCAATCTTTTCCAAATTTTCGAATTAAGGAGTCTTTTGTAAATTGGTAAACAGGAATTTTTAATTCTTTTCCAAGAGTACAAGCGTCATCACAAATGTCCCATTTATGGTAGTTAACTGCTGCAAATTCGCTGTAATCTTTAACTCTTATTGGGTATAAGTGACAAGAAATAGGTTTTTTCCAATCTACTATTCCCTGGTTGTACGCTTCTTCTATTCCACATTTTGAAATACCTTTCTCATCAAATATGACATACACACACTCAGAGTTATTAATTAATGGTGTTTCTAAATCTCCAAAATCACTTGTAATTGAACTTCCTTGTTCTTCAATAGCTTGAATTCCTTCTTTTCTTAAAAGTGGTTTTATTTTGGGATAAATTTCTTCTAAAATTTTTACTTCTTCTTTCTCTAAAGGTGCTCCTGCTTCACCAGCTACACAACAAACTCCTTTGCATTTGGAAAGATTACAAACAAATTCTTTTTCTAAAATATCTTCTGAAACGATGGTTTTTCCTAACTGAAACATGCAGCAAAAATACAGTTAATTTTTTCTATTCATTTAGTTTATACCTCAACAATCTTGATTAATTTTGCAAAAGAAAAACTCGTCATGGGATTTAACTTTAAAGAAATTTTTACAGCTTTTATGGTCTTATTTGCTGTAATAGATATTATTGGGAATATTCCAATTATCATAGATCTTAGAAAAAAAGCGGGGCATATTCAATCTGAAAAAGCCTCAATTATTGCAGGAGGTATTATGATTTTGTTCTTATTTCTTGGACAAAGTCTACTTTCTTTAATTGGGGTAGATGTAAATTCTTTTGCTGTAGCCGGAGCTTTTATTTTATTTTTTATTGCTTTAGAAATGATTTTAGGAATTACTCTTTATAAAGAAGATGAAGAAGGAGCTATAACCGCAACCGTATTTCCTTTGGCTTTCCCTCTAATTGCTGGACCGGGAAGCTTAACTACACTTTTATCTTTGAGAGCAGAGTTTGAAATACAAAATATAATTATTGCGGTATTTCTAAATGTAATTTTCATTTATATTGTTTTAAAAACATCAAGAAGAATAGAGCGCTTGATTGGTCCTAACGGAATTAAAATCATACGAAAGATTTTTGGTGTTATTCTTTTAGCAATCGCTATCAAGTTGTTTGCTGCTAATATCAAAGCTTTATTTTAATGATTTTTGATTCTCTAATTATTGGTGGTGGCGTTTCTGGGATGCAATGTGCTCTTGTATTAGGTTCGGGTTTAAACAAGCCTTTTGCCGAAGGTAAAAAAGTTGGTATTATATTGCATCAACGATCTTCTCATTTGCAAAATGCTTTGTTCAACAATGTTTTAGGTATTGATACTGGAGCTTTAGGAGAAAATATTCTAGAGCAAGGAAAGAAACAATTAACTGAAGCTTATCCTGACATCCTTCAAATTCAAAATGAAAAAGTGGATTCTATTGTAAAGCAGGAAAAGGGGTTTTTAATTACTACCAATAAAAATGAATACCAATCAAAAATTGTTGTTATCGCTCTTAATTATTCAAAGCCTTTTACAATTAATGGCCTAGAAAAATATATTGAATCTCATCAAAAAGCTAATCCTAAAAAAGATCGTATACAACTAAAGAACAATGATCATTTTATTGAAGAAGGATTGTATGCTTGCGGAACTATTGCAGGGCATCGAAGTCAGTTTGCTATAGCTGCTGGAAGTGGTGCCAGTGTAGCCACAGATATTCTAACTCTTTGGAATGATGGAAATCATACCAAAGTACATGATAAAGTCTAATAAAAAAGCCAGCTTAAAGCTGGCTTTTTTATTTATTCTACAGTCACCGATTATTCTCCAACGGGTAGTGTTTTACCACCAAAGGTGTACTACTACGGTTCCCTGATTTTGTGGTGGAATTGTGTAGGGGAACCTTAAGTGTGGTGTGTAGGTCGTGTGTTTTCTCAGGGAGGTTATAACTGAGGTCAATACGATGTAGAATCAATC
>NZ_JBDKWF010000042.1:0-137837 GCF_040151415.1 Pseudotenacibaculum sp. MALMAid0570
GCTTGAGCATCAGCTAGAGTTTCATAAAAGATAAATGTCTCATTGATGTAATTGGTAGAGATATCTGTAGCAGCTTCATTAAGATTGAATACAGAGAACCCATCAGTATCATTATCACATTGTTTTAATTCTACAGTAGCATTGATTGTTGGCAATGCACTAACAATAAGATTGAAAGAGATAGAAGTATCATTACAAGCTACATTATCAACATTCTCCACACGAACAAAAATGGGTTGTGTGTTTGCAGAGATGTTGGTGTATGGGTTGTTTTTATCGATAACATCTGTAGAGCTACTTGTTTGTGCTCCAGTAAGGGATGTATGATAAGAAACACTGTATTGAGCAGGATCTAGTGTTCCAAGAATTTCAGTGTCTTTAGTGTTCAACAAGAAGCTTCCAACAAATCCATTGGTATCATCACCATCTGTTGTGTCATCACAAATCTCATAATCTACTGGTTGAACTGGAACTGGTAACCCTGTAACAGCAAGTGAAAATGATGTAACATCAAAACAAGCTGAAGGAGCATTTCTATTCATTACACGGGCATAGATTGTTTGATTGCTAAATGCAGTGGGGTTTGTATATGGAATTGTTAAAGCATTTGTATTGGCAGTCGCATCAGCCATAGAAGTAAAGTAAGCTACTTCAAAAGTAGCAGGAGCCAAACCATTTAAAATTTCAGCATCTTTCAGGGTTGCTAAATCAAATGAATTAAATCCATCATTATCTACATCACAGAATATAATATTGGTAGGTTGAGTAGCTGCGGCAGCTTCAAAAACACCAACGGTAAATTGTCCTTCCAACTCAAGTATTACTCCACATGCATCTGTAAGCTCTATTTTAAGTTTATAGTCTCCAGCATCTGTAGGTTGAATATTAGTTAGAGTTAAATTTTGAGTAGTAGCAACTACAACTTCACCAGTACCATCATCAAACGTCCATTCATAAGTAATACTTGTTCCTGTTATTGCTGATGGACCTAAAGTTTTTGTTTCTCCAATGCAGTATTCTAAATCTTGGTCATTAATTAGTTGACCTGTATCATCATCTCTAATTTCAACAGGTAATAATATTGAACTAATAAAAGGAGGAAGCCCCTGAGTTGATAACCTACCGTCTAAAAATATTGCATCTTCTGTAAAAACGATATCGGCAGCATCATCATTTGGATTTTCAATAACATCTAAGTGAGTTGCATCTCCATTAGCATCATTATATGCATCAGGAATGGTAGCGTATATTTTTCCGTCTGGACCTAATTGAAGAGCTCCTCTAAATCCTCCTTGTGGATATGTAGCTCCTGGAGCTTGCTCATGTATAAGAGCTCTAGAAGCAGGAATATCAGCTGCAGTTAAATCAAACTGAAGCAATTTATATGTAGTAGCAGGATTAGCTAAGCTTTGTCTAAAACCAGAAACTGTTGAAATATATGCTTTGGAAGAGTTTCTAGAAAATTCAACACCATAAGGCTGTTCTGCAAAACTTCCTGATACAAGTAAAACACCATCATCAGAAACTACACCTGTGCTATTATTGAAACTATACAATATAGCATTATTGTTATCTTGATTAGCAGAGATAAGCTTTGAACCGTCTGGAGAAACCTTTAAATATCCTCTTCTAGATGTATCTGTAGAAACATTTGATGTTACTGGAGTAGTTTGGACACCATTTTCATCAATCAAATAAGCTTGAAATTGAAATCCGTTACCCGTAATGACCCAAAATGTATTACAAGCATCTCCTTTTACTGAAGTTACTTTCTCAGAAGAACCGGGTGAAAGATTTGTGAAATTCACTTCTACTTCACCCAAACCTCCGTTTAACGACATGTCTATTGTGTACAGGTTAAACCCTTGAGGAGCTCCACCACCAGGAGTGGTTGTGTCAACAGTAAATAAGTAATAAATATTTGGCGAATTTGGCCTTGGAACAATAATTCCTGATTGTGAACTTGAAGGGTTCCCTTCTAGATTGTTAGCAGGATTACCATTGGTATAATTCATTACTTGATGGTTGGCATTCCAAACTGTAATTCCGTCTGTGTAGAAAAGTAAGTTTCCATTAGAATCAGAAAAAGTAGAACAACCTTCTAGTGTATTAATTACACCGTCTGTGATTGCTGTAGGTGGGCTTGTATTAAAATCTATACCGGCGCCTCTACCAAAATACCAAATATTAGCCTCCTTTTGAGAAAAGACAGAAAAAGAAGATAATAAAAGAACAAGAAGTAATAATTTCTTCATTAGTTGACGTTGATTTTATCCTAACGCCAAATATAACTGAAAAGTATTACAAATCCCTCTTTTTTAACAGAGCATAAGATGAGTAAATAAAGATGAATGTCCATACAGAAACAATCATAACATCCAAAAACTGTACATCATAACTTTTAGTGAATTGTTCTCCTACTTGATTAGCAACAGTTCTTACAGCATTTAGCCTAGAAAAAGGCTCTTTAATTAGATTTGACATCGATTCAAAAGGCATGAATTGCATAATTTCACTTACGCGCTCACTCATGTTGTCAGCTTTTCTAAAAGTATAAAATAGAAGTCCTTTCATTATTCCTTCAATAATAAGCCAGACTAACATGGCTCCAACAGCAAAGGCAGAACGTTTTACTAAAATTCCGAAGAACAACCCAAAAGAGAAGAATCCAACAAGTTTTATAAAAAATGCAACTAGATATTGCATGTCAGTAACTATGATGTTAATCTCGTTATAATCTGAGTAAATAAGCCCAAGGATTAAAGAAACTATAAAAACAAAAACTGTAGAAAATAAGGCAAAAACAATTACAGTGTAGAATTTAGATAAAATAAACTCTTTTTTGCTTAGCCCATCTATAAGATTCTGTTTCAGGGTTTTATAACTGTATTCATTTGCCATCATAGAAACAATTACCAGTAGTAAAAAGAATTTAAGTATAGCAGCAATGTATGTGTTAAAATGCCAGATGTAAGGGAAGTTAAAAATCCCTGCATCAGCTAAGTGAAACTTAACAGGTCCAATATCAAACTTAATTGCAGCAATTAATGCAATACAAGTTAATAAACCAAAGTAAATAATGGTTAGAACTCTACTGGCTCTATTATGTCTTAATTTATGAAATTCTATGGTTAAGAGTCGTAACATGACTTGTATTTTAGTGGTTAGTTGTTGTTGGTTAAATCTAGGAATTGTTGTTCTAAGCTAGGCTTACGCTTCACCAAATGAGATAAGGTAATTCCGTTTTGAAATAAAAAGGAATTAATCTCAGTTGCACTCATTTGTTCATTTAAATTGGCAATAATGAGTTCATCTTCTTTTTTCACTGTTCCAATTCCTTTATGCTCTTCTAATAATTTCATGAGTTTCTCTTCATCAGCATCAACTTTTAACTCAAACAATCCGTTAGAAGCAGTCATTTCATCAACTCTACCACTGTAAAGTTTTACTCCTTTTCTAATCACCACAACATGACTACATACTTTTTCTACTTCATCTAATAGATGTGAAGCTAGTAAAATGGTAGTTCCGTTTTTGGCAATCCCTTTGATAATTTGTCTAATCTCATGAATACCTTGTGGGTCTAACCCATTAGTAGGTTCATCAAGAATCAATATCTCAGGGTTGTTTAACAAAGCAGAAGCAATTGCTAAACGTTGTTTCATTCCTAAAGAAAAAGTTCTAAACTTACTATTTCTTCTTTCGTAAAGATTTACAGTTTTTAGGGTTTCATCTATCCTATCAGTAGAAATGCCTTTAATTTTACAAATCAAAGATAAATTTTGAGTTGCTGTCATATAAGGATAAAAGTTTGGGCGCTCTATAATAGCTCCAACTCTTTTTAAAGCTTCATGTGTAGAGAGTTTGCCGTCAAACCAGCTAAACTCACCAGAAGTTCTGTTTACTACATTTAAAATGATTCCTAAAGTTGTAGATTTTCCACTACCATTAGGACCTAAGATTCCATAAACATTTCCTTTTTGAATATCAAAAGAAAGATTATTGACAGCATGTACTCGACCATATTTTTTATCGAGAGCTCTAAGTGATAAGATTGTTTCCAAGAATGTATCTGTTGGTTAATTGTTTGTATGACGACCAAGATACAAATATGTTACAGAATTTTAACGTTAGTAGTTATCAAAGTCTATATCATCTAGACTTTCAAACTCATCGCCAAATTCGTCATCATTCTCATTTCCAAAATTTTCGGCAACAAATTCTTTTTCGGGTGCTTCTTGTGGAATTTCTCCAACTGAGAGAATAGTTTTAGGTAAATCTTGATTTGTTTTTTCTAAAATTTCAATTGCTTCAACATAAAATGTCCACATATTAAAAAAGTCATAAACATAGATTAATTTATCATTTACATTCGGCAAACTTTTTCTTAAAAAACTATTCTGCATAGAAATACCTTCGCCAGCTTCAGACATACTAAATAAAGGAATTTCTTCACCTTGATTCCAATCGTGATCTGTCCTGTAAAATGAAGCCATTTCTTGCCCGTCAAAACCAAATGATCTAGCAATTATATAATGAAGTGTTTCTAAGTTGATAGATCGATCTACCAAAACAGTCCTTATTACATCTTCTTGTGTATCTAAAATGACACGAATTTTATACATCTATTCTCCTATAAATTACGCAACAAAATTACAATAATTTATATGTATTTTTACACAACTAACGAATTCATATGGAGAAAGTAGAAATTCTGAAAAAGTTAAATCTGAAACGTAAAGATACACTTCTAGAAACTCTTGATATAGAGTATGTTGATGTTGGAGATGATTACTTAACGGCTAGTATGCCAGTAACATCTAAAGTACATCAGCCTTATGGACAATTGCATGGTGGAGCTACTGCTGCTTTGGCAGAAACTGTAGCAAGTACGGCCTCTCTTTTTTTCATTGATGATGAAAACCAATTTGTTAACGGAATAGAATTATCTATCAATCACATTAAAAGTAAAACTGAAGGTGTTGTTTTTGCAACAGCTAAAAATATTCACAAAGGAAGATCTACTCATTTATGGGAAGTGAAGATTACTGATGAAAATGAAAAACTAATCTCTGTTTGTAAGATGACTAGTATCGTTTTAGAAAAGAGAAAGTAACGTGAAAATTGTTAAAAAGGTTCTAAAGATTCTAGGAATAGCTCTATTCATAATTTTTATAGGGCTTTATGCCCTATTTTATTGGGCTACGTCACCAAAATCAGATGAAAAAGTTAGGAGTGAGTTTCAAGAATTAGGAGTTACTCCAGTTATCTCTAAAGAAAAGTTTAAAACCTTTGATTATAGAAAGGTAAGTATTCTAAGAGATACAACTTTACCAACTATAGTTTTTGTACACGGAACCATTGGCTCTGTTTTAGATTTTAAGCGCTATATGACCGATAGTTTAATGTTAGCAAAAGCTAACATGATTGTGTATGACAGAATTGGTTATAATTATAAAGAAAAGAACAATGTTCAGGAATCAATTGCATTTGAAACTGAAATGCTGGAAAGTATAACCAAAGATTTAAATCCTCATAAAACAATTGTTGTAGGTTACTCTTATGGTGGACCCATTGTCTTGGCTTCTAAAAGAAAATACAAGAAAGTTATTTTATTTGCTCCAGCTGTGTACAGTAAAGTTGAGCCCATGCCTTGGATGTTGAATTTTTATAAATGGAAACTAACAAGATGGATGGTACCTCCCATATGGAAACAAGCTTCTAAAGAGAAAATGTCACACAAGCAAGATTTAGAAAAATTTGAAAAACAATGGAATCAAAACCCCAATACAATTATTAGTATTCATGGTGATGACGATGGAATTGTTCCTTTTAGCAATTCAGAATATTTACAAACAATTTTTCCTAGTAGTCAATTTACACTTGTTACAATTCCAGAAGCTGGACATGGATTAGTTTGGACTAGTTATAGTAGATTGTCTAGAGAACTTTTAAATCAATTAGATTGAGTATTATTTTTGATAAAATATCAGATCAGTTTTCTAAAAACTTGCCATTTGTTTGCTCTAGGAAACCTAATGAAGAGAAACTTGTAGCTTATACCTGTAAAGATTCAACCTTACATTATGATTCGTCGCTAGAATCAGAAGGTTTTGTTTTTGCTCCTTTTGAGTTTGATATTAATGGTTCTATAATTTTTCTGAAAAGAGATTGTGAAGTATTGGAAGAAGAGATTGATGAGCATGTTATAAAGAAGATTGAAAACTCTTTGTCTGTAGTTTATTCTGATAAGAATTCACATATTGATTTAGTGAATAAAGGAATCAAGGCTATTGAAAATAACCATTTCAAAAAAGTGGTGTTGTCTAGAAAGGAAATAGTAGAATTATCAAAATTAGATTTAGTTTCTACTTTTAAGAGATTATTATTTCAATATAAAAATGCGATGGTCTATGTGTGGTTTCATCCTAAAGTTGGTTTATGGATGGGAGCTACACCAGAGAGATTGATAACTTTAGAAGAGAAAAAGTTTGCTACGATGGCTTTGGCTGGCACGCAAAAGTTTCAAGGAAATTTAGATCCTATTTGGGGGGAGAAAGAAAAGAAAGAGCATCAATATGTTGTAGATTATATAGTCTCTCAAATTCAAAATAAAGAAAATGGAATCGTTTTAGAAGATTTTAAAGTTTCGGAAACATATACAGCTAGAGCGGGTAGTTTATTGCATTTAAAGGCAGATATAACAGGGAGGATTCAAAATTCAAATCTAAAATCTTTAGTAAAAACTTTACATCCTACACCTGCAGTTTGTGGTTTGCCAAAAAAAGCGGCCAAACAATTTATTTTGGAGAATGAAAATTATTCTAGAAACTATTATACAGGATTTTTAGGTGAGATAAATACAACAACTAAAACAGAACTTTTTGTCAACCTTCGTTGTGTTGAGTTTGTTAACCAACATGCTCATATATATGTAGGAGGAGGAGTAACTTTAAAAAGTGATTCTTTAAAAGAATGGAAAGAAACGTTGGCAAAAACTCAAACAATCAAAAGTATTTTATAAAAAAAAGTCGTCAATTGAATGACGACCTTTTTAGTGTAAATTGAATTTGAATCTAAATGTTAGATATCTTCGAAACTAACATCTGTAAAACTTTCTGTTGTTTTTTCTTCTACAGCCTCATCTTTTTTATAATCTTTTTGATGACGCTCGCTAATTACTTCAGCACCTTTCTCCTCTACAATAAAATCAGTGGCTTTCTTTAGCATTTCTTGAAAATCAGTAAAATCTTCTTTATAAAGATAAATTTTATGCTTTTGATAATGGTAAGACCCATCATCATGTGTAAACTTCTTACTTTCAGTGATTGTTAAGTAATAATCATCCGCTTTAGTAGATCTAACATCAAAAAAGTAAGTTCTCCTTCCTGCTCTTAATACCTGTGAAAATATTTCTTCTTGCTCAACTCTTTCAGCCATAACTTTATTAAAATATTATGTTGTTTGTTTAAAATAAGCAACAAATCTAACAAAATATTTGTCTTGGCAAAATCTCAGACTAGATTTCTTTCTCAAGAAGTTGCTGTTCATAAAGCTCTTTATAATACCCTTTTTCTCTTATTAGTTGATTATGAGTGCCTTGTTGAATAATCTTCCCGTCTTCTAAAATAATGATCTTATCAGCATTTTTTGCAGAAGAAACTCTATGACTAATAATGAATGTTGTCTTGTCTTTAGATACTTGATCTAAATTTGCTAAAATTTGCTCTTCAGTTTCTGTGTCAACAGCAGAAAGACAATCGTCAAAAATTAATATTTCTGGATCTTTAATAATAGCTCTAGCAATGGATACACGTTGTTTTTGTCCTCCAGATAATGTAACTCCACGTTCTCCTAAAATGGTTTTATAACCATCTTTGAAATCAACAATATTTTGATGAACAACAGCTTTTTTAGCAGCTTCAATAATCTCAATTTCTGTGGCGTTCTCTTTACCAAACTTTATATTATTGGCAATCGTATCAGAAAATAGGAAAGGATCTTGAGGAACAAAACCAATACTATTTCTTAAATCATCTAGATTAATTGTGTGAATAGAATGATTATCTATTTTTACCAATCCGCTTGTAGTATCATACAATCTTGAAACTAGATTAACAATGCTAGATTTTCCTGACCCTGTTTTTCCGAAAATAGCTAGTGTTTCTCCAGATTCAACAGTAAAGCTAATGCCTTTAAGCGCTTCAATATTTGTATCATCATAGACAAGGGAAACATTGTCAAACTCTATTTTTCCATTTACTTTAAAGCTTTCAGAGGTTTCATTTTGTACTTCAGGAATTTCTTGTAGGAATTCATTAATTCTTTTTTGAGAAGCTTCTGCAGTTTTTACGGTAGACGTTACCCAGCCAACTATTGCTACAGGCCATGTAAGCATGTTCACATAAATGATAAACTCTGCAATTACTCCAATTTGTATTTCTCCATTGATGTATTGCTTACCTCCAACATAAATTACCAACAGATTACTGATCCCTATGAGTAAAATCATTAACGGAAAAAATAAAGCTTGTACTTTACTTAGATCTATATTCTTTTGCTTGCTGTCATCTGCTAATTTGTTGAAATTAGAAATAACTACAGGTTCAATTCCGTAAGATTTTACAACATTAATTCCGGAAAAGAATTCTTGATTGTAGGTTGTAAGTTTTGATAAGTATTGTTGAACAATAGTACTCTTCTTGCTAATTATTCTACTGATAAAGAAAACAGATATTGATAAAACGGGGAATGGTATTAATGTATACAGTGTTAACTTAGTATCTACTTTAAGCATCTGTGTAAAACCTACAATGAATAAAAAAATCATGTTAATTGCATACATTAAAGCTGGCCCAAAGTACATTCTTATTTTAGAAACATCTTCACTAATTCTATTCATTAAATCTCCTGTTCTATTTTTTTTATAAAAATTTAAAGAAAGCCTTTGGTATTGTTGGTAGATTTCATTCTTTAAATCAAATTCAACTAGGCGTGAGGTAACAATAATAGTCTGTCTCATTAAAAAAGTGAAAAAACCAGATAAAATTGCTGCCCCTATAATGATAAGTATGTTCCACAATAATTCTGATTTAACAAGAGAAATATCAGGATTCAATCCTAATTTTTTTGCTTGCATATAGTTTTCAACACCGTTTAAAGATTCACTAATAATTCTAGGAATTTGCAATGCAAAAATCTTAGATAAAATGGTGATGAAGATTCCTATTAGTATTCGCCATTTGTATTTAACAAAGTATTTATTTAAGTATTTAAGGGCTTTCATGTAGGTTCTTGCAAACGTCTTTTTGTTAAAGTATGTATAATTAAACGATATTTTATTTGCTATGATTTGAAGATATCGTATTTTTGCATGTTCTTTTTTGAGAAATATTTAATTTTTCAAACATTAAAAAAATATAAATGACAGCACAAATCATAGATACTGACGCAATTAAGAACGATCCAGTGTTTGGTCAATTGTCTTTTGACGGCCATGAACAGATCGTTTTTTGCAACGACGAAGATACGGGTTTAAAAGCAATAATTGGAATCCATAATACAGTTTTAGGGCCAGCTTTAGGAGGAACTAGAATGTGGACATATAAAAGTGAATGGGATGCTTTGAATGACGTTTTACGTTTGTCTAGAGGAATGACTTATAAGTCTGCAATTACTGGACTTAATTTAGGTGGAGGAAAAGCGGTAATTATTGGAGATGCTAAGACCCAAAAGAATGACGATTTGATGCGTAAATTTGGAGAGTTTGTTCATTCTTTAAGTGGTAAGTACATTACTGCAGAAGATGTAGGAATGGAAACCAGAGATATGGATATTATTAGAGAAGTAACTCCTCATGTTACAGGAATTTCTGAATCTAAAGGAGGCTCTGGAAATCCATCACCTGTAACAGCTTACGGAGTTTACATGGGTATGAAAGCTGCTTCTAAATATGTTTACGGAACTGAAAATTTAGATGGTAAAAAAGTTTTGGTACAAGGTGTTGGTCACGTTGGAGAAACTTTAGTGAAGCATATTACCGATGAAGGAGCTCAAGTAATTATCAATGATATCAATGAAGCGAGATTAGAAGAACTTTCTAAAAAATACAACGCTAATGTTGTTTTAGGAAATGATATCTACGGTTTAGATATCGATATTTATGCGCCATGCGCTTTAGGAGCAACAGTAAACGATAATACCATCAATCAGTTAAATGCTAAAATTATTGCTGGTGCAGCTAATAATCAATTGGCTGATGAAGTAAAACATGGAAGATTGTTAAAAGAAAGAGGAATAGCATACGCGCCAGATTTCTTAATTAATGCTGGAGGGATTATTAATGTATACGCTGAGTTAGAAGGTTATAATAAAGAAGAAAGCATTCGAAAAACTGAAAATATTTATAATACTACTCTAGAGATTTTTGAACTTTCAGAGAAAGAAAATATCACAACACACAGAGCAGCATTCAATATTGCACAGAATAGAATAGATACTCGTAAAAAAGAGATAAACTCTTAAGCAGAGTAAAAGAAATAATTATATTTTTGCAGAGCGTTTGAAAAATTTTCATTCGCTCTTTTTTATGATAATAAGTTCTTTCCATGATCAATAGAAGACATATACGAGTTAAAGTAATGCAATCTGTGTACGCGATGATTCAATCTCATAATGATGATATCGTAAAAGAAGAAAAGTTCCTGAAACACAGCATTCAAAAGATGTTTGATCTTTATGTTTTATTACTTTACTTAATGGTTGAAGTTCAGAAACACGCTGAACAAAAAATAGAAATTTCCAAGAAAAAATATTTAGCAACCAAAGAAGATTTATCTCCCAATACAAAGTTTATCAACAATAGACTTATCAAAAAAATAGCAGAAAGTAGCTCAGTAGCCTTGCATTTAGAAGCTAAAAAATTGAACAACTGGTCTATGGATGATGAATATGTTAAGATCATGTGGGATCAACTTCAAAAGAGCGACCTTTACAGAAGATATTTAAACACCGTAGAAGATTCTTACAAGGTAGACAAGAGTTTTGTAATCGATTTTTACAAAGAAATAATTGCTCCAAACGAAAAATTAGCCGAATATTTTGAAGATACTAATATTACTTGGGTAGATGATATTCCTTTTGTAAATACATGGGTGGTAAGATCTTTAAATAAGCAAAACACGAATGGACCTTTTATGTTAGGTTCTTTATACAAGAATAGTGATGATGAAGAATTTGTGTCTGAATTGTACAAAAAAGTAATGCTGCATCATCATACTTTTGAGGATGACATTAAAAATCATACTCCTAACTGGGAATCTGATAGGATAGCAGATATTGATATGATTCTAATTAAAATGGGAATTTGTGAATTTCTACATTTCCCATCAATACCTACAAGAGTAACAATTAATGAATATATAGAAGTAGCTAAAGACTATTCAACCCAAAAAAGTGGTTATTTTGTAAATGGAGTTTTAGATAAACTTTCTAAAGAATATACAGAAAGTAAAAGATTGGTTAAAGTAGGGAGAGGATTGCTTTAATTTCTTATTTTTACAAAAAAATTAAACATCATGAGAAAAATAGTTATAGCCTCAATACTAGCTTTGTCAACGATTGTTTTGATCTCGTGCAATCAAACCAATGCATCTTCTAAAGTAAATATTACCAATTTAGAAAATGCAAAAAAGAGAGATGTAGAAATAAGTAAAGGCGCTGCATTAATTTCATTTGACAAAACAGAATTTAATTTTGGTACTGTAAAAGAAGGAGATATTGTAGATGTAGAATTTACAGTTACAAATTCTGGAAAAACAGATTTGGTCATTACCAACGCTCAACCTTCTTGCGGATGTACTGTACCTAAATGGCCAAGAGAAGCAATCAAACCAGGAGAGTCCTCTAAAATATTAGCTAAGTTTAATACTGCAGGAAAACCTAATAGACAAAACAAAACGATTACTTTATATACAAATACGGCTAAAGGAAGAGAAGTATTAGTAATAAAAGGTAATGTAACTCCAAAAGCTAAAAGTTAATGCTAACACAATCAATTTTTTTACAAGCTGAAACAGCTTCACCATTTTCTAGTATGTTGCCTTTTTTGGCAATCATTATCGTGTTTTATTTCTTTATGATTCTACCTCAAAGTAGAAAAAGAAAGAAAGAAAAGAAATTTAGAGAAGAGTTGAAAAGAGGCTCGAAAGTAATTACTTCTAGCGGAATTCATGGAAAAATAGTCGACATGAACGATACTGATGGAACAGTTACTATTGAGACAGGAGCTGGAAAAATAAAGTTCGAAAGAGAAGCAATTTCTGTAGAACTAAGTAAAAAATACAATACTCCACAGAAGAAATAATTTATTCTGATAATAAACTAAAAGTGAGCTTTACGCTCACTTTTTTTATGCCTTAATTTTGAGGTTCTTTAAGGATTAATTAGATTGCATATCATTTAAAAATCAAAAATTTGAAAGCAAGAAACAATTCTATATCTAAGAACTTCATCTTATTCATTCTTGCTTCTATTGTATTTTGGTTTTTAACCAAACTCTCTAAAGAATATGAGAGCACCATCAGTTATCCTGTATCATACGAAAACTTACCGAATGATAAGTTGTTGCAAAAAGAGCCTGCAAAAGAGATAGATATTCATGTAAAAACGTCAGGGTTCAAAATTATTTCTGGGAAATTATTTCCAAAAACAATAAAAATCGATGCTTCTAATCTAACTTCTAAATCCAAAACAGATTATTTTTTATTGTTAGCTCAACAAAGATTAGCTGTTCAGCGTCAAATGAATAACGGGGTAACAATAGATCATTTTATTAAAGACTCTTTATTTTTTAGTTTAGGATTTTTAAGTCAGAAAAAAGTTCCTGTTCATCTCAATACAAATTTATCCTATCAAGCAGGTTACGATATGGAAGGAGATATGAAAGTTTCTCCAGATTCTGTAGTTATATCAGGACCAGAAAAACTTATTGATACTGTTAAGTTTGTAAAAACAATATTGTTAACCCGAAATAATCTTAGCGAACCAATCAATAGCGAATTGTTATTAGAAAGCTTCTCTAAGGAGAATAACATAAAGTTAAACACTGATAAAGTGAGGGTGGAAGCTAATGTAGAAAAGTTTACTGAAGGAACCATGAAAGTACCTTTTACAGTAATTAATTTACCGGAAGATATTGTAATCAATACGTTTCCAAAAGAGGTAGATCTTACTTATAAGATTGCTTTGTCTAATTTCAATAAAATTACTTCTTCTTCTTTTTTAATAGAATGTGATTATAAGTTATCTGCCAATAATAGTTTGTTGTATTTAGTTCCTAAAATAAAACAACAATCTAATTTGGTTAAGAATGTTAAAATAGCGCCCAATAAAATAGACTTTGTCATAGAGAAATAAGATGGTTGTAGGAATAACAGGTGGTATAGGAAGTGGTAAATCTTTTGTTGCTGAAAGCTTTTTAGCATATGATAATACAGTTTATTACCATGCAGATATTGAAGCCAAAAAGTTAATGAATGATTCTGATGAAATTAAAGAACAAGTAATTTTAGAATTTGGTGCTGAATCTTACAAGAACAATCAGTTAAACAGACCCTATATATCTTCTTTAGTTTTTAAGGATTCGGTTAGGTTACAAAAATTAAACGCTATTGTTCATCCGGTTGTAAAAAAACATTTTCAAAAGTTTATTGATAACCAAAATGATGAAGCCATAATTGTCTACGAGAATGCAATACTTTTTGAAATTAATAGCGATCAGTTTTGTGATTTTGTTATCGCAGTAACAGCTCCTTTAGAAACTAGAATTCAAAGAGTAATGTTAAGAGATAAAATATCAAGAGACGAAGTTCTTGAAAGAATAAAAAATCAATGGAGCGATACAAGAAAAAAATTGCTTTGTAACTACAGGATAGTGAATCTCAATAAAAACGAAACTTTGTTAAAAGTTCAACAAATCCACAATATTTTAACAAAAAAACAAACTTTATTTTAGGATAATTCAGTTTATTTCTTAAAATTTACTTAAAAATTTACTGGTTTTGTTAATCTACGTTAAAATCGAAAACCAGCTAATTATAACTTCTATTTTTGAGTAATGGGTAAACGAATATTTGTCCTTATTGTTGTGTTAATGAGTATTTCCTTGATAGGAATTATCTCTGTACAATTGTATTGGATCAATAATGCAATTGAGAGTAAAGATGCTCAATTTGATAATGATGTAAAGAAGGCGATGGCAAGAGCTTCTGAAAGGTTGAAGCTAAAAGAACAAGATCTATATTATAACAAAATCAAACCGATTTTTGATAGTAAGGAGTTTTTAAACAAAGCAGAAATTAAAAACTATCTGATTCAACAAATTGATACGGTTAATAATAGAAAGTTTTCTTTTGGATCAACAATTATTGAGGAAGATTTTAAAGTACCATTAGATATCCTTAATGAAAGTCAGTTTTTCAGTAATGATACCATAGTATTGACAAGATTTACAAGAAGGAATGACCGATTTACCGCTCAGTTAATTGCTGATGATAAATCAATAATCGACTTTAATGAGAAAAGTTTTTCAAAGACTAGCAAGTTTGACGAGTGGATTAATAGAAAAGAAATTAATGATGTGTTTAATGATTATCGAAATGAATTTCCAATTCATCAGAGAATTAGCAACAGAGAAATCAATACCACATTAAGAGAAGAGTTAGAAAAGAATAATATCGATATAGATTTTAAATACGGTGTGTATAATAATGGTTTAGCAACCAAACTAAAATCGGGTTATTTCACAATAGATCCTGATAAAAGTTATGATTACCCTTTATTTAAAGATGAAAATGGATACAGCGATCATACGTTGTATGTAAATTTTCCTGAAAAGAGTAAACATATCTTATCAGACATATCATATATTCTTTTACTGTCGTTATTTTTCATTTTCATCATTATTGTAGCTTTCTCAAGTTCATTGTATCAATTGGTTAAACAAAAGAAGATATCTGAGATCAAAACAGATTTCATTAATAACATGACACATGAGTTCAAGACTCCAATTGCAACAATCAATCTAGCATTAGATTCTATCAAAAATCCAAAAATTATAAAGGACGAAGAAAAAGTGCTTCGTTATATAAAAATGATTAGAGATGAGAATAAAAGAATGCATGGTCAAGTAGAAAATGTACTAAGAATCTCTAGACTCGAAAAAAATCAAATAGAAATTAACAAAGATGCAGTAGATATTCATGATTTAGTAGAAGATGCTATTTCACACGTTAATTTATTGGCTTTAGATAAAAAAGGAACTATTACAACGCATTTTAACGCTATACAGTCTGAAGCATTAGCAAATCAATTTCATATGACCAATGTAATGGTAAATATGCTAGAGAATGCTTTAAAATACTCAGTTGATCCTCCTAAAATAGATATCTATACAGAGAGTACAAATAAGAATATTATTATTAAAATAAAAGACGAAGGTATAGGAATGGGCAAGCAAGCTCAGAAGTATATTTTCGATAAATTCTACAGAGAACAAAAAGGAAATATCCATGATGTAAAAGGTCACGGTTTAGGTTTGGCTTATGTAAAAGAAATCATAGATAATCATCACGGAACGGTTTTTGTAGAAAGCGAGAAAGGAAAAGGAAGCACATTTACAGTAAAATTACCTTTAATATAAATTTTAAAAACATGGGAAGTAAAAAGATTTTATTAGTTGAAGACGATCCAAATTTTGGAACAGTTCTTAAAGATTACTTAGCATTAAACGATTATAACGTTACACATGCTAAAGATGGAATAGAAGGGTTAATTATGTTTAAAAACAATGATTTTGACCTTTGTATATTGGATGTTATGATGCCAAGAAAAGATGGTTTTTCTTTAGCACAAGACATTAGATCAACAAATAAAGAAGTGCCTATTATCTTTTTAACAGCAAAAACAATGAAAGAAGATGTGTTAAGAGGATATCAAGTAGGAGCTGACGATTATTTGAACAAACCTTTTGATTCTGAGGTTTTATTATTTAAGATTAAAGCAATCTTACAAAGAAAAGAATCAGAAACAACCACCGAAAACGAACAATTTGAATTTAATATTGGAAGCTTCTTTTTCAATTCTAAATTACGTCACCTTTCGATAGGGAAAAATGAACCTCAAAAATTATCGCCTAAAGAGAGCAAACTTTTAAGAATGTTAGCGCTTCATAAAAACGACTTGATGCCAAGAGAATTGGCTCTAACAAAAATATGGAGAGACGATAATTACTTTACTTCTAGAAGTATGGATGTGTACATCGCAAAATTAAGAAAGTACTTAAAAGAAGATGAAGAAGTAGAAATTTTAAATATTCACGGAGAAGGATTTCGATTGGTAGATAAAGCCTAATCGATTATAACTTCCCAAAAATAATAAGCTCAGGTTGATTTTCAGCCTGAGCTTTTGTACTTTTATAGTATGGCTCAGTTCATCAAAATATACAATACAAACCCGAATCCTAAAGAGATAGAAAAGGCTGTAAAAGTCCTTAGAAATGGGGGATTGGTTATTTATCCAACAGATACAGTTTATGGACTTGGATGTGATATTACAAACACGAAAGCTTTAGAAAAAGTAGCCAAGATTAAAGGTGTAAAATTAGAGAAAGCAAATTTTTCATTCGTCTGTAATGATTTAAGTCATCTCTCTGATTATGTCAAACAAATTGACACACCAACCTATAAGATTTTAAAAAGAGCTTTACCAGGACCTTATACCTTTGTTCTTCCTGGAAGCAATTCACTTCCTAAAGTATTTAAAAAGAAAAAAACAGTAGGAATTCGTGTTCCGGATAATAATATAGCAAGAGAACTAGTAGCTGAGTTAGGAAATCCAATTGTATCTACTTCTATACACGATGAAGACGATGTTTTAGAATATACCACAGACCCTGAATTGATTTTTGAGAAGTGGCAAAATAGAGTAGATATGGTAATAGATGGAGGCTATGGAGACAATCATGCTTCTACTGTTATAGATTTAACTGATGGCGAACCAGAAGTTTTAAGAAAAGGAAAAGGAAGTTTAGATATTCTATAAGAATCTATTTTAGATTCTGAAACTTTCTTCTTCCCAAAAGAAAATATTGCCAAACAATACTAGTGTGTAAATTGTAATCAGATTTTTTCTGTAATTTTTTACGCTTCTTTAAGAACTTGTAAAAGTTTTTATACAAACTTAGATGCGCTTTTATAATAGCCCAAGTATGTATGGGTCTTAATTCAACAATAAATTTAATTCCTGCTACACCATCTAAAATCAAACGAGAAAAAACTACAAACAAAAACCATTGCTTAGGTACATTTTTTATGATGTTTAACAAGCTATTTCTAAAATTCAAGTAGGTTTTATGCGGATTACTTTCTTGTAAAGTGGCCCCGCCAACATGATATACAGTAGATGTACCAACATATTTTATAGTATACCCTTCATTTTGAATTCTCCAACATAAATCTACTTCCTCTTGATGTGCAAAGTAATCTTCATCAAATCCTTCTAGCTTATGATATACCTCAGATCGTACAAAAAAACAAGCTCCAGAAGCCCAGAAAATTTGCGAGACATCATCAAACTGACCTTCATCTTTTTCTAAATGATTAAAAACACGACCCCTGCAATAAGGATATCCATACAAGTCGATAAAACCACCTCCAGCACCAGCATATTCAAACTTTATTTTGTCTTTATAATCTAGCAATTTAGGTTGAATAACAGCAGTGCTTACCTCATTCTCAAACACTTCTAATACAGGCTCTAACCAACCTTTAGAAACTTCTACGTCAGAATTAATCAAACAGTAAATATCTGCTTTTATAGATTGTAAAGCATCATTATAACCTTTCGCATAACCTCCATTGATTGAATTTTCAACAATATGAACTGATGGAAAGTGTTCTTTTACGAAAGAGATTGAATCGTCTGTACTTGCATTATCTGCAACATAAATATCAGCCAATTCAGAACTAAAATTGACGATTGAAGGTAAAAATTGCTCTAACAACTTTCTTCCGTTCCAGTTTAATATGACGATAGCTACATTCAAGGCTGCAAACTTACTATTTATGAATGAATAGGAGATGCAAAGATTTGCTAAAATTCATATTCAGGAATGTCTCTAAGAAAAACATAGGTTTGATTTTCTAAATCAGATTGACAATAATAATGATTCAAACCGTTAGAAACCATTAAATAATTAGCTTCAAGCGTAAGATTATACCTAGCAATTTGATCAAATGTTTCTTGAGAAATTGAAATAGAAGGAGCTTTGCATTCAACGATAATTTCAGGTAATCCTTTGCGATTATATACTACAATGTCTGTTCTTTTGGTTAGAGAATTTATCTTTAACTGCTTTTCAACAGCAATCAAAGAGATAGGATATTTTTTTTCATGAATTAAGTAATGAAGAATATGTTGTCGCACCCATTCTTCTGGAGTTAAAACCACATATTTTTTTCTAATAATATCAAAAATAAGTGTCTTATTTTCGCTAGATTTGAGTCGAAATGAGTACGATGATAAATTCAGTTGTTGCATCACTCAAATGTAATTATTTCTAGAATTAGTTAGACACTTCATGAACGAAATCAATCAGATTGTTTCTGATATTAAAAGCGGAACGATTAAACCTGTTTATTTTTTAATGGGTGAAGAGCCTTATTATATTGATAAAATTTCTGATTTTATTGAAGAAAATGTGCTTGATGAAGCTGAAAAAGGATTCAATCAAGCAGTGATGTATGGACGCGATGTTTCTATTGAAGAGATTGTAGCTTCTGCTAAACGTTTTCCTATGATGGCTGAAAAACAAGTTTTGATTGTAAAAGAAGCGCAAGATTTGAGCAGAACAATTGAAAAATTGACTACCTATGTAGAAAATCCGCAACCTTCAACGGTTTTGGTTTTAAATTATAAGTACAAAAAACTTGACAAACGAAAGAAGCTATACAAAGCAGTTTCTAAAAATGGGTTAATCTTCGAAAGTAAACCTTTGTATGAAAATCAAGTTGGTGATTGGATACGAAGAGTTTTGGGAGGAAAAAAATACCAAGTTGAACCCAAGGCCGCTCAAATGTTGGTTGAGTTTTTGGGAACTGATTTAAGTAAGATTAGTAATGAATTAGATAAACTCATTACAATACTTCCGCAAGGAACCATCATCACGCCAGAACATATTGAAGAGAACATAGGGATTTCTAAAGACTTTAATAATTTTGAGCTAAGAAAAGCTGTTGGAGAAAGAGATATCTTAAAAGCCAATAGAATTATTACCTATTTTGCTCAAAATCCCAAAAGCAACCCTTTGGTCATGACTATTTCATTGCTCAATAGTTTTTTTACTCAACTATTAATTTATCATGGATTAAAAAATAAATCCAGAGATCATGTAGCAAAAGCCTTAGGAATTCGACCTTTTTTTGTAACCGATTATACTACAGCCGGTAGAAATTATCCAATGCGTAAAGTAGCGCAAATTATTGCGATGTTGCGTGAGGCTGATGTAAAAAGTAAAGGAGTTGGGGCAACCAATCAAACTCAAGGAGATATCTTAAAAGAACTTTTATTTAAGATGATGCATTAATTAAACTGTAAAAAAGGCTAAAGCAAAGAAGATAACAATTGCTAGCGTAACAATGAGATAAGAAAGAATACTTCTCAATCTTTGATTTCTAATGTCTCTTCTTATTTCTTTTTTGAGTAGTTCCATTTGATGTTTTGATATTTCAGGAAAATCAAATTCATCTCCTTCCTTATCATATGCATCCTTAACAAAACTTTCTTTTCTCTTTTGAAGTTGATACTTTAGTTCTGCCTTGCGATATTTTTCTCGATTCTGTCTTTTAATAAGTAAAGTTAAAGCTCCCCAAGATCCATGCATAGTTTTATTTTAAAGATAATAAAATCATTTTACTATCTTTATAATACTATTAATCTAAAAACTGTTTTCTATAGATAGAACACTAAATATCAAATAATTAAATCCCCCTAAACCATGAAGTCCCCTAAAAACAAAAGGTTTAGTAGAGTTAAAAAACAACTCTACTTACTATTACTATTCCCCTTATTGATTCTTTCTTACTCATTATTTTTTTCCGAAAAAAATCAAGCAAAACCTATCACTAAAGATACTTTAGAAGTAGAATCGTCTCTGCAAAGAGAAAATGTTTTAGAAGAGTTTGTTCCTAATGAAGAAACTGAATTTTTTTCTAAAGAAGAAGGCAAACCATTGCTTTGGTATGCTATGATAAATGATTCTATTGTCTTTTACAAAAACAAAGGAAATCATCCTATTACAGGTAAACCACTCAAATTAGTTACCGAAGAAGTTATTAATAAATACAAAGCCAGTTTGAAGCCAGAGAAAAAATTAGCGGTAGTTGTTAAAAAAAGAGATTATAAGGTAAATGAAATTAAAATTATCAAAAAGAAGAAAAAACCAGTTGTAAAAAAGAAGGTTAAAAGAGAAAGCATATGGAATACCAAACTTTACAATACCAAAGAAGAAGATGAAGTAGGACTTTTTGTATTTAATCAGAACAACAAAATTGATGCGCCTTTAATGAATCGATTTAAGAAAGAATTTAGAAAGAAAGGATATTTTGTTACAGATCAGATTATTTATTCCTCAGAAATAACACATGAGATTGCTACACATCTGAAATCTTCAAATGTTGAATATTTTAAAGGAAATTTAAAAAAGTACGCAGATTATATTTGCATAGCTTCTGTAACTTATGCGTATAAACCTAATGCTTACAGAAATGATTTAACAGATTGTACGATGCGGATTATCTACTTTATTTATGATGCATCTTCTGCTCAAAAGATGTTTTCTGAAACTGATAAAGTCATAGGATCTGGACAAACGAAAAAAACAGCAAAAGAAGCAGCTATTGATAAATTTATACTATAAAAAAAGACCGAGTTTCTTTACTCGGTCTTTTAATTTTTAAATAGTTCTTTAGCTTATTCAGACTTTTCTTTCTTCTCTTCTTTCTTTTCAGCTTTGTCAGCAACAATTCTCTTATCCATGTTTGCTACTTCCCAAGCAGTATGAAATACCAAACGTGTTCTTTTTTCTAACATTTCATAGTTAATCTTATCTGGAGTATCACCAATCCCGTGATAGTCTTCATGTGTTCCATTAAAATAAAAAATGATAGGAACATCATACTGAGCAAAGTTATAGTGGTCAGATCTGTAGTAAAAACGATTTGGATCGTTATCATCATTATACTTATAATCTAACTGAATATTGGTGTACTTTTTATTCATTGCTTCAGATATGTTGTGCAATTCAGTACTTAACTTATCAGAACCAATTAAATACACATAATTCGGATCTCCTTTATGTCTTTCATCAGTACGACCTATCATATCTATATTCAAATCTGTTACAGTATTAGCAATTGGGAATGTTGGGTTTTCTGTATAGTAACGAGAACCTAATAAGCCTTTTTCCTCACCAGTTACATGCAAGAAAAGAATAGAACGTTTTGGACCATGACCAGCTTCAGCGGCTTTCTTAAAAGCCTCAGCTATTTCTAAAATGGCAACAGTTCCGGAACCATCATCGTCTGCTCCATTGTAAATTTCACCTTTGTTGTTTTTTCCTACATGATCTAAGTGAGCAGAAATAACAACAATTTCATCTGGTTTTTCAGTTCCTTTGATATAGGCCAACACATTTTCAGAATCTTTTAAATTTCTTCCTCTTGAAAATCTGTTCAAATATGAAGCAGGAACTTCTTGGAAATAATTATCACCACCTAAAGGAGAAGCAATTCCTTCTTTCACATAAAAATTCTTTAAATATTCTACAGCTTTTTTCTGCCCAGGTTCCCCTGTATTTCTTCCTTCATATTCATCAGAAGAGTAAATAAATAAATGATTTCCCAAATCTTTAGCTGTAATAGAAGATGCATATTTTAAAGCTAAATCTACATTAGCATCAGTAGATTTTACATTTTTACTCGATCCACAAGATGCTAAGACAAGTAAACTAGCAACAAAGAGTATTTTTCTCATTGAATTAAAAATTAATTTTATTTGGTAATTAGTGTCTAAAAACAACCATTTGTTACAAACAAGTTTAAAAGTAAATACTTAGCTTTTTTTATTGATAACAAATTGTTCTAAGGCTGCGTTAAAGTTAATGATTTCTGCTGGAAAAAGCTGATCAAAAGAGTTTCTTTCAATCAGTTCTTCTCTACTTCCGCTATCTACTTCTTTATCAGTTAATAAAATGATTCTATTGGCAGATTGAATGGCTAAGTTAACTTGATGGGAAGTTGTGATAATTGTTTTGTGTGTTTCCTTAACAAGCTTCTCTAAAAGTTGAAAAATTTTGATTGTATGATGCATGTCTAAATGAGCTGTTGGTTCATCTAACATAATAATTTCAGTATCCTGAGCTAAAGCTCTAGCAATCATTACTCTTTGCAATTGACCATCACTTAATTCATAAAAATGTTTGTTAGCCAATTCTTTTGTGTCTGTTTGACCCATTGCCCAATGAATTTTTTCAACATCTTCATTCTGAAGCTTTCCTATCCAGTTGGTATATGGTTGTCTACCAAGAGCAATTAGTTCAAAAACTGTTAGCTGACTTTCTGGTAAACGCTCTGTTAAAACCAACCCGATTTTTTTAGACAACGCTTTAAGATCGAAACGCTCGAGATTTTCTCCATCAAGTAGAATACTGCCACTCAAAGCATTTTGAACTTTGGTAAGCGTTCTTAAAAGAGTAGATTTTCCAATTCCATTTTTTCCAAGTACAGCAATCAATTCTCCTTTGTAAAGCTTTAAATTGATGTTACCTTGAATTTGATGTACTGTTTTTTTGTCACTATAACCAATAGAAAGATCATGTGTTTCAAGAATGATATGTTTCTTGTGATTACTCATACATAAATTTTCTTTTTACGAACTAACAACCAAATCACTACTGGAGCTCCAAATAAAGAAGTAACAGCATTAATGGGTAATGTAAATTCGCTAGTTGGTAATTGTGCAATCATATCACAAATGAGAAGTATAATAGCTCCTAAAAGTGCTACAGCAGGAATTAAAATTTTATGGTTAGACGTTTTAAAAACTAACTTAGTAATGTGAGGTACAGCCAAGCCTATAAAAGCTATTGGTCCTGCAAATGCAGTAATAACACCTGTGAGTAAACTTGTAATAAAAAGAATGATATTCCTGCTTTTTTTAATATTGATTCCAACACTTTTCGCATAATTCTCACCCAATAAAAAAGCATTTAAAGGTTTAAAAACTTTCAACAAAGAGATAATTCCGATAAAGAAAATAACCACAAAAACTCCAACTTCTTCCCAAGATAGATTTCCTAAACTTCCAAAACTCCAAAATATATACTGTTGAATTTGTTGGGCACTACTAAAATAGGTAAGCACACTAATAATTGCAGCACTTACAGTGCCAAACATTAATCCGATGATTAGAATAGACATCGTATTACGAACTTTATTTGCCGCTAGTAAAACAGCAAATAAAACCAAAGCAGCGCCTAAACTTGATGTTAAAGCGATAGCCCAGTTAGAAATTGCTAGTGATGCAATAACACCACCAAATATACTAGAACCTAAGATGAGTAAAGCAACACCCAAACTAGCTCCAGAAGAAATACCTAAAACAAAAGGACCTGCCAAAGGGTTTCTAAACAATGTTTGCATTAATAAGCCGCTAATGGATAATCCAGAGCCAACTAATATTGCTGTGATAGCTTTGGGTAACCTAAAATTTACAACAATTAGATCCCAACTCTCTTTCGAACTATTTCCTCCTATAAGAATATCAAAAATTTCGGAAAAAGGAATGGAAACAGACCCAAGACTTATATTGAGAAACAACAATGCAACCAACACAATAGGGAGGGCTATAAATTGTTTTGAATATGTCTTTTGAGTAATCAATCTATGTTGTTTAAAAATTGAACTAGTTTCTGAATTGCTATTCCTCTATGACTAATACTATTTTTCTCATCAGAACTCATTTCAGCGAATGATAAAGAATATCCTTCAGGTTGGAAAACAGGATCGTAACCAAACCCTTTACTACCTGATCTTTTTTTTAGTATTAACCCTTTACAAATTCCTTCAAAATCATAACTTTTATCATCTAAATTTAGAGTGATTATAGTTCTAAATTGAGCACTTCTATCTTCTTTATCTTCAATCTCTGTAAGAAGTTTTTCTATATTTTTATCTGCACTTCTAGGTTCACCACCATATCTAGCAGAATATACACCCGGAGCTCCTAGTAAACTGTCTACTTCTAATCCAGTATCGTCTGCAAAACAATCATACCCATAATGTTCTGTAATATAATCAGCTTTTAATTTGGCATTTCCTTCTAAGGTGGTTGCTGTTTCTTCAATTTCTTCAGAACAACCTATATCTTTTAATGAAAGAAGTTCTATTTGATCAGATAACATTTCCTGAACTTCTTTTAATTTATTAAGGTTATTTGTGGCAAAAACCAATCTCATAAATGATAGTTAAAGCACAAATGTAATCAAATAAAGTCGTTTCATTTATAGAAAAATGAGTACATTGCAGTTTGAGGGTAGGAGCCCGAATCCCTTGACACTACTGATTTGTCGCATAAATGTCGGGTTTAAATCATTCTAAAAAATTTGACAAGTTGAATTCTGAAAGTAACATTGCATGAAAAACAAAAACTTGTACATCATGAAACAGCCAGAATTAGGAAAAAGAATCCTAGAGTTGAGAAAATCGAAAGGTTTAACTCAAGAAGAACTTGTTGAAAAATGTAATATCAACGTAAGAACTATACAGCGAATTGAAGCTGGAGATGTAACACCTAGAAGTTTTACTGTAAAAACTATTTTGGAAGTATTAGGAGTAGATTCTAATTTATTTTTCGGACCTTCTATTCACGAAGAACCTCAAATAGTTTTATCTCAATCAGACAAAACGACATTACAAATTAGTTGGATATCAGGAATATTTTTGATGATATTTTCTGTTATTGGAATGATAGTAGAATATATGCTAATTTCAGGAAACCACGATTTTGACACAGAATTGATTCCTACTCTTTCTTGGAATGTACCTTTTTTAATTGCTTTATTCTTTTTCTTAAGAGGATATCACAAAATTGGAAAACTGGTTCAAAACTCTACTTTGGTTTTAGCATCATATATCTATTTTGTTTTGGAAATAATCATTACCATTCTAATGGTTTTTACATCATTTTCTTCTTTTAGTAATTATGCAGAAATGTCGATAACAGTTGTCGCTATATCTATGCTATTTGGAATATCTGAGTTGGTTTTAGGGATTGGTATAATGAAATTAAAAGAGCAATTAGGATCTTATCCGCAAGTAATAGGAATCATAAAAATTGTTTTAGGAGTTTTACTTATCTCTGTTGTATTTGCGCCTTTAGCAGGATTCCTTGTCGTGCCAATACTGATTTTTGAAGTAGTTTTTATCTACAATACACTACAAGAGTTTAATAAGTAGCAAAACAAGAACACTTTTTTTATAACATGTTTTATAAATGACTTAGAATTAAGTCCAGTACAAACTCGTGCCAAAATCTAACAATAGCATCAATATTATTAACTTATAAATTAAACAATATGGGAATTATCAATTTTAAAATTATACTCCGATTAACCATTCTAATAACCACTCTTATTTTGAATTCAAAATCAACTTTTGCTTGTACAATAGTAAGCGGAATAGATTGTAAAGGACATGTGTGGAATGCAAACAATGAAGATGGGCCTTTTGGGGTTGCTAATTTCATCAATGTATATCCAAAAACTGAAAATACTAAATATGGATACTATACTTTTAGTTATTTTTCATCAAGATATGGACAAAGCGGGAGTATACAAGGAGGGATGAATGAAGCTGGATTAACTTTTGATTTCAACTCAGTTAACCTTAATAAAGACTTAGAATCAAAGGGTAAATTAGCGTTTCCTAAAGGAGACCAAGCCATACTTATTCATATTCTATCCAATATGAATTCTGTAGAACAAGTAATAGAATTCTTTAATACTTATTGGTTTCAAAACGGGTTTAAAACAGCACAAATGCATGTTGCTGATAGAACAGGAAGGTTTGCCATTATAAGTGCTTCAGGAATTCAAATAGCTAAAAAAGGAGAATCATTGGTGTCAACAAATTTTGATATCTGTGGAAAAGAAGACAAATCTTCATGTTGGAGATTTCCTATAGCTACATCAAAAATTAACAAAGAAGGAGCTAGTTTGGAAACAATGATTAGTATCTGCAAAGAGACTGCTCCTAAAAGCGGAGCAACAATGTATTCTAATATTCAAAACTTAACCACTGGTGATGCTTGGTTCTTTTCGAAACACAGCGGCAATAAAATTGTGAAGACAAATATTAAAGACATGTTAATTAAAGGAAGAAAATCGTACTCATTTAGTGATTTGAATTCATTGGTGGAAGAAAGACCAAAATACAAGTGGGAAAAATTAGAGAAAGTAAGGTTAAAAGATGAAAAACTAGATGATTACACCGGAGACTATGAAAATTCAGCCTTAGGTAAAGTCAAAATATTTAAAGGAAAAATAGGAATTCAAATATTATTTCCTGGAGAACAGCCTTTGAATTTTTATCCAGCTTCAGAAACTACATTTTTCTTTCCTTATGAAGATATCAAAGTAAAGTTTTTAAAAAATGAAAAAGGTGAGCTTAGTGGGATTCGTTTTTATGACAAATCATTTTGGTCTTTTACAGCTACAAAAATTACATCAAATTAATCCTTATTCATGATGATAAGGCTCATTTCTTAAAATAGTAAAGCCTCTGTAAACCTGTTCAACAACAAATAAGCGAATCATCTGATGGGAAAAAGTCATTTTAGAAAATGAGATTTTTCCCATTGCTTTTTGATAGACCTTTTCAGAAAAACCATAAGGGCCTCCAATTACAAAAACCAATTGTTTGATACCAGAGTTCATTTTCTTTTGAAGATAATTAGCAAACTCTATAGAACGAAATTCTTTTCCCTTTTCATCCAATAAAATCATTTGATCAAATGCTTGAATTTTACTTAAAATCAATTCACCTTCCTTTTCTTTTTGTTGAAGTTGACTCAGATTCTTACTATTCTTAAGATCTGGAATTACTTCTAACCGAAAGTTGATATAATGTTGTAAACGTTTTTGATAATTCTCAATCAATTGATTAAGGTTTTTATCATCCGTTTTTCCAATAACAAGGAGTTTGATTTTCATTTGACAAAATTACAAATTATGAATTGGCAATTCTTAATTCATAATTGATTAGTATTTTAGCGTGACAAATTTTTCAATAAATGATATCCCCAGAACAATTCGAAAAAGAACTAGAGCTTATAATTACCAATGCAATTAGAGAAGATATTGGCGAAGGCGATCATACATCTCTTTCTTGTATTCCGAAAGAAGCTCAAGGGAAAGCAAAACTCTTAGTAAAAGATACTGGAATAATTGCTGGTGTTGAGTTTGCTAAAAAAGTATTTCATCATGTAGATCCAGAACTTGAAGTAGAGACTTTAATTAATGATGGTTCTAGCGTAAAATATGGAGATATTGTCTTTTTTGTTTCAGGTCGATCTCAATCTATTTTGCAAGCAGAACGAATTGTGTTAAATGCAATGCAAAGAATGAGTGCTATTGCTACCAAAACTTGGTTTTTTGTTGATCTCTTAAAAGGAACAAAAACAAGGGTTTTAGATACTAGAAAAACCACTCCTGGGATACGCGCTCTTGAAAAATGGGCCGTTACCATTGGAGGAGGTGTTAATCATCGTTTTGCCTTATATGATATGATGATGATTAAAGACAATCATATCGATTTTGCAGGTGGAGTATCTCAAGCAATTACCAAAGCAGAAGAATATCTAAGAGAAAAGAATATAGATATTAAGATTATTGTAGAAGCTAGAAGCTTAGAAGAAATAGAAGAAATCTTACAACATGATAGTGTTTATAGAATATTAATAGACAATTTTGATTTTGATCAGACCAAAGCAGCTGTAAAATTAATAGGAGGTAAATGCTTAACCGAATCTTCAGGTGGAATTAACGAAGAAACCATCCGGCAATATGCAGAATGTGGAGTAGATTTTATTTCCTCAGGAGCTTTAACACATTCGGTATATAATATGGATTTAAGCTTAAAAGCAATTTGAGTAAAGAAATAGAAGAGAAATTAGAAAAGATTCCGGTAATTAATTTGCTGGTTAGACTAGGAAAGAAGGTTAAAATTCCAGGTCTAGAAGGAATGTCGTTATATGATGTCATTGAAATGTATATCATCGGAATCATTGAAGGTGCTTTAACCACGAGAGCAAGCGGAATTGCTTACAGTTTCTTTATGGCTATCTTTCCTTTTATGCTCTTTGTCTTAACGCTTATACCGTATATTCCTATTGATGGATTTCAGGAAAGCTTAATGACATTGATCTCTGAAATTTTACCACCAAAAACTTTCAAAGCTGTTGATACTGTTTTACTGGATATTATTGAAAACAAACAAGTTGGATTATTATCTTTTGGTTTTTTAGCATCTATTTTTTTAATGACCAATGGCGTCAATGCCATTTTTGGAGGGTTTGAATTTTCTTATCATGTAAAAGAAGCAAGAAACTTTTTAAGAGCCTACTTTCTTTCTATGTTAGTATCATTAATCATGGCTTTATTCTTAGTGATTACAGTAGCGCTTACTGGATTTTATCAATTGTTATTGGATGCAATGATTAACAAAAAATGGATAGAAGATGAAACTCTATGGCTTTCTCTAGGTCGAGGAGTTTTATTTGTTTTGATGATTTTTACCATAGTCTCTATCTTATATAAATATGGAACAAAATCAGGCAAACACTCACGATTCCTTTCACCAGGATCAGTATTTACAACATTGCTTTCGATACTTACATTTTATGTATTCAGTTTTTACGTAAACGAATTTGCACAATACAATGAGTTATATGGATCTATAGGAACACTCTTAATTTTAATGTTATTTATATGGTTAAATGCCATCATTCTATTATTGGGCTTTGAGTTAAATGCTAGCATTTACTCTTTACGATTGAAAAATAAAACACAATCCGAAGAATAAGAGTTCATTCAATTTTTCAGATATTTGCAAACTGATAATTGATAACTGAAAATAGATAACTGAATATGAAACCCAGTATCCCAAAAGGAACCAGAGATTTTTCTTCTACAGAAGTAGCCAATCGTACGTATATTATGAATACGATCAAAGCCGCTTTTGAAGTCTATGGATTTCAACCTATTGAAACTCCTAGTTTTGAGAATTCATCTACTCTGATGGGAAAATATGGGGAAGAAGGAGATCGTTTGATTTTTAAAATTTTAAACTCTGGAGATTACTTATCTAAAGTAGACAACTCATTACTCGAATTAAAAAATAGTAATAAAGTAACTTCTAAAATTTCTGAAAAAGCATTGCGCTATGATCTAACAGTTCCTTTTGCACGTTATGTAGTGCAACACCAAAATGAGATTACTTTTCCGTTTAAACGTTATCAAATTCAACCAGTATGGAGAGCAGATCGTCCACAAAAAGGTCGTTTTAGAGAGTTTTATCAATGCGATGCAGATGTTGTTGGAAGTAAATCTTTACTACAAGAAGTAGAGTTTGTTCAGCTGTATGATGAAGTGTTTACCAATTTAGGATTGAAAGGAACAACCATTAAAATCAACAATCGTAAAATTTTATCAGGAATTGCTGAAGTCATTGGAGCCAAAGACAAATTGATAGATTTCACAGTTGCTTTAGATAAATTAGACAAGATTGGAGTAGAAGGCGTAGTTAAAGAAATGTTGTCAAAAAACATTTCTGAAGAAGCCATTGAAAAAGTAAAACCACTATTTCAACTCACAGGATCCAATAAAGAACAATTAGAAGTTTTAAGGAACCTATTGAATACTTCTGAAGAAGGAAAAAATGGAGTGCAAGAATTACAATTTGTAATGAATGCTATTGAAGACTTAGGATTACAATCTGCATCGTTACAATTAGATGTAACATTGGCTCGTGGTTTAAACTATTACACAGGAGCTATTTTTGAAGTGGCTGCACCAGAAGGCGTAAAAATGGGTTCTATTGGCGGTGGAGGAAGATATGATGATTTGACAGGAATTTTTGGTTTAAAAGATGTAAGCGGAGTTGGAATTTCATTCGGGTTGGATAGAATTTATCTTGTATTAGAAGAACTTGGATTATTTGAAACTGTAGAGTTGCCAAAACCTAAAATTTTATTCTTAAACTTTGAAGGTGATGATAATTTAATTCAGTTACAAGCATTGCAAACATTACGTAGAGCAGGAGTTAAATCGGAAATTTATCCTGATATGGCTTCTAGTAACAATCAACAAAAGAAGCAATGGAAATATGCAGAGAAAAGAGCTATTCCATTTGTAATTTCTAAAATAGAGAACGACCAATTCGCTTTAAAAGATATGATTAACAGAACAGAAGTTAATTGTAGTTTAGAAGAATTGATACTAAAAATGAAGTAAATTTCGATGGTAAAGTCGTAAATTTGCACCCTAATTTAATACTCAGAACAAAGCGAAGATGAAAATAAGTGAAGATAGAATTGATGAGATAGGAGAGAATCATGTTGGAACATCTGCAAAAACACCTTTACGTGATGATGCATTTGATATTACAGATAAAGAAAAGATAGAAAGAATTCAAGAGAGCGTTAAAGATATTTTGATCACTCTTGGTATGGATTTAGAAGATGATAGCTTAAAAGGAACTCCCAAAAGGGTAGCTAAAGCATTTGTAAATGAATTATTTATGGGATTGAACCCAGAAAATAAGCCAAGTGCTTCTACTTTTGATAATAACTATAACTATGGAGAAATGTTGGTGGAAAAGAATATTGTTGTGTATTCTACTTGCGAACACCATTTACTTCCTATAGTTGGAAGAGCACACGTAGCTTATATTTCTAACGGTAAAGTAATTGGACTTTCTAAAATGAACCGTATTGTAGAGTATTTTGCTAAAAGGCCTCAAGTGCAAGAACGTTTAACCATGCAAGTAGTACAAGCAATGCAAGAAGCTTTAGGAACTCAAGATGTTGCATGTGTAATAGATGCAAAACATTTATGTGTAAACTCCAGAGGAATTAAAGATATTGAAAGTAGTACTGTAACTGCTGAGTTTGGAGGAAAGTTTAAAAATAAAGAAACAAAGCAAGAGTTTTTAGACTATTTGAAAATGGATACAGATTTTCAAAGTTTATAATTCTTAGACTATATCAAATAAAAACGCCGCTGATTTCAGCGGCGTTTTTTAATCTGTATAGATTTCATATTTCTTAATGAGTTTGTCTTTTTCATGATAAAACTCATTTTCAACTTTAGATCTTTTGAGTGTATACTTATGAAGTAAATCTTTAGATTTTAAGTCATACTTATTTTTTATTTTTTGAGCTTTCTTTTTGTATTTGTTGTGATTAACACTGCCCTTTAATAAACTTCCTTCATATTTGCTCTTTAATTTGGTCATTTCTAACTCAAGATTGGAACTAATTGCCTGAACTTCTTTTTTATATTCAGCAGACATCAACTTCATTTTCTTTTCAACAGAGCTTTGTAACTGAGCAAACTTGTTTTGAAACTCAATATACTTTTTATTCTGATTTTGCCCGAAACCAGCAAAGCCAGTCATACATGCAATCAACAGAAGAAAACAGATTTTTTTCATTTTTTCTTTTTAGATATGACTAAAATATAAAAAATATGAAACTTTTTGCGACACATTTTGATAACTTACGTTATTAGAAATGTAAAGACCAACCAAAAAGATCTTTTTGAACGAGAAGCAACTCATACAAAGATGTAAAGAAAACAGCTATTCAGCTCAATTAACCGTGTACAACTTGTACAAGGATATGATGTACAATGTGAGTTATAGAATTGTGAAGAGCAGAGAAGATGCTGAAGACATTATACAAGAGTCATTTATAAAAGCTTTTGAAAAGATTGGTCAGATTAAAGAAGAATTAAGTTTAGGGTCTTGGTTAAAGAAAATAGTGATTAATGCTTCTTTAGATGCAATTAGAAAGAGAAAGAGAGAATACTGGGTTGAAGAAACGCAAATAGCAGATGAAGAAACTGAAGAATTAGAACTTGATGAATACTCTGAGATTTCTGTTGAATTGATTAAGAAATGTATCAATAATTTAAAAGAGAAATATCGTGTCATCTTGGTTCTATACATGATTGAAGATTACAATCACAGAGAAATTAGTGAATTATTGAATTTGAAAGAAAGCACTGTTAGAAATCAATATAGAAGAGGAAAAAACATGTTGGTTGAAAGCATACAAAACATAAGAAAAAATGAATTTAAAAGACTACATACAGGATCATAAAGCTGAGTTTGAAGATCAGAAAGTATCTTCTTTGGTAGACGAAAAGTTTGAACAAAAACTTAAAAAGACATTACATCAGCCTAAAAGAGGAAAGGTTGTCTACTTGAAGTATTTTTCTATAGCAGCTTCTTTAGTTTTAATTGTATCTACCGTATTCTGGTTGCAAGATAAAATTTATAGTGATCAAAAGAGAACAGAAATTTTAGCCGATTTAGAAGATGAATCAACAGGAGTAAGGCTAGAAGCTGTTTATGAGTTTAGTGATGTTTATCAAAAGGAAGATAAAAATATTATCAAAGTATTGATTAAAACATTATTAACCGATAAAAATGCAAATGTTAAGATTGCAACAATAGATGCTTTATTAAAATTCCCTCAGAATCAAGAAATTAGAGAGTCTTTAATAGAGGCCCTAAGTAAAGAAAAACAACCCCTAGTACAAATAAAGTTAATTAACTCATTAAGTATTTTAAGAGAACAACGCGCGAAAGAACCTCTTGAAGAAATCATTAAAAACGAAAAAACATTTGAAATAGTAAAGAGCAATGCTTCTATGGCTATGGCAAATTTAAAACAATAAAAAATGAAAAATTTTAAAACTGTATTATCAATATGCATTGTGGCATTGATTCAAGTGTCGATAAATGCACAGGAGAAAAAAATAAAATTTAGCAAAGGAACTTTACGAATATGTTCCTCTAAGAACTTCCAAATTACAGGTTACGATGGTAGCGAAGTAGTTATTAAGAGCTTACATGAAAAAAAGACAAAAGGAAACTTTTATGTAAGTAATTTAAAGGGACAAGTAGCCACAACTCAAGGAAGTACATTAACAACAACAGTAAAAGGAGCAAGAAATTCAAAGAATAATAATTCTATTGTATATTATTTTGGAGACCAAAACAGAAAAAAAGGATTAAAAAAATTAGGAAAGAACAACGAGAACTTAGAATTAGGAATTTATTTTACTATTGAGCAGAATAACGGAGAGTTAATATTCAAAGATAAAGTGCAACCTAGTGGCCAATTTGTGATGTATGGAAATGAAAGTTATGAAATAAAAATCCCTAATTCGCTAAAATTAACTTGGGAAACGAATGGATGTGTCTTGAATTCCTCTAGCAGTCAATCAGCTCCGACAGCATTGTTTTACAATTCTAATCCATCTTCATTGTCTAACTTTAATGGAGAAGTAGAAATGCAATCAACCTTAAGTAATATTAAGTTGAAAGATGTTACAGGACCAGTATCTATCAATACGGTAGGAGGAAATGTTACTATAGAATTTGATAAGAAAACTCCGCAAAAATTATACTCAATCTATAGCAATAACGGATTTATAGATATCACACTTCCAACAAAGTCAGGTGTAGCAATAGATGCAAGCGCTAGAAATATTTACAGCGATATTGATTTTAAGATTGAAGAAGAAAAAGAAGACAATCAATTTCATCACATGAGACTAAAACTCAATACAGGAAGAAGTAAGATGAAGCTAAATGCTGGACTTGGAAATGTTTATCTTAGAAAAAAATCGTAAGAGGTATATTATTTGAATAAAAAAAAGGCTGCTTAATAGCAGCCTTTTTTATTAGTTATTTACCAAAACCCATTCTCCCTTTTCTATCAGAGGAATGGCTTGTTTAAATTTGACCACTTTTTCTTCGCCGCTCATCACGTTTTTAATTGTAACGCGCTCATTTCTACCAATCTTAGGTTGCTCTCTTACAATGGTTTCAACAGGTTCACGTTGTTGTTGACGAGAATTAGCAATAGCTTGCTCTGTTGAGTTTTGAACTTCGTCTTTTTGTAAATTCAACTTCTCTCTTTTTTGCTGACGAGCTTCAGAAACCTGTGAAGTACTTTGGTTAGGTAATTCTCCCTTAAATAAGAAAGACAATACTTCTCTATTAATTTTATCAATAGTTACCTTAAACAATTCAAAGGCTTCAAATTTATAAATCAACAATGGGTCTTTTTGCTCATAAGATGCGTTTTGCACAGAATGCTTTAAATCATCCATTTTACGTAAATGATCTTTCCAATTTTCATCAATAATTGCTAGAGTAATATTCTTTTCAAAATCAGTTGCTAAAGATTTACCTTGTGTTTCATAAGCTTCTTTCAAGTTTGTGACAACTTGTAAAGTTTTAATGCCATCAGTAAAAGGAACCACAATTCTTTCATAACGATCACCTTCATTTTCAAATACATTCTTAATCACAGGATATGTTAAAGCTGCATTCTTTTCTGCTTTCTCTTTGTAGTGATTTGTTATGATTTCGTATAACTTATCTGTCAATTCTTGCTCAGTAGAAGCTTCAAATTCATCTTCAGAAAAAGGAGAGGTCATTGAAGTAAATCGAATCAATTCAAACTCAAAATTCTGAAAATCTTTTGCTTCTTTATTGATGTTGATGATAGATTGGCACGTATCGTAGATCATATTTGCAATATCTATTTGCAAACGTTTACCATCTAAGGCATGACGTCTTCTTTTATAAACAAATTCACGTTGCGAATTCATAATATCATCATATTCTAACAATCGTTTACGAATTCCGAAATTGTTTTCTTCTACTTTCTTTTGTGCTCTTTCAATAGATTTGGTAATCATAGAATGTTGAATTACTTCACCTTCTTTTAATCCCATTCTATCCATCATTTTTGCAATTCTCTCAGAACCAAATAAACGCATTAGATTATCATCTAAAGCAACATAGAATTGAGAAGATCCAACATCTCCTTGACGACCAGCTCTACCACGTAACTGTCTGTCAACACGACGAGAATCGTGTCTTTCAGTACCAATAATAGCTAAACCACCAGCTGCTTTTACTTCGTCTGATAATTTAATATCTGTACCACGACCTGCCATGTTGGTAGCAATGGTTACAATTCCAGGTTTTCCTGCTTCTGCAACAACATCGGCTTCGCGTTTGTGCAACTTTGCATTTAAAATGTTGTGATTGATTTTACGCATCTTCAGCATACGTCCCAGTAGTTCTGAAATTTCAACAGAAGTTGTTCCCACTAATACAGGACGTCCTTGATCAACCAATTCAACTACATCATCAATTACAGCATTGTATTTCTCACGAGTTGTTTTATAAACTAAGTCTTGTCTGTCATCACGGGCAATTGGCTTATTGGTTGGGATTTCTACTACGTCTAATTTATAGATTTCCCAAAATTCTCCAGCCTCAGTAATAGCTGTACCTGTCATACCAGATAACTTGCGATACATTCTAAAGTAGTTCTGTAAAGTAACTGTAGCAAACGTTTGTGTAGCATCTTCAATCTTTACATTTTCCTTTGCTTCAATTGCTTGATGTAAGCCGTCAGAGTATCTACGACCGTCCATAATACGACCAGTTTGCTCGTCAACAATCATTACTTTGTTTTCGATTACAACGTACTCTACATCTTTTTCAAAAAGGCTGTAGGCTTTTAAAAGCTGATTCATTGTATGAATACGTTCGCTCTTTACACTAAAATCTTTATATAGGTTTTCTTTATGCTGTGCTTTTTTCTCGGGAGTTTCTTCGCTAGAATCAATTTCACCGATTTTCACTCCAAGATCTGGTAATACGAAAAAGCCTTCGTCACTTGTTTTGGTAGATAAGTGAGCTACACCTTTATCTGTAAGATCTATCGAGTTATTTTTCTCTTCTATTACGTACCACAATTCAGCATCTATCTCTGGCATTAACTTATTGTTATCTGCCATATAAGTATTTTCTGTCTTTTGAAGAACTTGTTTTACACCTTCTTGCGATAAGAATTTGATTAAAGCTTTGTTCTTAGGAATTCCTCTGTAGACTCTTAATAATAAGAACCCTCCTTCTTTTGTGTTTCCTTCAGCTATTAATTTTTTCGCTTCCGCTAAAACACCTACCAAATATTTATTTTGAAGTCCTACTAAATCAGAAACTAAAGGTTTTAGTTCATTGAATTCATGTCTGTCTCCTTGTGGAACTGGACCCGAAATAATTAAAGGAGTTCTAGCGTCATCAATTAATACAGAATCCACCTCATCTATAATGGCGTAATTTGGAGCTCTTTGAACTAAATCTTCTTTAGAGCTAGCCATATTATCACGTAAATAATCAAAACCAAACTCATTATTAGTTCCGTAAGTAATATCAGCGTTGTATGCTTTTCTTCTTTCTTCAGAATTTGGTTGATGGTAATCAATACAATCTGTTGTTAATCCATGGAACTCAAAAATAGGAGCCATCCAGGCTTTATCACGTTTCGCTAAGTAATCATTAACCGTAACAACATGCACACCATTTCCTGTTAATGCATTTAAATAGACAGGTAAAGTAGAAACCAATGTTTTTCCTTCTCCAGTCATCATCTCAGCAATTTTTCCTTGATGTAAAACAGAACCTCCAATTAACTGAACATCATAATGAATCATATCCCATGTAACAGGTTTTCCTGCAGCATCCCAAGAGTTTTGCCAGTATGCTTTTTCTCCTTCTAAGACAATGTGTTCTCTTGTGCCAGAAAGTTCTCTATCGAATGGAGTGGCGGTTACTTCAATTTCTTCATTTTCAACAAAACGTTTTGCAGTTTCTTTTACCACAGCAAAAGCTTCAGGCATAATTTCTTTTAAAACAGCTTCAGAAGCTTCATATGATTGATCTCTAAGGCCATCTATTTCTGAGTAAATATCTTCTTGTCTGTCAATTTCAGCTTCAGTGGCTTCTTTTTCTAAAGCATCAATTTGATCTTGGAAAACTTTTGTTGCTTCTTCAATTTTTTGTTTAAACTCAGCTGTTTTGTTTCTAAGTTCGTCATTAGATATAGCAGAAATAGAAGCTTCATAAGCTTTTACTTCTTCTACAATGGGTTGTAATATTTTAAGATCTTTTTGTTGTTTGTCTCCAACAAATATTTTTATTACTGAATTTAAGATACTCATTCTTATCGGTATGTTTTTATCCCTTCTTTCTCTGAAATCAGGGGTTTAAAAGTAAACAAAAAAAAAGCCTCTTTAGAGACTTTTTTTTGTAATTGATTATGTTTTTTTAGTATTCATCTTCGTTCCAAAGATAATCTTCTTCGGTCGGATAGTCTGGCCAGATTTCTATAATAGAATCATATGCGTCACCTTCATCTTCAATTTCTTGTAGATTTTCTGCAACCTCTAGAGGAGCACCAGTTCTGATAGCGTAATCTATCAACTCGTCTTTAGTTGCTGGCCATGGTGCATCTGCTAAATAAGATGCTAATTCTAGAGTCCAATACATTTCTTAGAATTTAATTTTCTGCAAAAATAAATTTTTTACTCAAAAAGTCAAGTTTTTTTGGAAATATAAATCAATAAAAAAAGAACTTGTTAAATTTTTTCGGGAATCCATTTAACTTCCTGAACTGATAAGTCTTGGGACAACTTTCGTGCCAGCACAAAAAGATAGTCAGAAAGTCGGTTTAAGTATTTTAAAATGTCTTCATTAATGGTTTCTCCTTCATTTAATGACACGGATAACCGCTCAGCCCTTCTACAAACACATCTTGCAATGTGACAGAATGACACAGTGGTATGTCCTCCTGGAAGTATAAAATGTGTCATCTGAGGCAATTTTGTATTCATAAAATCTATTTCATCTTCTAAAAACTGAATAGATTCACTACTTACTTTAGGAATGTTCAAACGCTCTTTACCACTTTTTAAAGTTTCTTTTTCTGGTGGAGTAGCAAGCATTGCTCCTAAAGTAAAAAGATCATGCTGCACTTTTAGCAGAGCTTTTTTTGTTTGCTCATCTATAGCCTGATCTTTAATCAACCCTATATAAGAGTTTAGCTCATCAACAGTTCCATATGATTCAATTCTTAAATGATGTTTTGGTACTCTTGTCCCGCCAAATAAAGCTGTTGTGCCTTGATCTCCAGTTTTCGTGTAAATTTTCATAGTAACAAATTTAAGGCTTTATACTCTGATGATGAAATGTTCTTTTACTTGTTCTTTGCGAAAAAAGACAATTCCCCATTGAAAGGTGTCTATAGTAACAGTTACTTTTTTATGGTTTTTAATTTCTTTCCAAGCTTCCTCCATTTCACGACTCCAATGAATATCATCAAAGATTACTATAGAATCGTTATGGATGGAATTTAAACAATTATAAAAATAGCTTAATGTGGCTTCTTTTGTATGATTTCCATCAAAGTAAATAAAATCAAATATCTCATTTTTAATAGCTTTAGGGTAGGTAAGGTTAAAGTTACCTGTAATAACCTTAACATTTTGTAAGCCGTATTTATGAAACATTTTTTTTGCTACACCTGCTGTTTGATTACATCCTTCTAATGTGATTAATGTATTGTCTTTTTTTGCTATAGATATAGCAGAAGTGCTAAGTCCAAGAGAAGTTCCAACTTCTAAGGTGTTTTTAGGTTGAAAATATTGTACTATCCTAAAAAGAAGCTCACCTCTTTTTTTTGAAATTCCAGCATGTTTAGCAATCTTAGCTATCTTCCGAAGATTAGACGAGAAAATTTTAGAACCTGCTCCAAAATCTGAAACAGAAATTTCTTTTTTGTTAGAAAGTAGGTCTTTTCTGTAATTATTTAAAATGCTGTAATCAGGTTTGGTGTGTTTATCATAAAAACACTGGGTTATCAAGTTAAACACAAAAGGAGAATGAACTCCATGTTGATTTTTTGATTTAGATAGAAAATTTATGTAGGAAAAAATTCTAGAAAACACCTTCTTTGAGTTTTGAGAACGAAATTAATAGAAAATTTGTTCGTTTACGCTTATAAAAATTATATTTGTTTCTTTTAATGATGTTTCTATTTATGCGAAAAGTTCTACTGTTTTTACTTTTTATTTGTTTTTTGTCTTCTTGTGTTCCAAATAAGAATTTAATCTATTTACAAGGAGAGCCGGTTTCCTTAAAAGAAATTAGAGAAACAAACGATGCTCCATACAAACTGCAAGTACATGATAATATCTCAATTGATATTAAAGCAGATGAAGATAAATATGTAAAGTTATTTCAAAACACAACTTCAAATTCAGTAGGAGGAGGAGCTAATATTCCTGGTCAAACTCAAGGAACAAATCTTTTTACTGGATATTCTGTAGATAGATATGGAAACATTAGAATACCTTATTTGGGTGAGATTAATGTCCTAGGATATACAACCAGAGAGGTAAGAGAGAAGATAGAAGAAAAATTAAAAGATTATTTAACAGAAGATGTTGAAACATTTGTGACTGTTCGTCTAAACGGATTTAAATATACAATAATGGGTGAAGTGGGTAGCCCAGGGCAAAAAATTGTTTACCAAAATCAGTTGAGTATTTTGGATGCCATAACAAATGCTGGAGATATCACGGTTGTAGGAAATCGTAAAAATGTACAAGTTATTCGATCTACCGCTACCGGTGTTCAAAAATTTGAAATTGACCTAACGAGAATAGATGCATTAAACTCAGATATATTTTTTATTAAACCTAACGATTATATTAATGTGATGCCTTTGAGGCAAAAATCTTGGGGTACAGGAACTACAGGATTGCAAACATTAACAACTATTGTTTCTATATTTACATTGGTAACATCCACAATTTTAATTGTAAGAGGTTTATAATTTTATGAATAAGAATCAGCAGAATAATACAGAACAACAAAATTCTTTTGATGTAAAGTTTTACATCTTCAAGGTTTTAGGTTATTGGCAACTTTTTTTAGTAACTATTGTTATAGCTCTTATTGTTGCTAGGTTTTTAAATGGTTATAGACAGGAAAGATTTAGTTTAGATACTATGATTTCTGTAAAAGAAGAAAATAACCCTCTTTTTTCTACAGGAACAAACTTAACATTTAATTGGGGTGGAGCTAGTGACCTTTTACAAACAGTTCAGATTATTCTTACTTCTAGAACTCACAATGAAAAGGTTGTAGATTCATTACAATTTTATGTTGGTTATTTTAAAGATGGTAGATATCGCTTAGAAGATGTTTATGGAAAAACTCCTTTTGATGTAGAAATAGATACATCTGCCTACCAGTTACAGAATAACCTTATTACAATAACTACATTAGAAAATAATGAAGTAAACCTTTCTTTTGATACTGGAGAAGGAACTAAGATTTGGCAAATGAGGTATTCAGATAAAGATCTCATTACATCTGAGGTACAAGAAAAACAATATTCAAAAACGTTTTTCTTAGCTCCAAATGCAAAAGGATATTACAATGCTAATGTCAATGAACCTTACTTTAAATTTTCAATATCCAGTCAAAAACCTTTAACTCCTGGAGAAACTTACTATATTAATTTCATCAATTTTAATGGTGCAGTTGGAAGATATAGAGGGGTAAGAGTAACCAATGTTACTCAAGGAGCGTCATTATTGCGACTGCAAATGGAGGGAGCAAACAAGAATAGAATTGTTGACTATCTGAATGCTTCTGTTGCTGTTCTTGCCAGAGATAAACAACAACAGAAAACACTTTACGCTAAAAAAACAAAAGACTACATTGATAAATTATTTGAACTAGAATCCGACAGTTTAAGTAAAATAGAGAATACAATAGGTGAGTTTAAAAAGAGCAATAATATCTATGACTTATCTGCTGAAGGAGCAGAGATATTATCGCAAACAAAAGATATTAATAACAATATACGCAAGATTAATAGAACGATTGATGATTTAAATTCATTGGAACAATATGTTCGTTCTAATACGGTGTATAATTCTAACGTACCAGTTCCTGCATATATTGATGTGCCTGACTCTAAGGTTGCTACATTGGTGCAAGAATTGATTTTAGAGTCAACCAAAAGAGAACTTTTAGGATCAAAAGTTACAACTGCACACCCTGAGTATAAAAAGATTTCAAGTACGATTAATCAGATCCGTGAGAATCTATATGAAAATATTGATAATAATAAAGTTGCACTTAATAAAACCAAACTAGATTTAACCAAAGAATTAGCTGCTTACGATGCAAGGTTGAGAAAGCTTCCAAAAAAAGAGCAACAGTTAATCAATTATCAAAGAAATTTAAGCTTTTCTGAATTCATTTACACCTATTTGAAACAAAAAAGTTACGAGGCTGGAACAGCTATTGAAGCAACTGTTAATGATGTGAAAGTTATTGATAGTGCTTTAGATCTTGGGCAGGGACCTATATATCCTAAACCAACATTCAACTACTTAGTTGCTTTAATGTTGGGAGTTATTTTCCCATTGTTTTATATCATTATTAAAGAGCTTTTAGATAACAAAGTTCATACACTTGATGAGATTGAGAAGAGGTATAGAATTCCAATTTTAGGAGTCATTGGAAGAAATACAGGAATTAACAATCTGGCAGTTTTTGAGAGACCTAAATCTTCAGTTGCAGAGTCCTTTAGAGCTTTAAGATCTAATATTCAGTTTTTATTTAAAAGTGATACAGATAAAAAAGCGAAAACATTGATATTAACTTCCTCTGTTAGTGGAGAAGGAAAAACAATGATATCTATTAATATGGCTACTGTTTTTGCTCTTAGTGGTAAAAAGACAATTCTATTGGGATTAGACCTAAGAAAACCAAAGATATATACAGATTTTGAATTAAAGAATGATGTAGGAGTTGTTAACTATTTAATTAATCAAAAAACTGTAGATGAAATTATAACTAAATCTAAAATTCCTAATTTAGATATTATACTTTCTGGACCTATTCCTCCTAATCCATCTGAATTACTGTTAAGTGATAGATGTGATAAGCTTATTCAACAATTAGAAAAAGATTACGATTATATAGTTATCGATACACCACCTGTAGGATTGGTTTCTGATGCATTAGAATTGTTTAAATACTCAGATGCAATTTGTTATGTGATTCGTCAAAATTATTCTGAAAAAGGAATGATGAAAATGATTGATGATAAGTATATCAACAAAGAGGTAACCAATATAAGTTATGTATTTAATGACTTTACTGTCAGAGCTAAATATGGATATGGGTATGGTTACGGATATGGCTACGGATATGGTTACGGGTATGGTTATGGTAAATATGGAAATGGATACCATGAAAATGATGAACCACAAAGCTTGTTAGCTAAAATAATCAACTTCATCAAACCTAGAAGATAAGATTCATTTTTATATAGTTTGACCTTTTATATAAACACTATCAATACAGTGGTTGCCAAAGTTATACGGAATAAAACTATAGGAAGTTATAGGTTTAGTTATCATAATATTTGCTAATTTCCCTTTTGTAATGCTTCCTATATCATTAGATAAGTTAAGAGCATATGCTCCATTGATTGTAGCTGCATTAATAGCTTCTTCTGGGGTTAATTTCATCCGAATACAGGCTAAAGAAACTACAAAATTCATATTCCCTGATGGAGTAGAACCAGGATTGTAATCTGTTGCTAAAGCCAAAGGAAGATCTGAATTAATAATTTCCCTACCATTCGTGTAAGGAATACCTAAGAAGAACGAACAGGAGGGAAGAGCTACTGGCATAGTGTCAGAATTGCTTAAGATTTCTAAGTCTTCCTCTGTCATGACTTCCAAATGATCAACAGATAAAGCATCATTTTTAACACTTACAGAAATTCCTCCAATAGAATTAAATTGATTTACATGTACTTTTGGAATTAGCCCTATACTTTTCCCTGCTTTTAAAATTTGATTTGTTTCTTCAGGAGTATAGTATCCTTTTTCGCAAAATACATCTATATAATCTGCCAATCCTTCTTTGTGAATTATAGGCATCATCTCATTGATAATTAAATCAATATAGGCTTCTCTGTTGTTTTTATATTCTGTCGGAATAGCATGAGCTCCCAAAAAAGTTGATTTAATAGGAATAGTGTAATTCTCTTTTAGTTTTTTAATTACACGTAACATTTTTATTTCACCTTCTAAGCTTAAGCCGTAACCAGATTTAATTTCAATAGCTCCTGTTCCCATCTTCAAAACATCTTGCAATCTCTGTTCAGCTTCAGAATAAAGTTCTTCTTCGGTTTTTTCTTGCAACTTTTTTGCAGAGTTCAATATACCGCCTCCCTTTTCAGCAATCTCTTCATAGGTTAACCCGTTAATTCTGTCAACAAACTCACCTTCTCTTGTTGCAGCAAAAACCAAATGTGTATGACTATCGCACCAAGTTGGTAACATAATTCTTCCAGTAAGATCAATAGTCTTATCAGCGTTTATCTTTGGAAGACTATCCATAGAGCCATAATCTTTTATTCTTTCACCTTCAATCAAAAGAAAAGCATTTTTAATTGTTGGCAATTCTTTCATTTCTTGCCCAGAAACCTTAAGAATAGAAGAATCTCTAACTTGAATAAGCTCCTTAATATTAATGAATAACGTTGTCATTAGAATTAAATATTATTGGTTTAACAAACTTACATCAAAAGCATCATTTGAAAGTAATTCACGAAAAATATTTTTAAGAGGTTGTAACAAAACTCATACTTAATAGTCTAACTTATCAAATAACTTATTTCTCATCAATGAGGAAGAAATTGGAGAAATAGGTGATAGATATATATTGCTAAAAGCGCATACCTCATTCCGAAGTGAATGGGTATGCGCTTTTCATTTTGGATTAGGCAAAAAAATAAAAATTAATAAAAACCATAATTAAAAATGAAAAAAAGTATTGTCATCAGTTTTTTTATCCTTGCAACAATGTCGGCTTGTTTTGGACAATCAAGCATAAAAAAACTATCAAAAATCTATAAAGTAACAAGCGAGAAAAAATGTCAGAAAAAGGGGGGTTACTGGTATAAAAATAAGTGTTGGGCCAATTTTTTAGAGTTTGATGACGGAATTAGCAAGGAAAATATAGATACTGAAGTAGATAAGCAAATTAAAGAATCTAAGAATTACGGAATGAAAATCGATGATAAAAAACTTGAAATTGATTTGTTTTTTCCAGAAGTAGACGAAGATTCCAAAGAAATAACAGTTGTTACATTATTTACTGAAGGAGAAAAGGTAAAAACGTTATTGCAAATTGGACAATGGGATGGGAATAATGACAAATCCTTGCAATTTCAAGTGATGCTTTTTAATGGAAACTTGATGGATGTAGCAGAAGACGAATCGAAAATTATGTCTATGATAGTCGGAAATGGTTCTTCGCAAGGAAAATTTAATGAAGAAAAAGAAGAGTTTATCATCAAAGGTTCATGGACAAATGATTCTAAGAATAAAAAAGTAACTTTTGATTTGAAAGCCGGAGGTTCTTTAATTGGAATGGGAAATACTACATTAGAAATAAAAGGAAGCGAAGCATTTCTGAATGGAACCTTAGGAACAAAATCGTATAAACAATTCAAAGAAATGATAGCAAATCATCCAGAAGTAAAAACAGTGATACTAGAAAATGTTCCTGGCTCTATTAATGATGCGGTAAATATGCATACAGGAAGAATCATAAGAGAAGCAGGGCTAACTACCAAAGTAGTGTCAAGCAGTAAGATTTCTTCTGGAGGTGTAGATATTTTCTGTGCGGGAAAGAAGCGAATTATCATCAAAGGAGCGCAATTAGGTATTCACTCTTGGGGTGGAGGAGATGGAATTACTGCAGACAAGTTGCCAAAAGATCACCCAGCGCATCAATATCAATTGGAATATTTTACAATGTGTTTAGGGAAAGAAAAAGGACCTAAGTTCTATTTTCATACCTTAGAATCGGCTCCTTTAGACGGAATGCATTGGATGACAGCTAAAGAAATAAAAGAGTGGGAAATAGCTACCCGTTTTATTGAGTAAGTTTATGAAAACAAAAAGCTGTAAGGAGTACTTACAGCTTTTTTATTTTTTAGAGTTTATGTTGTCTATTTTAAACTTCCAGTCATATCCTCTGGCTTTACCCATTCGTCATACTGTTCAGAGGTTACATACCCTAAACGAACAGCTTCTTCTTTCAATGTCGTTCCGTTAGCATGGGCTGTATTGGCAATTTCTGCTGCTTTGTAATATCCAATTTTAGTGTTTAGAGCAGTAACAAGCATTAAAGAGTTTTGCACTAACTCATCAATTCTTTTTTGGTTAGGTTCAATTCCTGAAGCACAGTTCACATCAAATGATACACAGGCATCACCAATTAGCTGAGCTGATTGTAAAACGTTAGCCGCCATCATAGGCTTGAAGACATTTAATTCATAATGTCCTTGAGTTCCTCCTACAGTTACTGCTACATCATTACCCATTACTTGGGCGCAAACCATTGTAATAGCTTCTGCTTGTGTTGGATTTACTTTTCCAGGCATGATAGAACTCCCAGGTTCGTTAGCAGGAATAATGATTTCTCCAATTCCTGAACGCGGTCCAGACGCCATCAAACGAATATCGTTAGCAATCTTATTTAATGATACAGCTAATTGCTTTAAAGCGCCATGTGTTTCTACCATGGCATCGTGAGCAGCCAAAGCTTCAAACTTGTTTTCTGCAGTTACAAATGGCAACTCTGTAAACTCAGCAATATATTTAGCAACTAAAACATCATATCCTTTAGGAGTATTTAATCCTGTACCTACAGCTGTTCCGCCTAAAGCCAATTGACTTAAATGTGACAAAGAATTCTTCAGCGCTTTCAAGCCAAAATCCAATTGAGCTACATAACCAGAAAATTCTTGTCCTAATGTTAAAGGAGTTGCATCCATTAGGTGCGTACGTCCAATTTTTACAACATCACTAAAAGCTTTTGCTTTTTCATCTAATGTATTTCGTAATTGTTCTACACCTGGAATAGTTATTTCTACTACTTTTTTATAAGCAGCGATATGCATTCCAGTAGGGAAAGTGTCGTTTGAAGATTGAGATTTGTTTACATCGTCATTTGGTTGAATAGTCTTCTCTCCTTCACCAATTACTTTTCCAGCTATTTCGTGAGCTCTATTAGCAATTACCTCATTTACATTCATGTTAGACTGCGTTCCTGAACCTGTTTGCCAGATCACTAATGGAAATTGATCATCGTGCTTTCCTTCTAAAATTTCATCACAAACTTGAGCAATTAAATCACGTTTCTCGGTAGCTAAAACACCTAATTCTTCATTTGTATAAGCAGCAGCTTTTTTTAAATAAGCAAAACCGTAAACTACTTCCAAAGGCATAGAAGCCGCTGGCCCGATTTTGAAATTGTTTCTAGATCTTTCAGTTTGTGCTCCCCAGTATTTATCTGCTGGAACTTGCACTTCGCCCATCGTGTCTTTTTCTATACGATACTTCATGATTTGTACTTAAAATTTGATGTTGCAAAATTACGAAATCCTCCACAATCAGTTATCAACAATTACCAGTATTTTCCTGTTGAAATATTTTCTAAATTTCTAGTTCTTATTGAAAATAACTATTATTTTTGCAGAGATTATTTTAAACAACATAAAGATGTTAGATTTTTCTCAATTTTCAGGTTTAGTATTATTCATGTTTATCTTTACAGCTGGTTTCTGGTTGTTGATATTTTTACTAGCATTTGTAGTTCCTTACTGGATTGGAGGTACTATTTGGGAGAACATCAAATTAAAGAAAGAAGCAAAAAAAGCTGCTAGTAAGTAGTTAAATAGAATATATCATAAAAAAAGGCTCGCAATTTTGCGAGCCTTTTTTTATGATTACACATATTCTTTCTAATAGTTTTTTAATGTTAAACCAAAAGTTAAAAACTCATCTTCTTGTTTCTGTCCAGTAATGACAATGCTTTCATAAGTGCGTAAATAGTTGATTTTAAAATTTAAGAATTTCCAAACTGGCAATTCTAAAGCTACATCAGCACGCCAACGAAAATTGTCGCTGTCTTCTAATGAAGGTTGAAAAAACATTTCATGAGTAAGAATCATTTTATTTTTGAAGATATAATATCTGCCATTCATCCATAACGTACTTCTAAATGTATTGATAGATTTACTAGTGTTGTATTCAACTAAATTAAAATTAGCACGCTTGAAGTTGGTTTGCTCATATTCTCCAGTTAAAGACATTTTCAACCAATCTTTATTTTTAGTAAAAATTTGATAGCTAAAACCTCCTCCAAATAAATAACGAATATCAATTTCTCTTCTAAAATTTGTGCTAGCAAAACCTAATATTAGTGGATAAAACTTTCGTTCAGGGTTGATGTATAGAAAATTGAGACTCAAGAAATCTTCATCTGCTTTCTCTTTTCCAAATTCTTGAAAGACATAAGAATTTTGTGTTTTGAAGACCCATTTTTTCCATGGTTGAAAACTCAAACCGGATTTAGCTCTAAAAATTAAAGTTTCTACATTTCCTCCTTGCCAAAAACCAGTTAAAGAAAGATCAGCTTTTAATCGTAATGTATCCCTTTCATTGATTTGAGCCGTTAGAACTAGTGGTAGAATAAAGAAAACTAATGCAATCTTTTTCATCATAAAATCATTCTTTTAAAACACGTCAAAAATACTTATTTGGGTGTTTTACTTTAGAAAAAATTGCGAATACCTTTTCGTAGAATAAACAAAAAAAAGACTCACTTACTAGTGAGTCTTTTTTTAATATTTATTAAGGTTTTCCTTCAAATTCACCTCCGCCATCGAAGTCGTCTCCGCCTCTTTGTCTATTACGTTGGTTCTTTTTCTGATTGAATCTATAGGTGAAATTTAAAGAAACCTGTCTTTGTCTCCATTGAAATTCTCCATACTGCTCAAAAACACCATCAACAAATGTATTTTGTATTCTTTTACGACTGTTAAAGACATCACTAACATTAAGGTTTAGAGAAGCTTTTTCTTTAAATAAATCTTTACTAGCAGCAATGTTCATACTAAAAATACCTTCTCTTCGTGATTGAGCATTTCTGTTAGGTCCACGGTAATTCATATTTATCTGTACATCTGTTTTACCAGGTAAAGACAATTTCTGATTTAATCGTAAGCTAAAAGCCGTATTCTTGAAATCGAAATTTTGAGAAACCATCGTATTAGGGTCTAAATAGTCTCCATCAGTTGTTACTCTAAATAAGTTGAAATCACTATTAATGTTCCAGAATTTGAAAGGTCTATAATTCAGTGTAAATTCATAACCAACTCTCTCTTGAGTTGAAAGATTGATAGGGAATCTTCTGATAATTGGGTCTCCATTATCAGTAATATCGCCTGTATCTTGTTGGATAAATTCCCAATTATCGTTGCTTCTGTTATAATAGATAGAAGTGCTTAATGTTACTTTTTTCCACCTTTTAAGATATCCTAAATCTAAAGCATCTGAAATAACAGGGTTTAAGTCTACATTCCCACTAAAGATATTACTCTCACTAGATCGGCTAGGGAAGGGATTTAAGAAACGCCCTCTAGGCCTTCTAATTCTTCTGTTATATCCTAAAGTAACACTTTCTCCTTCTTTTAATTCAAAACCTAAATTGACAGTTGGAAATAATTTGCCATATGATTTCTTGTCAACTGTTGTAGATGTTTCTTGTTCAATTTCAATAGAGGTGTGCTCGTAGCGTAATCCTGTTAATAATGATACTTTTCCAAATTCTTGGCCATATTGAAAGTATGTAGCATTAATAAATTCTTTATAATTGAAAGAGTTGTTAAGTCCGGTATCTGGAATTAGTGGTCCATTATTTACAAAATCTTGTCTTTCAGCTAAAAAGAAGCTGTTAAAAATGTCACGATAATTACCTCGATAACCTCCTTCATACTGAATTTTTCCCCCTACAGGATGTACGTAATCAACTTGCAGTAAACCTCTTTTTTCATCTTGATTTTCAAGGACTTGCTCTAAATCATTCAACTCATTTAGAATGGTGTTTACTTCAGTAATACTATTATTAATATCTTCTAATTCAGATGAATATTGAGCATTTATTGTTAGTTTCTTCCCTTTACCATCAAAACGATTCACATAATCTAGAGTGTACTGAATACGTTGTTCATCTTCACTTTCATCTTCTGTCCTTAGAGTAGATTCATTTATATTACCTAAACCATCAAAACGGTCGATAACGTTGGTGTTCAAGTCGTCATCATTACCATCATTTACTATAATATTTGCGATGATACTAGATTTATCATTGATATAATATTCGGTTCCGAAACTTGTAAACAAACTTCTTCCTAACCTTCCGAATTTTCTTTCCTCTATGACACGAGCATTTTGAGCACTTGCTGAAAAGAATCTGGAATCGCTAAAAGAATTTCCTGGTGCGGCACCATATCTCCATCCTGTATTGGTGAAAAAATTCCATTTTTTATTTCTCCAATTTCCATTGAATGCTGTTCTATAACGCTCAGGGCTTCCAACATTAAATTGAAGGGACCCGTTGAATCCTTTTAGTTTGTTCTTACGTAAAATGATATTTAATATACCTGCTGTTCCTTCTGCATCATATCTTGCAGAAGGGGAAGTAATAACCTCGACTTTTTCAATTGCTTCTGCCGGAATTTGCCTCAACGCATCAGCACCATTAATTCCTACTAAGGCACTTGGGCGTCCATCAATTAGTATCGTAACGTTTTCATTTCCTCGTAGACTCACATTTCCTTCAACATCAACTTGTACTGAAGGTACGTTTCCTAACACATCACTGGCACTACCTCCTCTTACAGATAAGTCTTTACCAATATTATATATTTTTTTATCCAAACGAATATCTACTGTTGTTTTTTCGGCAATAATAACCACTTCATCAAGTGTGTTGGCATCTTCTTGTAGCTTAATAACACCAAAATTCATCGATTTGTCGATGAGTTTTTGAGACATGGTTAGCGTTTTGAAAGAGAGATATTCAAACTTCACTTCATAAGTTCCAGAAGCTGTTTTTATATTGAAATTTCCTTTTTCATCTGTAATTCCACCACCAATTTTGTTGGTTTTTAAATCTTTTAGAACAACGGTTGCATATTCTAAAGGTTCATTGGTTTTAGCATCAACAATTTTACCTGTAATTGTTACTTGTGGGGAAGAAGGTTTTTGCGCAAATGCATTCGTAATACTCAACGTAAAAACCACTAGTAATAACGTAATTTTATTCATGTTCGAATTGATAGTTTTCATTTCGACTGCAAATGTCTGATGAAGTTTAATGTTCGATTGTTAATGTTATGTTAAACAAAAAAGGATAGTTTAATGAAAACAGAATTACAGTATTTGTTGAATTTTTTCAGGAGGCCTACCTACAACAGCCTTTTCATTATTAATTACAATTGGTCTTTCAATTAACTTCGGATTTTCTATCATAGCATTGATAATATCTGCCTCTGATAAATCTTTGCCTTTATAGCTTTCTTTCCAAATAGCTTCATTTTTACGAACTAACTCTAACGGAGAAATTCCCAACAAATTAATAACTGATTTTAATTCTTCTTTTGAAGGAGTTTCTTTAAGATATTCCCTTATTTCAAACTCTTTTCCAGATTCTTGAAGGATTTGTAATCCTTCTCTAGACTTTCTACAACGAGGATTGTGGTATATTTTTATCATAATTCTTTTTGTCCGTTTAACATTAAATAAGCCTTTAAAAAAGGGTTGATATTTCCGTCCATAACAGCATCAACATTCCCTGTTTCATGAGCAGTTCGTACATCTTTTACCAATTTATAAGGATGCATAACATAGTTTCTAATCTGACTGCCCCATTCATTTTTTAGTTTTCCGGCTTCAATATCATCCCTAGCAGCTTGTTGCTTTTGTAATTCTATCTCGTATAATTGAGATTTCAACATCTGCATAGCTGTAGCTCTATTATCATGTTGTGATCTTGAATTAGAGCACGAAATTTGTATCCCCGTTGGTTTGTGCGTTAGTTGTACTTTCGTTTCTACTTTATTTACATTCTGACCTCCAGCACCACTTGAACGAGCTGTAGTAATTTCAATATCGGCTGGGTTGATTTCTATTTCTATTGAATCATCTGCAACTGGATATACATATACTGAAGCAAAAGAAGTATGTCTTTTTGCATTGCTGTCAAAAGGAGAAATACGAACCAGTCTATGAACTCCATTTTCACCTTTTAACCAACCAAAAGCATAGTCGCCATCAAATTCTAGAGTTACTGTTTTTATTCCTGCAACATCACCTTCTTGATAATTTAGTGTAGTTATTTTAAAACCTTGTTTTTCAGCCCACATTGTATACATACGTGTTAGCATCTCTGCCCAATCACAACTTTCTGTTCCGCCAGCACCAGCAGTAATTTGAATAACGGCACTTAAGCTATCTCCTTCATCAGAGAGCATGTTCTTAAATTCGATATCTTCAATAAAAGATTGTGTTTTTTCGTATTGATTTGTTATTTCTGATTCTTCAACTTCTCCTTCTTTATAAAAATCATATAAAACTTGAAGGTCTTCGTCTAAAGTAACAGCTTTGTTATAGTCTTGAACCCACTTTTTTTTGAAACGAAGCGATTTCATCAAAACTTCAGCTTCTTTAGGATTATTCCAAAAAGTAGGATCAGCAGTTTTTTCTTCTTCATTAGAAATCTCAATCAATTTTTTTTCAATCTCTAAATAGTCTTTGAGTTTAGATACTCTTGTTGAAATATCTTTAAGCTGTTCTTGTGTAACCATAAGTTCAGCAAAAATAATCGAAAAAATGAGAAAGTCTTTATGATCTAATCTGACTTTCAAATATTCTGAATTATTGTTTTAAACAGGAGAGTAGTATTTGTGAATTTTTTACAAGAAAAAGAAGAAAGAAAATTAGTTTCGCTAAATATCTTTAAATTTACCTTTCTTCAAACAAACTAAAATGAAAAAAATATTTACAGTAATTCTCTTTGCATGCTTTTTCACACAAGGATATGCGCAATTTTTCAAAGACAATAAAAATATTCAAAAATTCGAAGGGTATTTTACTTTCTATTACGATGAAAGTAAGGATAAAATATTCTTAGAAATTGAAAAACTAGAGCAAGAATTTTTATATGTAAACTCACTTTCGGAAGGAGTAGGGTCTAATGATATTGGTCTAGATAGAGGTCAGTTAGGAGGAGAGAGAGTTGTTAAGTTTCAAAAAGCAGGAAACAAATTATTGCTAATACAACCTAACTTAGATTATAGGGCAATTACCGATAATGTAGAAGAAAGACAATCTGTTAAAGAAGCTTTTGCAAAGTCAGTCTTACATGGATTCAAAATAGAGAAAACAGAAGGGAAAAAATATTTAGTTGATGCGACGTCATTTTTTATGAGAGATGCTCACGGTGTGAAAGCTAGATTATCTGGTTCTGGTCAAGGTAGCTACAGTTTAGATATAAGTAAAAGCGCTTTTCACCTAAAAAGAACAAAAGCTTTTCCTAAGAATGTAGAGTTTGATGTAATGTTAACTTTTAAAGGAACTCCTAAAGGATACAACATAAGAAGTGTTACGCCAACTTCATCATTAGTAACTGTTCACCAGCATCATTCTTTTGTTGAATTACCGGATGATAACTACAAACCAAGAATTTTTGACCCTCGATCAGGATCATTTTCTATGTCCTACCTAGATTACGCTACACCTGTTAATGAATCCATCAGAAAAAGGTATATCTACCGTCATAGGTTAGAAAAAAAGAATCCTAATGCAGCTGTTAGTGAAGCTAAGGAGCCAATTGTTTACTATTTAGATAGAGGAACACCAGAGCCAGTTCGTTCTGCTTTGTTAGATGGTGCTAGATGGTGGAATCAAGCTTTTGAAGCTGCGGGATACAAAAATGCTTTTCAAGTTAAAATGTTACCTGAAGGAGCAGATCCTTTGGATGTGAGATATAATGTAATTCAATGGGTACATAGATCTACTAGAGGTTGGAGCTACGGAGGTTCAGTTTCTGATCCTAGAACAGGGGAGATTATCAAAGGTCATGTAAGCTTAGGCTCGTTGAGAATACGACAAGATTTTTTAATTGCGCAAGCTCTACAAGCGCCTTATAAAAATAATGATAAGGATGATGATTTTGCACTGCAAATGGCTTTGGCTAGAATTCGTCAATTATCTGCTCATGAAGTAGGCCATACAATTGGTTTAGCTCACAATTTTGCAGCCAGTTCTAAAGGAAGAGCTTCTGTAATGGATTATCCGCATCCTACACTAACGATTAAAAATGGGAAAATAGATTTCTCGAATGCATATGATACTAAAATAGGAGATTGGGATAAGGTAGCTGTTGCATATTCTTATTCAGAATTCCCTCAAAATGAAGAAAATAAATTGAGAGAGTTGTTAGATGATGCTTTTAAAAATGGAGCTCGATTTATTTCTGATCAAGATGCTAGACCTGCTGGTAGTGCTCATGCTTATGCACATCTTTGGGATAATGGAGCAGATGCAAGTACAGAATTAGAGAATGTTTTAGCCATAAGGAAGCTTGCCATCAAGAATTTTTCTAAAGATAATATCAAAACAAATCAACCTTATTCTGTTTTAGAAGATGTTTTTGTGCCATTATATTTCTTTCATCGCTATCAAACTGAAGCAGCTGCAAAAGTGATTGGAGGTTTGGATTATACATATGCTATAAAAGGCGATGGGAGTACAATCGTAAAAAGAGTAGATGGAAAAACAGAAAGAAAAGTATTGTCTACTATTTTAAAAACGTTAGATGTTAATGAAATTGCTATTCCTAAAAGATTATTATCGTTATTTCCTCCAAGAACTATGGGATATGGCAGAACAAGAGAGTCGTTTAAAAGTAAAGCAGGTGTAGCTTTTGACCCTTTTGGAGCTGTGGAAACCGCCTCGAATATGACCATGAAATTTTTATTACATCCTGAAAGAGCAACTAGGTTAGTTCAACATCAAAGTTTAGATAAAAGTCAATTAGGTCTCAACGAATTGATAGATGAACTAATTAAATCAACAATCAAAAGAAAACATAAAGATTCTTATAATCAGGAGTTACAGAATGTAATCAGTACTCAAGTTGTAAATCATTTATTTGCTTTAGCAACAAGTAATTCAACTTATAAACAAGTTAATGCAATTGCTAATGCCAAAATAAGAGAAATACAAGAATATTATAGAAATTCGAAAGAGAAAGGTGTTCAGAAAATGTATCAACAGGAAATACTATCGTTGATACATAATTTTATCAATTATCCTGAGAAATATAAAAAATTAAGTTCTCCTAAGATCCCAGATGGATCTCCTATTGGTATGGATTGATAATTGAAAAAATTAAAGCTGAAATAAAATTTTTAAGATATATATGATTGTAGATTTAATAAGCGATACAGTAACTAGACCAACAGCTGGAATGTTAGATAGTATGATGAAGGCTAAAGTTGGAGATGATGTTTTTAAAAATGATCCTACAGTTGATCTCTTGCAAAAAGAAGTAGCAAAACTATTTGGAATGGAAGATGCGTTGTTTTTCCCCTCTGGAACAATGGCAAATCAAACAGCTATCAAATTACATACGCAACCTGGAGATAAAATTTTTTGCGACAAATGGGCACATGTTTATCAATATGAAGGAGGAGGAGCTGCATTTAACTCAGGTGTGACTTGTAAACTAATTGATGGTAATCGTGGAATGTTTACTGCTGAACAGTTAGAAGTAGCTGCTGCCGGAAGAGCAGATATTCATGTTCCTTTTTCTAGATTAGTTTGTATAGAGAATACAACAAACAAAGGAGGAGGTGCTTGTTGGGACTTCAATGAGCTTGAAAAAATTAAGCAAGTTTGTGAAACTAATAATTTAAGCTATCATTTAGATGGAGCGAGACTCTTTAATGCTTTAGTTGCCAAAAACGAAACTCCTAAGCAATATGGAAATTTATTTGATACTATTTCTATTTGTCTTTCTAAAGGATTAGGAGCTCCAATCGGATCAGTTTTGTTAGGAAGTCAAGAACATATTGCTAAAGCATTGCGTATTCGTAAGTTGTTTGGAGGAGCAATGCGTCAAGTTGGTTTTTTAGCTGCAGCTGGGTTATATGCCCTAGAACACAATGTAGAAAGATTGGCTGAAGATCATAAAAAAGCAAAACAGATAGAAAGTGTTTTACATTCTCTTTCCTATGTAAAGAGAGTTGAACCTGTAGAAACTAATATTTTAATTTTTTATGTACAGGATGATATGGATGCAGATAAGTTTATTGCTAAAATGGCTGATAAAGAAATTTTATTAACCCCTATGGGTGATGGAAAGATTAGAATTGTCACTCATTTAGATTTTACCGACCAAATGCTAGATAAACTGATTAATGAATTGAAATCATTTTAAAATAAAAAGCCTCCAAAAATGGAGGCTTTTTATTTTAATTTACTTCTTCAAGTTTAGTAAGTTCTTTGTAGTTTCTCTTCAATTTTTTTAGAAGAATTCCGTAAAGTAAGTAGTAAAATAATAGTAAAAATAGAATTACAACTACAAAAGCAATAGTTTGTGATAATATATATACTGATAAAAGTTTATCAGGTTCCATACTTATGTTTTCACTAGAGAATATTTCTTCAATTGCTCCAGGTGTATTGATAATAATGATATTTACAATAATCATCATAAGTGTAGTTACTATAATATTATAATACACATAAAATTTAACGGTTTTCCTAACTTTTATAATTCTACGCATTAAGGTTTTAGTGTCTTCAATAGTAGAGACAGAGGAATAGTTTCTATAAAAGATGATAAGAAACAATACAACAACAACATAATTAAAATAGTATGCAAAATTGATGTATTTCATCAGCCCTAACTTTTCATAAACTTCTACAGCATCGAGGTGAGAGAAAATACTACTTAAAATAATCCACAAAGTAAATTCAAGAAGCCCTATGATAAATATCCATTTGGCTATCGAAGTAGATTTGGTTTGCGTCATCTTATAAATCTCAATAGCTGAGATTTTATGTTGATCTTCAGGTTGATTTTCCCAAGCCTTCTTATATTTTGCTAAATCCATATAATTATTCTTTTATGGGTTTAATATTTTTTTCAATTTGTCTTTTGCTCTATTCATTTTCACTCTCGCATTCACTTCAGTAATACCTAATGTTTCTGCAATTTCTCTATAAGGTTTATCTTCTAAATACAAGAAAATAAGAGCTTTGTCAATATCGTTTAATGTTCTTATTGCACCATATAATGCTTTTAACTGTAACTCTTCAGTATCATCATATTCACTAGATTTAATTTTAAAAGCTAACTCACTTATGTCTTGAGTTTTTATCTTTCTAGTTGATTTTCGATACAGTGAAATAGCAGTATTAAGAGCTACTCTATACATCCAAGTGCTAAACTTAGCATCACCTCTAAATTTCGAATAGTTCTTCCATAATTGTATGGCTATTTCCTGAAACAAATCGTTATGAGCATCCTGATTTGTCGTATAGATTCTACAAACCTTATGAACAATATTTTGATTTGCTTCAAAATCTGTTAAGAAATTATGTTCTAGTTTGGTTTGCACTCTTGAGTTAATTAATTTGATAATAAGTATGCAATTTGATAAAAATGTTACAATAATTATCTGAAAACTTCTATTTTAAATAAAAGACTTATCTTTGTTTAAGATAACAGAATGAAGATTGAACAGTATTAAGAAAGATTTTACGATTAAAGACCTTGAAAATATTTCAGGAGTTAAGGCTCATACGATACGTATTTGGGAAAAACGTTACAACCTTCTTCAGCCTAGAAGAACTGATACCAACATCCGTTATTACTCTAATGAAAATCTTCAAAAGTTATTAAATATTGTTTTGTTAAATAGAAGCAATATTAAGATATCAAAAATAGCTCAAATGTCTGAAGAAGACATTGTTCTTAACGCAAGAGAATTAGCTTTTAAAGTTGCAGTTAATGATGAAGCTATCAATTCTTTTAAACTTTCAATGTTTCAGTTTGATAAAGTACTGTTTAATAATACTTACAATAAATTACTGCACAAAAAAACATTTAGAGAAATTTTCAAGGATGTGTTCATGCCATTTTTAGAACACATCGGTTTGTTATGGCAAACAGAGACTTTGTTGCCTGCACATGAACACTTTATTTCTAATTTAATAGCACAAAAAATTCAAATTAATACAGAAAAGTTAGAGTACAGTATTTCTAATACAAACAAAATATATGTGCTTTTTTTACCAGAAAATGAAGTACATGAACTTGGTTTGCTGTATTTGAATTATGAACTGGTGCTAAGAGGAAATCAAACAATTTATTTAGGGCAAAGCCTGCCTTTAAATAACTTGAACTATTTCTTTGAAGGAAATCAAGAAGTATGTTTTATTACTTCAATGACGGTTATGCCATATGATGATAAAATAACCGAATATTTTTATGAAATAGATGATCTTTTAAAGAACTCAAAGCACTCACTTATCGCTATTGGAAGAAAGGTTGTTGATGTTGAGAACTTAGATTTTCAATCTAATATTACCCTTTACCACTCAGTTAGTAATTTGTTAAAAGAATTATAATTTTTTTTTGAATTTAATTTTTGTTTAACTTATTATTATATTTGTTAAACAATTTAATTTATGAATAAATCAATCCATATTATTGGATCGGGCTTTTCAGCTCTTTCAGCGTCCTGTTATTTAGCTAAACAAGGCTATGATGTTACGATATATGAGAAGAATGATACAGTAGGTGGAAGGGCAAGAAGACTCTCAATTGAAGGATTTATTTTTGATATTGGCCCTACTTGGTATTGGATGCCTGATGTTTTTGAACGATTTTTTGGTGATTTTGGCAAAAAACCTTCAGATTATTATGAACTAGAAAAGTTAGATCCAGGCTATAAAGTCTATTTTGGTAAGAATGATTCTATCACAATTTCTGGTGAGATCGAAAACATTTATAGAGTTTTTGAAACTGAAGAGCCTGGGAGTTCAAAACATTTAAAGAAATTTTTAAAATCTGCTAAAGACAATTATGATACAGCTATAAAAGATTTAGTTTACAAGCCTGGAGTTAGTCCTTTAGAATTGGTCAGTACAACCACTGTAAAAAGAGTCTCTCAATTTTTTTCAACTATCAGAAGAGAGGTTCGTAGAAAGATTAAAAACAAAAAACTGATACAAATATTAGAATTCCCTGTTCTGTTTTTAGGAGCAAAACCAAGCAATACTCCTGCTTTTTACAACTTTATGAACTATGCTGATTTTGGCTTAGGAACTTGGCATCCTAAAGGAGGGATGTATAGTGTGGTGCTAGGTATGAAAAAATTAGCTGAAGAACTGGGAGTCTCTTTTGTTACCGGTGCCAATGTTGAAAAAATTAACGTAACTGATGGAAAAGTATCCGGACTAAAGGTAAATGGAGAAAAAATTAGTTCTGATTTAATTCTTAGTGGAGCAGATTATCATCACTCAGAGACTTTATTAGATTCTAAATACCGACAATATTCTGAATCTTATTGGAATAAGAAAATATTTGCTCCATCATCTCTACTATTTTATGTAGGGTTCGATAAGAAAATAGAAAATGTAGAACATCACACTCTATTTTTTGATACCGATTTTGATGAACACGCCAGAACAATCTATGACGATCCGTCATGGCCTGAAAAACCTCTTTTTTATGCTAGCTTTCCTAGTATTACCGATGAAAAATTTGCTCCTGAAGGAAAAGAGGCAGGTATATTTTTAATACCTCTTGCACCTGGTATAGAAGACAATGAAGACTTGAGGAATCAATATTTTGATTTGATTATCAATAGGTTAGAGAAATTAACAGAACAAGACGTCAAAAAAAACGTTATCTTTAAAGAGTCATTTTGTGTGAATGATTTTGTTAAAGATTATAACTCATACAAAGGAAACGCATATGGCATGGCAAATACATTGATGCAAACTGCCTTTCTCAGACCAAAAATTAAGAGTAAGAAAGTTGAAAATTTGTATTTCACAGGTCAACTAACCGTTCCAGGTCCAGGTGTACCACCATCCTTAATATCAGGGAAGATAGCATCTGAGCTAATTAAAAAAACAAGATCATAAAAATGAAACATCTATTTGACCAAGTTAGCTTTGAAACTAGCAGATTAGTAACAAAAAAGTACAGCACTTCATTTTCATTAGCAGTAAAAATGTTATCTCCTAAAATCCGTGCAGCCATCTATAATATATATGGATTTGTTCGTTTTGCAGACGAAATTGTAGATACTTTTCATGATTATGATAAAGAACAATTGCTGTTGGACTTCGAGAACGATTATTACAAAGCTTATAAAACAGGAATTAGTTTAAATCCTATTTTAAATTCTTTTCAGAAAACCGTAAAACAGTACAATATTACTGATGATATGGTTCAGGCATTTTTAAAAAGTATGAGAGCAGATTTGTCAAAATCTGTATACACTACAAAAGAAGAGTATGAAGATTATATTTATGGATCTGCAGATGTAGTTGGTTTAATGTGTCTAAAAGTTTTCGTTGATGGAAATGATGAGAGATACAACGAATTAAAAGATGCTGCTATGAGATTAGGTTCAGCTTTTCAAAAAGTAAATTTTTTACGTGATTTAAAGGATGATTATGAGTTGTTAAACCGTTCTTATTTTCCCAATGTAGATTTAACATCACTAGATAGCAATTCAAAACAAAAAATTATTCTAGAAATAGAAGAAGATTTTAATTTTGCTTTTAATCATGGGATTTTAAAGTTGCCCGTAGAAGCAAAGTTTGGTGTTTATATGGCTTACAGATATTATAGAAGATTATTAAAGAAACTAAAGAAAGTACCTTCTTCTAAAATTATTCAAACAAGAGTGCGTATTTCAGATCCAATGAAGATAAATTTGCTAGCCAGAAGCTATGTAAAATATAAATTAAACATGATTTAATGATTTTTACTTTAATCACAATTGCTACGTTTTTAATCATGGAAGGAGTCACTTGGTGTACCCATAAGTTTGTAATGCATGGTTTTTTATGGTATTTGCATGAAGATCATCATCAACCGAGATATCAGACTCCCTTTGAAAAGAATGATCTCTTTTTTGTCGTTTTTGCGGTACCTAGCATTTTGCTTTTCTACTTTGGTATTAGACCAGAACTCAACTATCTTTTCTTTATAGGATTAGGTATTCTATTTTATGGTATTGCTTATTTTCTTGTGCATGATGTGCTTATTCATCAGCGTTTTAAATGGTTTAAGCATACAAAGAATCGTTACTTGTTGGGATTGCGTAAAGCACATAAAATACACCATAAAAAGTTAGGAAAACATCATGGCGAGTGTTTCGGAATGCTATATGTTCCTTTTAAATATTTTCAAACTTATAGAAGATAAGATCTTGTTACTTAACACGTAATCTTATCAATAAAAACATCAAAGAAAAAATCTTTCTTTTTTTACAATTTTCTTTCTTACCTTTTTGGTCTAATTAATGAAAGAATACGACTACATAATTACTGGAAGCGGTGCTTCTGGATTGATGTTAGCCTATAGGATGGCTAATGATTCTTTTTTCGACTCCAAAAGTATTCTCATCATTGATAAAGAAAAGAAAAGCACAAACGATAGAACCTGGAGTTTTTGGGAACAAGGTAAAGGAGAATGGGACGATGTTGTTTGTAAATCTTGGAACCATATTCTTTTTAATAGCGATAACTTTTCTAAAAAAATATCACTTTCTCCGTATTCGTATAAAACTATTAGAAGCGAAAAATTTTATAAGCAATTATGGGAAGTTATAGAATCTAAAGAGAATATTAGTTTTATTGAAGACACTATTATAAATATAAGTCACAAATCTCATAGCGCATCAGTATTAACGAAGAAAACAGAATATCACGCATCCAAACTTTTCAATAGTATTTTATTTGGAAAAATGTACAAACAACAACTAAAGTATCCAGCTTTAGAACAACATTTTGTAGGATGGTTCATAGAAACAGAAAGTGATATGTTTGATGATACAGCGGCTACTTTTATGGATTTTGCTGTTCAGCAAAGAGACAATACAAGATTCATGTATGTGCTGCCAATGTCTCCTAGAAAAGCACTTTTTGAATACACCTTGTTTTCTAACAATCTATTAGAAACTTCAGAGTATGAAAAAGAAATCGAGAGGTATTTGAAACAAAAATCGATAACAAAATATACAATTGTAGAAAAAGAGAAAGGGATAATACCTATGACATCTTATCGATTTTGGAAGCATAACTCTAAAAATGTATTGAATATAGGAACTGCAGGAGGTTGGTCTAAAGCGAGTACAGGATTTACTTTTATGAATATTAATAAGAATACAAGCGAATTGATTGAATTTATAAAGACAGGTAAAAGCTTTAGAGAGTTTAGAAAAAAAACTAGATTTTGGTGGTATGATTTACTATTGCTTGATGTGCTTTCTAAAGAGAATCACTTGGGATCTAAGATATTTTCAAAACTATTCAAAAGAAATTCAATCCAAAAGATATTTAAATTCTTAGATGAAAGAACTAGCATTACTGAAGATATATCAATTTTCTTAACAATGTCTCCATTCCGATTTGTAAAGGCCTTATTTAAAAGAATTTTTTAGGAACTACAATTCATCCTTAAAAAAAGACAACTCGGTAATTATTTGTTTTTAAAAGAAGTCATGTATTGCACATTTGCAGTGTAATTAATCATTAAAAACAAAAAAAATGAAAATTTTAGCAACTATTTTAATAGCGACTACAATCCTTACAGGAGGATTAATGTCAAACAAGAAACAAAAAGTTACAGCGACAGTAGTAAACGTAACAAGCAACGATGGGAAAGTAGCATTTGCTCTTTACAATAAAGACAGTTTTATGAAAGTGCCTTTGCAATCAAAAAATGCAAAGATCGTAGATGGAAAAAGTACTGTTGTATTTGAAGGTGTAGAACCAGGAGAATATGCAATTATTTGCTTCCACGATAAAAACGATAATGACAAAATGGATTTCCAAGAAAATGGAATGCCAATGGAAGACTACGGAGCGTCAAATAATGTAATGAGTTTTGGGCCTCCACAATATGACGATGCAAAGTTTACTGTATCTGATAAAGAGGTAACCTTAGAAATTAAGTTTTAGGTTAGAGAACTTTAGTTAAATTTATAACCAAGAACAAAAGAAACTGACAAAATGAACCAGCAAAGAGAAATTAGAGAAGTTTTCACTATTAGAAATATTAGAAAAGGACTTGTATTATGTTTACAAATTACCTTAGTATTTACCTTTCTTTTTGGAGTTTTACTTCCGCTACCAAATTTCTCTTTTGAAGCTATTTGGAAATCGTTTGTAATCTCAGGGCTTTTTTCATTCGGAATGGGATTTGGAAATGGTTTTATTAATAATTATTTAAGCTCTAAATGGGATTGGATTACTCAAACCAATCAACGAGTAACTGCAGGAATTATAGCTACAGTACTTTACACTGTTCCTTTAGTCTTGGCAATCAATTATCTAATGATTATTGTTTGGGGAGGTGATGAACCAGCTAATTTTTTTAAAGGAAATAATTTTTGGGTTCATTTGTTTTATATCATCTTGTCTTTGGGAGTCTCTACATTTTTCCATGCACAAGGGTTTATGCAGAATTGGAAAGCTGCTATGACGCAAAAATCTACTAGACAAGAGATTGTAGCCAAAACAGAAACAGCAAAGTTTGAATCTTTAAAAAGTCAGATAGATCCACATTTCTTGTTTAATAGCCTTAATGTATTAACATCCTTGATAGGGGAGAACCCTTACCAAGCAGAAAAGTTTACAACCAAGTTATCAAAAGTATACCGATACGTTTTAGAGCAAAGAAATAAGGATTTAATTCCTCTAACAGAAGAATTAAAGTTTGCAAAAACTTATATGGAATTGTTAGGAATGCGTTTTGAAGATGCTGTTCAATTTGAAATTCCTTCAAATGTTAGTAATGGAGAATTAAAGATTGTTCCACTATCATTACAGTTGTTATTAGAAAATGCAGTAAAACACAACGTAGTATCGTCTTTAAAACCATTAAAAATAAAGATGTATGAACAAGATGGTTATTTGGTTATTGAAAACAACATAAACCCTAAAGAAGCTATAGGAAAGAGTACAAAGGTCGGATTGAGAAATATTGCAGACAGATATGGACTAATCACTAAAAAAAGAGTGGTTATAGAAAACGATAACAAAACATTTAAGGTGAGTTTACCTCTCCTTACACAAATTAACAATATTATGTATTCAGAAGATTTAGAAAACAGCAAATATGTACGCGCTGTTGAGCGTGTAGAAAAATTAAAGGAGTTTTATCAAAACTTAGCATCCTATGTGATTATTATTCCGTTTTTGATTTTTATCAACCTTTATTTTTCACCACATTTCCATTGGTTTTGGTTTCCTTTAGTAGGATGGGGAATAGGAGTTATCTTCCATTGGCTAGAAGCGAATAACTACAACGTATTCTTAGGAAAGAATTGGGAAGAAAGAAAGATTAAAGAACTTATGGACGATCAAAATAAATCAAGATTTCAATAATTATGGAAAGAGATTATACAGAAGAACAAAAATTTATAAAAGCTCGAAAAAGAGTAGAAGAAATTAAAGGATTTTATACGCACATAGTAGTAACAATATTAATTATTCCTTTCTTAGTGTTTATTAATCTAAAATTTGTACCTCAATTTCATTGGTTTTGGTTTGCTGCTATTGGGATGATTTTAGGAGTTTTCTTTCATTGGTTAGGTGTTTTTGGGTTTAAAAACGTTCTAGGGAAAGATTGGGAAGAAAAGAAGATTAGAGAGATTATGAAGGAAGAAGATAGAGAAAGAAAATAATAATGGAAAAAGAGAATTACATCCAAGAAGAACATTATTTAAATGCTAAAAAAAGAATAAAAGAAATCAAAGCTTTTTATGTTCATTTAATTGTCAACTTAGTTTCTATTCCTATCATAGTAGCTGTTAACTTAGTATTTTCACCAGGCTTTCATTGGTTTTGGTTTGCAGTAGTAGGAATTGCATTGGCAACATTCTTTCATTGGTTAGGTGTTTTTGGACTTAACAATAAAAGAATAAGACAATGGGAAGACAAAAAAATTAAAGAACTTATGAATGAGCAGAGTAATTTTAAATCAAATTAAAATGGAACAGAATTACATCAAAGAACAACAATATTTAAAAGCAAAAAAAAGAATTAAAGATATTAAGGGATTTTACTCTCACTTATCAGTATACATTGTTGTAAACATATTTATTAGCGGAATCATTGTTTATGGCTTAAGTAATGATGAAGATAGAAGCCTGGGAGAAGCATTAACTCATTTTGGAACGTATTCAACTTGGCTGTTTTGGGGAATAGGATTGTTTTTTCATTGGTTAGGTGTTTTTGGTTTTAAGAGTTTTTTCGGAAAATCTTGGGAAGAAAAAAAGATCAAGGAACTAATGGATAAAGATGATGAAGTAAGCAGGAAAATTTTAAAAAAATAAATGATGAATACAGATAACGAACAAATGAATAGAAAATATCTACGTGCTAAAAAACGTGTAGAAAAATTAAAAGGATTTTATTGGCACCTTACAGTATATATAGTTATCAATACAATTATTTCGGTTTTTAAAATTATCAGTGATGCTAATAATGGCAGTGAAGGGTTAGAAGAAGCTCTGTTTGATTTTGATAATTATTCTCTTTGGCTATGGTGGGGAATCGGAATAGCTTTTCATACCTATAATGTTTTTGGCGCCAATCTTTTATTCATGAATAAAGATTGGGAAGAGAAGAAGATTAAAGAATACATGGACGAAAAATAAATCAGAATATAATGAATGTTATCATCATTGAAGACGAAAAACCTGCAGCTAGAAGACTTTCTAGAATGCTTAATGAGTTAGGGATAGAGGTAAAAACAATGCTCCATTCGGTAGAAGAATCGTTAAACTGGTTTCAGGCAAACAAACATCCAGACCTTATCTTTTTAGATATTCAATTATCTGATGGATTGTCTTTTGAAATTTTTGAAGAAATTCCGGTTAGTAGCGCTATAATTTTTACAACAGCCTATGATGAATACGCATTAAAAGCTTTTAAATTAAATAGTATAGATTATCTATTAAAGCCTATTGATGAAGATGAACTAAAAGTTGCTGTAGATAAATACAAAAATCAACAACCTAAAGAATCAAATTTACAGGTAAATATTGATGATATAAGACGATTGCTTATCAATCCTATTGATAGAAAGTACAAGAAGAGGTTCACAATAAAAATTGGGCAGCATTTAAAGATTATTCATGTAGATGAAATAGAATGTTTTTACAGTGAAAATAAAGCCACTTATATTCATACAAAAGCAAATAGAAATTACTTAATTGATGGCTCGTTAGAAAATTGGCAAGATCAATTAGATCCTGAGCATTTTTTTAGAGTAAATAGAACTTTTGTTGTTCATATTAATGCAATTAAAGATATTATTTCTTACACAAATAGTAGGTTAAAACTCATCTTACATACCTATAAAGAAACCGAAATTATTGTGAGTAGAGAAAGAGTAAAAGATTTTAAAAAATGGATCGATAGATAGTGAATAATTAACATAGGTTAATTTGATTCTTTTTATATCTTTACATTATATTTATTGCTTTAGATAACATTTTATCAATTCAATCGTTTTAATTAACGATTAACCAAGGAAAAGAATGATGAGAAAAAACGTATTCTTAGTTTTTGTAATATCATTGGCGTTGTTTTTTAGTTGTGACAACAGTAAAAAGTTTCAAATTAAAAAAGGTCAAGTTGGACTCTTAACAACCAAAACAACGGTACAAGATTTAAACCATATCTTTAAAAATGATTCTATTGTTAAGAACCTGAGTGAAGGTTCGTTAGGAGATAGATTCTTTCAAGATGATGATGAATACTTGGTCTATGAAAAAGGAGGGAAACACCTGTTAACTATTGTACCAAAAGAACAATTAGATTCTACTTCTACAATTAAAAGTGTACAAATTTTCGACAAAAGGTTTAAGACCGAAAAAGGATTAAATCTGAATTCTACTTTTGCTGAAGTAAACATGAATAATAATATAGATAAGATAGAATCTACACTTGCTTCTGCTACTTTATTTATTGATGAATTGAATGCAACCATATCAATAGATAAAGAAGAATTAGGATTAAAAGCATTTAGTAATCAGCAAGTTACTAAAGAGCAGATTCCTGATTTAGCAAAAATGAAATCCTTTACCATTTGGTTTAATTAATGTCTAAGAAATATACCATTCAGAAAACTCCATTTGTTGTTCCAACCAATGATGGAAAGTTAATTGAAGAGCATTTTGGAAATGCTACCGATGGTAATTCTCAAATAAGTATAGCCCACATGATTGCTCCACCAGGATGGAGTGAGCCATTTCAAACTCCAGAATTTGATGAATATACCTATATCATCAATGGAAAAAAACAATTCAATATAGAAGGAGAACTTGTTACTCTTGTAGCAGGAGAGTCTATTAAAATAGATAAAAATACTCGTGTTCAATATTCCAACCCGTTTGATGTTGAATGCGAATACTTAGCTATTTGTTTACCTGCGTTTTCAATTGATCTTGTTAATAGAGAAGAAAGCTAGCATATGACTAGAGTTATCATAAGTGTAGTTCTAGTATTTTTTTCTTCTCCATTCTTTGGCCAAGAGGAGGTAAATTTTGACGACCTGCAAGCAATAAAAAACGACACACATATCTTTTATAATATTGGAGGGTATACCATAACTACACAAGACTACAGCTCACCTTTTACTGATAAGAAGTTAAAACCTATTTTTCGAGATTATAAAATAAGAAGAAAGAAACGACAACCAGAGATAGACACTAATTTGAATATTAAGCATTATCGTTTTTCTTCAAGTTCGTCAATTAATAAGGAACATAAAAGTTATTATGTATGCTATTTTATAGAGAATAGAGGCAGGACTTCGGTTGTTACTTTTGCGGGATTACAAAAGCCATTATCTTCTTTTATGACTGCCTTTATAAAGAAGTTTTTAAAGAACGATTTTTCAAAAGAAATTTATGCAGCACGTAAAATAGACTCTATAAAATTTACTGGTAGATATATCAAATTAGGTCCAGCTTGTAGATGGATGGGAGTTCGAAATGTGCAATGTTCTTATAATGGCCAAATGGATTGGACAATTCACGGTACTCTTGAAGATGCAAGAAAGTTTAATCAAATAAGAGAAGCTATAAGTACGCATCAAAGAAAATTAAAAGTAGTTTCTAGAGATTCTATTAACATTCAATTTGAAGGAGTTACAACAAAAGCATTAAAAGTAGTTTACGATGTAAAAGGAATCAATTCGTTCCTACTCAATTTACAATCAGGAGCTAAAAATTTGATAGTTTATTATGTTGCTGAAAAGATCCGCAATAAATATGTAAGCTGTATTTTAAGTCATTGGAATAACGATCGTATTCAACCTAACGGTTTACCAGCCTTATTAGGCGAAGTTATGAAGTTAAAAAAGTAATATTGCGTTAAATTTTTGCTAAACACCTGATCATAAATATTTATATAGCTGAATTTCTATTATTTTAACTGCCTATCAACTTTAATAATCAACCATGTTAGAGAGAGTGCAAAAATATTATCGCATTGGAGCTGTAATTCTCTTTGTCCTCATTTTTATTATTGCATTTCAAACCTACCAACAAATATTCTATATAGAACGCTTTCAATTAGCTAAAAATGTTGAGTTCTTTGACGTGCTTAAAAACCAGTTTTTTAGATGGATTATTTGGTTGTTAATAGCATTTTTGCTCCCTTTTTTTGTGGCAAAAGACAAAGAAAAGTCTATTAGTTTTAGCTTAGTAACAAAACATTTTCTATTAATTATTTTATTAGTTATCCTTAATGTATTTGTTATTTCTTTCATCCAAGCATCAAATGCTGTGGAAGTTACTCTGCATAGTTTTTTCTCTGATTATGTAGTGTTTTTTCTTTTTCAGAAATCACCTATGTATACTTTAGGATATATAGCTTTTACTGTAATCTTATTCTTTTATTTTAAAAATGAAACATTACAGGTAACAGTACAAGAACTTATAGATATCAAAGAGAATCATCAAAAAGAATATCAATTGCTTAAGAACTCAAATGTTGATGAGGATCAGGTTTTGAGTATAAAAATTGGGAATAAATTAAAAATTATTCCTATTTCTGAAATCAATTGGATTGAAGCCGATGACTATTGTGTAGTAGTTCATGCAGAAGACAAGCCTTCTTATACCATGAGAAGTAGTTTAAAATCTTTAGAGAATAAGTTACCCACTTATTTCATGAGAGTTCATAGAAAAGGAATTGTGAATATGAGAAAAGTAAAAGAGCTAAAAAATGCAGACAATACTTCTTGTCTTGTTATTAGTAATGATGCAGAAGTTCCGGTGTCAAAAGCCAATATAAAAGCAGTAAAGCTATTTTTACAGCATAATTCTTAGTTTACTGCAAAAACAAGTCATTTCACTGCAAAGTAATTTTTAAAACACCGGTTTTTTTATTCATTTGAAGTAAAATCACATCAGATGAAAAAACTTTTAGTAGTACTATTTTTAATAGGAACTCAAAGCTTGTATGCACAATATGAGTTTGAACCAAATAAAAAGAATCCGTTTGGAAAATACAATCCAGAAGCTCCGAAACAATTAAAAGATTATGAAGCTTTGATTGGAGAGTGTAAGTGTAAATCTGTTTCAAGAAAGCCAGATCAATCTTGGGCTGAACCTGTTGATATGATTTGGAGATGGAAGTATATTATGAATGGAAAAGCTGTGCAAGATGAGACTTTAAAAGCAGATGGAAAACATTCAGGAAGTATTCGTCAATATAATAAAGATAGTTTGCGTTGGAATGTACATTATTACTCATCGTCAACAATTTCTCCTGTTTTATCAGTTTGGAATGGTAATAAGAATGATGGAAAAATAGTTTTATATAGAGAACAGAAAGCGCCTAACGGAATGGAAGGGTATTATAGACTTACCTTTTATGATATCTCTAAAAAAGGATATAAATGGATAGGAGAGTGGGTAGACAAAACAGAAAAAATTGTTTTCCCTACTTGGAAGATAGAATGTATTAGAGAAGATTAATTTCTTCTCTGCCTTGCCAATAAAGTATTCTTTAAAAGCATAGCAATAGTCATAGGACCAACACCTCCAGGCACAGGAGTTATGTATTCAGATTTTTTAGATACTTCTTCAAAAGCTACATCACCAACCAATCTAAAACCTCGCTTTTTACTTGCATCATCAATTCTTGTAATTCCTACATCTATAACTGTAACTCCTTCTTTTACCATATCAGCAGTTAAAAATTCAGGAATCCCAAGTGCAGCAACAATAATATCGGCTTGAAGAGTAATTTCTTTTAAATTTTGAGTTCTGCTATGGGTAATAGTAACCGTAGCATTTCCAACTTTTCTCTTCTGAGATAATAATATACTCATGGGGCTTCCTACAATATGACTACGTCCAATCACAACCACATGTTTTCCTGAGGTTTCTACATTGTACCTATCTAATAGTTCTAGAATACCAAAAGGAGTTGCAGAAATGAATGTAGGTAAGTTCAAAGCCATTTTTCCAACATTGGTCGGATGAAACCCGTCTACATCTTTATCAGGATGTACAGCCATAATTACCTTTTGCTCATCAATATGTTTAGGCAATGGAAGTTGAACAATAAAACCATCAACCTCATCATTATTGTTAAGATTATCTATTTGAGACAGTAATTCTTCTTCGGAAATATTTTCTGATAATCTTACCAGAGTAGATTCAAAACCAACACGTTCACAAGCTTTTACTTTAGCATTTACATAAGTTAAACTAGCACCATCGTTCCCAACAATAACAGCTGCTAAATGAGGAACTTTTTGACCTTGTTCTTTCATTGAAGTAACCTCAATTGCTATTTCATCTTTAATGTCTGAAGAGGTTTTTTTACCGTCTAATAAAATCATTTGTGTTGTTGAATTATAATTAAACAAAAAAGGCTACTTCATAAGTAGCCCGTATTTTTATCTCATTCCTTTCATCATTTGCATCATCTTTCTTCCGCCTCCACCTTGCATCATCTTCATCATTTTGCTCATTTGGTTGAATTGTTTCATTAACTGATTTACTTCCTGAACAGAAGTTCCAGAACCTTTTGCAATTCTCTTCTTTCTACTAGCATTAATCATTGTTGGTGTACTTCTTTCTGCCGGAGTCATAGAATGAATGATGGCTTCAATTCCTTTAAATGCATCATCATCTATATCCACATCTTTTAACGCCTTTCCAGCACCTGGAATCATGCCTACAAGATCTTTCATACTACCCATCTTTTTGATTTGTTGAATCTGTGATAAGAAATCATCAAAACCAAATTGATTTTTAGCAATCTTCTTTTGAAGCTTTCTAGCTTCTTCTTCATCGTATTGTTCTTGGGCTCTTTCTACAAGTGATACAACATCTCCCATTCCCAAAATACGATCTGCCATACGGTCTGGATAGAACACATCAATAGCATCCATTTTTTCACCAGTACCAATAAACTTAATAGGTTTATTTACTACAGATTTGATAGATAAAGCAGCTCCACCACGAGTATCACCATCTAATTTAGTAAGAATAACTCCTTCAAAGTCTAAGATGTCATTAAATGCTTTTGCAGTGTTCACAGCATCTTGTCCAGTCATAGAATCTACAACAAACAATGTTTCTTGAGGAGTAACCGCTTTGTGAATATTAGAGATTTCTGTCATCATCTCTTCATCTACCGCTAAACGACCAGCAGTATCTATAATAACTACATTCTTACTATGAGCCTTAGCATATTTGATAGCATTTTGTGAAATCTCTACAGGGTTTTGATTTCCTTCTTCTGCATATACTTCTACACCAATTTGCTCACCAACAACTTTCAATTGATTGATAGCGGCAGGACGATATACATCACATCCAACCAGAAGAACTTGTTTAGATTTTTTGGTTGTTAGATAATTGGCAAGTTTTCCAGAAAAAGTTGTCTTACCAGAACCTTGTAATCCAGACATTAAAATAACAGAAGGATTACTACCAAGATTAACTCCTACAGCATCGCCACCCATTAATTCGGTTAACTCATCTTTAACAAGCTTTACCATTAATTGCCCTGGATTTAATGTAGTTAATACATTTTCACCAATTGCTTTTTGTTGTACTCTCTTGGTAAACTCTTTAGCAATCTTAAAGTTAACATCGGCATCTAACAATGCTCGTCTTACTTCTTTTAGGGTTTCTGCTACATTTACTTCTGTGATTTTACCATGCCCTTTGAGGGTGTGTAAGGCTTTATCTAGTTTCTCGCTTAAATTATTAAACATCCGATTTAATTGCTTTTTTTGGAAGCAACAAATATAGAAAATACCACCGTTTTACTCAAGTAAAAGAAGACTTAATCTTTCTTGGCAAGGAGACTGGCAGCAAAGTTGATAAGATGTATTATAGTTGCTATAATAAATAGGGTAAAAGCTAGTATAAGTATAATGTTCATTCGAGAGACTTCATCGTATGAAGTACTAGCATCTGAACTGTAAATGTAGTAAAGCAAGGGAATTAAAGCGATAATTTGTAATACAATATGCAGTATGGTTAAAACCTTTTTAGGAGTCTTTTGCGTAATTGTTAATGAAGCATAATTTACTGCAATTAGGATAAAGAAGAAAGATGAAAACAGGCATACACTCCAAGATTTTAAATCGATATAAGTTCCATAAAGAGCTAATTTTATAGCACCTTCTTTATGAATTAATCCGGTAATTAAGACTAAGATTGCAAGAAAAATGAAAAAAAACTGAGGTTTTTTAATAAACTTTTTCATGATGAATAATCGTTCTTCAATATCTGTAAATGATGTTCTGTGTGATATGCAGACCACATAATAATTTCTCTTAATGTCATTCTACCCATTAGGGGATGAGGTAACAATAAAGTATCTAAATGCTTGTCTTTAAATTTTGATGTTTTGTACTGTAATTTCTTACTTAAAACTTGAAGAGAATCTGTTAGTTCTTGTTTTTCTTTTGTTAAAGGCTTTCTTAATCCTTTATTAAATTCTTTAGCTCTCTCTTTATTTTCCGTAAGACGTTCTTGATACCGCTTGGCTACATCTTCATAACTTCTAGAAGGTCTATTGGATGTTCCAAACTTATATTTTAAAATAAATTTAGGGTATTTAAGAGCTTTGTTCAACATTTTACCAGTGTTCACAAGATGTAAAATTTGCTGACCAGTAGTCCATCTTTCATCAGGGCCTTTTTCCCAATTTTCTTCTGAAGAATTAGCTAACCAATCAAACAATTCTTGATGTTTTTGCTCAATAATACTAACAATATTTTCTTTGTTCATTTCCCTAAAATTCTAAGAGACAAGATACAAAAGTATATGGATAGTACAATTCACTACAAAAATTAATCAGTTCAATACATCTAGTTTTTTCAGAGACGAATGACAACATACATTTGTTTCATCAAAAATCAATAAAAATAGAAACCATGCAAATAAAATTTTTAACAAAGATTATCTGGGGAGCAGTTTTAGCAACAAGTTTGTTATTGTATCCAACAGATGTTTTAAGTCAGAAAACAGTCATCAAAGGAAATAACTCTTACTCTTACAGTAGTCATGATGACGATGGTGTTAGAACGATTACTATAAAGAATGGAAGAAAAGATTTTAAAATAGAGTATGAAGGTGAAATTACACTTTCAAATGACGATAAAGATATTGTTGCTATTTCTAGAGGAGGTTTTATAGAAATTAGAAAATCTCGTTTTGGTAAAAGAAGACGTTTAGTTATTGAATCTGAAGGAGGGAAACTTGAAAGAAGATATTTTGTAGGATCTAGAGAAGTGGATTACAATCCAGAAGGGAAAAACTGGTTAGCAGATATTTTACCTGATATTGTGAGAACTACTACTATTGCTGCTAAATCTAGAGTAGATCGTTTTTACAAAAGTGGAGGAGTAAGAGCAGTTATGAATGAGATTAGAGAAATGGAATCTGATTATGTAAAGGCTGCTTACATGAAAATTCTTTTGAAAAAGAACTTGAAAAATTCAGAACTAGTTAATGTAATTACTACTGCTGGTAATGAGATTAAATCAGATTACTATGTGTCGCAAATATTAAAGTCAAATCAAAAAGCTTTTTTGGCAACAGAAGCTACAAGAACTGCATACATAAAAGCTGCAGCTGGAGTTAAATCAGACTATTATGTATCGCAAATACTTAAAGCTGTAATTAATGATTCTTCTATTACTGACAGACAAATGTCTGATTTACTAGAAATAACTAAGAGTATAAGTTCTGCTCATTATTTAACTCAGATTTTATCATCTATCATGGATAAAAGACAGTTAAATAAACAGAATATGACTACTATCATGAAGCTGTCTGAGCAAATTAATTCTGATCATTATAAAACTCAAATTTTGCGTAGAGCGCTAAAGAAAGATAACATGTCTAAAGAAAATTATGCAATTTTCTTAAACAGTTTAGATAAGATTAAATCAGATCATTATACAACTCAAGTGATTAATGATTTAATGGTAGAAAACATTAGTAGTGCAGATTTAACAAAGCTTTTAAACATTATTGATAAAAATATTCAGTCTGATCATTATGCAACAAATATCTATAAGAAGTTGGCTAAGAATAGAAATATTACTGAATCTCAGTTAATCCAACTAATGGAGTCTGCTTCTAGAAGTGTTGGGTCAGATTATTACCTATCTAGCATTTTAGTAGCCTATGCTAGTAAAGTAAAAAGATCTTCACAAAAAGTGAAAGACGCGTATAGCAAAGCTGCCAAAACTATAGGTTCAGATACTTATTACGGTAGAGCTATGAAAGCAATGTATTAAAATATATAAGGTAATCAGTTTTCTCAAATTGATTACCTTAGTTTTATGCAAATCGAAAATCAACCAGAACTACAACTAACCAATAACTTTACAGTGAAAAAACATCTTTTTATCACTTTGTCTGGAGTCATTTTTGGCTTTTTTATTACTTATTTCATTGTATTGGGTGATGCAGTAGAACAAACTGTATCACTTGGTGCTTTAGAAATTTCCCTTACTGTAGTTGTTGGTGTTAGTACTGCCTATCTCATTTATTTTAGTGCTTTAAAATTAGATCAACTATTGCCTTGGCAAAAGTTTGAAGGAAATAGATTGTTAGTTGGAATCTTGTTGCATTTTATAAGTTCCTATTTCTGGATTTTACTATTAGGTTACTTAAGTAACAAACTATTTGAAGTGAGTTCAGTTTTTGAAGTAGCTTATTCTCAGAGCACAATTAAAATGGGAATTGTTCTTTTAATTCTTATTATCATATTTGAGATTATCTATTTTGCATCCTATTCTTATTATTCCTATACCACTTTTCAAATAGCAACTGTTCGTCAGGAAAGAAAACAAATCGAATTACAATTAAAAGCATTAAAATCTCAACTAAGTCCTCATTTTTTATTCAATAGCTTAAATACTATTTCATCATTAGTATTTAAAGATAAAGCAAAAGCAGAAGGGTTTATAAGAAGATTGGCCACAATGTATCAGTATACCTTGCATAGCTATCAAAAGAAATTAATTCCCTTACAAGAAGAGCTAGAATTTGTGAATTCTTATCAGTATTTGTTACAAACACGTTTTGGACAAAAATTTCAATGCAACATTAACATTCATGAAGAATTACTTCATACTACAATTCCACCATTAACTTTACAAATGTTAATAGAGAATGCCGTAAAACATAATGTATTAGATGAAGAGAATCCATTGGTTGTTCAAATAGAATCAGATAATAAGTATATTACAGTTAAGAATAATATTACTAAGAAACCTACGCATGTAACTTCTTTTCAAATAGGATTAAAAAATATAAATGCTCGTTATTTATTGCTTCATTCAGAAGGAATTGTAGTATCTAATGGAGAAAACTTTGAAGTGAAAATTCCTGTGATTCTATGAAAAAGTTATTTATACATCAACCGTTTTTCAGAATTCTAAGCCCAATTTTTAGCGGGGTAGTGGTGTATTTACTCTTATTATTATTGAATAATAATGTAGAGCAATTACAGGAACAATTTTTAGGAGAAGAACTCTATGTGTGTATTGGTTTGTCATACATCGTGCAAGAATTATCAAGAGCCTTATTGCTAGTATTTAAAAGAATTCCAAAAAGAAACAACTCATTCTTAAATCTATTTTTTCAAGTTGTAATCTCGTTACTAATAAGTGTTTTGGTAGTTACATTATCTATAATTCTTTACTATGAGTACGTTGTAAAGTTTTCTGCCAGTACTGAGGAAATTATTACGTTCGATAGCATTTTTGCAGTGATAACGCTTATTTATATACTTCTTTTTGTAAGCCATCAATATTTATACAAAATAAACTCAGAGAAATTAGAACAGGAAGAGCTTATCAAACAAAATATAGAAGATGAATTTAGGCAATTTAAAAGAGGAATTAACCCTCATTTATTATTTGAGAGCTTTGAAGCGTTGATTATCCTTATGAATCAAAATTCAGAGAAAACAGATGAATTTATAGATCATCTCTCTGTAATTTATAGATATATATTATCAAGTAAAGATCGTCAATTGGTTGATCTGCAAGAAGAGTTACATAACTTAAAAGAATTAGAGAATTTGTTTAACAAACTTCCTTATAGAAACATTTTGATTGAGCATAGTATAAGTTCAGATTTTCTTGTTGTTCCAGGAAGCTTATTATTTCTGATTGAACTGATTGTTAGGAATACAATTATTTCTTCAAGCATTCAATTACAAATCCATATTCTAGAGAAAAATGATTTTTTGATGATATCCTATAAAACGCAAGATAAAATCAATTCAAGCATACGAAATTCAGATTTTGAAGAAATTAAAAGAGTCTATTCAATTTATAACGATCATGAGATCAAGATTCAAAAAACGGATGATTCAAGAATAATCACCTTACCTAAACTAACCATCAAACATTAAAAATGAAAGTTGTAATTATAGAAGACGAGCATTTAGCGGCTGAAAAACTAGAGCGATATCTTCAAAAATTTGATACTGAAATAGAAGTAGTTACCCAACTTGAATCTATAGAATCATCAGTTGAATGGTTCCAATCACATTCCGATGACTTTGATGTTGTTTTTATGGACATACAGTTAACAGATGGATTGAGCTTTGAAATTTTCCACAAGGTAAAAATCACCAAACCTGTCATTTTTACCACAGCTTTTGATGAATATGCTATAGATGCATTTAAAGTAAATAGTGTAGACTATGTACTTAAACCAATTACTTTTACAGATATTTCCAAAGCAATGAATAAATTAAAATCATTGCAAACAGTTTTCGGTAGCCAACAGAATATAGAAGAGGCTGGTAAAATGATTGGAAAGAAAAAATTGAAAGACCGTTTTTTAGTAAAACTTGGAAATCACATACACTCAATAAAAACTAATGAAATCTCTTTGTTTTATGCTGAAGGACGAACGGTGTATTTGATTACTAACGAGAATAAAAAATTCATTTTAGATTACAAACTAGAAGATTTATGTACAGTTCTTGACACTTCAGAATTTTATAGAGTGAATAGAACATTTATTGTAAATATTAATACAATTCAAGACGTAATCGTCTATTCAAACAACCGTTTAAAAATAACCCCAAGAGTAAGAGTTGAGAAAGAAATTGTAGTCAGTAGAGAGAAAGTTTCTACTTTCAAAAAATGGTTTGAAGGAAATTAAACTATAAATAAGTTTTTGTATTCGACGAGCTTGTTGTATTTTTCTCTCTCATTTCTTTTTTAATGTCGTATGAAGAAAAGCATTACAATTAAAGAGCTGTCTAAAATGTTGGATGTTTCTATCTCAACAGTTTCCAAAGCGTTAAATGACAGCTATGAAATAAGTCAGCCTACAAAAGAGAGGATTCAAGAAGCAGCTAAACTATACAACTATAGGCCTAATAGAGTAGCTGTTAATTTAAAATCTGGGAAGACCAATACCATTGGTGTTATTTTGCCAAGTATCAAGAATTTCTTTTTAGCACGTGCCCTAAGAGGTATAGAAAATGTAATTGCTAAAACTCAATACAATATTATCATAAGTATTACCAACGAGTCGTATGAAAAAGAGGTGCAATCTGTTCAAACGCTAGCAAATGGCTTTGTAGATGGTATTATTATTGCTGTTTCAGAAGAAACCCAGATGAAACAAGATTTTTCTCATTTGATGGAATTTCAAGAAGATATGCCCATGTTGATGTTTGATCGTGTTGTAGATTCAATAGATTGTGATAAGGTAATTGTTGATGATTACAAAGCAGTTTTTAATGCAGTAAACGACTTAAAATCTACTGGAAGAAAGCATATAGTATTAACTTCTACTATTAGTAATTTAAGCGTTGGTGAAATGAGAGCTAATGGATACGTAGATGCTATAAAAGACAAACACGAACCTATTATTATTGAAGGATCTGAAGAAAATATTGAAAACCAACTGGAAACTTATATAGATACAGATAAAGTTGATGCCATTATTGCTCTAGATGAAGAAGCTTCTTTAGCATCCTTTAGAATAGGAAAAAAGAAACAAGTGCTTAACAATGGTAAGGTATCATTGATTGGTTATGCCGGAACAAAAATTTCTGAACATTTGACACCTAGTCTTACAACGATAAATCAACATGGGAAAAGAGTAGGGAATACAGCAGCTAAATTACTGTTGGAAAAACTAAAAAAACCCCTTAAAAATCCAGAAAAGGTAATTGTAAACTCAACACTTTGTAAAAGATCTACAACTTAAGAGAAGTTATAGATCATCTGTAAAATGTTTTCTTGATTTCTCTTTACTAAACTTTTCTGAATTGTATTGTTTAGATGCATTTTTTGCTACTGATAGTGAATTCCAATCTTCTTTCTTTAGCATTCTTCCTAAAAATACAATCTGACCTACATGATATGAATAATGACACAATTGTCTATTAAGAGCCTCAGTAATTGTATGTCCTTGATTTCTAATGTATACAATAGATTCTAAATTTTGATTATTAACCTGATCTAAAGCTTCAAACAAACAATTCCAACCTTTATCCCAATTCATCAATACATCTTCTTTAGTTTTGTAGCTACCTATAAATTCATCATCTCTGTTTCTCCAAGGTTTTTCACCATCTTCAGTTAAAAAATTGGTCCATCTACTTAACATATTGCCTACCATATGTTTTACAATAATGGCAACAGAATTAGCTTCAGAATCAGATTGCCAGAAAAGCTCATTCTCCGACAATTGAAGAAAGGTTTTGTCTCCTAAATTTTTATAATATTGAAACTGTTTAACAATACTTGGTAAGTAAGAATTTTCCATAAAAAAAGAGCTGAGTTACAGCTCTTAAAGTTACGTTATTTTTATGTGTTATTTGCTAGGCTTAAACTTCAAAGCAACTCCATTAATACAATGTCTTTCGCCAGTTGTTTCTCTAGGGCCGTCTTTAAAAGAATGACCCAAATGACCACCGCAAGTTGCACATTTTAATTCAGTTCTAGCATATCCAATTTTGTAATCTACATCCAATTCTACAGAGTTCGCAATAGCTCTGTCAAAAGAGGGCCACCCACTGCCAGAATCATATTTGTGTTTTGAACTATATAAAGGAGTATTACATGCAGCACAAACATAAACTCCTTTTTTCTTGTTGTCGTTTAAATGACTTGTAAAGGCTCTCTCTGTTCCAGCTTCTCGTAAAACATAATATTGATCTTTAGTCAATATTTTTTTCCATTCCTCTTCGGTTTTAGAAATTTTATATACTTTTTTTTCCTTCTGTTGTCCCTTTTGAGCGAACCCAGTACAGCTTACTAACAAACCAATTATTGCAAACGAAATTAATTTCTTCATGTGTTCTTTATAATAAATTCTACACTCTTGTGAACAATCTCTTTGTCTCTTAAGATCTTAGTATGACCCAAACCATGACTAATTAAAAGAGATCCGTTCTTTAAGTTCTGACGAATATTATATGCACAACTTACAGGAACATCACCATCTTTGGTGTCATGAACAATTAAAACAGGAATCGTAATTTTCTTAGCTAGGTGATGACTAGCATAATCATCTGCTTTTCTTGACCATTTTTTTTCTAAATTCTTTTGAATTTTTTTCGCAGACCAAGGATGCAATGTTAAATTATTGGCAAAATTTTTAATGATATCTGTGATCTTATCACCTGAACCTATACTAACAAAAGTTTTGATTTCTAAAAAATCTGAAGTAGCGTTATACAAAGACATACCTCCTAATGAGTGTCCAATAGCAGCTTCAAAAGGACCATAAGTTTTGACTATAACCTTAATTACTTCCAAAAACTCTAGCATAGAAGTAGTTTTACCAGTAGATTTTCCGTGAGCTGGACCATCAAAAGAAATAACCATATATCCTTTTTCTAATAGCCTATCAGCAAAGGCAAATAATTGTGTGCTTCTGCCTGCCCACCCGTGAACTAATAAAACTTTCTTTTTAGAATATCCATAGGATAAAATATCGACTTCTTTTTTGATTGTAGGAATCTGTAAGCGCTTTTTTTGAGCACTTTTTAGCATATATTTTTCCCTTTCAGGCATTTTAAAGTTAATAGGCGTTAAGAAAAGTCTTACCGCAATTTTACTTATGATAGTGCTAGAGAAAAATTCAATAAATCTAGCTGTAACTGAAACCAATTTTGGGATAGTTAAACTAGGATTCAATTTTTTATGGGGTTCTAAAAGCTTCAAAAATTAATTAAATTAGTAAGAATATGTATTTTTAAGTGACGTTATTATAGTACTTGTGTCTAACAAAAATAAACAATTGAAAGTCGTTTCACACTAACAAGCATAAAATGAAAAAAATTATACAGATTACTTTATTGGCCATATTCTTAATAGAATGTACTACAGTACCAATAACAGGTAGAAAGAGAATCACTCCGGTAAAAGATGAGAATGTATTGCCTGCAAGTTTTGCACAATACAAAGGATTTCTAGAGAAAAATAAATTGTCTAAAGATGAAAAGGCTACCAATCAAGTTAAAGAAATTGGAGTCCGGATATCTAAAGCTGTAGACCATTTTATGAGAAACAATGGAATGCAAAAAGAAGCAGACTCATATAAATGGGAGTTTAATTTAGTAGAAGATAAAACTGTGAATGCTTGGGCATTACCTGGAGGGAAGGTTGTTTTTTACACAGGAATTTTACCTATTTGTGATAATGAAGATGGAGTAGCTGCTGTAATGGGTCACGAAATTGCTCATGCTTTTGCAAAGCATGGACAAGAGAGAATGAGGCAAGGACAAATACAAGCATTAGGAGGAATTGCGGTAGCTATAGGAACTAGTGGTGAGAATAAAGAAAAACAACAAATTTGGAATACGGTTTATGGTGTAGGTTCTACTGTGGGAATGTTAGCATATAGTAGAGAACATGAATCTGAGGCTGATAAATTAGGATTGGTCTTTATGATTATGGCTGGATATAATGGAGAAGAAGCTGCAGAAGTTTGGGTTCGAATGAGTGAAAAATCGAAAGGGAAAAAATCTCCACCAGTAATTTTAAGTACACACCCATCGAATGAAAGTAGAATAAAAGCATTACGTGATTATTTACCTGAAGCTAAACGATTGGCAGCACAATTTAATGCGCAGAAAAATTAAGAGAAAATAAATTTATTTATCTTGTAAACCGTTCTCAAATACTGAGTTTTTCAGTTGAGAGCGGTTTTTTTTAACCAAACAACTAAAAATCATGTTAAAAAAGGGAGATAAAAAATTGATAAAAGCTTGGGCTTTTTATGATTGGTCAAATTCTGTATACTCACTAGTTATTAGTACTGCTGTTTTTCCATTGTATTATTCTAATATCACAAAAGGAGAAACAGTTTCTTTTTTAGGAATGGAGTGGGATCATCCAGACACTTTGTATAGTTATGCATTGTCTTTTTCGTTTTTAATAGTCGCTTTTATGTCTCCAATTTTATCAGCTATTGCAGATTATACAGGAAACAAAAAGCGCTTTCTTCAAATTTTTTGTTGGGTTGGATCTCTTTCTGTAATGTCTTTGTATTTCTTTGAGGGTATTGATACTGTTTGGGTTGGAATTGTATTCTCAGTTTTAGCAAGTATAGGATTTTGGTCGAGTATTGTGTTTTATAACGCTTATTTACCTGAAGTAGCCTATCCAGAAGACCAAGACAGAGTAAGTGCTAAAGGGTTTATTTATGGTTATGTTGGATCGGTTATTTTGTTGATAATCAACCTTGGAATGATTTTGTTTCCTGAAAGTTTAGGTATCACAGCCGGAAAAGCTTCACAGATTTCATTTGTTATGGTTGGTCTATGGTGGGTTGGTTTTGCCCAAGTTACATTTAGACGTCTACCCAATAATGTATTTAATAAAAAGCCAGAAAAAGATTACATATGGAAGGGGTTTAAAGAACTAAGAATAGTTTGGAATGAGGTAAAGTCTTATCCTACATTAAAAGGGTTTTTAGTTGCTTTTTTCTTATTAAGTATAGGTGTACAAACAATTATTTTACTAGCTACTATCTTTGGCTCAACTGAACTAGAGTTAGGAACTGTTAACCTTATTATTACTGTATTGGTCATTCAATTAGTGGCCATAGTAGGAGCAGCACTTTTTTCTCGTTTATCTAAAAAACACGGAAACTTCAAAGCTTTAAAGATCACCATCTTTATTTGGATTTTGGTATGTTTTGGAGCCTTTATGCTGCATAAAGAAATACCTAACGTAGATATTTATTTTTATGCTTTAGGAGGATTATTAGGTTTGGTTTTAGGAGCTATTCAATCATTATCACGTTCTACATATTCGAAATTACTACCTGAAACAGAAGATCATGCAACTTACTTTAGTTTTTATGATGTTACAGAAAAGATTGCCATCGTATTAGGAACTTTTGTTTTTGGATTCTTATACGCTGTTACGGGCTCTATGCAATGGAGCGTATTAAGTTTGGCTATTTTCTTTGTAGCTTCTTTTATTATTTTAAGTATGTTAAAAGGAACGAAGTACGTTAGATAGCCCTATAATAAATTTTTTTGCAACCATGTACTAGCTTTTTCAGATTTCTTTTGCTGAATTTTATTTCTGTTGAAGAAATTAATGTTAATACTATTTTCTTCAATCTCTAGCAATCCCCAATTATGTCTATTGTCAGCAGAGATTCCTAAACCGAGCAAATTAATTTGCATTCCAGAAGAAATTAATTGTGGTGGAGTAGTACAATTCAAATGTTTTAAAAATTTCTTAGGAACAAATTTATTGTAGTGAACATCACCAGCTAAAAAAAGCACTTTTTCTTTATTTTCTAATAGCTTGCAAAGTCGTTGTAGTTGTTGTGGATATAAAGACCACTTTTCTGAGCTTTGAGTTAGTGTAATCCCACCAGATAGAATTGTATAGGGCAATTGATGATTTATTTTTTCTTCAATGAATGAAAATTGTTCTTCACTAATGAGCCTCTTGTTTTTTCCTGTTTTTTCTGAATCAAATCTATTATCAATAAAAATAACACGAGCTAAAGGAGTATCAATATGATAATATACATGAGGATAATTGGTAGAACACTTTGTGTATTTATGAAATAACTCTCTAGAAATATTTTTTTTCTCTTTGTTTACCAAAGAACCTTTGGCATTGTTCCATGCAAAATCATGATCATCCCAAATGGCGTAAAAACCATTTTTTGCTCTCATTTTGTCTAGCAATCGTTTAAAAGCAGGAACGTTTTCAAATTGATTGATGTACTTAGCTTCCATGATTGTTTGAAACTTTTCAATCGAGTATTTTTTTGGAGCCATTACGTATTCTGATGTAAATGGCCATATTCCATAATCCATGTATATATTATCACCTAATAAAAAAAGATAATCCGGATCTGCATCATAGATATAATCCCATTCGTTCTGCTCTTTAAAAGCTTCGTAACGTATACAAGAAGTAAATGCGATTTTCATACAGACTCGAAAGTATAAAAAAAGCATTGCTTACGCAATGCTTTTGAAAGTAGGAATGTTAGTTGACCTTGATTTAGTCTTTATTCCCTCGGATTTTTTTATAAGCTTCCCAGTCAAAATTTTTCAAAAATTCAACTGCTTTTTTAGCGCCAAGATTGAATAATTTTATTTGATCTTCCTCAGACATATTAAAATCTAACCAGTTAAACATTTCATCTGCATCAATTCTACAAATTAAATGTTTGTAATCTGGGTTTTTTAATAAGAAATCATAATCATGAATTTGTCGCATAGTACTTACCATTGCCAAGCTCATTCCAAAAACATTCTTGGCTTTGCTATAATCATCTCTATAAGCACTTAAACGCACTCCAAACGTTGGCATTCTTGGTACTCCGCCATCTTCTCTATGAAAAACATTAATAGGAAAGTTTGAAAGCATACCACCATCAACAAATTTTACTGAACTAGGAATTGGTCCCATATAGCTTGCATATTCTTTCCATTTTTTATCATCAGTATCTCCAGCATTAGGAATAGCATCAACTTGAAAGGGCTCAAAGAAGAAAGGAATAGACATTGAGGCTCTTACTAACTTAGCAGGGGAGATGCTCTCTGGGTTACTCCAATATAGCTCTGCCATTTTTGGGAACTCCGTTTTTGTATGAGTTGTAATGTCTGAAGTTATAATAGCCAACTTAGCAGTAACGTCATTTACTTCTTCACCTGTAACGATATTCTTTAAACCTAAAGGCAATTGAGATCGTAAACTTTTTAAATCTTGAAGGGTGTAAACATTATTAAGTTTTAACTCTTTCTGAATCCAAGATTCAAAATAATTACCAGGATTCAATCCCAAATATTTTTTTAGTCTTTTGTAGATGGGCAAAATACTCCAAACTAAAGACCACATGATTCCTTTTTCTTTTTTGATGGCTTTGTCAATAAGTCTTTTGATAGATCTAGGACCATCTACTAAATCAAATAGATTCTGTTGACTTAATATGGTTAAGATTTTTTCAGATTTTTTTTCCTGAATTCTTCCTAAACCAGCCATCATCATAGTATTAATAGCTCCTGCTGAAGTACCTGCAAGACTTAAAAATCTAATTTTTGCTTTTTCTAAAATGTAAGTATATCCTACAAGAGCAATCCCCAGAACGCCGCCACCTTCTTGAACTAAATCTACATACTGATTTCCTTCAATGTCTTCTATATCAGAATATTGTTTGTTTTTTGGAATCTCGTCAACGAGCTTTAAGATGGTTTCATTTTGTGTAAATCTAGTGATCATGATATCACTTTTTTATTCCGAAAGAATCCATTAAAAAACCAATGATTAAATAGTCATTTCTTTGAAAAGTAACACCATTAGCTCCTTTACTGTACTTAAACATTGTTTTCATCTTAGTTTTAGGAACTTCTAATCCAAAGGTTACAGTATAATTAGATTGCAAACTTTTGCGTGGATTGATTGTCTTGTTAAAATCGTAATACCCATTAGCTTCTAAGATTAAACTATAGTTATTATGTACTGGAATGTAGTAATAAAATGAACCAAAAACTTGGTTAGAAAGCTTGTTGTCGTTAATTGCTACAGGTCTGTTATTTTTCATTTCTTTGTAAAACTTAGCTCCAAGTTTTACTACTGGCTTTAATCGTAATCTATTTTCGCCAAAAGTTAAATTAATCAGGTTAGGAATAATGGTATTAAAGGCAAAATTGGCTGTAACTCTGTAATGTGAGAACGTTTGATTTCCTTCTAAACCAACTTGACCAATAAACTCGCTTGTATTTTTAAAGAAGTTATAGTTTACAGGATATACAGAAACATAGTTTAAAGAATCTTTAGAATTGGTGCTAATTAATCCTTCAGCAGCAAAGAAAATTGGGATTTTTGGATCTAGAAAGCTATATCGCTTTCTGTAGCTAAAGGTTGCATTGGCTTCTACATTTGAACTAGAAGATTCATCAGCAGGCATTAGTCCAAAATCAAACTTATTCTGAATCATATTTACTTCGCCTCCTTTAGAATTAATATACTCTTGAGCCATAGCATCAGTAATCAAAACAGGGTTTTGTTTGGTTGTATTTTCTACCTGAATTTTTTGAATCTGTACCTTTTTATTAGATGAAGCGCTACTTCCATTCCAAACGGTAAGTTGAATTGGTTGGTTCACGGTTACATACATGTTAGAAGTACTACTTTTAAAAGCTGTAATTAAATCAGAATTGATATTGGAGATTTGTAATTCAATAAATGTCATTCCAACCGAATAACTGTATTTAATACTATTATTAATCAAACTAGATTCACTAGTAGATTTTAATTCAAATTTGAGCGAATCGTTCATTTTGTTAAAACCGTCAGGGTTAATCACATAATTTTCAAAACCGCCTGTAAAATCAATTTGAAGTTTCAGAACTATAGCCTCTCCTCCAAATGTTCTGATAGAAGTTTCGGCTTTTTTTAAGGTTATATTATCTACAGTTTGTGAAAACACGCACAAGCTGCTTAACATCAGAAAGAAAAGAATAGTTTTTTTCATCACAATTTTATTTTAATTAGAAGTTTTGTTAGCTACTGTTTGATTTTCGAATACATAATTGATACAATCAGACATAGTCACCCATGCATTAACAATAGTCATAGAAAGCGATACGTCATGGTATTGAGTTGGGTCTGGTTGCCCATTTTGACCTAGGTAAGGTTGTTGATTGATGAGTTCAACCAATTTGTTAGTGAATACTTGTTTTTGATAATCTTGAAAGTTTGTAAACTCGTAATTTAAGATGCTGCCATTAAAATCTGCAACCGTTTTTAATGCCTCTGTAGTCAATTCAGTAACTTGATCTTTAGAAAGAAACCCCATAATGATAAATTTAGTTTGGATTAATAAAACCTAAAATTACAATAGATGTGTTGATAAAAAATGCGTATTTCTGCGTGTTTTTTTGCGGAAAAGCGTAAAAAAAAAGCGCTAAGATATTCTTAGCGCTTTTCTTTGATAGTAATTTTTAATTTATTGAACAGTAATCGAAAATGTTGCTTCAACATCAGTTTCCCCTCCTGCATTGGTAATATCTCCTGTACTAACACCAGAAGCCGACTTGTTTGGCTCGTGTCTTAAAGTAATCGTTAAGTTACCAGTTCCAGCAGCTGTAGTTGTTAAAGTATATGTAAGACCAATAGGATCGTTATTCCCGTCCGTGTCAGTATAAGCAACAGTCACAATATTATTAGTTGGAGTATAGAAGAATTGGTGTTCTTCAGCTTCTTCTTGCACTTCTACTGTAATATCTTCTGCAGGAGTTTCTGTTTCGTTTAACACTTCAACAGTTCCATTGTAAGTAGTATTTGCAGCTAGAGATCCAGAAACTGTAATTACAGGAGCATTAGGACCATCTCCATCCAAATCTCTACTTTGTAAAGTCACCACAGTTCCACCACCTTGTGGCGTTAAAGTAGCTGTTAAAGTTGTAATAACTTCTTCAGGATTCACAGGGTCTGGATCATCATTGTTATTACATGATACGAAAGCAAAAGTGCTTACAAATAATACGATTAATAAATTTATTTTTTTCATTTTTTTCATTTTTAATTTAATAATTGAACTTAATTTGAATCATAAAATTTCTTCCAAGTTCATCAGCAAAATATCTTAATCTATTTAAATACTCTCTATAAGAGCTGTTTAATACGTTGTTTACTACGAGTGATAAATTCAATTGATTATCGTTTGAAATTTTCAAATCAATCTCTCCTCTAAAATTAAGCAAGTGATATGCTGGTGGAGGAGTACTAATATCTACCAAAACAAATGAATTTGTTCTCGGAATAAAGGCTTCAAAATTATTATTAGGATACTCATTTTGTCTAAATACCCACTCACTTTGTAACTCAAGATTCAATCCAGACCATTTAGGATATTTATAACGAATGGTATTAACGGTTTTAAACGAAGGAATATCAATCAATGGTCGATTATTAGAATTGTCTTTCCCTTTGATGAAAGACATTTTATTTTCTAAGTTCCAATGATTATTGATAACATAATCGATATCAGAATCAATACCAAAAAGAGAAGCATTAATCTGTTTGTATTCCCAAACAGGAAAAGCACCTCTTATTGTTGTTTCAACGCCTTCTGGTTCTAAGTAAATAAAATCTTGAATATTATTAAAAAACACTTCAGTATTTAACTGAAATCTTTCTCCTTTATAATTGTATGTCCCAGAAATTCTATGAGAAGTTTCTTTTTGAATTCTAAGGTCACCTAATTCTATTCTAGCAGCTGAATGATGCAATCCATCACTAAACAATTCAGATGGATTAGGAGCTCTATTAGATAATCCATAATTAAATAACAATGAGTTATCATCATTTACTTCATAGGAAGTTCCTACTGAAGCTGAAATATTGTGATAATTGAAAATAGGGTTTACAAGTAATTGCGTACCAAGATCTTGCAGAATAATATCAGAAAAATCAACATTATATCCCTGAGAGTTCCACCTTGAGGTAATGTAGAATTTTTTAGCATCTATTCTATTATAATCATAACGTAGACCTAAATCAAAAATCCATTGATCATTCAATTCAAAATTCCCGATAGCAAAAACTCCGAAATCATACTTATGATAATCTGGAATTAGCCTTCTTACACCAGTATCTGGATTGGCAAAATTATTTTGATAAGAAGCCAATGCTCCAACTTTATATTTTTTACCAGAATTAGAATCTAGCTTTAATACAGATTTTAATGTATGTGTTTCTAGTTCTAGATCAATAGCTGGTTTATCTCTATCATTTCCTACACGAATATCAAATTCAAACCTTCTGTTATTCTGATAATCATACTGGATATCTAATTTCCCAAAATTTTCAAATCGCCTGTAGAAATTAGCTTTAAATATTTTATGCGTTACCTCTTGCTTAGGAGCACTAATATCATAACTAAAGTCATTAATAACAATAGGTTGTTGCGAATTAATGGCATTTACTAAGTCTTCTACATTTCCTATGTGAGATGAACGTAGTATTGCTATTTTATTTTTAAGATAACTGTAATAAGCGGTAAAACCGTATTCTAGTTTTTTGTATCCAAAATTTGTAGAAAAAGCAGTTGAAATATTTCCTGTATTAGTTAGATTGTAGTCAGGAGCTTCATAATCTCCAGATCTTTTAAATGAAGCTTGGCCATTTATGAACCAACCACTATTAAAAGATCGAGTAATTGTTGAATTTAATCCATAACCTAAACCATTGCTTTGACCATTAACGATTGTTCTTCCATATAGAGTGTCTCTTCTTATTACTCTATTTGGATTTACAATAATAACACCACCAATAGCATCACCGCCAAATTCTAAAGCATTAGCACCTTTTATCAAAGAAATACTTCCAGCAGAATTAATATCAATATTGGGAGCATGCTCAATTCCCCATTCCTGATCTTGAAGGCGAACATTATTTGTCAAAATAAGAATTCGACTACTATGAAGGCCATTAATAACAGGTTTTACAATAGCATTTCCTGTATTAATAGAGGAAACTCCAGGAATCTCTTTTATAGCATCTCCTAATGATTGCGAACTGTAGCGTTGTAAAGTTTCAGTCTTTAAAACCGTCTCTTGAGATGTTTCAGTCTTTTTAGCTGTTTTACTTGTAACTTTTACTTCAGTTAACTCTTCAATATGATGCTCTAAACGAATTTCAATAAAATTACCCTTTAGAGTATTCACTTTAATTCGTTTGGTATCACATGAAACATGAGAGACGATTAACCATAAATTAGAATCACATAAATTGCTTAGAGTAAAGACCCCGTTTTTATCTGTTATAGCATATTTTTTGGTGCCTTCAACTTGCACTGTAGCTTCAGATATTAGACTGCCGTCATGAAAATCTTTTACAACCCCTTTTAAAGAGATATTACAATCTTGTGCAGACATTGTTGTTGTAAATAACACAACTACAATAATCCAGTAGTACTTTTTGATCATTTTAATTTCTTTTAACTTCTACAAAATTTGAGTAGTTAAAAGACCGGTGGCCCCCGAAGAGAGAAAGATAAATGCTGATGACTTTTAAAAAAGTTATATTGTAGTTCATATTCACTTAAAAGCAATATGACATTAGTATTATATGAATTTTTATTTAAGGAAGTATAAGAATCTGCCTGCAAATGACATAAAAAACACTCAATATCATCTTCGTGTAAATGATGTTCAGTATCAGAAGAACAAATAACATGCTCATGAGACTCAAAAGCATGTGCAATTTGTATTGTTGCTGGTAAGAACAGCAAACAAATCAATAAAATAATACTATGTTTTCTTATTTTTTCGATGACTTCTTTTTATTGTTACGAACAATTCTCATGTTCAAAAACTCAACCCCTAAGGAAAAAGCGATCGCAAAATACAAATAACCTTTTGGAATACTGCCTACAGAGTTGTTAAAAATTATTGTGTTAGATAAATGAGCACCTTCGGCAATTAACATAAATCCAATAAGTATTAAAAATGATAGTGCCAACATTTGAATGGTTGGATTCTTGCTTACAAACTTGTTTACTGGATTTGCAAAGCCCATCATTATAATCATAGAAATTACTACAGCAATAACCATGATTGTTAGCGCACCTTCAATACCATTGGTCATACCAACAGCAGTTAGTATAGAGTCAAAAGAAAAAACAATATCTATTAAAATAATTTGAAAGATAACATTACTAAATGTAGAATTTTTCTCAACTTTTACTTCTTCCATTTGATGACTTTCCTCTACTTTTTCACGAATTTCTTTGGTGCTTTTATATAGTAAAAACAATCCTCCTAAAAAGAGAATAATACTTTGAATACTAACTCCAGCTTTTAACCAAGAAGTATCAATAGTAAAAATAGGATCTTTTAAAGCTACTAAATAGGAGACACTAAATAGTAAAGCAACTCTAGTAATCATGGCTAGAGATAATCCAATCAATGTAGCTTTTCTTCTTTTATCTTCAGGGAGTTTGTTTGCTGAAATTGATATAAAGATAATATTGTCAATTCCTAGAACAATTTCTAAAAAAGTTAATGTTAATAAAGCTACCCAAGTATCTACTTGTAAAAAAATCTCCATTACTATTTTATTTTATAGACAGTACCTTCTTGCTTATATTTAGAATACCCAATCTTCATACTAAAATCGTATGAATTGGCCTTTATCTTAGTAATTTGAAAAGAAGCAAGTTCTTTATCTAAATCGGTTTTTGGAGATTTCATACGTAATGTGTAAAAGAAGTTATTTTTCCATTTAATGTAGAACGTATCAATTCTTTTTTCTTCTTTTACAAACACTCCAGAATCTGTACTAATTTCTCTGTATTTGGTGTATTTTTCAATTTGAAGACTATCAATTCTGATTATTGTAGACTTACTTACCACACCATCTTTTCCTGGAACTTCAAAAACACCCAGTTTAAATCTATCAGGATTGCCTTTTACTTCTGGTTCGCAAGCTGTGAATATTATTGAAAATAGAATTAGGATAAAAAATAGTTTCTTCATTATATACCTGTATAATTTGTAGGCGTAATTACTTTTAATTCTGCCTTTATTTCATTTGACACATCTAAAGAATCAATAAAATTAGCAATGGATTGCTGATTGATTTTTTCATTAGTTCTTGTCAACCCTTTTAATGCTTCATATGGGTTAGGATAACCCTCACGTCTTAGAATGGTCTGAATTGCTTCTGCAACTACAGCCCAGTTATTTTCTAAATCTTGCTCAAATTTTTCAGCATTCAGTAATAATTTGTTCAATCCTTTTAGAGTAGAAGTAAACCCAATAATTGTATGACCAAAAGGAACTCCCACGTTTCTTAAAACAGTACTATCTGTCAAATCTCTTTGCATTCTAGAAATAGGAAGTTTTGCTGACAAGTGTTCAAAAATTGCATTAGCAATTCCTAAGTTACCTTCAGAGTTTTCAAAATCTATAGGATTTACTTTATGAGGCATAGCAGAAGAACCAACTTCTCCTTTTTTAATTTTTTGTTTGAAATAATCCATAGCAACATAAGTCCATATATCTCTATCCAAATCAATTAAAATTGTGTTAACTCTTTTCAATGCATCAAACAGAGAAGCCATATGATCATAATGCTCAATCTGCGTTGTTGGGAAAGAATGGTACAATCCTAACTTTGTGTTTACAAAATCAGAACCGAAAGCTTTCCAATCTATAGATGAATAAGCTACTTTGTGAGCATTGTAATTTCCTGTAGCACCACCAAATTTAGCAGCGTTAGGAATATCTTTTAAGAATTTTATTTGCTCTTCTAAACGCGTAACAAAAACTTGAATTTCTTTTCCTAGTCGAGTAGGAGAAGCTGGCTGACCATGAGTTCTAGCCAACATGGATACATCTTCCCACTCAACAACCAATTCTTTTAGCTTTACTAAAACACTTTCAAATTCTGGAATATAAGTTTCAGAAATAGCATCTTTGATAGACAAAGGAATAGCTGTGTTATTAATGTCTTGTGATGTCAACCCAAAATGAATAAACTCTTTGTATTTCTCAAGCTGTAAAGCGTCAAATTTTTCTTTAATAAAATATTCAACAGCTTTTACATCATGATTGGTTACCTTTTCGATGTCTTTAATTTTTTGAGCATCATCAGCACTAAAATCTTCATAGATTTTTCGTAATTCAGAAAATAAAGAAGTATCAAAATCCGAAAGTTGAGGTAAAGGAATTTCGCAAAGAGCGATAAAATATTCAATCTCTACTAAAACTCGATACTTAATTAAAGCTTCTTCCGAAAAATAATTGGCTAATTGAGCTACTTTTCCGCGGTATCTACCATCAATTGGAGAGATCGCATTTAACTGAGTTAAATTCATATTTAGGTGTTGTGTTGAAAAGCACAAAAGTAAAAATTACTGAAATGAAAACCATCATAAAAGTGAATTATCTGTAGACTTTCCGATTTAAAATCTTCACTTCATTTTTCTTTTCTAGATTTTTGATGACTCTAATTACGGTTTCAACCCTTAAACCCAATAGATCAGCAATTTGTTGACGGGTATGCTCTACCTGAAAGTCAAACTTTTTTTCTACTTGGTGAACCTCGTATTTTAAGTAATCTATATAGCGTAGAACTCTGTGTTCAGGTTCGTGACTTGAAATCTCTGTGGCTATAATTGCCTTATAATAGAGTCGGTTTGCTAAAGCCTTGGTAACATTTAAATGAATTTCTGGATTGTTCCTTAAGAGATCAAACAATGCTCTTTTGGGTAAAGCTAAAATTGTAGTATCTGTAAGAGTTTCAGCGTTAGCAGGATAGTTAATAGCACCAAAGAGGGGTGGCTCTCCAAAACTTTGATCTTTGTAAAAAATTCCTTGAATAAATTCCTTGCCTTCTTCGCTATAGTTATTCATCTTTACAATTCCTTGAAGAATTTGATAATAATAGCGTGCAGATTCCTGTTCAGAAAAGATTCGTTCATTTTTACAATACGATTTCTGGATAGCACCAAATTGAATAAGGAGTTCTTTATTAATCATTATGATTCAGGTCATAAACACTTGCAGTGGTAAATATATACTTTTGAGGTGTAAAATTATTTTTAATGAGCATAACTAGACAAATAGAAAATAGAGAGGATGTTTTTTTGTTAGTTTCAACATTCTATAATAAAATTAAAAAAGACGATTTTATTGGTCCAATTTTCTTGGAAATAATTCCTGATGATGAATGGGATTCGCATTTAGATAAGTTGACAGATTTTTGGGAGACAACATTATTTTTTAAGAGAACTTACAAAGGAAATCCTATGAAGGCTCATAAAGACGTAGATACTCATTTTAATCATACGATTACTCAAAAACACTTTGGAAAATGGTTAGAATTATGGTTTTCAACAATAGATTCTTTATTTATTGGAGACAAGGCTCATGAAGCCAAAGAAAGAGCAAGAAATATAGCTTCATTGCTCTTTCTAAGGATCTTCGAATCTAGAAAACTAACAAGTAAATAATCAATGCAACATTTACAAGTATATTGATAATAAACGACCAAACTACTGTTTTAAATGATCGTTGACTGATTGCCATAACATTGGATCCCATTGCTAAGATTGTAGCTAGCATCAAAACAATAAAGAAACTTTTATCTACAGCTAAAGCTGCTGTAATAGAGGCGATTCCAGTTCCAAACATAATTAGAGCAATGGAAATTCCGATAGAATTTGTTTTCTCTTTCTCTATTAAAAGATTGATTCTTTTGAAGGGGTTCAATCTTAAGGGTTCATTTTTTACTATTGGATGTGAAATTGTTGTATGCATGATGTTTTACATTTATACAACAAATTTATTTTGAAACCCTCATTTATTTTATGACCTGAATCATAAAGGATTATTAGTGTTTAATTGGACTTTCACACAAAGGGAAAATTGCTTGAGTTGGATCTATAGATTCTCCAGCCAATAAATAGATTCCTACTTTACCTTGAAATAGGCTATCATCTAAAGTATAGCTTCTAACAGTGTCTATGGCTTCTATAGCAACTTTTCTGCCTTTTTGAAACCATTCAGGATTGTTTGTAAGTTGACCTAACTTGTAAAAAGCTAAACTTTGCCCAGCTAAACCACAACAAATAGAATCGTTAGATTTTCCATAAGTTTTCCATAAGTAGTTCCCTGCTTTTTTTGCTAATGTTAAGTAATCTTCATTTTTAAGAACTTCATAAGCCTTAACCCAAAGTAATATATGACCTGCGGTTCCATGACACCAACCCGACCATACAGCAGAGGTGTCTTTATCAGAATTTACGTTCCAATGTGCAAATTTTGAATCAATAGTACCTTGTTGCTTCATAAATAATAGAAATTCTTCTAAGCTTTTCTTATAAGGTGCTAAGAATTCTGGATTCATTTGTAGTATAGCATACAATAGACCAGCATAACCATGAGCAAACCCTAAATATTGTTGTTCTGATTTTGATTCTTTTAAAGAAGACTTGATTAAAGGAATCAAAGTACCTAAAATAGATTTTGACAACTCGTCCAATTCTTTTTGAGGGAGTGCCTTGTTGAATTTATTTAAACCATTTAATAAGTTAATGCCAAAGAGATAACTTGCTGAACCTTGAGAAGGATCAAGGGCATAATGATCGCTCGAAAAGTTTAAATATTTATATACTTCTGAAATAAATTTTTCTACTGAATGCTTACTCTTTTCTGAGTAGCTTAAACTATTTTTCACCAAGGCTTTAACTGCATGCAATCCTGTTTTCCTATGAAAAAATGAGTTTCTTCCAGCTTTTTCTTCAGGCATACCCACTTCAGGATTGGTAAAAGCATTTTCTCTCTCCATATTTCTTTCAGCTAGAGTAATCCAAATATCTGCTAATGATAGCAAATTGGGGTTTTTTCTTAAGTTTGAGAGTCTGTAGAAACTATATGCTATTCCAGTTGCGCCGTGAAAAAATGAACAGCTAGGTTTACTAATGTCAAAATCATTTAACTTTTTGCTATCGTAACCGTAATCTTCAATAAAAAGATCAATGTATTTAGAGAAATCAAATTCAATACCTTCATAGGCAGGTTTTACAGTTTCTTCAATTTCAAGAATAGGTTCTTGAAGAGCTTTTTTAGCAGCTTTGTAAAAGGATTGCCATGAAACATATCTATCCTTAGGATTCTTTTTTAATGCTTTTTTAAGCACTCTTTCAAGAGATTTTGCTTTAATATTAAAATCTGAGAAGTTCCTTGGAGGTTTGGTAGCAATATGAGTTAACATAGCTTTGGTTTCAAAAGGGAGATCTAAATAATGGTTTCTAGCAATGCATAGGTAAATTAGCTCTGCAACCTGATATTGTTCACTAGCTTCAGTAGCCAAAACACGTTTGTTTTCTTCTAAAAGAGCATTTGCTAATTCAGGCTCATAATAACGAAGTATTCCTGCTCTAAAAAAAGTTTCTTTAACACTTTTTGCAGCGTCAATAGATGAACCAAAATCAAAAACTTTTATCTCACCAGTTGAGGTTACCTTGATATTGTTGGGATGAATGTCGGCATGTAAAACTTGATGTTTTTGTAAGTAATTGTAAGCTTCAAGTATTTCTAAAGCAATGTTACTTCTTTGAATACTATTAGAATTTTTATCGGCAATGGTATCTCCTAAACTTTTCCCGTCAATCCATTCCATCACCAAAATAGTATATGCTTCTTCCTCAAAACTTTCAATATAGTTGGGAATGTATGAATTGGGTTGAGTATTTAATTTTTTGAGAATAGATAACTCAGTTTCTAAACTATCTTTCAAAGACTGATTATGAGTTCGAATACACTTCAACAGAAATAAATTTCCTTGAGCATCCTTTGCTTTATAAGCTTCTGTATCTTCTAAAAACTGAATACATGTTATGATTTCATATTGATAATAGTGTTCTTTTTCATGAAACAGTTTTTGTTTATAATCATTTTGTTGCTCTTTTTCTGTGTGGTATTCTAAAAAACCACTTTGAACAAAAGATTTTACAAAAGGATAGGTGTTGTTTAGTAAATCTTCTGTGTTGAGTTTATTTTCATTGGCAAATTTGTAAATAGCATTGATAAACAACTCTGGTTGTTTAAATTGGTCTAAAAAAGTTTTTGAATCTTTATTAATCCTTTTTGAATGTATTCTAGAGCCTTTTAATGATATAATGTAGTCATCATTATTTCCACCTAACTTATCATTAAGCTTTCCATTTAAACCGCCAATCTCTTGAAAGTTTACACTTTTATTCAGTACTATAGGTTTATCAATTAACATAATCAGTCCATTTTTTAGTTTGAATTCCGTTTAGATTTAATTTCAATAAAATATCATTGATGTTTAGGGTTGAGTTTTCGAAAGAGTATAGCTTTAATGTTTTAGCAATTAATTTAGAAATGTAAATTCTAAAGCTCACACTATCATCGTCTTCAGGTTCTATTCCGTAAGACAATAATCCGTTTGGACTTAAAGAATATGTAAAGGGAACCCTTTGACTTTTACAATTTTCAATAGAAGGAAGTAAACTTTGGGCAAAAGAGTTTAACTCTTCCCAGTTTTTAAAATACATCACCATTTTATCAGGTCTATGAATGCCAGAGCTTGTAGATCCCAGCTTAAAAATAGGTGCGGATAGTTTGATACTAGTTTCTGCAACTTTACGAAACACAAAGGGTAAATCTTTGGGCTCTGGACTTACATAGAGTTTGAAGGGGAGATCTTCTTTTCTGTCAATATTTTTTCTTTGCCAATAAAACCAGTATTTATTTTCATCAGAAATAGGAGTGAAGTCATAGTTCTGTAAAAAAGAATCAATTTTTTTTGAATCAACCCATTCAATAACATTTGTAGGATGTTCTAGTTTTTCTTGTAATGAATAATGCATAGGCATCATCCCATAAGAGTATAATTTTTCTACAATCTCTTCTAGCGGAGATTCTTTAAAGAACCAAGCATGCTTTATGGCATTTATAGAACTTGAGTGATTATATTTTCGGCTTAATGATTCAAAACAAGTTGAACCACTAACGTATTCTTCATTTTTGTCTTTGATTTGCAATACCTGATCTAAGACCAGTGATTTGATGAGAGATATATTGGTAGTTGATTTTGAAAGTATTTTAGTGGGTTCTTCACATGAAAACAAATAATTTACTGTAGCAAGGTCAAGTTGTATTGCATGGTTCGGATGGATGTGTTTTTTGTGTAGTAAAAGGAAAGAATTGTTGTTGTATCTATAATAAGGCTCAAACTTTGGAAATAATGTTACCAGTTCTGAGCTGGTCATAATTTTATAGTTTGGGTTGGTTCTAAACACTGTATTTTTTGTAATCATGATAAAAGGAATAAAAGCAACCTAAGGAAGTACTTAGGCTGCTTGATTATTAACTACTTCGCATACTTTTTAATGGTATTAAGAAGCGCTTCTCTAAGTTGGTCTAGTTCGTTTACACTTACCAAGATCTTAGCATCTAAAGCGTCTACTTTTGGAGCTTGAACAGAAGTTCCTACACAGCTTAAAGGAGGGCATCCTTCAGTTGGAGTATAGCAGATATAAGAACCACCATCTTTACATTCAGTAACTTGGTCACCACAATTATTTTGTAGTGCAAAGTCCGAAAAATTAACAGCAAGATTTACATGCTGAAATGCTTTGATATTATTTCCCATAATATTTAATTTTAAGATTTAATGCCTACTCTAAATACAGTTTTCGGCTTCGCTGTTTTGATATACTAATTTGTTATTTTGCAAACTTTATAATGGTCTGTTGCAACTTTTCTTTAAGTTGATCTAACTCATTTACGCTTACTAAGATTCTAGCATTCAAGGCATCAACCTTGTCTGGTTGTTTTACAGATGTTCCAACACAGCTCGCTGGAGGACAACCTTCTGTTGGGGTTCTACAGATGTACGAGCCTCCATCTTTACATTCAGTAACTTGCTCTCCACAATCTGCTTGTAAAGTGAAATCAGAGAAGTTTACTGACAAATTCACGTATTGAAATGCTTTTACATTTTTCATGGTTTATATTTTTTAATTTTTGCCTACTCTATGCACAGTTTTCGGCTTCGCTGTAGCAATAATAGATACCTAATTGCTAAAGGTTTGATTAGCTAATTAATTGAATATTAATACGTTGTAAAATTAATGTGGAGTAAAGCTCTATTGAAAGGTAATAGGCTAATTTTTAGATAGGTTTTTTACCTTAATACAATAGGTTAAAAGTGTAATCATATAGAAGAGAAAGCCTAGGCGAAAACCCAAAAAACACCTTTTTGCTCAGGGTTTTTCCTTTGCAATAGCGTCAAGAATATGTCTACCTCTAGCTTTGCAACCTTTGCTTTCGTGAATAATTTTTGTTCTTATCAAGTGTTCTAATTCTGGATGCACCCAATCTTTTCCTTTTAGTTTTCCAAATAAGAATAAGGCGTTCATAGTATAAGCTCTAACAGCAATTTTTTGAGGAGTGATAAGCCAATCAAACCCCGTTTCTATAATCAATTCAATATGCTTTCCTTTAAGAAATTCTTTCGTCAAATTATTATCCTTGCGGGTATAAGCTACAGCTAAATGTTCACAGATTTTTGCACAAGGCCTTATTGAGCTATCAAAAGTTAAGAAGGAGATTTTTTGAGTAAAGGTATCTAAGTGTGGTAGAATCAGATTTAAATCGTTATGAGTACAAATCCATTCTAAGATCCATGCAGCTTTTATAGAAACTTTATCATCTACTTGAAATGTGATATCAACCAAAGGACTTACCAAATCAGTATTTTCCAACACAATATTTGCTACTCTTTGACGGTTATCTCTTTTAGCGGTGGTTAGGTTATTAAGCTGTTCTAATAAATAATCTCTGCCCATTGGATTGAATTCAAAAATGTATATTTACCCAAAAGAATAAATCGATGTTAAAGATAAAAAGACTGTTTTCTCTTTTGCTGTTATTCAGTGTTTTTTTTGGACTTCAAAAAATAGAAGCTCAAAAAATCAATCAGTTCAATAAAAATAAAAAAAGGACTGGTATTTGGAAAAAGTATTATCCGAATAAAAGAGTTCGTTATGTTGGTCGATTTGTTAACGGAAAAGAAGTTGGAACTTTTAAATACTATGATATATCTACATCGAAGCATCCAACAATTATCAAAGAATTTTCAGCTGCTTCAGATTCAGCATACGTTAAGTTTTATACCTTAAAAGGAAAACTTCGATCTAAAGGGTATATGATTGGAAAGAAAAGAGTAGGTAAGTGGGATTATTATTTTTCTAACGGAAAGATTTTTTCAGAAGAGTTTTATGTTGATGGAAAGTTAGAAGGAGAAGTTAAAGATTATTATCCTAACGGAAAGGTTTTAGAGCATACACAATATCAAAATGGACTTAAAAATGGATTTTCCAAGAAATACTCTGACAAAGGAATTTTGATAGAAGAAGTAAACTATGTAAATGATGTTTTGAATGGCCCTGGTAAATACTACGAGTTGAATGGTGATTTAAAAGAAGAAGGAATCTATAGAAATGGGAAAAGGCATGGTAAATGGGAGTTTTATATTGGAGGAAAGAAAGTAACCCGAAAGGAAAAAAGAAAAGAAAATAAGTTCAATAAAAAAGATATTAAGAAGCAAGAAGAAAAAAATGAGAACAATTAAGCCTTTTATTCTTATTCTCATAACTGTTTTCTTGTTGAGTTGTGAAAAAGAGGATCTAAAAAATATCAACGGGTTATGGTTAGTAGAAAAGGTTGAGGTTGGAGAAAATACAATGACACCTGTAGCTAGATGGACAAGATTTAACAAAGATGGTACTCAAACATCTGGTAATGGATGGTTACAGCACTCTGTTGGGAGCTGGTTTTTAAAAGATAAACTTCTTACTGTAAAAAACACGAATGGCATTAATGATGAATATGAACCTTTTTCTATTGAGATTGAGAAAGATAAAATGATATGGACAAGAGAAGAAGAAGGTCAAGAAGTAAGTGTTTTCTTAAAAAGAATTGATGAAATTCCAGCCTCAGAAGGGAATAAACTCATTGGTTTATGGAAACTAACCAAAGTACTAGAAGATGGTAATGATATTACTGTGGTAGCTAATCCTGATGGAAAATCTATGTTGCATCTAAGATGGGGAAATGTATATGTACAGCACAACATGCCAAAAGGCAGACAGTATGGAATTTATAAGATTCATGACCATAAACCCGAAATTCAATTGGTTAACTATGGAGAATCTTCCCGATTTAGTTTTTGGAACTTTTCCATTGATGATCAAAAACTAAAGCTAATCTCCAGAGATCAAAAATCTGAAATGGAGTTTGAGAGAATCCATCAATTTATTCAATAGAAACATCAATTCTTTCCATAGTATTATCCTATACATTTTTGTAAATTTGCCACGTAATTTCGAATCATGAAACGAGTAATTGTTGGACTTTCTGGAGGTGTAGATAGTAGTGTTACTGCTTATTTGCTAAAAGAACAAGGATATGATGTTATTGGCCTTTTTATGAAGAATTGGCATGATGATTCGGTGACTATTTCTAATGAATGCCCTTGGTTAGAAGATAGCAATGATGCTTTAATTGTTGCAGAGAAATTAGGAATTCCTTTTCAAGTAGTAGACTTAAGCGAGCAATACAAAGAACGTATTGTAGATTATATGTTTAACGAATATGAAAAAGGAAGAACTCCTAATCCAGATGTGTTATGTAATAGAGAAATCAAATTTGATGTCTTTATGGATATTGCCATGAACTTAGGAGCCGATTATGTAGCAACAGGTCATTATTGTAGAAAAGATGAAGAGGTTGTTGATGGAAAAAACATTTATAAATTACTCGCAGGAAAAGACAATAATAAAGACCAATCGTATTTTCTATGCCAATTGTCACAAGAACAATTATCGAAAGCATTGTTCCCTATTGGCGAATTAACAAAGCCTGAAGTTCGTGAAATTGCTAAAAAGGCTGATTTAATTACAGCCGAAAAGAAAGATTCACAAGGTTTGTGTTTTATTGGAAAAGTACGTTTACCAGAATTTTTGCAACAAAAACTTCAACCCAAAGAAGGAGTTATTGTTCAAGTTGATAATAACTCTAATTTGTACGAAAGAGCAGTACCAAACTTTGATTCTAAAGAAGAAGAATTAGGTTTTTATGCAACTAAATATGAGTATGATATAGAAGATGGAAAAGTAGTTGGTAAACATCAAGGAGCACATTATTTTACTAAAGGTCAACGAAAAGGATTGGCTGTAGGGGGAACAAAAGAACCTTTATTTGTTATAGAAACCGATGTGAATGAAAATGTAATCTATACTGGAGAAGGTAAGAATCATAAAGGATTGTATAGGAGTGTTTTGTTTGTTGCAAATAATGAAGAGCATTGGATTCGTGAAGATTTACAATTAAAACCCCATCAATCTATGGAGGTTCAAGCTAGAATTCGATATAGACAACCTTTAGAAAAAGCTACTCTGTATAAAGTAGAAAACGGATTGTTTGTAGAGTTTGACAACCCACAATCAGCTATTCAAGAAGGGCAATTTGTTGCTTGGCACCATGGAGAAGAATTAATAGGTTCTGGGGTTATTTCCTAACAATATATTATTACAAAAATTGATATGAAAAAATTTAGCACTCTTATATGCATGTTTATTGCATTTCAGTTTCATGCACAAGATTCTATTGTTAATTACCTAGATTTAAAAGGGAATATCACAAAGAAAGTTAAGGCATATTCTGTAGAGACTTTAGTGAAAAAAGAGAATCTATGGGAACATACAAAATATCATAGGAGTGGAAAGATTAAAGAAAAAGGGCAATATAAATTTAAAGATAAAAGTGATCCTGTAGGAACATTTTATAAATTCTACAATGATGGTAAAATGTCTAATTATTTTAGTTTCAATGAAAACAGTGAATTAGAAGGAGCTTATAAGAAGTGGTTCCAAACAAGAAATACCAGTTTTGAAGGAAAGTATAGTAAAGGAAACAAAATAGGAATTTGGAAGTATTATCACTTTAACGGAAAGATAGCTTGCAAACAGTATTTTAATGAAGGAAAGCTTATGAAAACTGTTTTTTATGATGAAGAAGGCACTAAAATAAAAGCAGATTTGATAGAATTTCAAGAACCCAAATTTGAAGGAGAAGGCTTAAAGAAATTTTACGAGCGAATTAAAGAAATACACAGTAGGATTTCTTTTCAGGTAAATGGTTTGATTTATATTGATCTTGAAATAGATACTAATGGGGAAATTAATATGACTACAAGTGATAAGATTCCTGTAGAATTAAAACGAAGATTAAAGATATATTTTAAAAACATCAAAGGGTGGTCTCCAGCTATTCATATGAATAGAAAAATTCCTTATACTTATACCTTTCCTTTAGATTTCTTTGTTAGATTTACATCTAGATAATGAACAAAATCACAGAACTTTTTAATATAGAATATCCAGTTGTTCAAGGAGGAATGATATGGGTAAGTGGTTGGAAACTAGCTTCAGCCGTTTCTAATGCCGGAGGATTGGGCTTAATTGGCTCTGGATCTATGTATCCTGAAGTGTTAAGAGAACACATCCAAAAATGTAAAAAAGCTACTAATAAACCTTTTGGAGTTAATGTACCTATGTTATATCCTCAAATAGAGGAAATCATGGATATTATTGTTGATGAAGGTGTGAAAATTGTCTTTACATCAGCTGGAAATCCGAAGACATGGACTTCCTTCTTAAAGGAGAAAGGAATTACAGTTGTGCATGTAGTGAGTTCTGTAAAGTTTGCCCAAAAAGCGGAAGCTGCCGGTGTAGATGCAGTTGTTTGTGAAGGTTTTGAAGCAGGTGGTCATAACGGGCGAGAAGAAACAACAACTTTTACACTTATTCCAATGGTAAAACAAGGAGTTCAAATCCCTGTTATTGCTGCAGGTGGAATTGGTAATGGTCGTGGAATGCTGGCTGCTATGGTTTTAGGAGCAGACGGAGTTCAAATTGGAAGTCGTTTTGCAGCTACTGTAGAATCTTCCGCACATGATAAGTTTAAAGAAGTGATTGTGAATGTAAAAGATGGAGACACACATCTAACTTTAAAAGAGTTGGCTCCAGTACGTTTGGTAAAGAATCATTTTTACAATCAAGTACAAGAATTGTATCAGCAAAATCCTAGTATAGAGGAAATTAAAGAGTTATTAGGAAGAGCAAGAGCTAAAAAAGGCATGTTTGAAGGTGATCTTGACAACGGCGAATTAGAAATTGGTCAAGTAGCAGGAATCATCAATGAAATCAAACCTGCAAAGAAAGTTCTCGAAGAAATTATTCAAGAGTATGAAAAAGTGAAAAATTCACTTTAAATGGACGGTCGAAAAAGAAAAGACATACAAATAGGAAGTGAAGTGTCTGTTGTTCAAAAACATCATCAAAGAACAGGAGAACTTACCGAAGGTATTGTTAAGAGAATTCTTACCAAATCTTCAAGTCATCCTCATGGAATCAAGGTGCAATTAGCATCAGGCGTTGTAGGAAGAGTGAAAAGAATTTTATGATTTTTCTTGCATCTGTAACCTGCGTACACCTGCCCAAATTAATAAAATCCCTAAAAGAAGTTTAAATCCTAAATACGAGTATTTGTTTTCTGTATTGTAATTCAGAAAGATATGATAGACTTCTACATCTCTAAAAAAAGTAATAAAACCATCTGTAAGCCAAGCTACAGCTGCTATAAAATATATGTAAGGAAGTATTGTTTTCATTAGTTGTTATTTAATAGGAATCTTAATATAATACAGTTTTCTACTCTTGTTATTCAATTTGTTTTCTCTTAACCAAGGATTGTGAAGTTTTAATTCTTTATAATTCGTATCAAACTTCTTAGCAAATGAAGCAATATTAGCAATTGCTGTATCTACTTTAACAGTCCTAGTTTTTGGTAGGGTATATAAATCTTCCTTTTCAAATTCAAACCCATAGTTTTTAGGATTGGATAAAATCTCTTTCAAAGCAACAATTCTAAACACATAACGAGAGGTTTCAGAGTTCAATAAGAGATCGTAATAATCATCAACTTGCTGAGTTTTTAATCGCTTAGATATACGAGCGTTTCCAGCATTATAGGCAGCAGCAGCCAGTGTCCAACTTCCAAAACGTTCTTTAGACTTCTTTAAATATTCAGCAGCTACTTTCGTTGCTAACTCTAAGTTGTAACGCTCATCTACGTTTCTATTCACTTCTAACCCATATTCTTTCGCTGAAGATCTTAAAAAATGCCAAAAACCTGAAGCACCGGCAGGAGAGGAGTTGTTTTGTAAACCACTTTCTGCCACAGCTAAGTATTTAAAATCATCGGGAATTCCGTATTTTTTTAGCAAAGGTTCTATAATTGGAAAATATTTATTAGCTCTTTTAATTAGTAATAGGCCATTTGATTGCCAATAAGTATTAACCAATAACTCACGATCCATTCGTTCTCTAATATCAAAACGTTCTACTGGTACTTTTTCTCCAGCAAAAGTAATCCCATTAGGAATTTTTAAGGCTTTGATATTATAGGTTTCATGTGTGTTTTTTTGTACGCTTACGTCTGAAACATACACAGCATTGATAAAGAAAATAGAAAGTAAAGCAGTTGAAAATACCCCTAAATTACGTAGTGTTTTTTGCATGTAAATCCCCTTTTTTAGAATAAAATCTAAAATTAAGAAATTGTGAAGGATGATTCAAGTTAAATGATTCACAATTATTTCTGAAATTGTTTTTGCCTTCATTAAAATCATCACATGAGTTCCTTTTTCAACAGCAATAAAATCTTTGATATGTTTGTGAGGAAAGACATGATCGTCTGTTCCTTGAATATGAATAATGTTTTTTAGTGGTGTTTTCTGTTTCCAATGTAATACATTATAAATAGCCCATTTCATATATTCTGGATTTCTTACAGACAAATACATTTTATACAACTCGGCTCTTTTCTTTAAAAAATCACCAAAAAAATACTTGGTATATTCTTCTATATTTTCGGCAATTTTAGCCGGGAATAACTTATAAGCCCTAGTATCTCTAATTACTTTCAACCTTTTTGGAAGTTCGTCATGTGTTTTGATACTAGAAATGATAATTACTTTTTCTGTAGAAATAACTTTACTAATTTCTTGTACAATCATCCCTCCAAAGGAAACTCCTACTAAAACAGGATTTTCGTGAATGATGTCTTTAGAAATCCTAGCAGCGTATTCTTGGATAGACTCATTAAGAGAAAGTGGCATTTTCCATTCCAATAAATGAAGCTCAAAAGACTCTTTTGGCAGATTGATATACTCAAATATTTTTGTGCTAGCACCTAATCCAGGAAAGCAATAGATGTGTTTTTTAGACATTATTCTAACAACTTATGATGGTACAAAATGTCTTCAATAGCAACATATACTTTGGTAAGTTCTTTAGGAGCATCTTTCCACAGCCTTACAGATACTTCTTTACTATCAAATGTAATTGTTGTTTTTGAAAAATCATTAGAGCTGGCATCAGAATATTCTTTGTTGAAGCTATGAAAATCAGCATTTCCTATAGCTTTTGCAATTGTAGAATATTCTTTTGGGTTTAATTTTATTGTATGCTCACCAAGTATTTTTGTGTATTCAATACCGTTATAAGTAAGAGTGCTGTCCTTATTAATGGTTACTTTAAAAACTGGACAATCTCCAGAACAAGGTTCTTTTTTGAGTGTGATTAAAGTGTTGTCGATTTTTTCAACCTTTTTTTCAACCACTACCTCTTTGGGTTCAGGAATAACAATGATTTCTTTCTCTTTCTTTTTAGTAGATGTATCACAGGCAAAAGCAAGTAATAAAAATGAGAGGAGAATTAATTTTTTCATAGCATAACATTTTACAATTCTACAGACTCCTTTACAAAATTAAAACGTACCAAACCATCTTCATCAATAGAAGTTAAGGTTACTTCATGTAATGTGTTGACGAGTTCTGGATTCCACGGTGTTTTTACTTTTACATAATTCTCTGTAAAGCCATGAATATATCCCTCTTTGTTTTCGCTTTCAAACAAAACAGTGAGTGTATTTCCTAATTGACTTTCATAAAAAGCTCTTCTCTTTTTTGCTGAAAGACCACGTAACATTTTACTGCGTTTAGAACGAACATTTTTTGGAACCACCCCATCCATTAATATTGCTTCGGTATTTGGACGTTCAGAGTAAGTGAAAACATGCAAATAGGATATATCTAGATCATTCAAGTAGTTATAGGTTTCTAGAAAATGTTCTTCAGTCTCTCCAGGGAATCCAACAATTACATCAACACCAATACAAGCATTGGGCATAACCTCTTTGATCTTTGAAACTCGATTGGTATATATTTTACGTAAATAACGACGTTTCATTTTCTTTAAAAGATCATCACTTCCACTTTGTAGTGGAATGTGAAAATGAGGAACAAAAGTTTCTGATTTAGAAACAAAATCTATGGTCTCATCTTTTAAAAGATTAGGTTCTATAGATGAAATTCGTAAACGATGAATTCCTTTTACTTTGTCTAACTCTTGCACCAATTCTAAGAATGTATGCTCATGCTTTTTGTTACCAAATTCCCCTTTTCCGTAATCACCAATATTTACTCCAGTTAGTACAATCTCTTTGATTCCTTTTTCAGAAATTTCTTTAGCATTCTTTAAAACGTTTTCTAAAGTATCACTACGAGAAATACCACGAGCTAGAGGAATAGTACAGTAGGTACATTTATAATCGCAACCATCTTGAACTTTTAAGAAAGCACGAGTACGATCACCAATAGAATAAGACCCAACATAAAAATCGGCATCAGCAATTTCACAGGAATGTACTTCTCCCACTTGATTTTTTGTAAGATCGTTGATGTAGCTTGTCACATTAAATTTTTCTGTGGCCCCCAAAACCAAATCAACTCCGTCCACAGCAGCCAATTCTTCCGGTTTTAATTGAGCATAGCAACCTACAGCAATTAAAAAAGCTTCGTCATTTTTCTTCAAAGCAGATTTTACAATGGTTTTAAATCGTTTATCTGCATTATCAGTAACAGAACAAGTATTAATTACGTATACATCGGCCTTTTCATCAAAGTCTACACGTTCAAAACCCTCATTAACAAAACCACGAGCTATGGTAGATGTTTCTGAGAAGTTTAACTTACATCCTAAAGTGTAAAATGCTACTTTTTTATCTGCATTCATTCTTGTACATTTAAAGGCGCACAAAGTTACGATAATTCTTATAATTCAAGTGAGTAGTCAGATCATTTTTGAAACACAACGATTGCAGGTTAGAAAATTGCAAATGAACGATTTAAACCCTTTTCATGAAATGCAAAGTAATGAAAGAGTTATGCAATATGCAGATGGTGAAGTAAAAACTAAAGATGCCCATAAAGAAGAGTTAATAGACCTTATCGAGAAATACAACCAAGAGAATAATAGCTTTTGGATTTATGCCATCGATCAGAAATTGGATTCGAAATTTGTTGGAACTTGTGCCCTGATTAAGGATTCAAACTCAGACGATGAGATAGGATATCGTTTTTTAGAAAGATATTGGGGGTTAGGCTATGGATTCGAAATTTGTCAAGGTCTTATTGATTATTGTAAATCGATTGGAATACCAAAACTCATAGGATATGTATATGACGAAAATTATGCATCTGTTAAAATCTTAGAAAAGTGTAACTTTAAAATTGTTGAAAAAGGGATTGAACCTAGTTTACAATTACCAGAAACTAAATATGAATTAATATTATGATTGTTAGTGATTTAAAACCTCCTTATTATGCGGTAATTTTCACCTCTTTGCTTACTGATAACCTTACCGATTATGAAAGTACAGCAGAGCGAATGGAAGCTTTAGCAAAAGAGCAAGAAGGGTATTTAGGAATAGAATACACGAGAAATGAATTAGGAATTACTATTTCTTATTGGAAAGATTTAGATGCAGTTGCACAATGGAAAAACAATGTAGAACATACTGAGGCTAGAAATAGAGGTAGAGAACAATGGTACAAACAATATCAATTACGAATTTGTAAGGTTGAGAGAGAATATGGGTTTCAAAAATAACGTTCTTGTTTTTTTGATTATATCTTTACTAATCTCTTGTTCTAAAAGAGATTCTAAATTTGATGACTCTCAGGTTTTTAGATACAATCAACATGCAAATCTAACAACATTAGATCCAGCTTTTGCTAAAGATCTTAGAACTATTTGGGCAACAACTCAACTATTTAACGGATTGGTTCAATTAGACGATAGTTTACATGTACAACCAGCCATTGCTAAAAAATGGTCGATTTCTGAAGATGGAAAAAGCTATGAATTCACACTAAGAAAAGATGTGAAATTTCATAAACATTCTTTGTTTGGCAAAGACTCTACCAGAAATGTAATTGCTAAAGATTTTGAATATTCTTTTCATCGATTGATAGACCCTAAAGTGGCTTCACCAGGGAAATGGGTTTTGGATTATGTTGACGAATTTCATGCAAAAAACGACTCTACGTTTGTTATCCAATTAAAAAGTCCCTTTCCGCCTTTTATAAGCTTGTTAAGTATGCAATATTGTTCGGTTGTTCCTAAGGAAGCTGTAGATTTTTTCGGAAGTGATTTTAGAGCCAATCCTATTGGAACTGGACCTTTTCAGTTTAAATTGTGGGTAGAAAACATAAAATTAATTTTTAGAAAAAATCCATTGTATTTTGAAAAAGACGAAGAAGGAAATCAATTGCCGTATTTAGAGGCAGTTTCTACTACTTTTTTACCGGATAAGCAAAGTGAGTTTCTTCAATTTATTCAAGGTAATTCTGACTTCCTAAACAGTATCGATAATTCTTATAAAGACAATATTTTAACTTCTAAAGGGAAATTACAAGAGAAATATTCAGATAAGATAAATATGGTTACTGGCCCTTATTTAAATACAGAATATTTAGGCGTGTATACAGATGCGAAAGAAAAGGAAACCAATTCTGAAAAAATCCGCAAAGCCATGAACTATGGATTTGATAGAGTTAAAATGATTCAATATTTGCGAAACGGAATAGGAACTCCTGCTTTAAACGGATTTATACCTAAAGGGTTACCGTCTTTTAATTTTATGGAAGGATATACATACCAACCTGAAAAAGCAAAAAAACTTATTCAAGAATACATCTCAGAAACGGGTAATAAAAATCCATCCATTACAATTTCTACCAATAGCCAGTATCAAGATATGTGCGAGTTTATTCAAAGGGAAATGCAAAAGATTGGCTTGGAAGTTAGAGTTGATGTAATGCCTCCTTCTACTTTGAGAGAGCAAAAAGTTAATGGGAAACTGTCAATTTTTAGAGGAAGTTGGGTTGCTGATTACCCTGATGCGGAAAATTACTTATTTATTTTTCATAGCAAAAACTTTTCACCAAACGGTCCCAATTATACACATTATAAGAATGACGAATTTGATGCCTTATTCGAAAAATCTATTCATACAACCAACACCAATGAGCGACATGCTTTGTATCAAAAAATGGACAGCTTACTGATGTCATCTGCACCGGTAATACCTTTGTATTATGACGAGGTAGTTCGTTTTACGCACAAGAATATTAGTGGTTTGGGAATCAATCCAACCAATCACTTGTTTTTAAAACGAGTTAAGAAGTCGAAATAGATTTCTATTTTTTTAGGTTAATTCTAGCTAGGATAGGGAAGTGGTCTGAGTACTTTACAGAAAAAGTCTTGAAAGTATTGATATTAAAATTTGTGTCTGGCAAAATAAAATCGATACGAACAGGATATCCATAATCAAATGTCCTTCCTAAACCTTTACCTGCAATAGTAAAAGCATCTTGTTTTCCTTTTGCAATCTGTTTGTATACCCATGAAAACGCAGTATTATTAAAGTCGCCAGCTACAATTACTTTTCCATTCCATAGTTTTTGATGGTCTATAAACTGTTCAGTTTGTATGGCTTGTTTTTTGAAAGCTACTTTCATGCGGCGCATAAGTTTATCTGAATTTTTTTCACCAAAATTTTCCTTTTCAGGATTCAATCGTAAAGACTCTAGATGAACATTGTAAACACGTATTGTATCATTTCCTTTTAGAACATCAGTAAAGATTATATTATTAGCACTGTTCTTAAAATCTAAGGAGCCAGAATTAATAATCTGATATTTAGAATAGATAACCAAACCAAACTTATTGGTTTTGCTTTTCATTTTTACAAAACTATACGGATAAGAGATTGATAAGTTTTCATGATGAAAGAATTCTTGTAGTAATAGGATGTCTGGATCTTTTTCTTTGATGAAATTTGACGTTTTTTGAGCTACAGAATCATTAGTGCTCCAACCGTAATGATTAAACATTTTCACATTGTAGCTCATTACTTTTATATCATCGTTTAAAAGAACTCCTTTTTCAGAAAATTTATAAAAACTACTGATATAACCAAAACCTAAAACAATGACTATTACTGATAGGATTAACTGTTTTTTTAGCCGGATAATCCAATAAATAGCAAATAAGAGATTGAGAAAAAATAATAAGGGTACAAATAAACTTAAGATAGTTAGACTTGGTGCTTTCTCTGGGGAAATGTATGGTAGTATATACGATAGCAATAAGACAATTGCTATGATAGAATTGAGTAAAAATAAGATTCGATCTAAAAGGGATTTTGATTTCTTTTTCATTAAGCATTCATTTACTTTCCCTGTTTAAATAAAAATTCTTTCTCTTCTTTTGACAATGTGTCATATCCAGACTTACTAATCTTATCAAGAATATCATCTATTTTTTGTTGTTTATCTGGTTTCACATGCTTGGGTTGTGGAGCTGGTCTTCTTTTAGATTTGTGAACTGTTCTTAGAGGTTTTTGCTTTCTTTTAAAAAGATTAGAAAGAGATCCAAAAATGTTTAATTTCTTGTTGCTTGCTTGCGATACATAGAAAAAACCAAACAAAGCACCTCCTAAATGAGAAAAATGTCCACCGCCATTACTTCCAGCAAGCTGTATCAAATCCATTAAAATGAAAAAGCCAGCTAAATGCCACACTTTAATATACCCTATAAAGCGAAATCGGAGTTGATAGTTGGGAATATAAGTGGCTATTCCTATTACAATAGCAGAAACTCCTGCAGATGCACCAACCATAGCACCTAATTTACCTTCAAAAACAGGAAAGAAATTATAGCTTAGCATATAAGCAATACCACCAAATACAGTTCCTAATAAATAAAAAGTTAGCAGTTGTTTAGGAGTAAAATAGTCTGAGAACAATCGTCCAAAAATATACAACCAAAGACAATTAAAAAGGATATGTAAAAAACCATCATGGAAAAACCCATAAGTAATAATGGTCCATGGTCTTGTAATCCATGTGTCTAAAGAAGAAGACAAGGCAAACCAATTGACAATGAAATCTGGTTTGCTATTAAATAAACCAGAGAAAGAACCAATAATAAGCGTTAGAATGAATACAGCAATATTGATATAAATCAGTTGCTCAAGGATGCTTCCTTTTTTAAATCGGATTTGTAAGTCTTTTAGAATACTCATTTATTTCCAGCGTTTGAATTGATTTTTACGCCAATATAATGCAATGATAAAACCGATAATTGCTCCTCCAATATGTGCAAAATGAGCAATATTTCCAATCGAATATTTTGTAACTCCAAAGAACAAATCACCTAATAATATTAATGGAATAAAATATTTTGCTGCTATTGGAATTGGGAAAAAAATCAATGCCAATTTAGCATCTTTATAATACATGCCAAAAGCTACTAAAATTCCGTAAACCGCACCGGAAGCTCCAACAGCAGGAGTGTGATAAAGATTGTAAAACTCTGTTAACTCTTGTTTACTTAAAGTTATAATATCTGCATAATTAGTATAAATACCTGTATCTAAAATAGAATTGATATCTGTAACTGATAAACCATTCTGAGTTAAAATTTCATAAAATCCATTGAATTGATAGTAATTGACGAAAGTATAAATTAAACCAGCTCCAAGACCAGCTGAAAAATAAAAGAATAAGAATTTATTTCTTCCCCATATTTGTTCTAAAGGTGTGCCGAACGCCCATAAAGCATACATGTTAAAAAGAATATGAGGGAAGCTTCCATGCATAAACATGTGTGTTATATATTGCCAAACTCCAAAATGTTCATTTTGTGGAAAATGTAGCGCAAGAACATTAGTCAAATCCATTTTTAGAAGTTGCGGAGCAACAAATAAAATAACATTGATAATGATTAAATGTTTTATGGCTTCAGTTAATCTAGGCATATCTTAACTCCCAAATAAATGGTCTACTTCTTTTAGTGTTAATGTTTTAAATATTGCTCTTCCGTTAGGAGAGATACTGGGCTCTTTACAAGAGAACAAGTTATTTACTAAGTTTTCTTGCTCTTTTTGCGTTAAAGAAGTACCTGTCTTAATAGACAACGTCTTTGCAAATGATTTAGCCATTTGATCAAATGGGTTAAAATCAGTGTCGGGTACATCTAAGTTCACATTTTCAAGTAACTCTTCTAAAACGATAGTAATCTTACTTTCTGATATAGACGGCGGAGTTCCTTTAATTGTTACAGCATCTTTGGTAAACTCATCAAATAGAAATCCAACACTTTCTAAATCAGATTTAAGACTATAAATCGTTTCTATTTCTGCAGATGAGAAAGAAATAGTAATAGGAAATAAAAGCTGCTGACTGTTTACTTCTTTTACAGTAATCGTTTCTAAAAAATCTTCATACAAAACTCTCTGATGCGCCAGAGATTGATGTATTAAAACAACACCAGATTTAATAGAACTCAATAAATATTTCCGCTGAATTTGTAATGTTTTATTGGCTTGTGCTTCTTTTTCTCCTTCAAAAAGGGTTTCATGTTCTTGTTTTTCTTCAGTAGTTACATACAAACTTTCCCAACTACCAACATCTTGTTTAGAGATATAACCAGAAGATTTTTGACTTTCTTTTTTAAAAGGATTGAATGTTGGGTCTACTGTAATTTTTGGAACTGAAGCTGTACTAGGTTTTTTACTGAAATCATAAGGAGTATCTAATGTAGAATCTCTATTGAAATCAAGAACAGGAGCAATGCTATACTGTCCTAAGCTATGTTTTATTGTAGCTCTCAAAATTGCATACAGTGCCTTTTCATCATCAAATTTAACTTCCGTTTTTGTTGGATGAATATTAATATCAATACTTTTCGTAGGGACCTTGAGGTATAAAAAATATGACGGATGAGATCCTTGTTCTAATAAACCATCAAAAGCCGAAACAACTGCGTGGTTTAAATATGGACTTTTTACAAAGCGATCATTAACAAAGAAAAATTGTTCGCCACGTTTTTTCTTAGCATATGTTGGTTTTGCAACAAACCCTGTAATAGACATCATTTCTGTTGCTTCTTCAATAGGAACCAATTTTTCGTTCATTTTCGAACCAAAAATTTCAACGACACGTTTTCTCAAATTATTCTCATTGAGTCTATATACTTCATTATTATTGTGATGTAAGCTAAAAGCTATTTCTGGATGTGCTAAAGAAACACGTTGAAATTCATCAATAATATGTCTTGTTTCTACAGTATCTGACTTTAAGAAATTTCTTCTTGCAGGAATGTTGTAAAATAAGTTTTTTACAGAAAGGCTTGTACCAGTTGGAGTAGCAATAGCTTCTTGATAGGTTACTTTGCTACCTTCAATTTTAATATGAGTTCCTAATTCTTCATTTTCAAGCTTGGTTTTCATTTCAACATGTGCAATGGCAGCAATAGATGCCAAGGCTTCACCTCGAAAACCTTTAGTGTGTAATTGAAATAAATCTTCAGCAGAACGAATTTTGGAAGTGGCATGACGTTCAAATGACAAACGAGCATCGGTAATACTCATCCCTTTACCATTATCAATTACTTGAATTAAGGTTTTACCTGCGTCTTTTAAGATGAGCTTTATTGAAGATGCACCAGCATCAATAGAATTTTCTAACAACTCTTTTACTACAGAAGCAGGGCGCTGAACTACTTCACCTGCAGCGATCTGATTGGCAACATGGTCTGGTAAAAGCTGAATGATGTCTGACATTAGTTTTCTAGAAATATAGATAGATCGAAATCTATGATGTATAAAAATATAAAAACTAGAATAGCAATAACAATAAGAATAGTCCTATTAGCTCCTTTACTATCTGAGCTTCTCAATTCTTCAATTGCGTTATTTAATTTAGATTTTAAACTCTTATTCTTTCCAGTAGTAGTTCTATATTCATCAAATTTATGACGGATTTCATAAGGATTTCCTTCTCCTTTATAATATCTAGGTTTGTACTCAAATTTCTTATATGTCCGTCTTAAAAACTTCATAATGAAAAATAAAATGATTTAATGAAGATAAACTTAACAAAAATAGCTCCAAAAGATTCGATTCTGTCAAAGTTACTTAATAATGCAAAGATGGTCAAGAAATGTTGGTAAGTTCTATTGTTAAATCTGTCTTAAAGCAGCCATTTTGATTGCAGCCACTGCACATTCAACACCTTTGTTTCCTAACTTACCGCCTGATCTATCTATAGATTGTTGCTTGGTATTATCTGTTAAGACACAAAAGATAACTGGAGTATCATATTTGATATTAAGATCTACAATACCTTGGGTAACACCGTCACAAACAAAATCAAAATGTTTGGTCTCTCCTTGAATTACATTTCCCACAGCAATGATAGCATCTACGTTTTGTGTTTCAATCATTTTCTTACAACCATAGACCAATTCAAAACTTCCTGGAACTTCCCAAGAAATAATATTTTCTTGTTTTGCTCCACAGTCTATCAAGGTTTCAATAGCACCTTTGTGCATGTTTTGAGTAATCTCTGGATTCCACTCAGAAACAACAATCCCAAATCGAAAAGAATTCGCATTTGGGATTGTTGCTTTATCGTAAGAAGATAAATTAGTTGTTGCCATTGCTTTTATTGTGCATATTTTGCACTGCTAATGTATTTATCTATATCTCTACCAATTGTTGAAGTAGGATATTTATCTTTTATTTTTTGGAATAATTGTTCTGCTTTAGAAAAATTTCCTAGTTCAAGAGCAGTTTTTCCAGCTTTGAATAAGAATAATGGAGCAGTAAACTCATTGTCTTTTTTATTCGCTGCCTTCTCATAATATTCTAAAGCACTATCATTTTGGTTTAAGTCTGCAAAAGCATCACCTATAGCACCAATAGCAGTTGGTCCTAGTATATCATCATCAGATTTAAATCTATCTAAATAATCAATTGCTAGTTTGTATTCTTTTAATTTTAAGTAAGAAACACCAGCATAATAGTTTGCAATATTTCCAGCTTTGGTTCCACTAAACCTATCAGCGATGTCTATGAATCCGTATTTACCATCAGCACCGTCTAAACCTAATTTTAATAATGAATCTACACTAGCTGAACCAGCAGTTGCAGCTTCATCAAAATATTTTCTTGGGAAAGCTAATTCGTTAGAAGCTTCATTTTCTGTTGGCTCAACAATGTATTTGTTGTATCCCATGTATCCTAAGATTACAACAATAACAGCTACCAAAGCATAAAATAACGTTTTGTTATTTTTTTCAATCCATTTCTCAGATCTTGATGCAGTTTCATCTAATGTGTTAAACACTTCTGCTGTTGTACTTTGCATTTCAGCAGCTTGTTGATCTTTCTTATCTCTTGGTTTTGCTCCTCTTTTCTTATATGTTGCCATACTCCTTTAAAAATTAGTAGGCGCAAAAATAGTTTTTTTAATTGGATTTTAAAAGCTTGTATTTGGTAAATTTTCAATAATTTGCAGCTTCTATCGACTGTAGATTTCAACAAATGTATTTAGAGAAATTATCCGTACTTAATTTTAAAAATTTTGATTCAAAGACTTTCGACTTTGAAAAGAAGATAAATTGTTTTGTAGGTAAGAATGGCGTTGGAAAAACTAATGTGTTGGATGCAATCTATTATTTGTCTTTTGCTAAAAGTTATTTTAACCCTGTAGCGGTACAAAATATTAAACATAATCAAAGTTTTTTTGTTGTTGAAGGAGACTATACAATCAACGATAGAAAAGAAAAAATAATTTGTAGCTTAAAGCGTGGCCAAAAAAAGGTACTAAAAAGGAATGGGAAAGCTTATGAAAAGTTCTCAGACCACATTGGTCAGATTCCTTTGGTCATTATTTCGCCTTCTGATAGGGATTTAGTTATAGAAGGAAGCGAAACGAGGAGAAAATTTATAGATGGTGTTATTTCCCAACAAGACAAGTCTTACCTACAAGATTTAATAGCCTATAATAAAGTGCTATCTCAAAGGAATGCACTGCTAAAATATTTTGCTGCCAATAGAACGTTTGATACTGCTAACCTAGAAGTTTATGATGATCAACTCATAGCTTATGGGACAAAAATCTATGAAAAGAGAAAACTGTTTTTAGAAAAATTCATTCCTATTTTTAATAAGAAATACCAGATCATTTCTAAAGATACAGAGCAAGTGAATCTATCGTATAAAAGTCAGTTACACATTTCATCTTTAAGAGATTTGTTGAATAAGGCTTTAGAAAAAGACAAAATTTTACAATACACAACAACAGGTATTCATAAAGATGATTTAAGCTTTGAAATAGGAGAATATCCTATTAAAAAATTTGGGTCTCAAGGTCAGCAAAAATCCTACTTGATTGCACTAAAGTTGGCACAGTTTGAATTTATTAAGCAACAATCTAATTTAACACCAATTCTATTGCTGGATGATATTTTTGACAAGCTAGATGAATCTAGAGTTTCACATATTGTGGATTTGGTGAATAATGATGAATTTGGACAAATATTTATCACAGACACACATTCTGATAGAACCGAAAATGTAATTCAACAAAGTAACAAACCTTATCAAATCTTCGAGCTGTAATGAGTCAGAGAAAAAATGAAGCGAACCCTATTAAAGATTTGATGCAATCTTTTATCAAAGAAAATAATTTGACCAAAGGAATGCAGAAACTTCAAATAGAAGAGGTTTGGTCGAAACTAATGGGCCAAGGTGTGGTTTCGTATACAGACTCTGTTCAGTTACAAAACAAAACTTTGATTATTAAATTAAGCTCTTCTGTCTTAAGAGAGGAACTAAGCTACGGAAAAGAAAAGATTATTAAGATGATCAACCAAGAAATGGGTGAGGAGTTGGTTTCTAAATTGATGTTGGTGTAAATAAAAAACTCGCTACCTAAAAGTAACGAGTTTCATAATATATTTAAAAGAAGTAACTTTTATCTAGAACATTTCTCTACCAGAGAAGTGAAAGTTTCCTTCAATTTCAGCGTTTTCATCACTGTCAGAACCGTGTACAGCATTTTCTCCCATAGAGGTAGCATACAATTGTCTGATAGTTCCTTCTGCAGCTTCAGCAGGATTTGTAGCACCAATTAAAGTTCTAAAATCTTCAACTGCATTTTCTTTTTCTAACACAGCTGCTATGATAGGACCTCTTGTCATAAACTCAACCAACTCTCCAAAGAATGGACGTTCACTGTGAATCGCATAGAAAGTCTCTGCATCATTTTTAGTCATTTGTGTTTTTTTCATTGCCACGATTCTAAATCCTGCAGCATTGATCTTCTCTAAGATAGCTCCTGTATGACCGTTTTCTACAGCATCAGGCTTAATCATGGTAAATGTTCTATTTGTTGCCATTTTTATTTTAATGTTTGTTTTTAAAATCGCGGCAAAAGTACATAAATTTTTAATTAAATCGTATCTTCGCCACTTATGATTTTGAAACATTTTGACGAATTACAATCTTTTTTAGAAACTCCTAAAAACATTGTGATTGTTGGACATAGAAATCCAGATGGAGATGCAATGGGCTCTACCTTAGGGCTCTATCATTATTTGAAAAAAAAAGGACATAACCCTACGGTGGTTGTGCCTAACGAATATCCTGACTTCTTACATTGGTTGCCTGGGTCAAATACAACCTATCGTTTTGATTGGCAGAATTCACAATCACAAAGAGCAATTAAAAGATCTGAAATTATCTTCTTACTAGATTTTAATGCTTTGCACAGAGTAGGAAGTGATATGCAAAATACCTTGGAAGCCTATGGAAATGATTTTGCGCTAATTGATCATCATCAACAACCAGATGATTTTAAATATATGTATTCAGACACAGAAATGTGTTCTACTAGTCAAATGATTTATCATTTTATAGAAAAAATGAACGATCTAGATTTGATAGATAAAGACATCGCTACTTGTTTGTATACTGGAATTATGACAGATACAGGTTCTTTTCGTTTTCGTTCTACTACAAGTTTAACTCACAGAGTTATTGCAGATTTAATTGATAAAGGTGCTGAGAATGATAGAATTCATAGTAATGTATACGATTCTAATTCCTACGGAAGATTACAGCTTTTGGGTCAAGCATTAAGAAATTTAAAAGAAGTTTCAGAATATAAGACAGCTTATATTACTATTTCCGACAAAGAAAAAGTTGAGAATAGTTTTAAGAAAGGAGATACAGAAGGTGTAGTGAATTATGCACTATCTATTTCAGGATCAGTATTTGCAGCAATTTTTATTGAAGATAGAGAACAAGGAATTGTTAAGATTTCTTTTAGATCCAAAGGTTCATTTTCTGTAAATATGTTTGCGAGAAATCATTTCAATGGTGGAGGTCATGATAATGCAGCTGGAGGTAAATCTGAACTCTCTATGAAAGAAACTGTAGAAAAATTCGTTAGCTTATTACCAAAATATAAAGAAGAAATTTTATCATCTTATGAGGAGTAAGATTGTTTTCCTGTGTAGTTTTTTAATCTTAATCTCTTCTTGTAAAGAGCAAGAAGCTAGAAGACCTGTAACAGCTAGTAAAACTTATACTTTAGCTTCAACAGCAGAACAATTGAAAGAGATTAATGCTATTCAAGAAGCAAAGGTTCAAGATTATATGACCAAAGATAGTTTGGTAAATTATATTTCTTCTTCTTATGGATATTGGTATCAATATATTCAGAAAGTAGATCAAGAAGCGAAAACTCCCCAAAAAGAAGATATTGTTGAGATCTCGTATGAGATTTTAGATCTTAATGATAGAGTTATTTACTCAAAAGAAGAATTGGGAATTAAAGAATATAAAATAGACAAAGAAGATTTTATCCCAGCCTTACAACAAGGAATTAAAATGATGAAGATAGGAGAAACTGTTAAGTTTGTTATTCCTTCGTTTAATGCTTTTGGAGTGGTTGGAGACGATCATAAAATAGGAATTAACCAATCGATTATTAGTATCGTAACATTAATAAATATAAAAGAAAACCCACAAAATGAAGAATAGATTTTTAAAACTATTTGTCTTAAGCTCATTAATTTTTGCAGCTTGTAATTCTGATTACAAAGGTTTAGGAGACGGAATTTATGCCGATATGGAAACAGATAGAGGAACTATTATTTTAGAATTATATCCTAAAGAAGCTCCGTTAACTGTTGCAAACTTTATCACTTTAGCAGAAGGAACTAACCCAATGGTACCAGATTCTATCAAAGGAAAAAAATATTACGACGGACTAGGTTTTCACAGAGTAGTCCCAGATTTTATTATCCAGAGTGGAGATCCAACTGGTTCTGGAAGAGGACCGCTTCCTGGTTATCGTTTTTATAATGAATTAACTCCAAAATTAAGACATGATAGTGCAGGAATATTATCAATGGCTAATGGTGGATTTAACACCAATGGTTCACAGTTTTTCATCACACATAAACCTACACCATGGTTAGATGGGTATAATAATAGTGATAAATTAAAGGATTGTACGCAAAGAGGTGTGTATTGCCATACAATCTTTGGAAAAGTAGTTACTGGACAAGATGTAGTAGATTCTATTGCTCAGTACGACATGATTAAAAGCGTGAAAATTATTAGAATTGGTGATGAAGCTAAAAGTTTTGATGCGGTAAAAGAATTTGAAGCAGGAATGGCTAGAGCTCCTGAAAAAGAAAAAGAACGATTAGCTGAATTAGAAAAATCTGATAAAGAGAGGTACGAAAAGTTCTTAGAAGACAAGAAAGTTTTTGAAGCCAAAATGGATGTTGATAAAGCGAAAAAAATGGAATCTGGACTGAAGGTCATTACCTACAAAAAAGGGAAAGGAAAGAAGTTTAACAGATCAGTACCAGTTTCTATTAACTACACTATTTATTTAGCAAGCGGAAAATTGATTCAATCTAGCGAAGGAAAAAAACCATTGACCTTTACTTTGGATCAAACACCATTAATACCTGGAGTAACAGAAGCAATTACAACCATGAGAGAAGGAGGAAAGAAGAGACTTTTCATTCCTTATTATATTGGTTATGGTGAAAAAGGAGGAGGTCCATTTCCTCCAAAAGCAGATTTAATATTTGATTTAGAACTTTTAAAAGTAGGAAAGTAGTTTGTTAGATACTCTTTTACAAAAAGATACTGAGTTACTCATTTTTCTAAACAATTTAGGGAGCGAACAATGGGACGGATTTTGGTTGGCAGTTACCAATCAATTTCATTGGGCCCCATTGTTCGCTTTAATTTTATTTTTAATTTTTAAAAAATTTGGTTGGAGAAACAGCTTGCTAATGGTTTTGTTTTTAGCAATACTCGTTGCATTTTCAGATCAGTTAACTAACTTCATCAAGCATACCTTTGAACGCAGTAGGCCTTGCAATACGTCAGATTTGGTAGATAAATTAAGATCATTTACTTATAAACCAGGAGGCTATAGTTATTACTCTGGTCATGCTGCACTTTCAACAACAGTAACCACTTTTATCATTTTACTCTTAAGAAAACATTATAAGTACATGTATTTAATGATAGCTTTTCCTTTGCTGTTCGGATATAGCAGAATATACTTAGGAGTGCATTATCCTTTAGATGTTCTTTCAGGTTATGTGGCCGGGATCATCTGGGGATATATATTCTTTAGATTACAAAAAGTGTTAAGAGTTACTTCCAGATTCTCTTAAGTAAATATTTTTGTTGATAGGATTTAAGAAAATCAACAAGAAAATTACCGCAAAAAATAATTCATAAACCTCCCATTTTCTACTTAAGTTGGGCAGAATGGCTATAAAGATTGTATTGATTAAAAAGGCTGTGATATGACTTAGTTGAGGAACAGGAATTACAAATTTATTTACCAACTTTTTAATTCCTTCATATTTCTGATATAAGAACGGTAGAACCAATAAATATAAAGCCATAACTACAGTTAGTAACTGACTGAAAATAAGTTTATTTAATTTGACTCCTCCAATTTCTAAATTGTGCAAATTGATTTCGTTTTGTAAGTTATTATCTTTAAAAAAATCTCCTGATTCGATTCCGAAAATTCGTTGTCCCCAAGAAATTTCTTCGCCAGCACCAAATAAAAATAAGACTCCAAAGAAAAAGATGCCTAATTTCCATAAAACAGCTTTGTTTTTACTAGCTGTAAACAACCTGTAAAACTGGAGTATGCTTATGCATAGCAAAAAGAAAAAAGTTGCGTATTCAACAGCTCCATCTTCTCTTGCGAAAACAGTATCGAAATATTCCCCATCTGAAAATCCGAAGTATACAGATAAAATTAAAACGATTGCCAAAGCAGAGAAAAGCAACGTTTCTGTTTTGGTTAATTTTTTGAATTGTAGCATAAATGTTGTTTTACAAAGGCAAAGGTATGAGAAAAACTCAATCTACTATAGAATATTTATAAAGCTTACTTGTTCTTAATAAATCAATTTTTTTAGAATTATTAATTCCCAGGCCTAGAGTAGGATAGGTGCTAAAATCAGGTAAACTGTCTGCAGTAAAAAAGATGAAAGCCTTTTGAGTCTCATTCCCTTGAATCGATTTTCCATCAGTTAAAAGACCAACTTTAATAGTTACTTTTTCATGTTTTTTAAATTTCTGAAATCCTAGAAACAAATCAAATTCTTCAAAAAAAACAGCTCTATCAAATCCATTTTCTATTTCTATTAAAAGTGTGTTTACAGAATCCTTTTTGAGTACAATAGAATCTTGAAGAATCTTCATACGAAGTTGAGATATATCCTTGAAATTATTTATTACAGTTGTATAAGCAGAATCTTTTCCTCTTATGTGAGTAGTAAAATCTGTATAATCTAATCGGTTTCTACTAATCAAAGCTGTTTTTTTATTAGAGATATCTTCTCCTTTTTGCATTAAAACAAAATGATTGTTTCTTCCAGTAAAGTTTTTCATGTAATACGTCTCCTCTTTAGCGTAATACCAATAAGTTGCTGCATTCTGATAGGAATTGATAAAGATTTTTTTCTGTCCCTGAGTTTTGGATTTTAGTTCTAATGCCCAAGCTTCGTTTCCGTGTGTGTTTAATTTTACAGGAAGGATTCCTTCAGAGAACATTAATACTCTAGCAAAAAGAATGATAGCGATGTTGATAAAAGCCAATCGTACAAACCATTTTTGTGCTTTCTCTCTATCAATAATATAATTATACGTAATGAGGATTAAAGGAATACTTATGGGAACAATCCATTGTGCTTGAACTCTTCCTCGAAAAGAAGAAAAAAAGAAGAATATTAGAAAGCCTAATATGATAAAATTTAAGCCTCGATTGTACAGATTTTTAGTTTTTATATTTTTAAAAAATGCTTTGTAAACGATAGGAAATGTGAGTCCGATAATGGCAATCATATTTACAAAATGCATCAGAGTATGTTCAAACTTATAGGTTCTGTTAGATACTCGTTCTTGTAAGTGATATCGGAAAGAAGGAAAATCATGTGTCCATTGCCAGTATAAATGTGGAGTATATAATAACAAAGCTCCTAAGCAAACTAACCAAAGTTTGTAATCCTTTACGAGTTTAATATTGGAAAGAAAAACAAAAGCAACAATTAAGATACCTTGGTATTTGCTGTACATCATTCCTGCTATTGAAATTGATAAGAGAAAGTAACTCCATGTATTTTTCTTCAATAGGTACTCTTTGTAAGCGTATAAAAACAAAGCGCAGAATAACATCAAAGGAGTGTCTGGAGTAGTTATAAAACCGTACACATTTAAAAGTGCAGTAGAAAAAATAACTAGTAAAAACAACCAAGTATATTCTTTCTTTTTAGGATGGTCTATCGTTTTCCAAACAATATATATCAAAGCACTAAAAGAGATTGCAGAAAAGAACCGTACACCAATTTCATTAGTAAATAGAAAGTCGCTTATTGTTATCCAAACTGCAACCAATGGCGGATGGTCAAAAAATCCCCAATCCATATCTTGACTGTAAATCCAATAATAAGATTCGTCAGGCAATAATTCCGTTAAAAAACCTTGTAAAACATTGATGATAAAAACAAGAAGGATGGCTCCCCAAAACAAGAGTTTCGAATTCTTAAGATCTTTCATTGTATAGTTTCAATAGTTTTTGAGCAGATGAAAAAGGAGTAGATTCTCCATTTTTTAAACGATCAATTTCTTGTTTTAGCGTTTCAGAAATTAGCTTGTTTTTAAAGAAAGAGTTATACAATCCCTCTTTAATTGTAGATTCTAACCAAAATTGAGTCTGTTCATTTCTTTTACTATCAAAGTAACCATTCTCTTTAGTAAACTCGATATACTCTTCAATCATTTCTTGAACATTATCGATTCCAATATTTTTCAATGCGCTTGCAGTTAAAACTTTAGGCTGCCATCCACTTTCTTTTGGCGGATACAAATGTAGTGCTCTATTAAACTCTACTTTAGCTATTTTGGTGTTTTTTACGTTTTCTCCATCCGACTTATTAATCACAATAGCATCAGCCATTTCTATAATTCCTCTTTTAATGCCTTGTAATTCATCACCAGCACCAGCAATTTTTAATAATAAAAAGAAATCCACCATGGAGTGTACCATGGTCTCACTTTGCCCAACACCTACAGTTTCAATAATAATAGTGTCATAACCTGCCGCTTCACACAAAATAATACTTTCCCTAGTCTTTTGAGCAACACCTCCTAAAGAAGTTCCAGATGGAGAAGGTCTGATAAAAGCATTTTTATCAGTAACCAACTGTTCCATTCTTGTTTTGTCTCCCAAAATACTTCCCTTATTAATAGAACTACTTGGGTCTACTGCTAAAACAGCTACCTTTTTTCCTTTGTTGGTTAGATATTTTCCATAAGCTTCAATAAATGTACTTTTACCAACACCAGGAACACCCGTAATACCAACTCTAACAGAACTGTTTGCGTAAGGTAAACAAGCATTTAAAATTTCATTGGCTTTTTCTTGATGTTTTGTATTGGTACTTTCAACCAACGTAATAGCCCTACTTAATAAGGAGATATTTCCTTCTAAAATTCCGCTAATAAATTCTTTAGCTGTAGGTTGTTTACTTCTTTGAGATTGAATTTTTTTTGCAGAACTTTTACTGGTAGTTTCTGGTTGAGAAACTCCATCTTTATCTTGTAATGAAGAGGCTTTCTTTTTGGCCATAAAATTGGATGACAAAAATAATCATGTAAATTTAGAAATAAATTGTTACCAAAATGCAACAGGAAGATTTTCCTTTCGTCTATAGGGTAACTAATCAGCAAATGAGTCAAACAAAACAGATACATCACAGTATTATTCAACGATGTAAAAAGAATGATGCTAAAGCTCAGATGGAACTTTACAATTTGTATTGTAAAGCAATGTTTCTAGTGGCCAAGCGCTACATGAGAGATGATATGGCTGCAGAAGATATAATGCAAGACGCCTTTATAAAAGCGTTTCGAAAAATTGAAACCTACAAAGGAGAAGTAAGTTTTGGAGCTTGGTTGAAACGAATTGTGATTAACCAAAGTATTGATGAATTGAAAAAGAAAAGACTAGAACTCGTTTCTATCAATCATGAAACACATCAAGTTTTGGAAGAAGATGATTGGCAAGTTGAGGACTCAACAACAATGCAACATATTGTAAGTTGCATTAAAGAATTAAAAGAAAAGTACCGAGTGGTGCTGTCATTATACCTATTGGAAGGATATGATCACCAAGAAATTTCTCAAATATTGGGAATTACTGAAGTGACCTCAAGAACGCATTTATTGCGTGGTAAAAAGAAATTACAAGAAACCCTAAAAAGCCTACGTTATGCCGAAGGATATTAGAAAAATGTTAGAGAATTATCCAGAAGAGTCTGTAAACTTAACTGCTAACCACGCTAATAAGTTTGAGGCGAAACTGATGAAAGAATTGCATCAAGAAAAATCTAATAGAAAACCTATTTATTGGTTGTCTATTGCTGCATCTCTAGCGCTTTTAGTTACTGTAGCAATCAAATTTTATCCAGATGTAATAAAAGAAGATCCGAAACCGCCAATAGAACAAGAAAATAAAATTAGTTTAGGTGATATTTCTCCAGAACTGAATACCATAGAATCTTACTATACCAATAGTATTAAATTAGAATTAAGTCAGTTAGAAATGACTGACGAGAACAAAGAACTAGTAGATAGTTACCTTACCAAAATAGGTGAGTTAACAAAAGAATATAAGACATTAACCAAAGAGCTCACTACAAAAGGGGTTAATGATCAAACCATCGATGCATTAATTAGTAACCTTCAATTGCGATTACAATTATTAAAACGTTTAAAAAAGCAGTTGAACAATTTAAAAGAATTAAACTCGACACAAAATGAAAACATCTCGTAGAAATATTATCACAACATTTTTACTGGTAGCTTCAGTAACACTATTTGCACAGAAGCAGAGTAAAAAATATACTGAGACATTCAACGTCAACAAAAATGCAAAGGTAGAAATAGAAGCTTCCAATGCAGAAGTTGAAGTAACTACTTGGAACAAAAATCAAGTATATGTAGAAGCCATTATAGAAATAGATGGATTAACCAAGGAAGAAGCTGATAAGTATCTAAAAAACTATAAGTTCGAAGCTTTAGGAAATAAAGCTAAAGTAAAAATTTCTGCAAGAGGAAATAACTCTTTTCGCTTTAATGATAACGACTTCGTAGTCTTTAATCCAGAAAACTTTGCCATTCCAGATATTGTACTTCCTGCTATTGAAGATATTGTAATCCCTAGCCTTGAGAATATTACAATTCCAGAAATGAATTTCGAATTTCCAGATATGGATTGGGATAATATCTTTATAGATCTTGATGATATAGAATTTGATTTTGACAAATACTATAAAGACGGTAAAAATTATTTTTTCCGTTGGAAAGATAGTGTACGAGACATCAAAATTAAGTCGAAAAAGGATTGGGAGAAATTCAAGAAATCTAAAGAGTACAAAGAGCTAAAAGCCGACATGAAAAAGAAGAGAGAGAAGGCGAAGAAAGAAATGGCTAAAGTGAAGGAAGAATATAACTCTATGGATTTTCAAAAATTGATTAAAGAATCTCTTGAAGTAGCCAAAGAAGCAATGGAAAAAGTAGATATGGATAAGGTTGTAAAAGAATCTTTAGATGAAGCTAGAAAAGCCCTTAAAGAGATTGATAGAGAAGAGATTAAAAGAGATATAGAGAAGGCTAAAAAAGAATTTAAAAAGAACTTTAAGTCTAGCTATATTTTTGATACAGACTCTGACGAATTGATTATCAATGATAAAAAAGTAAAAATCAGAAAAAAGATTATAGTAAAAGTTCCAAAAGGCGTAATCTTGGATTTAAATACCAGGCATTGTGAATTAAAATTACCAAAAATGAGCGCTTCAGGAAAGGTTTCTTACGGAACTTTTAAAGCTCAAGGATTAGAAGGGGGTGATTTAAATATTTACTACTCGCCAGTAAACATTACTACAGTAAACAATACAAACTTGTCTTTAAAGAATGTAACCGATGCTAATTTAGTTTCGGTTACAAACTCTTCTTTAACTTCTGACTCTAGTGATTTGAAAATAGATCAAGTATTTTCAGGAACCAATTTAGAATCATCTTTTGGAGATATCTTAATTAAAAAACTGAATGCGTCAATCAAAGATTTTAAGCTAGTTTTAAATCAATCAGAAGCAAGAGTGAATATTGGAAAGTTGAATAATAAGCTAAATATTCTTTCAGCAGAATCAATTAACACAAACAAGAAGTTAAGTAGTTTGAAAGTAGGAGATAGCTATACTTTAAAAGGTAAGTTTTCACTAGAAACAAATGGAGGAGAGCTAAAGATCTCTGGAAAATATAGCGAGTTAACTTTTATCAAATAAATAGAATTCTTATTGCATAAAAAATTACGCTGAAAATTATCAAACTTCTAACAGAATTCCATTTCTGTATTCTTTATAAAGTGCCTATCTTTAGCCGTGAAAAATCAGATGCTATTTTATGGAACTCTATAAAGAGAATCAAGTCAAAATATACAATTCGCTTTCTAAAACCAAAGAGGTTTTCAACCCTGTGCATGAAGGACACGTTGGGATGTACGTTTGCGGACCCACCGTATACAGCAATGCACATTTAGGGAATGTAAGAACCTTTATGTTTTTTGATGTAGTCTTCAGATATTTTCTTCATCTAGGATATAAAGTACGTTATGTTAGAAACATTACAGATGCTGGGCATTTAGAAAACGATGCTGATGAAGGTGAAGATAGAATTGCTAAAAAAGCCCGTTTAGAACAGATAGAACCTATGGAAGTTGTACAAAGATACACTGTAGACTTTCATGACGTTTTAAAAAAATACAACTTTTTACCGCCTAGTATAGAACCTACAGCTACTGGTCATATAGTAGAGCAAATAGAAATGATCAAAGAGATTATTGATAAAGGATTTGCATATGAAATTAACGGTTCTGTGTATTTTGATGTAGTTGCCTACAATCAAAGTAACAATTATGGTATTCTATCTGGAAGAAATATAGAAGATGCCATTCACAATACTAGAACTTTAGATGGACAATCTGATAAAAAGAACCCTCAGGATTTTGCTTTGTGGAAGAAAGCAGATGACAGACATATTATGCGTTGGCCATCACCATGGTCTGATGGTTTTCCAGGTTGGCACTTAGAATGTTCTGTAATGAGTACAAAATACTTAGGTGAACAATTTGATATTCATGGAGGAGGAATGGATTTAAAATTCCCACATCACGAATGTGAAATAGCGCAATCTAAAACATGTTCTGGTCAAGAACCTGTTAATTACTGGATGCATACAAATATGTTGTTGTTAAATAGTCAGAAGATGGCGAAATCTACTGGAAATTATATTCTTCCTGGAGAGATTTTAACAGGAGAAAACAATGTGTTAAGTAAAGCTTTCTCTGCAAGCGTAGTTCGTTTCTTTAATATGCAAGCCAACTATAGAAGTATTTTAGATTTTTCTAGTGAAGCATTAGAAGCTTCAGAAAAAGGATATTTAAAATTAATGGAAGCGGTAAATTCTTTAGGGAATATTTCTGCGGACAAATCTTCATCGGTTGATATAAAAGAATGGAGACAAAAATGCTATGACGCTATGAATGATGATTTTAATACACCTATATTGATTTCTCATTTGTTTGAAGGAGTAAAGTTTATCAATCAACTAAAAGAAGGAAAAGAAACTATAAACGCAAGTGATTTAGAGTTGTTTACAACTACAATCAATTCTTTTGTATTTGATGTATTAGGATTAATGAATGATGCTAAGGAAGAAAGTTCTAACAAAATTGATGGTGTTATAGAGCTTTTAATAAAACTTAGAAAAGAAGCGAGAGATAATAAAGATTGGGCATTGTCTGATCAGATAAGAGATGAATTAGCAGTATTAGGAGTACAGTTAAAAGACGGAAGAGAAGGTACTTCCTATACAATAAGTTAATCTTGAAAAAGATTCTTACATATCCGTTTATAGCTTTAGTGCGATTCTATCAAGTGGCCATATCACCTTATACGCCCTCAACATGTAGATATACACCAACGTGTTCTCATTATACAATAGAGGCTTTACAAAAAAGAGGGTTATTAGTAGGAGGATGGTTGTCTATCAAAAGGATATTTAGTTGCCACCCATGGGGAGGAAGTGGATATGATCCTGTGCCAGAAAAAAAGAAATAATAAAATGTCACTTCGAGCTGACAAAATAAAAATATAAATATGAATTTTTTATCCGTTGTTTGGGATCCATCTGCTGGAATCGACCTAGGTTTTTTTACAATCCGTTGGTACAGCTTAATGTTTGTAGCAGCCTTTGTTCTTGGGTTGAGATTAATGAAGAAGATATATATAGAAGATAAGGTTCCTACTGAAAAGCTGGATACATTGTTTATGTATACATTTATTTCTATGTTAGTAGGAATGCGTTTAGGAGAAGTTTTCTTTTATAGCTGGGATTATTATCAAAACAACCTTTTAGAGATTATTTTGCCTTTGAAAAGGGTTGAAGGAGAATCTGCTTTGTTCGGATTGCTAGAAGGGTGGAAGTTTACAGGGTATACAGGATTTGCAAGTCATGGAGCAGCTATCGCTATTATCATAGCCATGTACTTTTATAGTAAAAAGCATCTAAAGAAACCAATATTCTTTATTTTGGACAGAATGGCTATTGTAGCAGCGTTAGGCGCATTCTTTGTTCGTTTTGGTAATTTCTTTAACTCTGAAATTTATGGAAAGCCTACAGGTTCTGATTTTGGGGTGATTTTCAAAGGATCAGACCCAGAAATGTTGGTAAGACATCCAACACAGTTGTATGAAGCATTTAGCTACCTAATCCTATTTATTATTCTTTGGAGGTTCTATTGGAAAACAGATAAGAAGCAAAAATCCGGATTTCTTTTTGGAGTTTTCATGATTGGATTATGGGCACTAAGATTGGTGATTGAGTTCTTAAAAGAACCCCAAAAAGAGGCGAGAGGAGAATGGTTGTTAAATACCGGACAGATATTGAGTATTCCTTTGATACTGATTGGTGTGTGGCTAGTCTTTAGAAAGAAAAAAGAAACAGTATAGACATTATAAAAAAACCTCGATTCATTGAATCGAGGTTTTTGTTTATAAAAGTTTTTATCCTTTTATCTTGTTTTTGAATTTTTCGAACTTTGATTTTTGTTTGCTAGGATAACTATTATTTGAAGTATCAACATCAGCAGTTTCTAAATCTGGATCTATAGTGATGTTTACAATCTCTTTATCAGACGTAATAGCTTTGGTTACTTCATTGTCATTAAACCTCCAAATCTGAGCGGGATATTTTTTCCTTGCTTTTGTTCCATCTTTATAGGTGTATTCAACAATAATAGGCATTACTAAGCCTCCAGGTTTATCGAAAGTAATTTCATAAAAGAACTTCGAGTTTGCCTTTTTAGCATTAGCAGGAGTAAAGGTTAATCCTTCAGAAGTATCTTCTACAAAATTAACTCTATTATTATCTCCGTCTTCAGCATAAAACTTCTTAACTCCTTTAATTCCAATATCGGTTACATCTGTGGTATAAAACCAACCTCTCCAGAACCAATCAAGGTCCATAGCAGAAGCATCTTCCATTGTTCTAAAGAAATCAGCTGGAGTTGGGTGTTTGAACTTCCATCTCTGGGCATAAGTTTTAAAGGCATGATCAAATAATTCTCTACCCATAATGGTTTCACGTAGAATATATAATGCCGTTGCTGGTTTTCCATAGGCATTGTTACCAAAGCTGTAAACATTATCTCCTTTTGACATGATTGGAGCAATTCTAGATTGATCTCCACTCATATATCCTACAATATTCTTTGGAAGTCCACGTCTGATTGGAAAGTTAGGGTCATATTCTAATTCGGCTAGAATTTCTACAAATGAGTTTAAACCTTCATCCATCCATGTCCATTGACGCTCATCTGAGTTTACAATCATTGGAAAATAATTATGACCTACTTCGTGAATAGTTACTTTAATCATTCTGTATTTCATTCTATCAGAATAAGATCCGTCAGGTAGATCAGGTCTTCCTGGATTAAATGCCATCTGAGGGTATTCCATTCCCATTTGACCATCTACAGATACAGCTTTGTGATAAGGATAGTCAAAAGTATATCTAGAATATGTTTTTAAAGTTTGTGCGGTAGCTAAGGTAGAGTGATCTCCGTACAATGGATTTGCCTCTTTAGAGTATAAAGAATAAGCCATTACTGTTTTTCCATTGATATCTACAGCCATTCCGTCCCAAATAAACTTCCTTGAAGTAGCAAAGGCATAATCACGAACATTTTTAGCAGAGAACTTCCAAGTTTTTGTTTTCTTAGACCTTCCTTTCTCAGCCTTTTCAGCTTCTTTTTGCGAATGAATAATCACGGGTTTGTCAAAAGTCTTTTTAGCAAGTTCTAACCTCTTTTGTTGTTTCTTACTTAGCACTTCTTTTTCATTTTGTAAGACCCCAGTTGCTTGCAATACGTGGTCAGCTGGTACAGTAATGTTTACATTAAAATCGCCAAACTCTAGTGCAAACTCACTACGACCCCAAAACTGATCGTTCTGCCATCCTTCTACATTATCATAAACACATAATCTTGGGTAAAACTGAGCAATCACATAATTGTTGTTACCATCTTCTGAGAAATGCTCGTATCCAGATCTTCCTCTTTGAACTCTATGGTTATTAATATTATACCACCAAGAGATTTTGAATTGAAATTTTTCTCCCGAAGCCAAAGGTTTTGGTAAGTTAATTCGCATCATAGTTTGATTAATGGTATGAGAAAGATTGCTACCATCTATATTTTTTACACCTGTGATATTAAAACCTCCATCAAAAGGCTCATCAACATAAGTTCTTTGAAAACGATTTTTACTCGTTGCATTAGGAATTCTGCTAGGTTGAATGTCTGGAGTTTTAGAATCTGCAGCACGCATGTTTTGATCTAACTGCACCCATAAGTAGGGTAGAGGGTCCTCTGAATTATTGTGATAGGTAATTGTTTCACTTCCAGTGATACGTCTTTTTTCATCGTCTAAAACGATATTCATATCATAATCTACTTGCTGTTGTGTATATCTAGGACCAGGAGCACCTGAAGCTAAACGTTGATCATTTGGCGTAGCCAATAAATCCTTCATTTGTCGGAATTTATTCTGATTGGTATGCCCTTTTTTAGTTTGCGCCACTAGGGATACAGAAGTGAAGAGTATCGCTAGAACAAAAGAAATTTGTTTTCTCATTGTGTTGAAAATTTTTAAGGAAACTAAAATAAATAAAAAAAGCCCAATTGTCATGACAATTGGGCTTTTGAATATGTTAAAAGTTAAAGGTGATTACCCTTTTACTTTATTCTTGAATTTATCAAACTTAGAATCTTCTTTCTTAGGCCAGCTATTGTTTGAAGTATCAATATCTGCAGTTTCTAAATCTGGATCTACTGTAATCTTTTTAATCTCTTGAGCAGTTCTAAATACTTTAGATACTTGTTCGTCATTATATCTCCATACTTGCGCAGGGAACTTATGACGTTCTTTTGTACCATCAGCATACTCAAGCTCAACAATGATTGGCATTACCAATCCTCCTGGTTTTTCGAAAGTAACTTCGTAGAAATAATTAGGAGTTTCTTTTAATGCAGCTCTTTCATCTGCAGTCATTTTTGCTAGGTGATTTTTGATAACATCAAAATCCATCGCTTTTTTACCTTTCACTCCTTCACCTTTGTCTTCAGCAAAGTATACTAGTTTCCCTTCGTAATCCGCTAAATTTAAATTGAATCTTTTTGCTTGCGCTTTAGCTTCATCTGTTGGCTGATCGGTTAAGTAGAATTTCTTAACACTTTTTACACCAATATCAGTATAATCAGTTGTGTAGAACCATCCTCTCCAAAACCAGTCTAAATCCATAGCTGAAGCATCTTCCATTGTTCTAAAGAAATCTGCAGGAGTTGGGTGTTTGAACATCCAACGTTTTGCATAAGTTCTAAAAGCGTAATCAAATAACTCAGGACCCATAATAGTTTGACGTAACATGTATAAACCAGCAGCTGGTTTAGTATAAGCGTTTGGTCCGAAGTTCTTTACATAATCACCTTGAGACATGATAGGAGATAAGTTCTCTTGATCGATACTCATATATCTAACAATGTCTTTAGGTAAGTTTCCAGTAAAGAAGTTAGGGTCATAATCTAACTCAGCTAATATTTCAACAAAAGAATTGATTCCTTCATCCATCCAAGTCCACTGACGCTCATCAGAGTTTACAATCATAGGGAAGAAGTTATGTCCTACCTCATGAGTAATTACTCCAATCATTCCTCTTTTTGTTCTTTCAGAATAGGTTCCATCAGGATTTGGTCTTCCGTAATTGAAACAAATCATTGGATACTCCATACCTTGTCTGTCTGCATGTACAGAAACAGCTTTGCTATATGGATAATCGAAAGTCATTTTTGAATATTCTTCTAAAGTATTGGCAACAACTCTAGTAGAGTGCTCTTCCCATAAAGGGTTTCCTTCTTTAGGATATAAAGAAGTAGCCATTACTGTTTTTCCATTGATGTTCACAGCCATAGCATCCCAAATATATTTTCTAGAAGAAGCAAAAGCAAAGTCTCTTACATTTTTAGTGGTAAAGTGCCAAGTTTTAGTTTTATCAGTTCTTCCTTTTTCAGCTTTTTCAGCCTCTTCTTGAGTAACAATAAATACTGGATCTTTAAATGACTTTCTTGCCTGCTCAAAACGCTTACGCTGTGTTCTGGTTAATACTTTCTTTTCATTTTGTAATTCACCAGTAGCTTCTAAGATATGATCAGCAGGAACTGTAATTTTCACATCGTAGTCTCCAAATTCAAGAGCCCACTCACTACGTCCCCAGAACTGCATATTTTGCCAACCTTCAACATTGTCGTATACCGCCAATCTTGGAAAGAATTGAGCTATTGTATAGTTCTTGTTTCCATCAGGAAAAGCTTCAAATCCAGACCTTCCTCCGTCAGTAACAGAGTTGTTAATTAGGTAATTCCATTTGATGCTAAATTGAAAAACCTCACCTGGAGCTAATGGTTTAGGTAGGTTAATTCTCATCATTGTTCTATTAATCATATGAGAAAGTGGACTACCATCGGCATTTTTTACCGCTTCAATTTCATAACCAAACTCTTTAGGTTTCTGTAAGTTGGTTCTTGTAAAGGTTATTGGACCGTTGAAAGTAGTATTTCCTAAACTCTCTGGGTTTGCCAGAGGTGTTTTAGAATCTGGAGCTCTCATGTTTTGGTCTAATTGCACCCATAAATACTCTAAATGATCTTTAGAGTTGTTGTGGTAAGTAATGGATTCGTTTCCGTATAGGCGATCAGTTTTTTCGTCTATACGAATGTCCATCACATAGTCAACTTTTTGTTGTGTGTATTCGTATCCTGGAGCACCCGAAGCATTTCTTTGAGTGTTAGGAGTTGGTAATACATCTTTAAGCTGTCTAAATTTGTTTTGATCTGTGTGTCCTTTTTGCGGTTTTTTAGGAGTGTTCTGTGCAAAAACAGAAGCTGTTATAAAAAACGCAGAAAGCACAAAAGAAGCTAATTTCTTCATGTTCTGAGTTTTGATTTTAAAAATGTGCGTTAAATTAACAATAAGCCGCTAGATTCCTAATGAAATGTTAAAATTTTAACAAAGCTTTATCATTTGATTTGTTGAGTATTTTACTGCGCCTTTTTTTTCCAACTTTCATTTTAACAACATTTTGTTGATCTGAAAAATGTTTTACAAGTATTTTGTTGGTTACTTCTAATGATGTGGGGTTGTCAATATTTTCAATTTCTAGATAAAAATAGACCAAGTCGCCTTCATATTCTTTTCCTAAATAATTGAATTTTAAATTGTTAGAATCTTTTTTGAATTGAAGTTTTTCTTTCAGGTATTTTTCAAAGTATTCATCAGAATTTTTAAGCTCCTCTTTGGTTGTAAGTCTAAGATCTATGTTATAATCTTTATTAAGGGCTAACTCAATATCATCCATAAAAACATTGATGATAACTTGTAGGCTTTTACTTTCTTTACTATACTCGATTTGAGTGAGGCTTAAATAATATTTATGAGCAGTGAATGCTAATAGAGGCACTATACTTAGTACAATTAGTAGTTTTTTCAATTTCATATAAATCAATCTTTTTTTACTTCTTGCTCTAAGAGTTTTAAATACTTTTTGCTTTCTGTTCTTAAAATATTGATAAGTTCTATTTTCCTGTTTTTTTGATATAAAGACTCAATTCCTAAAGGATTGCAGTATTCTAAGAAATGATAATATTTCTCTTTTGGAATTTTTAAATCATTCTCAAAGAATTTTTCGCCAAACTCACTAATCAACATCTGAGGAAATTCAGTCTGAAAGTTTACTTTCTTTCTTAAAGCCCAAAGTCTTTCTGAATATTTAAAAGGCATTATTAGTGATGTTCCAGCTCCTACAAATGCCATAACAGGATCTGTTCTTACAACAGGAGGTCTTACTTTTTGATCTATATGATCGCCATCATATACAATTCTCATATCCTCATTAGAGAAGTCTAGAGTTCTTTTTAACGCTTCTCCTTTTCTGTCTTCAGGAGTTTTATTTCTATCAACAGATAGAAAGCCATCTAAATCATGCCTTTTTAAAACTACTTCCTCTAATTCAATTGTTTTTTTAGGTAAAAAGACATCTAAAACCTCAGAAGTGTAAATAAAGTTATTGATTACTCTAGTTATTGTTTGATGCTGAACAGAAGTAAATTGAACGGTATCTCCTATGGAAACAATCATTTTATAATCTCCAAAGTCATTAGAAAAAGTTCCTTTTTTTGTTTTGAGGTTAATGATGTTAGCATTTTTAACTACACCAGCAGAATCTATTACTTTTCCATAAATCCAAAACTTATTATTGATTTGTCCATAGGAATGAAAACAATACACGATTGAGAAAATAAATATCAGGAGTAGTTTTTTTATCACTTGCTTTGGTTTTGCTAAAGTAAAAATACAACATATGTGATTAGATGCTGATAAACTTTTGTTAAAGCCTTATTACTTCTTTAGTTGTTTTAAATATACAACGCTTTTTTTCTCAAAAACGTTTAAAAGCTCGAGTATTTTTCTTTCCTGATACAATTGCCTTATTTTAAATTGCTTGCAATAATCAACAAAAGGATATATTTCTGCTTCTGGTATTTTCAAATCAAGAAAGAATTTTTTACCAATTTCTTTTACAATGTTATTTGTAGAGTATGATATATTTGAAATTATCTTTTCTATTTTTCGTTTCTTTTTATTACCTGTGCCTATTCCAAAACTGGTGCCAAATCCTTTAAACTTTCTTGTAGGATCAGTTTTTCTATGAATTTGTCCAACTGTACTTTTCTCTTCAGCAGTTTTTTCATCAAATCCAGTTGTGTTTTCAGCAAGCTCCATAATGTATTGACTCATACTTCTTCCAACAGCTGCTATAGAATCTTTAGGTACTTTTTTCCTATCTATGAGAAGATTCCCTGTAAGGTAATGTTTTTTGAGAGTTATTTCATCCAGAACATAGGTCTTTTTTTCTAGAGCTACATTTAGTTTTTTGGAATAAGCAATTGTTTCTGTAATTACTTTTTTGATTTCCTCATGTTGTACTGAGGAGAATTGCAGTGTATCTCCAATAGATACAACAATACGGTAATTTCCAAAATCATTGGTAGAAGTACCTTTTCCTGTAGTTAGATTTACAATGTGAGCATCTTTAACAAGGTCTGAAGAATCTCTCACAAATCCTTTTAGCCAAAAATTTTCTCTTTGGGCAGCAATTTGCAATGAGCATAAAATCAATAGAAAAAAAAGAATTCCTTTTTTCAAAAGTTAAAATAATAATGGTTGGTTAGTTCCTTGCAAATAAAGTTATGGGTAATCTTAAATTGTACTAATTATACAATAAAGTTTTGTTAATTTCTGAATGCTAAATACTATTCATCTGTCTTAACTTCTTTTTGAGCTTTATAAAAATCTTTTGATTTTAAATGTAGGAACTTAATTAAAGTCAGTTCGTTATTGATAATGCTTTTGTTAAATAAAGAATCGGCTCTACAATAATATAAAAATCTGTAGTGGTCTTCTTCTTTGATATTGAAATTGGACGTTAAAAAATGTTTTACTTTTTTTAGCATAGCATCTACATCGTTATTTTCTTCAACAACTTTTTTTTCTTCATGTAATTTTTTCATTCTACCCGATATAACATTTAAAATTTGATCTAGAGGAATTCCACCAGAACTTGAAGATGCTGTTCTTAGTTTACGATCTATTTGAGATAATTTTTTCTGTCCAGCAAAAGGAAGACCTAAGGTAACAGCGTTGATCTCTGGAGGACCTTGCTTTTTTCTTTTGACATCTAGAGCTAAACTACCTGATAAGTTATTCTTTTTAATTAAAACTTCATCAAGTTGATGCCTCTTAGAAGACAGGTAAATAGTAATATTTTTATTTTGAACATGCTCTACAGTAATTACTTTATACAACAGATGATGTTGTACAGATGAAATTAACAGCGTATCACCAATAGAAACAGGAACCTGAAATTTTCCAAAATCATTTGAGCTTGCACCATCTTTTGTATTTAGATTAATGATATGAGCACTTTTAACCGTGCTTATAGAATCTTTAATTACTCCGGTTAGCAAAGATTGCTTTTTTTGAGCAACCACAGATACCATCGGAAATAGTAAGACAAGTATTATGATGAGTTTCTTTTTCAAAGTTGAGAGCTTACTTCTTAGCTAGCAACAAATAAATACACGAGCAGTCTTAAATTGTATTAAATCTAAAATAAAGTTTTGTTAATTGAAGAGTACATTGCGTATTTTTGAGGCTATGAAAAAACTAATTGTTGCAAGTACATCTACCATACATGGAAGTGGTTATTTAGACTATTTATTACCAACCTTATCTGAATT
>NZ_JBDKWF010000043.1:0-142628 GCF_040151415.1 Pseudotenacibaculum sp. MALMAid0570
TCTTGGGGAAGTACCTATCAATTATCCGGTACTTTAGCTAATGGTGATGTTTTTGTTATTGCTAATAGCAGTGCTATTGCTGCAATTACAAGTGTAGCTGATGTAACTACTGGTTCAGGTATTGTTACCTTTAACGGAAATGATGCTGTAGCACTATTTAAAAACGGAACTCTAATTGATGTTATTGGTGACCCTAATAACACTGCTAACTTTGCTCAAAACACAACCTTAAGAAGAAAATCATCTGTGAATAGCCCGAATGCAACATATACTGTTGCTGAGTGGGATTCCTATGCTACAGATACTTCTGATGGACTTGGAAGTCATTCTTTAGATGGTGCTGCTGACACGCAAGCTCCTTCGGCCCCATCATCTCTTAGTGCTTCTAACATTAATGAAACAACTCTTGATTTGTCTTGGAATGCGGCTACCGATAATGTTGCTGTAACAGGGTATGATGTATATCAAGGAGCTTCTTTGTTAGGTACTACTGCTGGAACTTCTTATAATGTCACAGGACTTACTGCTAGTACAGCTTATTCTTTTACTGTAAGAGCAAAAGATGCTGCTGGTAATGTTTCTGGTGACAGTAATATTGCTAATGCAACTACTGTAGATACTACAGCTCCTTCTGCTCCTACTTCATTAGCAAGTGCTAATGTTACTGAAACAACAGTAGATCTTTCATGGTCGGCTTCTTCAGATAATGTAGCTGTAACTGGTTATGATGTTTATCAAGGAGCTACTTTGTTAGGAAATACTGCTGGAACTTCTTACAATGTGACAGGACTTACTGCTAGTACAGCTTATTCTTTTACTGTAAGAGCAAAAGACGCTGCGGGTAATGTTTCTGGTGATAGTAATAGTGTAAACATTACTACGGATGATCCGCCAACAAATACGACTACGATACTTTCTCAATCTTACTTTGAATCAGGTTGGGATAATTGGAGTGACGGTGGTAGTGATTGTGCTCGTTACTCAGGATCTCGTTCATGGGAAGGAAGTTATTCTATACGATTAAGAGATAATTCAGGTACAGCATCTTCTATGACTTCTCCAACATATGATATCACATCCTATGACACTGTAGAAGTTGAATTCTACTTTTATGTATATAGCATGGAAAATGGTGAGGACTTCTGGTTGCGTTACTATGATGGTTCTTCGTGGCAAACAGTACAAACTTGGGTAAGAGGATCTGGTATTGAAAATAATAACTTCTACTCTGCAACTGTAACGCTAGATTCAGCTACTTACACGTTTGCAAATAATGCTCAATTTAGATTTCAAAATGATGCATCTGGAAACGCAGATCATATTTATATAGATCAAGTAACAATTACTGGGAAAACTGGTGTTGCATCTAGAGGACCTGTTTCTAATCAAAACTTAACTCTCTTAAGGACTTTGAATACTGATTTAGACACTTTCATCTTGTATCCAAATCCTGTAGACGGAAACATACTAAATATTGAATTAAATGATGAGGAAAATAAACCTGTAAAATACCGAGTAGTTTCTTTACTTGGTCAAGTGCTAAAAACAGGAATTGTTTCTGATTCTAGTCTCAGAATTAATCAATTAAAATCTGGAGTTTACTTACTTGAACTATTTGTTGATGACGAAAAACTCGTTAAGAAATTCGTTAAGAAATAATTCGTTTGAAAATCTGTAAAAAGCCTTGAGAGAAATTTCAAGGCTTTTTTTTATGTAAGCATTTAATTGTTTCTTCGTACTAAATTTTCAATACTTTCAATATGAAAAAAGCTATCATTGTACTCTTTATTGTTTTTTTGACAGCTTGTAACCAAGAAACTTCCACCCTTGATGAAGGGTTCTATAGAGTTGTATTAGGTATTCAGGATAATGAAGAATTGCCTTTTGTGATGAATGTTAATAATCCATTTTCCTTAGAGATTTACAACGCAGATGAAGTAATTCAAGTAGATGAAATAAGGTATAGTAATGATTCTGTATTTATTCAAACACCAGTTTTTGAGGGATATATAGCTGCCAAAATAACAAATTCAGGTTTTGAAGGAAGCTTCATTAAAGAAAGTTTGGATAGAATTGTTCCAGTAAAAGCTAAAAAAAATAACGAAGTACGATTTGAAATTAAAAGCGATCAAAAGCCTACTAATATGTCTGGAGTTTGGGAAACTGTATTTAGTCCTGATAGCAATACTGATAGATATATTGCTAAAGGAATTTTTGAACAAATTGGTCATCAATTAACGGGAACTTTTAGAACTACTACAGGTGATTATCGTTATCTAGAAGGTGTTGTTGATGGTGATTCTTTTAGACTTTCAACATTTGATGGTGCTCATGCTTTTTTATTCACAGGAAAAGTAAATGACTCAACACTCACAGGCAATTTCTATTCTGGTGATCATTGGAAAGAACCTTTTGTTGCAAAAAGGAATCCAAAATATCAACTACCTGATGAACATGATCTAACTTATATCAAAGAAGGATATGATTCCTTCAATTTTTCCTTTCCAGATAAAGAAGGCAATTTAGTTTCTTTAAAAGACGAACGCTTTCAAAATAAAGTAGTTGTAGTACAAATTATGGGTACTTGGTGTCCTAATTGTTTGGACGAAAGCAAGTATTATACTCAATATGCAAAAGAACATTCAGAAGTACAGTTTGTCTCTTTAGCATTTGAAGTAGCTAAGACAAAAGAAAAAGCTTTTCAAAGAATAGATCGACTTAAAGAACGCCTTCAAATTCCCTATCCCATTTTGCTAGCTCAATATGGAAGTGATAGTAAATTGTTAGCTAATGAAAAGTTACCAATGTTAAACCATGTTCTCTCATATCCAACTAGCATTTTTATTGACAAAAAAGGAAAGGTAAGGAAAATACATACTGGGTTTAACGGGCCTGCAACCGGTCAAAAGTATATCGATTTTAAAAATGAATTTGAAAGTTTTATCGACTTACTTCTTAAAGAATAGTTAATTCATTCCCAAAAAAAATACGTTTAACAAGAACTTAACAGAGTTGGATTTAAGATGTAAATAAATTGAAAGTGAATCAATTTAAACCTTTACATCAATGAAAAAAATCAACCTAACTCGACTTTGCTTGTGTCTATTTATGACTGTAAGCTTCCATGCTTTTTCACAATTAAATTTACCGAGAGGAAGTCAAATGGCATCTGTTTCACAACAAATTGGAATTACAGATGTTTACATCAAGTACTCAAGACCTAACGTAAACAAAAGAGAAATTTGGGGAAAATTAGTTCCTTACGGATTAAACAATCTAGGTTTTGGAACCTCTACAGCTGCTCCTTGGAGAGCTGGTGCTAATGAGAACACTATTATTAAATTTACTAGTGATGTAAAAATTGAAGGAAAAGAAATCAAAGCGGGTAAATATGGTTTTCACATCATTGTAAACCAAGACGATACTGCTACTCTTATATTTAATAAAAATCATACTGCTTGGGGAAGCTTCTTTTATGAACCAAGTGAGGATGCTTTGAAAGTTGATATCAAAACGAAATCAATTCCACACAAAGAACAATTAACGTTTGAATTTAATGAAGTAACAGGAAATTCAGCTGTAGCTTCACTAAATTGGGAAAAGAAACAGTTTCCATTTAAAATAGAAGTAGATGTTACCAATGTTGTATTATCTGACATCCGTAGAAAGCTTCAAAATCAGCCAGGATTCAATAGACAATCTTGGGAGCAAGCGGCTAATTTTGCATTGAATAATGGCGGAGACCTTAATGAAGCTTTAACATGGATTAATGGAGCTATTTCAGGGAAATTTTTTAGTCAGCAAACATTCAACAACACCAATATTAAAGCAGGAATTTTAAATAAAATGGGCAAAAGAGACGAAGCTCTTGCCGCTTTAGACAGTTATATGCCCAAAGCAACCATTTTTGAAGTACATCAATACGGAAGACAACTTATTAATTTTGGTTTAAAAGACAAAGCTTTGGAAGTATTTAAAATGAATGCTAAAAAGAATAAAGATACTTGGCCTGTTCATTATGGTTTGGCAAGAGGTTATTCAGCTAAAGGGGATTTTAAATCGGCATTAAAACATTTAAAGAAAGCTTTAGCTAATGCACCAAATGCTGCTAGTAAAGGAAGAGTTCAAGCAAATATTGCTAAGTTGGAAAAAGGAGAAGACATCAATTAAGATGTTTACTGCTTGGTTAGGAAGAAGGTCTGTATTCACAGACCTTTTTTTATTTGTACACAATAAAACTGAGTAGATTTCGTAATTTTGTTAGAGAAAGAACCAGATACAATGGCTACCAATACGTATTGTGAATACACAAAAAATTTAGACGAAGAAAATGTTCATAAAATCTATCATGATACCCAGTATGGTTTTCCAATAGATTCAGATAATGAATTGTTTGGTAGGTTGATTTTAGAAATCAATCAAGCCGGATTATCTTGGGATACTATTTTGAAGAAACAAGAAAATTTTCGAAAAGCATATTCTAACTTCGACATCAAAACAATTGCTAATTATGATGAGAATGAAAGAGCACGTTTGTTATCTGATGCTGGTATTATTAGAAATAAGTTGAAGGTAAATGCTGCCATTCATAATGCCAATGTTATTTTAGAACTTCAAAAAGAACATGGTTCTTTTCAAAATTGGCTAGATGCTCATCATCCGAAAACCAAAGATGAATGGGTAAAACTATTCAAAAAAACATTTAAGTTTACTGGTGGTGAAATTACCAATGAATTTCTAATGAGTTCTGGTTATTTAAAAGGATCTCATAGTGAAAGCTGCCACATCTATAAAAAAATACTAAAAACAAATCCTAAATGGAATCAATAAAAAACTCTATGATGAAAAAAATCTTAATCACTTTACTATTTACAATCTCATTTTCACAAATTAATGCTCAAGAACTTGGTGTGCGTTTTGGGGACGTTACTGGAGGTAATGTAGCTATTGATGCCATACTATCTATGGGAGAAACTACAAGAATACATGCAGATGTTTCTTTTGGAAATGGTGTAGGTATAGACCTTCTTTGGGATTTTATATATGAACCCTTAGGAGGAGAAGATTTACATTGGTATGCTGGTTTAGGGCCTTATGCTTTTTTAGGCGATCCTTTTGCCTTAGGTGCCGTAGGAGAAATTGGTCTTGAATATCGCTTTAATGAATTTCCATTAGTTATTGGAGCAGATTGGCGACCTTACTTTCGAATTATAGATAATACAGACATAGGAGTAAACAGTTTTGGACTAAATGTGAGGTGGGTGTTTTAACTAATATTAGACCAAGCTCCTGTTCTTTTAGCTAATTCTGAATAAGTTCTTTGAATTGCTGCATTTTCTGGTTTTGATAAATTAGAATCGTCCTGTAATAACTCAATGGCAGCATTTCTAGCTTTCGTTAAAATTGGTGTATCTTTTACAACATCAGCAATTTTTAGGTTGAGTACTCCACTTTGTTGAGTGCCCATAATATTTCCAGGACCACGAAGTTTAAGATCTACTTCTGCTATTTTAAATCCGTCTGAAGTCTCTACCATAGTTTGCAGTCTTGTTTTTGCTTCAGAAGACAATTTAAAACTAGATAGTAAAACACAATAACTTTGATCTGCTCCACGACCAACTCTACCTCTCAACTGATGCAATTGACTTAATCCGAATCGTTCTGCACTTTCTATAACCATAACACTTGCATTAGGTACGTTCACTCCTACTTCAATTACAGTTGTAGCTACCATAATTTGAGTTTCTCCTTTTACAAAGCGTTGCATTTCAAATTCTTTATCATCAGCTTTCATCTTTCCATGCACAATACTAATTTGATAGGAGGGAGTTGGAAATTCTCTGGAAATACTTTCATAACCATCCATTAAATCTTTGTAATCCATTGCTTCAGATTCTTGGATTAATGGATATACAACATATACTTGTCTTCCTTTAGCAATCTCTTGTTTCATGAATTTAAAAACTGATAAACGATTACTATCATACCTATGAACCGTTTTTACTTCTTTCCTCCCAGGAGGCAACTCATCAATAACAGAAATGTCCAAATCACCATACACACTCATTGCAAGAGTTCTAGGAATTGGTGTAGCTGTCATCACCAAAATATGAGGAGGTAAATCATTCTTCTTCCACATTTTAGATCGCTGTGCTACTCCAAATCGATGTTGTTCATCAATAATTGCAATTCCAAGATTTTGAAACTGCACCTTGTCTTCTAACAATGCATGCGTGCCTATTAATATTTTTAGTTCTCCATTTTCTAAAGAAGTATGAATCTCTTTTCTTTTTTTGGTTTTTGTAGATCCTGTTAACAGTTCTACAGACATATTCATGTCTTTTAAAAGCTCATTGATCGCATTATAGTGTTGTGTAGCTAAAATCTCTGTTGGAGCCATAATTGTTGCTTGAAATCCATTATCTATGGCTAATAACATCGATAACAATGCAACAATTGTTTTACCAGAACCAACATCGCCTTGTAACAATCGATTCATATGTGCATGTGAAGCGACATCTTTACGAATTTCTTTTAATACTCTTTTTTGTGCATTGGTTAGATCAAATGGCAAATGATTATTGTAAAATTCATTAAAGTGATTGCCAACATGCTCAAAAACATATCCTTTAATTTTATTCTTTCTAATTAGTTTTTTCCTCAGGAGTTGTAGCTGAATAAAGAACAACTCTTCAAATTTCAATCTGTATTGAGCTTTAGCAAGCAGTTCTGGTGAATTAGGAAAATGAATGTTTAACAGTGCTTGCTTTTTATCTAGCAATTGATATGTTTTTCGAAAATCATCTGATAACGTTTCTTGAATGTTCTCAAAAACTTGCATCAATAGATTTTGTACGTATCCTTTAAATACTTTGTTACTAACTCCAGTATTGATTAATTTTTCTGTAGAAGAATAAACAGGTTGCAGTTTAGTTTGCTTTTTTCTCTTATAATCTTCAACTAAGTCCATTTCTGGATGAACCATAGAAAAAGTTCCATTAAAGAAATTAAGCTTACCGTATATTATATAAGGTGTATTAATTTTAATTGATTCTTTGATCCATTTATGACCTTTAAACCAAACTAATTCCATAATCCCAGTTTCATCTTGAAACCGAGCTACTAGTCTTGAACCTCTTTTTTGTTTTACAGTTTTCAAATCCAAAACCTTTCCAATCACTTGAACATCAGAGCTATTATCAATAAGCTCAGTAATTTTGTAGAATTTTGTGCGATCTATATATCTAAAAGGAAAATAATGCAGTAAATCATGTAATCTATGTAACCCTAACTCAGCAGAAAGGCTAGCTGCTCTAGCATTACTAATACCTTTTATATAAGTTAATGGGCTATTTAGGTTCATTTATTTCTAAAATTTTAAGCGAATTTAATGATTAAATCATACATTTTTTCACTCCTTTTTTTGGTTGGTAAGACTTTTTTTGCTTTATTTGGCAAACATATATAATGAATCAATGTCCCCTAAGACTAAACTTCATACACTAACGTTATTGATTTTGTTGGTTGGTTTTGCTCCAAATTTAAGAGCACAAAACAAGTCCAACCAAGGAAAGAACCCCCAAAGAACAGTGGGTGTTTCTGTATCTCCATCACATTTTCATTTTAGTCAAAAACAAGGCGAAGTAAAAACCTATGACATTACTGTAAAGAATAGCACATCTACTCCTAAAGAGTTTAATGTAAATATTTACGATTTTGACATGAATGGAAAAGGTAAGAGTAGTTTTTAACCTGCTGGAAAAGGAAAATTCTCATTAGCGAAGTGGGTAAACATTTCTCCTACTTTTATACAATTAAAACCTTTTGAGAATAAAAAAGTAAAAATTACTGTTAGTGTACCCTCTGATGATTCTGGTAGAAAAGCAGCGTGGTCTATATTAATGATAGAACAACAAGCACCAAGAAATAACTTATTAAACACAACTAGAGATGGTAATACTATAGCATTAGGTATAGTACCAACTTTTGCTTTTGGAGTTTTTGCATATCAAAACCCTCCAAACGTATTGGTTAATAAAGTTGAGTTTACAGATTTTCAATTAAAAGATTCAAAAACCGGAAAAGCCTTGTATTTAGAAGTGCAAAATCAAGGTGACGGAATAGCATATTGCACATCTTATATAGATTTAACGAATTTAGATACAGGTGAGCAACAACGATTAAAAGTTAAAAATTTCACGATAGTTCCAGAACTTATTAGAGATTTTAACTTTAACCTACCCAACAATTTACCCAAAGGAAAATATCTAGCAGTTGGAGTTCTCGATTATGAAAGCTCTGAAGAAATTCAAGCAGCTAGAATGGAATTTGAAATTAATTAAACTTAAATATTAACCCCCTTAAAAATCGATTTATTATGAGGAAACAATCAAAATTACTTTTAACTATGTTAGCGTTAGTAGGTCTTGTATCTACTGCAAATGCACAGTTAATTGACGAAAAAGACGTAACTGTAACTCTGGATTTACAACCAGTATTACAATTAGACATGACAACTGCGAATCAGTTGGAGTTTGTATTCGATGACATCAACGAATACTATGCAGGTATTACACAATATGCTGCTACTATTTTAAAAGTAAGTTCTACTGTAAGTTGGGATTTATATGCTGTAGGTAGATCTTCTGGAGCTACTGCTGCTGGATTCTGGGATCAACAAATTGATTACGGAAACAACAACCCAAATGCAATTGATCAATTACCTTTAAGTTTATTAGAATTGAGACAATCTCAACCTAATAGTGGTGATGGTGCTGCAACAGGTACTTTTACTGATTATAGTGCTGCATTCTCTGCAAACGGAACTATAAGTCGTGCTAACAGTTTGTATGTAAATGGTGGTGCTATTACTCCTCCTGCTACTACAGATAAGTACATTGCAGGTCATGCTGGTACTTCTGGTACTGCTGGTCAAGATTTCATGCCAGGTGGGTCTTACTTAACTCAAACTGGTATTACTTCTGATTACTATTATGCAATTGACTATAGAATTTTACCAGGTTTACCTGCTATTTTCCCAAATGCTGGTAGTGCAGATGGTACAACTGCTCAAGACATTGTAACAAACAATACTGCAGGAACCTATGCTGAGCCAGGAGTATACACTATGTATGTACAATATGTATTATTAGAAGATCAATAGGCTTTTAGTAATTAATAATTATATTTGGGATGTGGTTCTTTTTTGAACTACATCCCTTTTAATTAAAATCACATTGTGAATATCAAATTCAAATCTTTTTTACTTTTTCTTATTGGAGCATTTTTTGCAACTAAAACCAATTCTCAAGTACATTGTGGTTCTGTAGCTATTGTTCCCAATAGTTCTGTAAATCAAGTTGTTGTTTTTGATGACTTTACAAAGTACAATTCTGGTGTTACGATTAATAGTGTGGCTAGAATTAGAGTTACTGTAGAAGATCAAACAGTACCAGACCCCTTATGTTCTTGGAGTTTACGAATGTTTATTGAAAATAACTCTGGTGCAGGTACTCCTGTTGATGAATGGGAAGAATTGACTACTTATGGAAGTGGAAGTGGTAACAATCCACAAATAAGTGCACTTCAAATTCGTGTGAGAAATGCATGTGCAACATCTCCTGCTGATAATACATTCCAATCTTTTAACACCACGGCAGATATTTTAGATATCATAGCTCAAATGTTGCCAGTAACACCTGCTGGAAGTTGTACTCAAAATGTAAACGGCCCTGGTAGCTATTTAACAAATTATGATGAATTTAGTTTTGATATCGATATAAGAATCAACCCTGGTTTTCAATATAATCCTGGAATTTTTAACCTAAATATTCGTTTTCGACTAGAAGAAAACTTATAACCATTGAAAAGTTTTTCGCCCTCTTATAAATTTTTACTTTTCTCTACGCTACTAGTTACTTTTTTAACTAATCAAGCCCTATATTCTCAAAACACAGCATCCAATCAACAAAAGGATACGGTTCCTTTTATACGTTTTGGAAATATCTCAACAAAATTTATCAAACCTTCTTTTGAATTAAAAAAAGGAAGCATCATCTCTAACGTCCTTAAAGTTGTTAATCATGACACAAAAGCTATTCGTTTTACTGTAGATGCTCTTTTCCCCGGAGGTTGGACTAGAATAGATGATGCCACAAAAATATATACTGCAAGAGCAAAGGATACTGTTATAGTTCCTCTCATTATAACCCCAACAAAATTAGTGAATGGAAATACAGAGATCATCATCAACGCTTTTGTAATTGCTCAAGACGGACAACAAATAGGAAATAATTTTTTCACCCTTACTACAAAAAAGAAAATAGCATGGAGTGTTGGACTTCAAAACAATACCAATTATTACTTTAAAAACGATGAAAATGAAAAGAATTTTAGTTTTTCTGTAAATAATGATGGTAATTATGATCAAGATGTATTTATTAGTTATACTATTCCAAGAAAAGATTTAGTATTAGCTGACACACTTGCAAACGAGATTAAAGACCCAAACAGAACTTTCACCTTAAAACCAGGAGAATCCAAAGAGTTTGCTTACAAAGCAGTAGCCACATCTTTTAATGAGAGAAATAAAAAGAGAATTTCTATAAATAACTTCTCTCCTATTACAAATACAGAAAGAGTCACAAGAACTTTAGTTTTAAATAGTAGTGAGCCGAAAATCACAAAAGGAGGTTTGCAGAAAAAAACAAAACTAAATTTCATCAAATTACCTAATCAAATAGAAGCAAATCCTTATGGGTATCCGTATTTACCATTAATTGTAGATTTAAATGCACAAAATGTACTGGACGATCGTAGTTTTCTATCCTTAAACCTTCAAGGTTTTAAACAATTGAACTCAACTGCAAGTCTTATTTATTTTACGCAATTCAATTATAGTAATAGTTTCTTTACCAATAATGTATTTAGAAATGCTCCTTGGTATGTGGGGTACTTTGATGATAAAAAATCGATTGAAATCGGACAAGTAAGTGGCGATTTAATTGGAACATCAGCAGCAGGAAAAGGGATTAAGGCTTCTTATCGTTTTACAGATAGACATACAGCTGGTGCTTTTTTTACAAATTCTGCTGGCTTCTTTGATACCAACAATGCTATTATAAGCTATGGAGGATGGTACAATTTGAAATATAACGAAGATATTCGTGTATCTGCTAGGGCTGGTAGAAGTAATAATAAGTTTATTAATAGAACAACAACAGTAGCAACATTACAACCCAGTGTTCGTTTTTTAAATAAACATACAATTTCCTTATTAGGAGGCTATAGTTTACAAGAATTTGAACAAAACAACACATCTGTTAGCACTAACGGAGTTATTTTGGGAACAAATTATTCTTCTTCTTTATTCAATCGAAAATTAAAATCGAATTTCAGTGTTCGTTATAATGATAGAAACTTTAGTAGTGGTACAAGTGAAAGAATCTTTTTTAATCAAAGAGTAACATACGAATTATCAAAAGATTGGTTGACTATATTTTCAGGTAATTACCAGAAAACCAATATTTTCAATAGAAATACAGATCAGTTTTTATACACTTTAGAAACACTTTTTACTAATGTGATATTTTCTAAAAAGACAGAAACCGGATCTTATCAACCAGGTGCTTTCTTCGAGTACAGAAATTTCCCTAACAATTCATTTGCTCTTAGAGGTTTAAACTTTCGCTATTCAGCTTTTAGTTTGGATCAAAATTTCTTATCATCAATTTTTACAAGAGCTGGATATGCTAAGCCTCGAAATCAAGCTGATACAAAAGAATACTTTAGTTTAGAAGTAAGCGGATTGTTTCGCTATAGAACATGGAATGCTACCGTTCGATACAATTTAGGAACCTTCTCTTCTATTACATCGCAACAAAATCAGAATGACCTAGTAACCCCTCAATCTCTGAGATTATCTGTTCAAAATCAGCATTTGTTTGCAAATAGACATTTTGCTTTAGAATCAAGTTTGATTTACAGTTTCAACAATGTTTTTAAAAATCATACCTTAGGTATTTTTCCACAAGCATATTATTTCTCAAATTCAGGATGGAGGTTTGGAATTAGTGCTAATTACGTGTTTACTACAAGTGACTTTAGCTCTGTATTTGACATCAATGATCCTAACATTCCTAATCAACAAAATATTGGACCAACCACTAACAGTAATTTAAATCTGAATTTTAACCTTAGAAAAGAATTTGGAATTCCAATTCCTTTCACCAAGAAAATTGCTGCAACTACAAAATTTGTTTCATTCTTAGATGTAAATGGAAATGGCATCAAAGAAAAAGATGAAGTGAGTGTGCAAAATGTTGTTGTTAAGTTGAACAAAAATGAAGTAATTACCAACTTTGAAGGAGAAGCAACAATTAAAAATTTAAAACTAGATAAATACAAACTAGAAACAATTGCTTTGGAAGATTTAAATGGTTGGTTTGCCAATGTACAAGATTCAATTGTAATTAATCAAGATGGCATCAACTATATTCCGTTTGTACGAGGTATCAAAGTATATGGTGATGTTATTGTTGATCGTCAAAAAATAGCAGTAACAGACGAAAAGCCATTAGACTTATCACGTATTAAAATAAGTGCTGTTAAAGGAGATAAGATATATAATACATTAACAAACAGTGACGGACGTTTTGAATTTTATCTCCCATTCGGGCAATATACTATTACAATGGATGAAGGAATTTTAGGTGATCGATTTAGAATTACACGAAATAATTTATCCGTCAGATTAAGAAATAATCAAGATGGTGTGTATGTCTCTTTCTATATTGTTGAAAAAAGGCGTAAAGTAATTTTCAAAGACTTCACAAAAAAGAAAAACGAATAGCTTCTTTAATCAAAGTCTATTCCTATCTTTGTAGGCTTAAATTTTTTAAAGTGAGGCTTCATAGAAACTTAGTATTTACTGTTATAGACAGTATCCATGATATCTTTAATGAAAATGTATATGCAGATAAGGCTGTAGAAAAGGCATTAAAGAGAGATAAACGTTGGGGAAGTAGAGATCGAAAGTTTGTAGCAGAAACTATCTACGATATTGTACGATGGAAACGCTTATATGCTGCTATTGCTGATGTGAAAGAACCATTTAGCAGACCAAATTTATGGCGCTTGTTTAGTGTTTGGTGTGTTTTAAGAGGAATACAACTTCCAGACTGGAAACAAATAGAGCCCACTCCTACTCGACGAATTAAAGGAAAGTTTGACGAATTTTCTAAAACAAGAAAAATACGTGAGTCAATTCCTGACTGGATGGATGAAATTAGTGTTCAAGAATTAGGAGAAGATCTTTGGACTAAAGAAATTGCGGCATTAAACAAACAAGCTGAAGTAATTCTGAGAACAAATACGTTGAATATTTCGAAACAAGATCTCCAAAATCAGCTTTCTAAAGAGAATATAGATGCTCAACCTATAAAAGGTTATGAAAGTGCCTTAAAACTTGTAGAAAGAGCTAATGTATTTAAAACAGAAGCTTTTAAGAAAGGATATTTTGAAGTTCAAGATGCATCATCTCAATTAGTAGCAGAATATTTAGACGTTACCCCCGGAATGAAAGTAGTAGATACTTGCGCAGGTGCTGGAGGTAAAACATTGCATATTGCCTCTTTAATGAAAAACAAGGGACAGATTATTGCTATGGATATTTATGAAAGCAAGCTTAGAAAGCTTAAGGTAAGAGCCAAGCGAAACAAAGTTCATAACATAGATACTAGAGTTATCGACTCAACAAAACCTGTAAAAAAATTATATAACAAAGCTGATAGAGTTTTAATTGATGCTCCATGTTCAGGAATTGGTGTATTAAGAAGAAACCCAGACTCTAAGTGGAAACTACAACCACAGTTTTTAGATGAAATCAGAAAAGTACAACAGGATATTTTACAACAATACTCTAAAATGGTAAAATCAGGAGGAAAATTGGTTTATGCTACGTGTTCTGTTTTACCTTCAGAAAATCAACTACAAGTTGATAAATTCTTAGCTTCAGATGAAGGAAAAGAGTTTACTTTTGTTAAAGATCATAAAGTACTAGCGCATCAATCTGGTTTCGACGGATTTTACATGGCGCTATTAGAAAGAAAATAGAAATTTCAAATCACAGATGATTATCTGTGGTGATGAAATCAAAAAAGTTGCTGAAAAAGTTTTTGTGTAGTTACCCTCATCTCAATGATGAGGTATTAATATTTAATTAAAACTCAATGAAAAAACAGTTACTTTTTTATTTCTTTTTCCTTTACTCATTAGTTGTATTAGCCCAACAGAGTTATTACAACGATGTAAACTTAAATCTAACTGGAATCAGCCTTAAAAACGCTTTAATCACAAAAATTACTACCACTCATACCAATAATCTAACTTATTCTAATGTATGGGACTCTAGCATGATTACAGATGTTAATCCTATGAATAGTGCTGAAGTATTGTTAATATATGGTTGGGAAAACGGTACAGATGGAGATGGAACTAACGATCGTGAGAGAGGAATCAATCAAAATGGAGGTGCCGTTGGAGATTGGAACAGAGAACATGTATATGCTAACTCTTTAGCAACACCAGATTTAGATCAAGGTGGACAAGATGGACCTCCATATGCAGATGCACATAATTTAAGACCATGTGACACACAAAGAAACTCTTCTCGTGGAAATAAATTATTTATTGATGGCTCTGGAAATTCCGGAGCTGTAAGTACTGGTTGGTATCCTGGTGATGAATGGAAAGGTGATGTAGCACGTATGATGATGTATATGTATTTACGTTATGACACGCGTTGTTTACCAAGTAACGTTGGAATTGGAGATAATTCAGCCACTCCTGACGATATGATCGATTTATTTTTAGAATGGAATGCTGAAGATCCAGTTTCTGATATAGAAGTGCAAAGAAATAACTATCACGGAAATGATTCTAATGCCTTTGCCCAAGGAAACAGGAATCCATTTATTGATAATCCAAGGTTAGCAACTAGAATATGGGGAGGACCCGAAGCAGAAGATATTTGGGGAATTTACACAAGCACAGATAATCAAGCTCCTTCTATTCCTGCAAACCTTATGACATCTAACATAACAACAACATCTATAGACTTATCTTGGGATGCATCTACTGATAATGTGGGAGTTTCTAGTTACGATATTTATGTTGATGGTAACTTAAACGGTTCAACTTCCAATACAAATTATACAATTTCTAACCTAGCTTCTAATACATCATTTAGCTTAACAGTAGTAGCAAAAGATATTGCTGAGAATGAGTCTTCACCCAGTGCACCATTAAATGCAATGACCTTAGAAGATAATCAAGCACCCACAGTTCCAATGAATATTGTAATTAGTAACGAAACAAATGTTTCTTTCAAAGTAACATGGGATGCTTCTACAGACGATACTGGCGTGTCTGCATATGATGTGTATTTAGGTGGAGTTTTTAATTCAACTACATCAAATACTACGTATACTGTAAATAGTTTAACAGCATCTACTACATACTCTGTTACAGTATTAGCTAAAGATGCTGCTGGTAACTCTTCTGCTCAAAGTACTCCTGTAAATGCCACAACAACCGATGGCGGAACTGGCGGAGCAACAGAAATTTTCATTTCTGAATATGTAGAAGGATCTAGTAATAATAAAGCTATAGAAATTGTGAATGTTACTCAAAACGCTATTGATTTGTCTGATTATAACCTTAGAAGGCAAGCAAATGGAGCTGGTGCTTGGTCAACAAGATTTGATCTCTCAGGAATATTAAATTCAGGAGAAGTTGTTGTTGTTATCAATGGAAGCGCTTCTGATCCAACCTTACTTGCTGAAGCCGATATAACAGTGCCTAATAACGCAGGAACTAATTTTGGTGAGCCTTTAAACTTTAATGGAAATGATCCTGTTGGGCTTTTTAAAGATGAAACTTTAATAGATATCATAGGGGTTTTTGATGGAGGAAGTGGAAATTTTGCTAAAGATGTTACATTAAGAAGAAAACCTTCTGTAATAGAGCCTAATACTACTTTTGATGAAGTAAATGAATGGAACTCTTTCCCTCAAGACACATTTGATGATATTGGTTCTCACACATCTACTCTTAGTACAACTAATTTTGAATGGAATGAGTTACACATATATCCAAATCCAACTTCTCTGAATTATATCTTCATTAAAAATAATGAAAGCCTGAATGTTCAAGTATTTAATATCTTAGGGAAAAGAATAAAACAACAAACAATTTCAAACTCCAATCAAAGATTAGATTTGTCCAATCTTTCAAATGGTATTTATCTGTTAAAAATTTCAGATGGGAAAAACACCACAACAAGAAAGATTATTAAAAGATAACAATAAAAAAGGCGTCATAAGACGCCTTTTTTATTGCTTTATAAACTTTTTCCTAAAGACCTTATTTGTCTGAATATCTTTTATTCTCAAAATATAAATTCCTTTAGATAAGGAACTTAAATCTAAATCAGTATTTTCAGTAATATTTATTTCTAAATTCTTCTGGCCCATAATAGTATAAACAAAAATACGATAGTTACCAGATTCAATTCGTAGCTTTAAATCAGTTACTACAGGGTTAGGATATACAGTAACAGATTTGCCAAAAGATTCTTCATTGGTAGATAAAATACCTCCTGTGAGCGTTATATTGCCAGATACATCAAAAGGGTCTGACCAAATTTCATTTGTATATACATCTGTTCCAGTTAAAGTCCCTAAAAATGCTACTAAAGCATTTTTCTCATCCTCAGTTAAATTCAATTGTTGTGTTTGTCCTCCAGGTCTAGACAATCTATTATCTAAATTTGTATTAGCTGGATTGTTAGGAATACTGTTGTAGTGGTTAACTACATCTAATAAAGTACTTAAACTACCATCGTGCATTAATGGCCCATTTAAACTATTATCTGGATTAACCAAATCTCTCAAACTAGGAGATCTTGTATTTGTCAAGTCTATTGCAGAACTACCTGCTACAGTTATCAAACCGTTATTTAATGAATTAGGATCAATATCAAACTCAGGTGGTCTGTGGCATCCTGCACAACCAGCGCCATTCCCTCCTCCTCCTGGACCTCCTGGGGGTGGAGCCAAGAAAAGTTGTTTTCCTTCATTCTCTTGAGCTGTAAAATTAGGGAAGTTTGCATTCAAATTTCCTCCAGCTTGAACTAAACCAACATCAAACTTTGAATCAAAAGATTGAATACTTCTCACAAATTGTCCTAGAGCCAATTGCATTCTTTCTTCAGTAATTGTAGCATCTCCAAAAGCAAATTCAAATAATGTTTGATAGTAATCTATTGCTGATAGCTTTGTAATTAAATCATTAATATCTGGATCTCCATTTGTGCCACTGAAACCCATTTCAACGTGATCTTGGATAGGTTGAGTAACCTGATCTTCAAGAGTAGCTGCTCTTTCATCCCAGAAAAACTGAACTTCATCTGCAAATCTTGAATTAATTAAACGCATAGAATGTCTTCCTGTTTGACCACCGTCCAAACCTGTACTAGTTACATCAGGATCTCCAAATGCAAAAGCTTGCTGATGACAACTGGCACATGCTATCGTATTATTATCTGATAAATTTTTGTCATAAAACAATACTCTTCCAAGAGTTGCAATCTTATCATCAATAGGATTTGTATTAGGAGTATTGTCTTTTGTAATGTAGTTAGGAATTGTTTGATTGGCATAATTAAAAAGATTATCCAAATCAATTGTTCCGCTGATAAACAGAAATCCTAGGCACAAAAATGTAATGAATTGAGGTAGTTTTTTCTTCATGTATATGAATTTATAAATTAGTTGATGAGTTTTAGATGCTAGTTCTAAAAAAAACTTGCGCATAAAATTATTCATTGTTAATAAAAGCTTCATAAAAAGAAAAAAAACAAGATTTCTAGTGTAAATAATACAATCGAAAATTTTAAATTTGTGGCTTCAACACAACAACACAAATTCATAAAGAATGATCCACTTCTTTGGAAACCAAAACAGTAAAGTATTTGCTGTCCAAACAACGGAAGAATTATCTGCTAAAAACATTTCAAAATTAACTTGGCTTTTTGGCAACCAACATAAACTCAATGCGGCGTCTCTTGACGCCTTTTTTATTGGCCCAAGGGCAGCAATGATAACTCCTTGGAGCACGAATGCCGTTGAGATAACTCAAAATATGGGTATCTCTGGAATCTTAAGAATTGAAGAATTTAAGGCTGTTTCTGAGGATTTTTCAGATTTCGACCCTATGATTCTACAGAAGTTTAATGGCTTACACCAAGAAACATTTACAATCGACATTCAGCCTGAACCTATATTTGAAATTGAAGACATAGCTGCCTACAATGAAAAAGAAGGATTGGCATTAAGTAATGAAGAAATTCAATATCTTAATCAACTTTCTGAAAAGATAGGAAGAAAACTAACTGACTCAGAAGTTTTTGGTTTTTCACAAGTAAATTCTGAGCATTGTAGACATAAAATATTTAACGGAACATTTGTAATTGATGGTGAAAAGCAACCTACATCACTCTTTAAAATGATTAAAGAAACATCCAAACAAAATCCAAATGATATTGTTTCTGCATACAAAGATAATGTAGCTTTCATAAAAGGTCCGAAAGTTGAACAATTTGCACCTAAAAGAGCTGATGTACCTGATTTCTATCAAACTCAAGATTTTGATTCTGTAATTTCCATCAAAGCAGAGACTCACAATTTCCCTACCACTGTAGAACCTTTTAATGGTGCCGCTACAGGATCTGGAGGTGAAATTAGAGATCGACTTGCTGGTGGTAAAGGTTCTATTCCATTAGCTGGAACTGCTGTATATATGACTTCATATTCCCGATTAGAAGAAAATCGCCCTTGGGAAAATATGGATGAAAGAAAATGGCTATATCAAACTCCAATGGATATTCTAATCAAAGCTTCTAATGGAGCTTCAGATTTTGGAAATAAATTTGGTCAACCATTAATTACAGGATCTGTTTTAACTTTTGAACATGAAGAAGAAGCTCGTAAGCTAGGTTTTGACAAAGTAATAATGTTGGCAGGTGGAATTGGATATGGAAAAAGAGATCAGGCAATAAAAGATACTCCCAAAGAAGGAGATAAAATTGTAATTCTTGGTGGTGACAATTATAGAATTGGTATGGGTGGAGCTGCGGTATCATCTGCAGATACTGGAGAATTTTCATCTGGTATAGAACTCAATGCTGTACAACGTTCAAATCCTGAAATGCAAAAACGCGCTGCTAATGCCGTAAGAGGAATGGTAGAAAGTGATGAGAATTTTATTGTTTCTATCCATGATCATGGAGCTGGAGGTCATTTGAATTGTCTTTCTGAATTAGTTGAAGATACTGGTGGAAAAATAGACTTAGATGAGCTTCCTGTTGGAGATCCAACACTTTCAAATAAAGAAATTATTGGTAATGAGTCTCAAGAACGAATGGGACTTGTTATTGGAGAAGATCATATCGCTACTTTACAAAATATTGCTGAGAGAGAAAGATCTCCAATGTATCAGGTTGGAAATGTTACTGGTGACCATAGATTTACATTTGAATCTAAAACAGGAAACAAACCAATGGATTTAGCGCTTGAAGACATGTTTGGTTCTTCGCCTAAAACCATTATGGATGATACTACAATTCATAGAGAATATAAAGATATTACTTATAATTCTTCTGAGTTTGAATCTTATCTATCTCAAGTATTACAACTTGAAGCTGTAGCTTGTAAAGATTGGTTAACCAATAAAGTAGATCGTTGTGTTGGTGGAAAAGTAGCCAAACAACAATGTGTTGGTCAATTACAAATACCTTTAAACAATGTAGGTGTAATGGCTCTAGACTATAAAGGTAAAGAAGGTATTGCAACTTCTATTGGCCACTCTCCTATTTCTGGATTAATCAATCCGATTGCTGGAAGTAGAAATTCAATTACAGAATCGTTAACAAACATTATATGGGCTCCTTTAAAAGATGGTTTACAATCCGTTTCATTATCTGCAAATTGGATGTGGCCTTGCAAAAATGAAGGTGAAGATGCTAGACTGTATGAAGCTGTAAAAGCAGTTTCAGAATTTTCTATAGATTTAGGCATTAATGTTCCTACAGGAAAGGATTCTTTGTCTATGAAACAAAAATATCCTAATGAAGATGTTATTTCTCCTGGAACTGTGATTATTTCAGCAGCCGCAAACTGTAATGATATTACCAAAGTTGTAGAACCCGTTTTCAAAAAGCAAGGAGGTTCTATTTATTATATCAATATATCACAAGATGAACACAAACTTGGAGGAAGCTCTTTTGCTCAAATTGTCAATTCAATTGGTAATGAAGCTCCAACAGTAAAGAGTGCTGCTTATGTAAAAAATGTATTCAATACTATCCAAGATTTAATACGTGATGAGCAAATTGTTGCAGGACACGATATTGCTTCTGGAGGTTTAATAACAACTTTGCTGGAATTATGTTTTGCTAATGTAGATACTGGAGCAGACTTAGATTTCTCTTCAATAGGAGAAAACGATACGATACAGTTATTATTCTCTGAAAATGTAGGAATTGTTATACAATCAAAGGACAATTCTATTGAAAAAATATTTACCGAAAATAATATAGATGCAATAAAAATTGGTTCTGTAACCAATGGAGATCGTTTAAATATCCAAAATGGTGATACAAAATACTCTCTATCTATATCTGAATTAAGAGATGTTTGGTACAAAACTTCTTTCTTACTTGATCAAAAACAAACAGCTAATAACTTAGCAAAAGATCGATATAATAACTATAAAAATCAACCTTTACAGTATGTCTTTCCAGAGAGCTTTACTGGAAAATTACCTAAAATAGATGCTTCAAAACCTAAGCCCAAAGCCGCTATAATAAGAGAAAAAGGAAGTAATTCTGAACGTGAGATGGCAAATGCTATGTATTTAGCAGGATTTGACGTGAAGGACGTACACATGACTGATCTTATTTCAGGTCGTGAAACTTTAGAAGATATTCAATTTATTGGAGCAGTTGGTGGTTTCTCTAACTCAGATGTATTAGGTTCGGCCAAAGGTTGGGCAGGTGCATTTCTATACAACGAAAAAGCAAACAAAGCGCTAAAAAACTTTTTTAATCGAGAAGATACATTAAGTGTGGGTATTTGTAATGGTTGTCAATTATGGATGGAATTAGATTTAATCAATCCAGACCATGAAGTTCACGGAAAAATGACCTATAATGATTCAGGCAAACACGAAAGTTCCTTTACATCTGTGAAAGTTCAGGAGAACAATTCTATAATGCTTTCAACGTTAGCTGGCACTACCTTAGGAGTTTGGATTTCTCATGGTGAAGGAAAATTTAACTTACCCTATTCGGAAGACAAATATGACATCGTTGCTAAATATGCTTATGAAGGATATCCTCACAATCCAAATGGATCTGACTTTAATACAGCAATGATGTGTGATAAAACTGGACGTCATTTAGTAACTATGCCACATATAGAACGTTCTACATTCCAATGGAACTGGGCTAATTATCCAAATGGAAGAAAAGATGAAGTTTCTCCTTGGTTGGAAGCTTTTGTGAATGCTAGAAAATGGATTGAGAAAAAAGATGCATAACCTAAAATTTGTTTCTTCAATTTTATTTTCTCGATAAAACTGTCACAAAAAAATGACATCTTTGTCTTTAGAGTGTATTAAAACTTAGATCATGAAAAATAAAATTACTCTATTAACACTTATTTTTACTCTAGTAAGTTTTGTTGGTTTCTCTCAAAAAACTGTAAATGCTAGTGATATCATAAAAGACATCAAAGCCGGAAAAGATGTTTCAATAAATAATGCCATTATCGAAGGAGTTCTAGATTTTACTTATATGGATGAAAAATTAGAAGATCTTCCAAAAAGAAAAAAAAGATGGTGGAAAGGAAATAATGGAGACAACAAGGTTAAAAATTTGATTGAAACTAAAATTTCTTTTGTCAACTGTACTTTCAAAGATGATGTATTAGCATATATTCCTGATAGTGATGATAGTGGTTATACCTTCGTTGCTAGTTTTGAAGATGACGCTATATTTAAAGACTGTGTTTTTCAAAGAAAAGCTATGTTTAAATATTCATACTTTGAAAATGAATCATCATTTGAAAACGCAGATTTTCAAGACGATACTACTTTTAAATATTCTAAATTTAAGAAAACTGCAAGCTTTAAGAATACAAATTTTGAAAATGGAGCTACATTTAAATATGCCAATTTTGCTAACTTCATAAGTTTTGCTAACTCTACATTTAAAGAAACAACAACTTTTAAGTACACTAAATTTAATGACGGTGTTTCTTTCAAAGATGTAAGATTTGAAGAAGATTTAAATATTAAGTATACTGAAGTACACGGAAAGTTTGACATCTCTGGAATGAAAGTCGCTTATGATATTGATTCTAAATACACTAAAATCAATGGTAAAAGCTTTTCAAGATATTTATTAAATAGAAACTAAAAATAGGTATAAGCACCTATACCCAGTATATTTCCCTTTACTAACTTTACAACCGAAAATTTGGTTGATATTGTTTCAGGGGACAACCATATCGATCCAATAAATAGGTCTCTATTATAGAGACCTATTTTTTTATATATTGTAGTACAATTAACTAACATGATCAAACAAGTCTCTCGTCTTTTTGATTGTCCCTATTTTCAAAACGATCACTTCCCTCAAGAAAACTGTTTCCTTTATAAGGAAAATAATACGTGGAAAAGCTATTCTACTCAAGATTATATAGATATCTCTAATAAAGTAAGTAGAGCTCTTTTGCATCTTAACGTTAAGGCAAATGATAAGGTAGCTGTTATTGTTCCTGTCAATCAACCTAAATGGAATTTTCTAGATATTGGCGTACTTCAAATAGGAGCACAAAATGTTCCTTTATACGCTACATTATCAGAAAAAGATTACGAATATGTTTTAAATCATTCCGATTCTATTTACTGTTTTGTTGCTGGTGAAGAAATTTATCAGAAAGTAAAAGCTATACAATCGAAAACAAAGATTAAAGAAGTATATAGATTTGATAGTGATTCTGAAATTGGCTGGAATTCTTTTTTAAAATTAGGAGACAATTTGAAACTACAAGAACAAGTAGATCAAATAAAGAACAGTATTAAACCTGAAGATATAGCCACTATTATTTATACATCAGGAACAACAGGTACTCCAAAGGGAGTAATGTTATCTCATGATAATATCGTTCAAAATATCAGAGTTACTGGAAAAAGACTTGATATTGAAGGAGCTGGAAAAAGAGTTGTTAGTTACTTGCCAGTAAGCCATGTTTTTGAAAGAGCCGCTTCTTACTATTCGACAATTATGGGTTTTTCAGTTTATTTTGCCGAAAGCATCGATCAATTAGGTGACAATATAAGAGAAGTAAAACCTCATATGCTAGCTGTAGTTCCTAGACTATTGGAAAAAATATTTGATAAAATAGTAGACAAAGGAAGTCAATTAACAGGAATTAAAAAGCGATTGTTCTTTTGGGCTTTAGAATTAGGTGAACAATATAAACCTTATCGTCAAAACGGAAGATGGTACCATTTCAAACTAGGTATAGCTAGAAAATTAATTTTTAGTAAATGGCAAGAAGCCCTTGGTAATCATTTAGAATTCATGTTGTCAGGAAGTGCTCCTCTTCAGCCAAGATTAATTCGCATCTTTACTGCAGCTGGAATTCCTGTGTACGAAGGTTATGGAATGACCGAATCTTCTCCAGGAGCAACCTTAAATGACTTGAGAAATAATGGTTTGAAAATTGGTACAGTAGGGAAAGCGTTAGATGGTATTGAAATTAAAATTGCTGATGATGGAGAGATTTTAATGAAAGGACATTGTGTAATGCAAGGTTATTACAAAAGAGGAGATTTAACTGCTGATACTATTAAAAATGGTTATTTGCATACAGGAGACATTGGTGAAATAGATTCCGATGGTTTTTTAAAAATTACAGATCGTAAAAAAGAAATCTTTAAAACCTCTGGAGGGAAATATATTGCATTAGCTGTCTTAGAAAGTGAACTAAAAAAATCTAGATTTATAGAGCAAGTAATGGTTATTGGAGAAGCTCAAAAAATGCCAGCAGCTTTAGTACAAATCAATTTTGAATTTATAGAGGAATGGGCAAAAAGAAAAGAATATCAGATAAAAGATATTAGTTCTGATCAAAGATTAAGGAATAGACTTCAAAAAGAAATCAATAAATACAATAAAGGTTTTGGAAAATGGGAGCAAATCAAAGATTTTGAAATTACAAAAGAAGAATGGACTACAGAATCTGGGCACCTCACTCCTACTATGAAAATGAGAAGGAAAATTATACTTGAAAAACACATAGATCTCTTTAATAAAATCTACAACCTATAGAAATCACAACAAATAATCTCGTTTTGTGAAATCTGATGCTTTTTTGTAATTTGGCATTCAACAAATTTTACACACACAGAATTATATGTCAACAGAAATCACTCGATTATTCGACTTCCCTTACTATGCTCAAAAAAAATTCAATTTAAACAAAGCTTTTGTAACAAAATATGGGCAGGATTGGGTAGCAACTTCTAATGAAGAGTATATTGCTCAAGCCAATAAAATTAGTAGAGCTTTACTTCGATTAGGGGTAAAAGCTAATGATAAGATTGCTGTGATTTCATCCAACAACAGAACAGAATGGAATGTAATGGATATTGGTATTTTACAAGTAGGAGCACAAAACGTTCCTATATATCCTACAATATCAAAAGAAGACTATGAATATGTCCTTAATCATTCAGAATCTGTTTATTGTTTTGTTTCTGACACAGAGATTGTTGAAAAACTAAATCAGATTAAAGGAAATACTCAACTTAAAGAAGTTTATACCTTTGATGAAATATCTGGAGAAAAAAATTGGAAAGAAGTTTTAGAATTAGGAGAAGATAACAGTAATCAGAATGAAGTAGAAGAAAGGAAAAATGCTGTTAAAAAAGATGATCTTGCCACTTTAATTTACACATCAGGAACCACAGGACGTCCCAAGGGAGTTATGCTTTCACATTGGAACATAGTCTCTAATGTAATTGCTAGTGAAAAAAGAGTTCCTCTTGATTTTGGAAAAGCCATCGCTTTAAGTTTCTTACCTGTTTGTCACATTTTTGAAAGAATGATTTTATACTTATACCAGTATTGTGGTGTAGAAATTCATTTTGCCGAATCTATCGATCAAATGAGTGACAATTTAAAAGAAGTTCGTCCGCATGTAATGACTGCTGTTCCTAGACTTTACGAAAAAGTATTTGATAAAATTTATGGAAGAGGCGAAGAATTATCTGGCATTAAACAAAAGCTTTTCTATTGGGCTATAGAAGTTGCTTTACAATACGAACCATATAAAGTAAATGGTTGGTGGTATGAGCGTAAACTAGCTATCGCTAGGAAACTAATCTTTTCAAAAATAAAAGCTGGCTTAGGAGGTCGTTTAGATTTAATGGTTTCTGGAAGTGCTGCTCTACAACCTAGACTTACCAGATTTTTTGCTGCCGCAGAAATGCCCATTATGGAAGGCTATGGTTTAACAGAAACATCGCCCGTACTATCTGTAAATGATCAAAGAAATAAAGGATTTAGAATAGGAACTGTTGGTAGAGTTATAGACGGTGTTGAAGTTAAAATAGCAGAAGATGGAGAAATTTTAGCCAAAGGTCCAAATATTATGATGGGTTATTATAAAGATCCAGAAAAAACTGCTGAAGTAATTAAAGATGGTTATTTTCATACTGGAGATAAAGGAGAAATTTGCAAAGATGGATTCTTAAAGATTACAGGAAGAACAAAAGAAATGTTTAAAACTTCTGGTGGTAAATATGTAGTTCCTCCATTATTAGAAGGAGAATTAAAACAATCTCGCTTTATAGAACAAGTAATGGTTGTGGGTGAAGGAGAAAAAATGCCAGCTGCTATTATCCAACCAAATTTTGTCTTTATTCAAGACTGGATCGATAGAAAAGAGCATGCAATAGGAAAGTCATGTGAAGAAATCGCTACTTCTCAAATTGTAATTGATCGAATTCAAAGAGAAGTAGATGAATGCAATAAAGGTTTTGGAAAATGGGAACAAATCAAAAAATTCGAACTCACACCAGAAGAATGGTCTATAGATGGAGGTCAACTTACCCCAACTATGAAGATGAAACGAAAAATAATTAAAGAAATCTATAAAGACTTATACGAACGAATTTATAGAGGATAAAATAAGAACGTCACTGTTAGTGGCGTTTTTTTATTACATTAGTCCAATGTTAAGAAATCATTAAATCGTGTTTTAAGTAAAAATACGTATTGTCCTCAAGTGATTTTTATTTACATTTGCACAAAATTTCCTGAAGGCACTATATTTTGTGTTCTTCGTCCCCGGGAAAATTTTAGGTAGGCGCCCCTTAGTTTACTGAGTATAAAAAGAACAAACTCCCAAAAGAACAACCCTAAAATTAGATATAAGGTAGTGTTATGCTTAATTATATTTAATAGAAATGAAGAACATGATGCTAATGGTGCTATTGTTTATAGCTCCGTTAAGTTATGCTCAAAATAGTTTCTCTCACGAAAGAGAAATTAGCGATAAAGACAACTATGTCTTTAGTGAGATCGACTTTATGAATCTTAGTGATAATTTAAAGTTGTCAGGGACTTTAATTGCCCCAAAGACAGCTTATAAAAAAGTTATCATTATACTTCCTGGATCTGGAAAAGATACTAGGAATTCACACTATAAGCTTGCAGAAGAGTTTCTGAAAAGCAATATTGCTGTGTATCGTTTTGATGAGCGTGGTGTTGGAAAATCGCAAGGAAAGTTTACAACTGCTATATCTGGATTAACTTACGATCTTGCTTACGCTATCAAACACTTAAGATCTCTTCCCAAATTAAAAGACAAACAAATAGGAGTATTAGGCCACAGTCTTGGTGGTATGGCTTCTATTGTATCACATCAAATCATCAGTAAAGCTAAAGATGAAGTAGATTTTTTAATTCAAATCGCTTCTCCTGTAAAAAGTTTTTCTGATGCTTCAAGGTATCAAATACAAACTCTCCCTAATTATCAAGTAAAAAACAAGTCAAAAAAAGAACTTGTTCAATTACTAGATACCCTCGTTTATATCACTAACAAGAATAAGTTTTCTAACATCAGTGATATCGCTCTAAGAGAAAAAGGAATTCAAGCCATTAAAAAGAAAGGTTTTGAGTTACAAGACATTAAATTCTGGAGCTACGCACACATAGATTTATACAAACATGATTATGAAGATGCTTACAAGCAAATTCAAGTTCCGACTATTTATCTCATTGGAAGCAATGACAAATATGTAAACCCCATTTCGGAAGTTAATCGTTTAAAACAAATCAAAAACCCTCTAATTACAATTAAGGTGATGAAAGATTTAAATCATTACCTAACATCAGGAACACTTAATGCTAATGTTTTATACAACATTGACAAAAGCGCTACTGATACAATTTTGAACTGGATACAAAAAATCTAAAACCTACCTCCTAAACAGGTTTATAAAAGTTCATTATAAGAAAATCACATAACCTCCTAAAGATGTGATGTTGTATTGAGTTTCAGAAAGTTTCAATACAAAACACATAGTCCCCAGATTTATAAGTGTTTGTTCAGGTTAAACCCTTGTGGTTTAGCCTGTTACAAACAAATGAATAATGTTAATCCTTAATTAATATATATTATGAAAACTATTTTTAAATTTTTGGTAATTACAGCCTTAGTCTGTGTTACTTCATTGACTCATGCACAAAAGAGTCAACAACAAGGAGTTTCTATCGGAATGGATTTACAACCGATACTTCAAATCGACATGTCTGCTCCGGAGATAATCAATTTTATTTTTGATAAAAAAAGTAAATACTACAAAGGTATTACTCATAATGCTGCTACTGTAATAAAAGTTACATCTACAGTAAAATGGGATCTTTATGCAGTTGGAAGGTCAAAAGGAAAAAGTCCAAACGGAAAAACATTTTGGGATCAAGAAGAAAGCTTTGGATCTACAGTTAACTCAATAGCTGATATTCCTATGAGTATGGTAGAACTCAGACAAAGACAAATAAATAATGGTACTGCAAATAATACTGCTACTTACCCAGATTATAGTCAAGACTTTGTAGATGCATTTAGGCCAAGCGCTGCTAACAGCTTATATGTTAGCAATAATGGTACTCCTACTCCACCTAACAAATTAGGAAAATACATTGCTGGTCATAGTGGGATATCTGATGATATTATAAACGGATATATGCCAGCAGGAAGTTATGTTTCTGATAATGGTATTGGAACCAATTTTGAATTTATTATGGATTACAGAATACTTCCTGGATTTCCAGCTATTTTCCCAAATGCCTTTAGTGCTGATGCAACTGTAGCTGAAAATATCGTGTCATCTGCCAATGCCAGTTCTATCTTAGTGGGAGGGGCAGCTGGCAACGGAAATTCTGCTTATGCAGAACCAGGAGTTTATACAATGAACGTTCAATACGTTTTATTAGAAGATCAATAAAAACGTATCAAAACATCAATACACGTAAGTGTACTTGATAGTACTACACGATTCTTTCGTGTGGCATAAATATATATTAAGGATTGTAAGGCGCTGCATAGTATGCAGCGCTTTATTTTTTATATTTAAGCATTATTCATAAAATTAATCGTCATGCATTCTGATTCTATTCAAATTAATGGTTACACACATGTTATCTATACTTCTAAAGAAAAATCTGAAGAAGAATCTTTGACAAATAGTAACTCATTTTTTGAATGGTTAGATACCAGAAGGTCAGTAAGAGAATTTTCTTCAAGATCAGTTCCAAAAGAAATAATTGAGAATTTAATAAAGAGTGCTTCTACAGCTCCTTCTGGAGCTCATAAACAACCTTGGACTTTTTGCGCCATTTCTAATCCTCTTTTGAAAACCCAGATTAGAAAAGCTGCTGAAATAGAAGAAAAAGAAAACTATGAGAATAGAATGAGTGAGCGTTGGAAAAAAGATCTTGAACCTTTAGCTACAGATATGCATAAGCCTTTTCTAGAAACTGCACCTTGGTTGATTGTTGCTTTTAAAAGAGTTTATGAATTTGATGAAGAGGGGAATAAACACAATAATTATTATGTGAATGAGTCTATAGGAATTGCTTCTGGAATGTTAATTTCTGCTATTCATAATGCTGGATTGGTTACCCTTACTCATACTCCTAGTCCGATGAACTTTCTATCAAAAATTTTAAAAAGACCTAAAAACGAAAGAGCTTATCTTTTGCTTCCAGTTGGCTACCCAAAAGAGCCTGCTTATGTACCTCATTTAAAAAGAAAATCTTTAGAAAAAGTTTCTGTATTTTATGAGTAAATACTTTATAAAATACATAAATCCGCATTTTTAGATGTGGTTTTATGCATTCTTATCCTTAGTCTTTTAAGTAACTTGCTGTTCCAATTAACCAAACTCAAACTCTTGTTTATATCTTACTATCTCCCTGTTTGGTAGGAAATACTTGAGTGCTTTGAAAGCAGGCCCCAGCAATGGGGCTTTTGCATACAAAAAGATTAATGTTCTTTTTTTAATAAGTCTGGAAATTTCTTCTTGAATCGATTCAATCTTGGAATCGATACATTTTTCACATAACTATTATTAGGATTTCTCCTCTCAAAATTTTGATGATAGTCTTCGGCCTTGTAGAATTTTTTATGCTTGGTAACCTCAGTAACTATCTTCCCTTTGTATTTTTCTTTATTTAGTTTTTTAATAGCAGAATTAATGATCTTTTTTTCATCATCATTACTATAAAACGCTATCGATCTATATTGACTCCCATAATCAGGATGTTGTCCATTCTTTGTTGTTGGATTATGTGACCCAAAGAAAACATCTACCAAGGTTTTAAAACTCACTTTCTTAGGGTTATAATAAACAGCAACTGTTTCAGCATGACCAGTTCTTCCTGTTCCAATAGAACGATATGTTGGATCATCTGTATGACCTCCTGCATAACCAGAAACAGCCTCACTTACACCATCTACACTTTCAAAAATAGCTTCTACACACCAAAAACATCCGCTAGCAAAATAAGCTACTTCTTGTTTTTGTAGAATAGTAGTTTTTTGAATTTTCTTATGATGATTTTTAACTGAAAATGCAAATGATACAGAAATATAGGTTGTAAGCATGACAACAAATAACAACTTGAAAATTTTCATGATAATTCTATTTTGTACTTAAGTCTCCAAAAAAATTAAAACCCTACAATTGTTTACAACTTTATTATTTTGTTAAGAAACCATATTGTAAATCCTCTTGCAGATACTTACATTTGTTTTAGTAAAGATAAGCATTAGTAGATGGAGCATTTTATCGTTTCTGCACGTAAATACAGACCACAAAATTTCACAGATGTTGTTGGTCAGCAAGCTATTACAAACACGCTTGAAAATGCTATTAAAAACAACCATCTGGCTCAAGCTTTATTATTTACTGGTCCGAGAGGTGTAGGGAAAACATCATGTGCTAGAATCTTAGCAAAAAGAATCAATCAAGAAGATTCAACTTCATCTGATGAAGATTTTGCTTTTAATATTTTTGAATTAGATGCTGCTTCTAATAATTCTGTTGATGATATTAGAAACTTAACAGACCAAGTTCGCATTCCTCCTCAGACAGGAAAATACAAGGTTTATATTATAGACGAGGTTCATATGTTATCTCAAGCAGCTTTCAATGCTTTTTTAAAGACATTAGAAGAACCTCCAGCTCATGCTATTTTTATTTTAGCAACTACAGAAAAACATAAGATTATACCTACAATCTTATCACGTTGTCAAATTTTCGATTTTAAGAGAATTACTGTTCTTGATGCTAAAAATTATCTCAAAACAATATGTGAGAAGGAAAACATTATCGCTGATGATGATGCTTTACATATTATAGCTCAAAAAGCTGATGGAGCCATGCGTGATGCTTTGTCTATTTTTGATAGAGTTATTAGTTTTTCAGGAAGCAATTTAACTCGTGAAGCTGTAACTCAAAATTTAAATGTACTTGATTATGATACTTATTTTGAAATGACAGGACTTTTACTGGACAATAAAATACCAGAGGTTTTAAATCATTTCAATACTATACTTTCTAAAGGTTTTGAAGGTCATCATTTTATCAATGGCTTGGCTTCTCATTTTAGAGATTTATTGGTAGCTAAAGATAATGCAACTGTTGAATTGCTAGAAGTTGGAGACAATGCAAAGAAAAAATACATAGATCAATCTTCTAAGGCTAGTATTACTTTCTTAATTCAAGCTATTGACAAAGCGAATGAATGCGATTTAAATTATAGAGCTAGTAAAAATCAACGTTTATTAGTTGAACTAACATTGATGCAAATTGCCTCTATCACTTTTGATGGAGAAAAAAAAAAGTCAGCTAACTACATAATTCCAGCTACTTTTTTTACAGCACTCTCTCCTGCTGCGAAAGAAATTTCAAAACCAAAGGAAAAAGTTTCCAGTACAACCCAAACTTCACAAGTAGAAGAAAGCAAAAAAGAAGTTCCTAAACCTCCTCCGGTTTTAAAAAACATTCAAAGAAGAGCATCAGCATTTTCTTTAAAAAGTGTACATCAAAAGAAAACTGAAAGCAAAAAAGTTGAAGAAGAAAATTTTGACAATCATCCAAAAGATCCCTTCTCTCAAGATTCTTTAACAAAAACGTGGAAAGAATATCACAACAAGCTTCAAAAGAAAGGTGAAAAAAGCATTGCTGCTATATTAGCTGCTGATGAGCCTGTTTTAAAAGAAGAATTTAAGATTCATTTTTCTATTCCAAATCGCTTGATGGAAGATCAATTAAAACATGCCAAACCTAAGCTTTTAAAGCATCTTAGAGAATCTCTCAATAACTACGGAATTCAAGTAGAAATAATTGTTAATGAAACAGTTGAGAAGAAATTTGCATACACTCCTCTAGAGAAGTACAACAAGTTGAAAGAAAAAAATCCAATGATTGAAAAATTGAAAGATACTTTTCAACTAGACTTATAACTTAAATCTTATTACCAACATAAATCAGCTTAGCGTTTTCTAAAGTTAATTCTTTGGATTCAAATTCAGATAGTAAATAAATGTTTTTATCTTTTGTAATAACAAATAAAGGAACTGTTTCTAGTTGACCATGGATTTTTTCTAAATTTGAATAGTATTCTTCTTTAGAGTTAACTGAGATTTCATAAATAGTTGGATGATCTCTAACAGTTTCACTTAAATTGATATAATCATCTTCAGGTGAAAAAAAGACATTCTTTTCATCAAAATTCTTGTTTTTAACTTCATCAGCTGTTGCCAAGCGAAATGCGCCATGCTCTCCAAACTCTTTTGACAAGTTATTTAAAGCGTATTGATTAACAGCATCACTTCCAGTCATAGCTATTAAATAACCAATATCATTCAATTCAATATTATCTGTAAGATCGTCGTCATAAATATTAAATTCAAATGCTTCTAAACCTTGCTTATTAGCTTGTTCAATAAAAGTCTTATTTGAATCAATTAATACTACTCTCTTCCCGAATTTTTGCAAATAATCGGCAATTAGCCTAGATGCTTTAGAGGCTCCTACAATTAAAATCCCATCTGAGTTTTTCAAAAACACTCCAACAACTCTAGCAAATAGTCTAGCTGTTGTAGCATTCAACAAAACGGTTCCGAGTACAACCATAAAAACCAAAGGAGTAATATATTCGGCTCCTTCAACTCCTTCCTTTAATAATTTACTTCCAAAAAGAGATGCAATACCCGCAGCAACAATACCTCTAGGTCCTACCCAACTTATAAATAAACGTTCATTTAATTTTAAGTTAGATCCATAAGTGCTAATAAATACTGCTAGAGGTCTTATCACAAATACTACCAAAGCGAAAAGTATGGCAGTATCCCAAGTGTATAACAACATTAAATCACTCATGTTGATATTAGCAGCTAACAAGATGAATAAAATTGAAATTAATAAGACACTTAAAGACTCTTTAAAGTATAACAGTTCTTTTAAATTTTTCAGTTTACCATTTCCTAATACCATTCCCATAACAACTACAGCTAATAAACCTGATTCATGGGCAAAAATCTCAGATTCAACAAATACTAATAAAACTGTAGATAGCGAAACCACATTCATTAGATAATGAGGAATCCATTTTTTATTAATTACAAAAGCTAAAGCATGTGCAAACGTAAAACCAAATGAAGTACCAAATAAGAGAATCTTACCAAACTCTATTAAAGCCGTTTTGGTAAACCCGCTATCTCCTCCTACACTTATAAATTCAAAAACTAAAACAGCTACAAGAGCTCCAATTGGGTCAATTAAAATTCCTTCCCATTTTAGAACGGCAGAAACATCTTTCTTCAAAGGAATATTTCTTAAGATAGGTGTTATTACTGTAGGACCTGTTACAATAATCAATCCTGAAAATAAGAAAGAAAGATCCCACCTTAATCCAAAAATGTAGTGTGCCAATACCCCAGCACCAAAAAAGGTTACAGCAGAGCCTAGGGTGATTAATTTAGTAATAACCGGTCCTACATTTTTAATTTCGTTACGCTTCAGTGTTAATCCTCCTTCAAAAAGAATAATACTAATGGCTAAGGAAACAAAATAATACAATCCCTCACCTGGGAACAATCCCTTTTTGCCATTCCAAACCGGCTCAATGTACTTAGAACCATCTTCAGTTAAAAATTCAGCTGCTATTGGTCCAACCAATAGTCCAATTAAGATCAATGGTAAAATCGCCGGAATCTTAAATCTCCACGCTACCCATTGCGCCAATATTCCAAATATGATAATCCCTGCGAGTTCTAACATTTTACTAAGTTGAAAATCGAAAATACAAAAAATACCCAATTCGTATCAATTTCTAGAAAACTTTATCCAGAACTTTCTTTAGTTTGATAGGTTTCAATTAATTTTGCTCTTGAAATCATCAAAGAAATTGAATGTTAGGATTGAAATTTGAAACAGAGACTTCTTGGGTAGAAGTTGCCGAAAATGGGTTAGAACAACTCTTAACCGATCATGCTTTTGCTGAACAGAAAGCAGCTTCAAACGCAGTTTCTATTATAATTAATTATTCTGAAGAAACTGAATTGGTTAAAGATATGAGTGACATTGCTATTGAAGAAATGGAGCATTTTAGAATGGTTCATAATTTAATGGTAGATAGAGATATGGTTTTAGGTAAAGCCACCAAGAATGATTATGCTTTACGTCTCCAAAAATTCTTTCCACATACAAATAATAGAACAGAAGCATTAGTTCATAGACTTTTGGTAGCCGCATTAATTGAAGCCAGAAGCTGTGAACGATTTAAAGTGTTTTCGGAAAACATGAATGATGATGAACTTTCTAAGTTCTACAAAGACTTAATGGTTTCTGAAGCCAATCACTATACATTATTTCTTGGGTATGCAAGAAAATATATGGATAGAGAGATTGTTGATCAAAAATGGCAAAGCCTCTTAGAGTTTGAAGCCGATATGATGAAATCTAGAGGAACAATCGCGAAAGTTCATGGATAATGTTTAGCAAAGAAGAATCTGCTAGATTACGACAAGAATTTTGGACTAGTTTTGGAAAATCTTTTCCTAAGAAATGGTTATTGTATAATACAAAAATCAAAGGGTTTTCTTTCAAATTTGTTGCCGATCGTAAAAAAGCAATGGTTTGTTTAGATTTAGAACATCCAGATGAAATTTTTAACGAAGTGTTGTTTGATCAGCTTCTTTCCTTAAAAACTATACTCACCGAAGAATATTTGCCGGAAATCATTTATGATAATTCTTACGAATTAGAGAACGGAAAAAAAATTCGTAGAATTTATGTAAATCATGAAAAAAAGTTTAGCATTCATAACAAAAATACTTGGAGAGATTGTTACGAGTTTTTTGTAGAAACCATGCCGAAATTTGAGCTATTCTTCTATGAATATGAAGATTACATAAAAAGTGCTCTATAAAAAAAGCGCCTAACAAGGCGCTTTTACTATTAATTCAAAAAATATATTTAAAGAAACTGAATACTTAACGGATAACTCGGTTCCTCTTCGTTGCTCGCTCTAATTGCATTAATAATCGGAAATATTAAATAAAAAATTCCTATTACTAAAAACCCTAACAATCCTAATCCAAAAAAGAGAATGGCAGGGATACAGATTAACAAATAGATAAACATACTTATTCTAAAGTTTAAAATAGCTCTTCCATGTTTATCCATATCAATTACATCATCTTTTTTTACTAGCCATAGAATTAGGGGTACTATAAACCCTCCTATTCCGGTAACAAAGTCGATTAATTGACTTAAATGTGTTAATACTAATAATTGTTTGTCTTTTTTCATCTTCTTAACAGTTGGTTCTATATAAAAGACGCAAAAGAATTAAACTTGTTACAATTTTCTCGCTTTGTAACTCGATTTAGCGATGTATATTTGCCCTATGATTTCAAACGATACTATCATAGCTTTAGCAACTCCAAGTGGTATTGGTGCTATTTCTGTTATTCGCCTTTCAGGCGAAGAATCAATTTCAATAGCTTCACAGTTTTTTAAATCGATACGAGGAAAAGCTCTTCAAGAGCAAAAGACGCATACTATACACTTAGGGCATATTGTAAACAATGGTCAGATAATCGATGAAGTTTTGGTTTCTATTTTTAAGAATCCTCACTCCTACACTGGTGAAAATATTGTAGAGATTTCTTGTCATGGCTCCAGTTATATTCAACAAGAAATTCTTCAACTCTTCCTAAAGAATGGTTGTAGAATGGCAGATAACGGTGAGTTTACCATGCGCGCCTTTTTAAATGGTAAAATGGATTTATCGCAAGCTGAAGCCGTTGCCGATGTAATTGCTTCTAATTCTGCTGCATCACACCAAATGGCTATTCAACAAATGCGAGGAGGAATTACCAATGAATTAAAAGAATTAAGAGGACAATTGTTAGATTTTGCTGCATTGATAGAATTGGAACTAGATTTTTCCGGTGAGGATGTTGAATTTGCTGATAGAACAAAATTTAAAGAACTAGTTCATACAATTTCTTCAGTTTTAAAAAGGTTGATTGATAGTTTTGCTTTTGGAAACGCAATGAAGAATGGAATACCAGTAGCAATTATAGGTGAACCCAATGTTGGGAAATCTACATTACTAAATGCCTTATTAAATGAAGAGAAAGCCATAGTCTCTGATATTGCAGGAACAACACGTGATGCGATAGAAGATGAGTTAATTATTGAGGGGGTTGCTTTTCGCTTTATAGACACTGCTGGAATTAGAGAAACTGATGATGTAGTTGAAAATATTGGTATTCAAAAAGCTTATGAGAAAGCTGAAAAAGCTCAATTAATTATCTTTTTGATTGATGCCAATAAATTTGAAAAGAATAAAGAAGCTTTTTTAGAGGAAATAGCAACGATTGAAAAACGTTTTCCAAATAAGAGATTACTTGTAATTGCCAATAAAATTGATGCACTTTCTGACTCACAAAAGAACAGTATTAGTTCTTCTATAGAGGATATTCTTTTACTTTCTGCGAAACAAAAAATTGGAATTGATACGCTTACTAATGAACTAACTTCTCTAGTTAACAAAGGTGCCTTAAGCAATAACGAAACTATTGTGACCAATTCTCGTCATTTTGAAGCCTTAAACAATGCTTTAGAAAGTATATTATCTGTAAAAAATGGAATTGAAGCCGAAATATCTTCTGATCTTTTTGCTATTGATATTCGTGAGTGTTTGCGCCATCTAGGAAACATTACTGGTGAATACGATGTAGACAAAGACATTCTAGGTCATATTTTTTCTAACTTTTGTATCGGAAAGTAAGTTTGTCTATATTTTATCCTAATAGCTTAGGGCTATTTTTCATTTAGTTTGCCGTACATTAGAGTTGTGAATTTGCTAGTCCTTTAAAAGTTTATATATACCCAATAATTTAAGCAGATTCACTGATTCACTAAAGAGGTAAAAAATTGCTATGAAAGAAAAACCGAGATTAAATCTCGGTTTTTCTATTTTAATTACGGTTTTTTATTCTTCAGTGATTTAATAAAGTCTACCTACTCACAATTATTTTTTTTGTTTTCAGCGTAGTTTTTTTACTTTCAGATATTACTTTAACAATGTATACCCCTTCGCTAAACTTAGAAACATCTATTGTTAATGTATTATCATCACCTAATCTTTTTTGTTTTACTAAGTCTCCTTTCAAACTAAATATTTTCAAGTTGTAAGTATCATTAGAATTAGAGATTTTAACATTCAATGAATCATTTACTATTGTAGGATATACATTTAATTTAACACCCGCCTCACTTATATCTTCATTGCTCAAAGTGTATCCATTCTCTCTATAAATTTCTTGATTACCTAGAACAGTTAGTAAAACATTAGTTTGAGCAACTTGATTGGCAGGAATTGTAAATATGTCTCTATCTACTACAATAAAGTCAGCATATTTGTTTACCTCCAAACTACCTGTCACTGTTTCTCTTCTCATTGAGTATGCTCCGTTTATAGTATAAGCTTTCACTACCGTTTGTACATCTGGTAATTCTTGTGGAGATCTAGTTAAAGCATTCTGCATTCCCACAAATGGATTTAACGCGCTAACATCGTAATCACTACTTAATGTTATTCTTGCATTTGCATTGTTTAAAGATTTTAATGGAATTAAATTATCGGCTCTCGAAGCCCCAACTAAGAACTCAATTTCATTCCAATTAGAAGGATTTGTGAAATCACCAGCTACTTGCATGTCGGCAGTAACGTTTAAAGTGTTGAATCTTGGGAAATCGGAAGCTCTTACAATTTCTAAATGTGTTAATCGGTGTCTTGCACCAATATCTCCATTTGTATTTCTAGCAGACTCAATTGCATTTAAAGATTCTGTAGTACCTCTATCTCCAATTACATGGATGAAAAAATCATATCCTACTGTTTCTAAAGAAGTAATTAGATTGGTCATTCTTGCCTGAGTTATATAGTTTAATCCTGTAGTAAAAGGGAATCCCAAATTATCATTATAAGGGTCATGTAACGCAGCAGTAGCATTAATAGTTATCCCATCACTGTACAACTTTATTTGAGTGACCTTTAACAAATCATCACCTGTATTGTATAAATTTTGTAATTGAGTTATTTGAGTATTATCATTATCTTCTGGGTATACCCAAGGTGCTAAAACTACTCTAACAGTTAATTCATTATTGTCTTTTAATCTTTGCCAAGTTGAGATAAAATTACGTTTCCAATAGGTTCTACCTTCAACCAAAGAAGTAATTCCATTTTCTGCTAATAATGGAAGTCCAGTATCTCTTAATCCAAAATAATTTGCATCATCATTAGCGGTGTTGGGTGCTAATGCTAAATCCCAAATTAAATCTCCTGCTCCATCTAATAAAATTCCGTTGGGTTGTCCATTCTGATTTTTCACAATATGTCCTCCTGTAGGATCTGGAGTTGAAGAAGTAATCCCTAGCGCTTGTAATGCTGCTGTATTTACCCAAAAGGAATGCGAAGTTTCTTCCATATAAGCTGCCGGTGTATTCGGATATACATCGTCTAGAATTAACTTTGGGTCTCTAGTTGCATCTAAAAGAGTATAAATAGAATGCCCAGAGCCTAAAATCCAACCATTATTATTAGGCGTGCTGTTATTACAAGCCTGCATTACAGAAATAAAGTTTTCTGGATCTGTTTCCGTATTACTTAATGTACAACTACTAGATATGGATGAACTTGCCTCTAAGATGTGATTATGAACATCGTGAATACCTGGCAAAATTAAATCTCCATTAACTCCCAAAACAACTGTTCCAGTACCAATATGGCTAGACACATTGGCATTACTACCAATGAAAATGATTTTACCATCTTTGATAGCCATAGCCTCTGCAAAATCATCATTAGAATTAGCTGTATAAATTTTTGCATCTCTATAAACTGTATCTGCTACCTGGGAGTAAACTTCAATTGTAAAAATTGAAAGAATAGCTATAAAAATTATTCTGTGTTTCATTCTTTTATAAATTTAATACTCTTTATTCTATTTTTGGATTTTAGTTGCACGAAATATATTCCAGAAGATAGATTTAAAACGTTTATTGAATTAATCCCTGAGTTATTACTTAGTGTTTGGATAGTTTTGCCTAGAATAGAAACAATTTTAACATCTGTTATCAAATCTGAAGTTGCATTTTTAATAAGAATAAAGTTGTCCACAGGATTTGGGTATATAGTGATAGAAGTATCATGTATTTCCGCTGCTGTAGAAAGACTACAATTTGGTACTGTACCACCAAATTCTTGAATCTTTTGTGCTAAAGCTGTCCTTAATTCAGAACTACCTGGCAAAGGACTTGGTCCGGGTAAGTTTCCACATAACAAACTATACATCTCAATATAATCGTTCAAACTTGAAGCAGAACCGCTAGGACTAGAATTATCAAAATCAATAGTTCCTGAATAACTTGGATTCTGGCAAACAGAACATTCCATTTCACTATATGGACTATTAAGCTTTACATTAGAATTTGCTCTACATCCATTTGGAAGATTACAATTATTACTAAAAAAAGGAGGGTCTTCATATCCATTTATTTGATTGAGATTATATCCCATATTCTGATGAAAATCTAAAAAATCTTCGTGACCATCACCTAATATTACCCAAGTATGAGAATAAGTTGGCAATGCATCTACATCATAAAAATAATTCTTGCGAATTGTAGAAGTTTCTCCACTTTTTCTTCCTGTAGTATAAATCATTCCATTTGTAAAACCTGGAGCACTGGAACTTACAGCTGGTATTAATTCAGGTGTACCAATATGTACAGCTCTAAATGTGTTTTCTTCTACTAGATTATTATACTCATAAAATTCAGTAGCTGAAGTCTGCCAGTTAGTAATTAAATCGGGTCTCACCTCAGCAAAATGGAAATCTCTATTAATTGGATTTGCTTCTATTTCTGCAATATTATCTGTTCTATTTCCACTCATAATTATTGCAGACAATGGCGTATCTTCAATATAATTCTGTTTTATAATGTTACTAGAAGATTGATCTACATGAATAGATGCAGCATCCCATTTAATTCGTGAGGTTTGCTTAAAATGACTATTCTGTACTGTATTGTTCTTATTAACATCACCATAACCAGGTCCTCTACCCGACATCAAGACTCCATTTTTTCCTAAATAACTAAACGAACAATTATCAACCATCATGTTTTGTGCATATCGATCAAATCGCACGGCATCAGCTCCGCTTTTTGTAAAAGTACAATTCTTAACCGTACAATTTTGAGCATTTCTAAATCTAAGAAACCCTTCTGGAACATCTACCATAGCCCAATCATGTTGTGCCATTACATCATTTGCTAAGCTCATACGATAATCTAATCCTGTAAAAGTTATTCCATCAAAAACAATATTCTCAACAGGAGAACCTGTCCATGTATTTCCATCACCACCAGCATCTATTCTAATCATTTCCTGAAGCTTGGGAATATAAATATCAGAAGTACCGCTTTTAGGGTATAAATAAATCTTACCATCAATAGAAGCCCATTCTCCAGGTTCATCTATACCTTCAATGGAATTTAACAACCAACATTCTGTTAATAAATCATCAACACCATTAACAAGGCTATAATGACTTGGTGTAGCTACATCAATTCTTCGAGTACTTGTATTAATGGCGGAGACTGGTAATACTTGAGCATGCCATGCCGTCATATGCACTCGTAAATCATATTGACTAGCCTTTGTTGGATCTGGTAAACTAAAGCTATTAGGGTACAAAACAAATGTCTTCCTTTGCTGTGCTGCTCCTGCTTCCCAATGCTCACACTCAGATCCTCCACAAGGTGCTATAAAATCTGGCCTAAAGAAAGAAGTACTTGAATTTTTTAACCAATTTTCACTTACGTCATGTAGGTACCTAACACGGTTTACTCCATTAGGCAAATCGGCTACCATGATGTTGCCACTATGAGTAGTCCAACCTGTTACCTGTTCTAATGAACTAAATATTGGTGTCTCTCCTGCTTTACCTCTAAAAGTAATACCGCTATATGTTGCATCTAAGATTACTGTAGATTCAAATACATACTCACCTCCTGAAAACTCTACAATAATACCATTTGAACCAAGAGATTTAGCAATATCAGCAGCCCTTTGAAAAGTCTTTACCGGACTTGAGACTGAAGTTCCATTATTAGAATCATCTCCACTGGGAGAAACAAAAACATGTTGCGAATACAAAGAATTGGTTACAAAACAAATTAGTAAAATCAATACCATTTTTCTACTTGAATACATAATCTCTAGAATCATTTAATTTTAATAAAATCCTATTCTTTCTTAAGAAAGAATATTACTAAATCAAAGATAATTTAAGATATGCTGTGCTTTACTCGCATGTTTACTACTCTTAAAAATGTCTTGATAATCTCTATATAAAAATCATTAAAAGATATTATCTGTACATACTTTGTCCTGATATGAAAAAGCAATTTTCATCCAACGCTTAGTAATTTAGCCTAAGCTAAAAGCCTTAATTGATTTTTAACAACACCTAATACTATGAAACGCCTAAAAACACCATTATCTGTAATACTGATATTAATTCACCTTTCCATTTATTCTCAAGTTGCTGAGTACAATTTCGACACAGATCTAACAGACCAAATTAATGGTCATAATGGAACATCAACAGGTACTATTGATTTCCTTACTGAAAATGGTAAATCATATATCAAAAGAAATTCTAGTAGCTTAGTTCATTTTCCAATAGCAATCAATAGCACAATTACCAACAGAAACTTCCAATTCTCTTTTGACCATAGAACTACTTCTACTACTTCAACTGCTATAATTTTTAGTAGTGGTTCAAGTGCAAATCCTTTTTGGGAACAAGCAGGGTTTTCTGTATTACAATGGGCTGATAAAATACTTTTAACTTTTGATGACGGAACATCTTCAGGCGGATATTATTGGGGAGCAATAGGAGATATCACTGCTAATCAATGGAAAAATTATAAGATTACGTTTGATTTTGTAAGTAAACACTTCAAAGTTGAAATAGACGGACAAGAAGTGAAAAATGAGGCTATAAACGCTGGGTTTGATGCCAATAGCTTTCGATTAGGAATACAAAGTAATCTTTTTACTATTGGAGGTCATAATAATACTGTAAACACTACAAATAATGGAGTTTTTGATTTAGATAATTTAAAGATATATGATCAAGTTCCAAATATGACTACTCAAATTAATACAGCTTTTACACAATTAGCAAATGATATTTCTGGCTCTATTACGCTAAGTGATAATGATAAATTAACACATTTAACAACAATCAAAAGCAATTTATATTTTGCAGATTACTCTTCTATAAGCACAAACTTATTTGCTTTTACTTCTGCATATGAGGCCAATAACCCTCCTCTATATCAAGATGGTATAACATATAATGAAGATGAATTACCAACACATTCTCGAGCGCTTTTATTTTCTCAATCTTATGTGTTTGCAACACAATTTGTAGATGGGAATGCTCAGAATATGGGAGGTGTAGTTTTTGAACATCATGAAGTAATACCGGGTTCTGTTGATCCTTCAGCAGTAAATATTGCTTCTGCAACTGTATCTATAAATGGAACATACAATAAAGATATTGCTGCAGAATTAAATGATCAATCAAGAGTGGTGCGTCCAACTGGATACTATGTAAGACCGGGAGATGTTGTTACTATTACTGTTCCTAATAATGTTCTAAATTCTGGAGTAACCGTTATTGTTGGATCTCACTTTAGAAATATGGTTCCCTCCTATATTGGAAAAATAAATCGTTTTGAAGATATCTCAGCAGAATATTCATTGACTAGTAATGCTACGATTTCTGTAGCAAGTCCTTTTGGAGGCGGTATCTACATCAAGGTTCCTGAAGGAACTAATTTGGGGAATTTTGATGTAACTATTGGAAATGGGATCAAAATGCCTTTTTTCTCTTATAAAAGTGGTAATCAAACTAGTGTATCAGATTGGTTAAATCAAGTTGCAAACAGCAAAGCTCCTTGGGCAGATTTTGAATCTGACAAATTTATGTTTACTATTCCCGTAGCTGAAATAGCAGGTGTGAATAATCCTGACGCTATCATGCAACGATGGGATGCTATCATGGATGCTATTAGCATCGCTGGAGGAAGGCCCTTAACAAGACCACGAGCTGAATATTACAGTTTTGACACTCGTCTTGTAACTCCAGCTTATGGAGCTGGTTATCCTATAATAATTCCAATTAGTGAAATGAGGAACGATCCAAATCAATTATGGAATCCAATGAAAGTATTAGAGCATCCAATGCATTTTACCCTACTACATGAAATGGGGCACAATGAATTATATCCTACTCCAAATTATGGAGCAACAGGGAGCACAACTGAAGCATGTCATCAAATTGAAGCCGAAACAAATGTACATATTTTAGCTATGGCTGCTAATAGTCAAGTTTACAACATGTCTATTGAAGATGCTTTTGGTTTTAGTCGAGCTAATTTAGGTGGGGATCCTTTTACATTTAATGAAGCTGTTTTTGATTGGATTATCACCACAAATTTCAGACAAGATTTACCTATGACTTTTGATTTATCTGTTCCAATGAGCGACAAAGACATGCTTAAATATCAATCTAGAGGACATGCAAAATATGGAGACATTGTAAAATTATTTGGCTGGGATGGATTAAAAAATACACAAGCTGCTTTTTATCAAGCAGGTGTACAACAGTCTAGCACTGTTTGTAATGATCGACCTTTTGTTGTTGGAAGAGATGAGTACACTGTTGCTGCCTCAAACGCGGTAGGAAAAAACATGGCTCCGTTTATGCATTTTTGGGGATTAAAGCCTTCTACAAGTCTACAAACCCAGTTAGCATCTATGCCAAAGAGTCAAGAAGTGAAAGCCTTAATTGAAGGATATCAATGTAATGTAGCTCCTATCACAATGGATGATTATTTAGCTTATCATAACACCATAATGCCAACATCAGATTATCAATGGCCACGTTACCAACAATATATCAACGAATTTGATGCAACATTTGCTCAACAAATTCAAGATCAATTTAATTTAATACTTCAAACTTATGGACTTATTGGATCTGCAGCTCCAACTAATGTTCAAGGAAGTAATAACAACGGTACTATCACCTTAAACTGGACAGATAATTCAACAGATGAAACTGGTTTTGTAATTAAAATGAAAGGACCTTCTGATCAAAATTTTGCAATTATACATACTACTGCAGCTGATGTTATAACATATGACGTTATAACTTCAGAATCTGGGCAATACCAATTTAAAGTAACCGCAATTAATGCTGATAATTTAGAATCAAATGTTTGTCAAGTACAGACAATTACTGTTGACACTACATTAAGTGTAGATGAAGAGGAATTAAATAGCCTATTCACTTTGTATCCGAACCCTGCTAATGATATCATTGAAATCAAGGGTGATTTAATCAATTTAAAGGAGGTTAAAATCTATAATTTAAATGGACAACAAGTAAAACACTTTACAGATTCTTTCAAAGAGTTAAACATTAGTGATTTGGTACCTGGTATTTATATTACTAAATTACTCTTGAAAGATTCAAGTAGAGCTGTAAAGTTTATAAAACAATAGATTTTAATTAGTTACATATAAAAGTAATTTTGTATCATACCTCTTTATCACTTAAACCAACTATGATGAAATGTTTATTCTATCTGAAGAGAATTGATAAAACCTCAATAATCAATTTCTTGATAGAGAAAGAGACTCTTGTTTCTATACTGTTTATTTTATCAATACATCTTAGTTATACTCAAAATAAAGCTAGTGAATCTAACAATTTAGCTTTTCAAGAAATAACAAAAGATGAGCATGAATTTGAAAGGTATTTTAAAGACTTAAAGCTAGTTCATACTTTCAATGAGTCCGCGGCATACGGATTTTACACTCATTATAATTGGCTATTTAAGAGAAAAGGTGTTTTTAAGGAATGTCTTAGGACAGGTAAAAAAGCGTTAGTTTTCGCCGAAAAATTTGAGGACCCTTTTAATCTTACGAGCATAACAGAACATGTTAGTCAAGCTTTTATCTCAGAAGGAAAAATTGACAGTGCATTGTTTTATAATCGTAAAATGCTCAAATTTTACGAAACACGTTTTGATCAAAAATATCTAAACCCAAAGAATAATGATTATCTCTTTGAAGAAAGCATGCTCTCTGGTTATAACAATATTGGAATTTTTTTCTCTGAAGTCTTAAAGAAAAAAGATTCAGCTATGTATTATTTCGATAAGGCTAGAAATCTTCCCCAAATTCCTGAAAGCGATAATTTTCAATTTCTAAGACATAGTATCAATGATAATGTGGCACTCATTTATATGGAACAAGGTCGCTATCAAATGGCGAAAGAATTGTATCAAAAAAATCATGTTTTTTACAAGAATAAAGATAAAGAGCGATGGATTAGATCCAGCTTACAATGGGGGAAATCAGAAATTGAACTAGGATTCTATAAAAAGGCCGAAAAGCGACTTCTTTCATCTAGGAAGAGAATGGATTCTTTAGGGGAATATGGTAGCAAATTGCACAATGAAATTCTCTTTTCAAGAACAATGGAGTCTTTATACCTGAAGATTAAAGACTTTAGAAAAGCTGAAAAATATAGCGATATTACTTACAAATTGATCTCTGAACAAAATTTGATTGATAAACAATTCCTGAAGAGTCAAGTTAACGCATTTAATGAAGTAAACATTCAAAGTATTTTAAAGCTTTTAGATAATGAAAAAGTACTTAGAGAGAAAGAAGGAAATATCAAACAGTTATATTTTTGGTTATTAGTTTCAACCATACTAGTTTCTATAGTAATTCTATATCTTTTATTCTCCAGAAATAAATTTAAAATACAAAAAGTAAATGCTGAAAAATTAGTAGAAAAAGAAAAAGCAAAAACTGCTACAATAAAAAATAAACTATTACAGCGAGAAGTTGATTTTAAAAGAAAAGATCTAACTCTATTTGCAAATACAATTGCTGAAAATCAAAAATGGGGAAGTTATCTACTAAGCAAAATAAAAAGCTCTAAGAAATATGATGAAGCCTCTTACAAGGAGTTAATTGCTGACCTAGAAATAGAAATTAAAGATCGTATTAAAATTGAGCAAAGTAATTTGAATTTTCAAAATAGAATAGACATTTTAAATAGTGAATTCTATGAGAATTTGCTCAAAGCTCATCCAAATTTAACCAAAACCGAGTTAAAGTTATGTTCTCTAATTAGACTTAATTTAGACAACAAAGACATTGCTATCATGCAAAATATCTCTAAAGACTCTGTTTATAGAAGTAGAACTAGGCTTCGTAAAAAATTAAACATCCCTAGCAATGTGGATTTAAACATCTTTTTAAAGTCCTTTTAATCTCTAAATTTCTTCTTAAACCCCTCTTTTTGAGGCACGAAAACGTTTTTGTACATGTTTTGTCCTAATAAAATGATTTGTCGCAAATATCTTTTATCATAACTTTGAGTAAAGTTAGAGTTTTGTATAATTAAATCTCAAAAATAACCTATTACCTAAATAAGATTTACCATTGGTTATTTCATAAAGAAGGCCTGCACATTGCCCTTCCCCCAACAATGTGGCTCAGCAGTTTGTTTAATCTCAGGCCTTCTTTAATTTTATTCTTCTCTTTTATCTTCTTTTAATTATTAGGTACTATTTACTGTTTTTCTAATTTGGTATTTCTACTCTAGTAAAAATCTAATTATCTACTGAAATTTGAACAAAGGCGAATTCCGAAAAGCCTATTATTCAACAGAGTAGGAAATAAATTATCCTCAAGATTATGGAAACACACAAGTTAGTTGTAGAGAAATTAAAAAAACTAATGGATGCAAATCCTGAAATGAAAAGTGACTTAGATAGATCACTCCAAAAAGCCGTAGAAATTTCCAAAAACGGAGATCCTGAAAATAATATCGAGCCTCTAAATCCAGAACTTTACAAAGCTATTGACAAAGAATTAGGCTGGAAAGGATGGCCTACTTCAGCAGAAGCTTATTACGAATATTTAGACAATTATGTTCGATTGATTCCTAACGAGATTCGAGATCCAGAGTATCCTAATGCTTGGACTAGTGATGGGACCAAAAATGGGTATAATCAAAAAGTATACGATTTATTATGTCAATCTTATTGGCTTATTGATCAAAACTTAACAGAAGACCCTAATAACATCAAAACAATGCAAAGCTATCCTGAGTTTGCAGATTGGCTAGTTGACTTTGCAAAAGCATGGGGGGCATTTTTAGATACAAAAAAATCTCTTACTCCAGCAACTCTAGCTTCTTTTGAAAAGGATTCTATGTACAATATGGGATGGTACAATGGAAACAAATCTACCTGGACCACCTTCAATCAATTCTTTTATAGAGAATTTAACGGAGCTGATCCTGAAACAGGATTATCGCCTTTGAGACCAATTTCTTGTCCAAAGGATAATAGTAATGTTGTTTCTCCAGCTGATTGTACTTTCAAAGCTTGTTATCCTATTGTTGATGGAAATGTAATGTCACCAGACGGAGAGCGATTAAAACACACACATAGTATTGGGACTGTTGATGAATTACTTACAGGTGATAATATGGATGAGAAAACAAAGAAAAGAGTCTTGGAATATGCCAAAGACTTTTACGGAGGAACATTTATTCATTATTTCTTAAGTCCGTTTGACTATCATAGATTTCATACACCAATTGCAGGAAAAGTTTTAGAAATTACGCCTATTGATGGACAAGTTTATTTAAATGTTGTTTCAGGAGGTGGTCAGTTTCATGCACCAGATAATTCTGAATCTGATGATACAAAAGTAGGATATGAATTCACCCAAGCTCGCGGATTAATTATTCTTGATGGAGGTGATAAAGTAGGAAAAGTAGTTGTATTACCTATAGGAATGTGTCAAGTTTCAGGAGTCATGATGTATGATGGTTCTGATTCTTCTCTTCCTAACATAAGCAATAAGAATGTTGTAAAAGGGCAAGAATTTGGGAAATTTAGATTTGGCGGGTCAGATATTATCATGCTATTTGAAAAACCTCCAAAAGATTTATACATGTTCCAAAATGATCCTTCTCACAATCCTATACATTTTCAATACGGGCAAACGTCTGTGTATGTCAAGTAAGAGAGTTTTCTTTACATATTTTTTTAAATAATTATAAACAAAAGCGCTACAAATGTGGTGCTTTTTTTATGTTTGTTGGCTATAAAATTTAGGCATGCTTAAAACAACCAACGCATTCATATCTAGGGCAACTTTACAAAGAGTAGGAAATAAATTAAGTCAAGAGTTAAACTATAGTACTAGTGAGGAAATTCCTTTAACAGAAGATGAAGAAACTCTTTTGAAAAGCTTCTTTTTAAGCTCAATCAGATCGAGTCAAGATTTAATGAAATTTACACATCACGTAAGTTTAGATTATAATACGATTTATGACAGTAGTACTAAGTTTTTTGATAAAGAGATTAGTTTTATAGACTATTCAAATAACATCTTGAATCATTTATATGAAAAGTCTAATCATCCCCAGATAAAAACGGGGGAATTATTTGTAGTTCATTTTCAAGAACTACAGTTTCAAGAGATTACAACTGATGCTATTGGTATTTTTAAAATTGAAAAAAAGATTGATTACTTGAAATTCAATCTGGTTGAGGGTGATCTAGATTTTACGATTGGTAAAGGAGTAAAACTTCAGAAGGTTGATAAAGGTTGCCTAATTCTAAACACAGAACAATCTGATGGTTATAGAGTAATTTCTATTGATAACAATAGCTATGATGCCAATTATTGGAAAAAAGCCTTTTTAGATTTAGAGGAAGTTATGAATGATTCTTATCAAACAAAGCATCACTTAAATTTACTATCTACGTTTTCTAACACTATGGTTGAAAATAATGATACGTTTGTTCAAAAAGAATTTATGAGTCAAGGTGTTCAATTATTTAATGATCATGAGGTAATTACCAAAGATTTATTAGAGCAAGAGCTGCTCTCTCCTTTTGATGTTGTTGATTCTTACGACAATTTTAAAATACAATACAACAAAGAGAACAATGTTGATTTACAAGAACATTTTAACGTATCAATTCCTACACTTAAAAAAGAGAAAAGGAAAATAAAGAATCAGATTAATTTAGATACTAAAATTCAAATCAAACTAGACATTAGTGATGGTGACACCGTAAAAGACAACATCGAAAAAGGATTTGATGAAGAGCGCAAAATGCACTACTATAAGGTTTTCTACAATGAGGAAACTTAAGCAGACAATAAAAACTCATCATAAATATCTTTGCATCCGTATCCTATAATTGAAAAGCTTTTTCCTCTAGAAATTGATGTATAGTAGAGTGAGGTTAAAATAGAAATACCACTCTTATCAATTTTACTTACGTCGTTGATGTTTAGGATCACTCTATTAAATTTTCGGAATTGCGATTCGATATACATTTTTAGAATTTTCGCATTCAATTGGTTGATTTCTCCTTTTGCATAAAAAACATTGTTTTGATTTTCGATAAGTACAGCCATGATAAAAATTTTGTTGGTTATTATAGCCTAAAGATCGTCTTAGAATACGGAACGTTTCACTGTTTTTAGATGAATGGTAAATAACTAAAGACCAAACACTTAAAACTTAAGCTCAATAATAAATCTATCCAAAATTCAAAAACTGCTTTAGATCCTCATAAGACTTTACAGAAATCGCTCTCTTTTCTTTATCCATCACTTTTTGAATTTGACTAGGTATTTCAACTTGTACAGATAAAGTATCTTCAACCACATCAAGAAATTTTACTGGATGCGCAGTTTCTAAAAAGATTCCTAACTCATTACTGGACAGGCCATGTTTTTCAAGTCCAAGATATCCCACAGCTCCATGTGGGTCTGCAACATAACTTGTTTCATTATATATTTTTTTCATTACTTCTTTAGTCTGTTCATCAGAAAAACTATAGGAGGAAAAATGTTTTTTTATGGTCTCCAAATCGCTATTAAACAATTCCTTAATGCGAATAAAATTACTTGGGTCTCCAACATCCATTGCATTAGAGATGGTTGCTTTAGAAGGCTTTGGGTTATAATTCCCATCTTCTAAATAGTTGGGTACTGTATCATTTACATTAGTTGCTGCTATAAAATGTTTGATAGGCAAACCTAGTTTTTGGGCAACAATTCCAGCACAAATATTCCCAAAATTACCACTTGGAACCGAAAACACTATTTCTTTATTTAAATGCGCCACTTGTTTGTAAGCAAAAAAGAAATAAAACATTTGCGGCAGCCAACGAGCTACATTAATAGAATTTGCCGATGTTAATTTTCTAGAAATTTCATCATCTAAAAATGCTGTTTTTACCATATTCTGACAATCATCAAAAACACCATCAACCTCTAAAGCTGTAATATTGCTTCCTAAGGTAGTAAGCTGTTTTTCTTGAATGTCACTAACTTTACCACTAGGATAAAGAATTACAACCTTAACTCCTTTCGCATTTAAAAATCCGTTTGCTACTGCCCCTCCAGTATCTCCAGAAGTAGCAACCAAAACTGTCACTTCTTCTTCAGAACTTTGATTAAAGTACTCTAAGCATTTTGCCATGAACTTGGCTCCTACGTCTTTAAAAGCCATTGTTGGTCCGTGAAACAATTCTAACGTTGCAGTATTTTCATGAATAGGAACAACAGGAAAATCAAACGAAATTGTCTCTTTAATAATCTTTTTTAAGACATCTTCAGGAATTTCGTTTCCTACAAATTGTTTCATAGCTTCATAAGCGATTTCTTCATTAGAATAATTTTGAATGTTCTCTATAATTTCTTTTGAAATCGGTGAAATTGATTCTGGAAAATACAAACCTCGATCAGGAGCAATTCCCTTAATAACTGCCTCTTGAAAAGAAGTCTTTGGTGAATTATGATGTAAACTGTAATAGTTCATTTTGGTGTTTAGGTGTTTAGGTGTTTAGGTGTTTAGGTGTTTAGGTGTTTAGGTGTTTAGGTGTTTAGGTGTTTAGGTGTTTAGGTGTTTAGGTGTTTAGGTGAAAATATTTTTTTCTTCATCGGTATTCTTTATTCATCTTTCTTTTCTCTTTTCTCTTTTCTCTTTATAAAACTTTCATCCCATTTTGGTTGACTTTAGAAACATGAATATCAAAATCGACTTGAATATTTTCATATACTTGAGTCATTGCTTTTGCAACTTTATTTGCTATTTCTTTTCCCTTACTTAAGGCAAATACAGAAGGCCCAGAACCAGAAATTCCACTTCCTAGAGCTCCGGCTTTTTTAGAAACCTCTTTTAATCTCTGAAATTCTGGAATTAAAATAGATCGGTGAGGCTCAATAATTACATCGTGTAAGGAGCTTCCTATCAAATCGTAGTCTTCTGTATACAAACCACTAATCAAACCAGCCAAATTACCCATTTGTTTCACCATAGTTTTTAGAGGTACATTCTGTTTTAAAACCGATCTCGAATCTGCAGTTTTCACTTCAATTTGTGGATGAATAACTGTTGCATACAATTCTTCAGGACAATGGATCTTAATTACTTCTAATGGAGCGTAACTTTTTACTAATGTAAATCCACCTAACAAGGCTGGAGCAACATTGTCTGCATGAGCTGTTCCGCTCGCCAATTTTTCTCCATCCATAGCAAATGGAATTAATTCTTTTAAAGAAAATGGATTTCCTAATAATTGATTAACTCCAAATACAGCGCCTGCTGCACTCGCAGCGCTGCTTCCTATTCCGCTTCCAGGCTTAATATTTTTATAGATTTCTATTTCAAAACCAAAATCAATATCAATGTTTTTCAGCAAACTCAACACTGCTACTCCCGCTACATTTTTTTCTGTTTCTAAAGGAAGATCTTGCCCAACAATTTTGGTAATACAAACTCCTTTTTTAGCAACTTTACGAAGTACCATTTCATCTCCAACTGTATCTAAGCATAATCCAAGAATATCAAATCCGCAAGACACGTTTGCAATAGTTGCTGGCGTAAATAACTTTATTTCTTCCATCTTTTCTCTTTTAAACATTCCCTATCCTAATCACATCAGCAAAGATACCAGAAGCTGTTACTTCTGCTCCTGCTCCTGCGCCTTTTATAATCAAAGGTTGTTGAGGATATCTGTCTGTATAGAATAACACAATGTTATCACTTCCTTCAAGGTTATAAAAAGGATGAGAAGGATTTATATGTTGTAATCCTACATTGGCTTTTCCTTCTGAAAATTCAGCTACATATTTTAAGCGACAATTCTTATCATTTGCTTCTTTGTAAATGTTTTGAAAATGCGGTTCATTCTTCTCCAGAGAAGAGTAAAAAGATTCATTGTCTTTAGTTTCTAAACTATCTTTCGGTAAGAAAGAGTTGTTGTGAATATCTTCTAAAGATAATTCGTATCCGCTTTCTCTAGCTAAGATTAAAATTTTTCTAGCAACATCCACACCACTTAAGTCGATCTTAGGATCTGGTTCTGTATATCCTTCTTCTTGAGCTTTTGAAACTATATCATGAAATGTAACCTGATCATTAAAATTATTGAATACAAAGTTTAAGCTTCCTGATAAAACAGCTTGTATTTTATGAACTCTATCTCCGGAAGCAATTAAATTTTTTAAAGTATCTATAATAGGAAGACCTGCACCAACATTGGTTTCAAAAAGAAATGGAGCATTATACTTTCTGGAAACAGATTTTAATGTTCTATAATTTTCTATACTTGATGCACAAGCAATTTTGTTACAAGTAACTACAGCAATATTATGTTTTAAATAAGACTCGTACATTTGAGAAACCTTTTCATTAGCTGTGTTATCTACAAAGACACTATTACGAAGATTAATTGTTTTTGCTTTTTCTAAAAATCCATCCAAGCTAGCTTTTTCTCCTTTTTGTAATACTTCTTTCCATTCTTCTAGTTGAATTCCTTCTTCATTAAAATTCATAGTTCTTGAATTGGAAATACCAATTACTCGAAGATTCAATTTTAAGTTCTTTCTTAAATAATCTTTTTGCTGCTGGAGTTGTGCTAAAAAACGCTCTCCAACATTACCTACTCCTGTTACAAATAAATTTAGTTGTTTTATTCGCTCTTCAAAGAACCTTTCATGAAGTGTGTTCAGTGCTTTTTTTGTATCGCTTTTCTCTATAACTGCTGAAATATTCTTTTCTGAAGCTCCTTGCGCAATTGCTCTAATATTGACATTGTTTTTTCCGAGAGAACTAAACATTTTTCCACTTAATCCTTGGTGGCTTTTCATATTGTCTCCTACAAGAGCGATAATACTCATTTCACCTTCTATCAAAACAGGTTTTACTTTTTTAAGTTGAATTTCATAAGCAAATACCTCATCAACAACCTCTTTGGCTTTCTTTGCATCACTTTCATTTATTGCTAAACAAATTGATAACTCAGAGGAAGCTTGTGTAATCAGAATTACGTTTACTTTATGTAAAGAAAGTGCTTCAAAGAAACGTTTAGAAAAACCTGGAATTCCAACCATTCCTATTCCTTCTAGAGTTAACAAAGCAATATTATCTATGTGTGAAATCCCTTTAACAGGTTTGTTTTGACTCGTTTCTTTGGTAATCAATGTTCCTTTATCTTCTGGCTGAAACGTATTCTTAATAAGTATAGGTATTTCTTTTTGCAATACAGGTTGTATCGTTGGCGGATAAATAACGCTAGCTCCAAAATGAGAGAGCTCCATTGCTTCTTGATAGGAAATATGTGGAATTTCAAAAGCTTGTTTTACAATTTTAGGATTGGCAGTAAACATTCCACTCACATCAGTCCATATTTGTAATTCTTTCGCATCTAAAGCAGCTGCGTAGATTGCAGCAGAATAATCAGATCCTCCTCTACCTAAAGTTGTAGTTTTTCCTTCTATTGTTCTTGCTACAAAACCAGGTAAAATAGTAACTGTTGCTTGATGATTTTCAAAAAAATCCTTACAGTTTTTATTGGTACTACTAAAGTTGACTAATGCATTATTGTAATCATCAGAAGCAACAATCAATTCTCTACTGTCTTTATAAGAAGCATTCATCTTCTTTTTAGCAGCTTCGGCTATAATAAATGACGATAAGAGCTCGCCAAAGCTGGTGATTTTAGCTAAAGTCTTTGGTGTAAGTTCTTGTAATAAATAGCAACCTTCATAAATAGTTTCTAACTGATTAAATAGTTGTTTTACATAACTTATTACCCTACTCTGCTCTTTAATTGGAATTAACTCTTTGATGGTTTCAAAGTGATGTTCCTGCAAGGATGCTAAAATTTTCTCATAATCTTTCTTTTTTTGAGTTGCTAAATTAGCTGCATTAATTAATGCATCTGTAGTTTTACCCATAGCTGAAACTACTACTAGTAATTTCTGATCTTGAGATGTCTCCAAAACAATATTGAGGACTTTTAAAATATTTTCTGAATTTGCTACGGATGTTCCGCCAAATTTTAAAACTTTCATTTTATTTTTTTGTAAAGAATTATAATCTTATTTCTAAATAGTCTTTCTGTTTTGAAAAACTATATGTAACCTGAATATGATATGTGAAAAACAACCCCCTAAAGGGTAATTGTAATGATTGTAGTAGTAATTGCAAAAGGGAAGCGCATCATGGAAGTGATGTCTGAAAAATTATGATGCCCCTTTGAATAAATCATGGTTCAAATGTATAATTAATTTTTAGTCGGAAAAACTTTTTTTAACCTCTGAATCTATTTTTATGGAAAACCTAAAAATAAGCGCTTGATTTTGATGATTATCTATCTTTATAAAGGGTAAAGACCCTATTATTTTCATATTAACAAGTCATTACATCATTTGGGGAATTTATTCTCAATCTCAGCTAAACATAAATTATGAATACTTCCTATATGAGTGTGCTTTTTAGTCATATCTGGAATATAATTTCCATTTTCTACCGCTAATCCAATCTTTTGATAAGCTTCTCGAAAACTCATACCTTCTTCAACAAGTGTATTGATATTATCTACCGTAAATAGGTATTTGTACTTTTCATCATTCATATCAAATTCTTTCACTTGTATTTGTTTTATTGAATAATTGAAAATTGACAAAATGTTTTTCATCTCTTCAACGGCACTGATTACATTTTCTTTTAACAACTGAAAATCTCTGTGATAACCACTTGGTAGATTGTTCGTAATTAGGATCATTTCTGTTTGTAGTGCTTGTATTTTATTGCATTTACCTCTTATTAACTCAAAAACATCAGGATTCTTTTTGTGTGGCATAATACTACTTCCTGTTGTTAATTCATTTGGAAAAGAAACAAATCCAAAATTCTGACTCATGTACAAACAAATATCCATAGCAAACCTAGATAAGGTATTTGCAATGCCTCCAAGGGCCGCCGCTATAGTTCTTTCATTTTTACCTCTGCTCATTTGTGCAGCGACCACATTATATTTTAAGGTTTCAAAGCCTAACTCTTGTGTTGTTGATTCTCTATCAATGGGAAAAGAACTTCCATATCCTGCAGCAGATCCTAAAGGGTTTTGATTTACTGATTGTAAGGCTGCATTCAATAAGTAAATATCATCAACTAATGTTTCTGCATATGCTGAAAACCACAATCCAAAAGAGGAAGGCATTGCCACTTGTAGATGCGTATAACCAGGTAATAAGACACTTTTATGTACTTCTGATAAACTTAATAGTGTATCAAAAAAAGTTCTTACCAACGTCTTTATTTCTGTTAAGTTCTCTTTGTAGTATAAATGCAAAGCCACCAAGACCTGGTCATTTCTTGATCTCGCTGTATGAATTTTCTTTCCAACTTCACCGTAGTGTTGTGTTAATTCAAATTCTATTTTTGAATGCACATCTTCAAACTGGTCTTCTATAACAAAATTTCCGTCTTCTAGTTGATCTGTTAGTTTTTTCAGCCCTTCTTCTAATTGCTGTAGCTCTTCTGAACTTATAATATTGATAGATGCCAACATTTTAGCATGCGCTATCGAAGCTTGTATATCATATTTAGCAATGAATAAATCTATCTCTCTATCATTCCCTACCGTAAATTGTTCTATTTGCTGGTCTATTGAAAACCCTTTATCCCAAAGTTTCATAATTCTTTTTTCAGTTTATTTGATTACTTGTTGTAACAGTTTGATATACAAATCGATTCCTTCTTCTATTTCTTGAAGATATATGAACTCATCTGCTGTGTGCGATCTCGTACTGTCTCCTGGTCCTAACTTTAAAGAAGGACAACTTAATACCGATTGATCAGATAAAGTTGGTGATCCATAAGTTTTTCTTCCTAGAGAAATTCCTGACTGTACCAGCTCATGAGAAACTGGAATTGATGACGAATTCAACCGTAGACTTCTTGGCACTATAGAAGCACAAGGCGATTCCTGTTGTAAAATATCTGATATTTCTTGATTGCTGTACTGATCATTAACTCTTACATCGATAACAAGATCAACTTCAGCAGGAATCGCATTGTGTTGTTTTCCTGCATTGATTTGGGTTACTGTCATTTTTACATCTCCTAAACTCTCAGATGATTTCTCAAACTGATAGCTTTCAAACCATTTCAATACTTCAATGGTATTATATATAGCGTTATTGTTATTAGGATGTGCAGCGTGTCCTGGAGTTCCAGAAACTTTTGCATCAAATACAACCAAGCCCTTTTCTGCTATTGCCAATTGCATCAAAGTTGGTTCTCCAACAATAGCAACATCTACCTTAGGAATTACAGATAGCATACTATTGAGTCCATTTTGTCCGCTACTTTCTTCCTCTGCTGATGCTACTATAACCAAATTGTATTTTAAATCTTTTTGATTATAGAAATAAGCAAAGGTTGCCAACAGAGAAACCAAGCATCCTCCAGCATCATTACTCCCCAAGCCAAATAACTTTCCATCTTCTACCAAAGCCTTGAAAGGATCTTTAGTATAACCTCTATTGGGCTTAACAGTGTCATGATGCGAGTTTAATAACAATGTTGGCTTGTCTTTGTCAAAATACTTATTTATAGCCCACACATTGTTTTGCGTTCTCTGGTATTCGAGTTCATAATTTTGAAACCACTTTTCTATTTGTAATGCTGTTTTATCTTCTTCTGATGAAAAAGATGGGATTTCTATTAGTTGTTTTAACAATGCAATCGCATCATTTGTAAGTCTTTCTATTCTCATTTGTGAATTTTTGTGAACTTTATATTTTTATCAAATAACATTTCTGGTTTCCCGATGCATATTTTTTTAACCTTCTTTTCCAATGCATAAAAACAGTTATCGAGTTTCGGAATCATCCCATCTGAAATGATACCTTGCTCTTTGAATGTTATGTAGTTTTTTTGATCTATTTTCTCAATTACTGAGCTATCATCATGAATATCTTTAAGGACACCATTTTTTTCAAAACAATAGTATAACTCAACTTCAAAATCTTTTGAAAGAGCTATGGCTAATTCAGAAGCAATTGTATCTGCATTGGTGTTAAATAACTGTCCTTTTCTATCATGAGATATAGCACAAAATAAAATTGATAAATTGTTGATTAACAATAATTTAATTACACTTACTTCAACTTTTACTATATCACCAACAAATCCATAGTCAATTTCATTTACCGGTCTTTTTTTAGCAATAATAGTATTACCATCTGCTCCGGAAAAGCCAATTGTATTACAGTTATTTGCTTGCAATTGAGCAACAATATTCTTATTGATTTTCCCTGCATAAACCATCGTAATTATGTCTAAAGTTTCTGCATTTGTAACTCTTCTTCCTTCTATCATTTCTACAGGAACATTCATTTTTTTTGCCATTTTTGAAGCTAATTTCCCTCCTCCGTGGACAAGTATTTTAGGTCCTTTTAATTTCGCAAAAGATTTTAAAAAGTCTTTTAACTTCATTTGGTCATCTATAATATTCCCTCCTATTTTTATCACTTTTAGTTTCTTCTTACCCATTTTCTATACTCTTTAATTCTTCTAAAATTTTTTTCAATACAATTTGAGCTGCAAATGTTCTATTATTAGCCTGATCTATGACTATTGAGTTTTTACCATCTAGTACATTATCTTCAACGACAACATTTCTCCTTACTGGCAAACAGTGCATAAATTTTGCTGTTCCGAGTTTTTCGCTTGTAATCTTCCAATTCTCATCAGTAGATAATACCTGGCCATATTCTTGATAACTACTCCAATTCTTAGCATATACAAAATCAGCATCTTTTAATGCTTCTGGTTGATTATAGTTAACTGCAACATCTTTTGTAACTGCTGAGTTTAACTCATATCCTTTAGGATGTGTTATTGAAAAATCGACTTGTAATTCTTTCATCATACTCACAAAAGAATTTGCTACCGCTTGAGGCAATGCTTTAGGGTGTGGTGCCCATGATAGCACTACTTTTGGATTATCAGCCATTTTCAATTCTTCTATGGTTATAGCATCGGCTAGAGCTTGTAAAGGGTGAGCTGTTGCGCTTTCCATATTAATTACTGGAACTGTTGCATATTTTTGGAAATTTTTCAAAACATACTCCGATTCGTCTTTCACTTTCTCTTTTAAGCTGGGAAAAGCTCTTATAGCAATGATATCACCATATTGAGATATAACTTTAGCAGCTTCTTTAACATGTTCAGCAGTGTTTAGATTCATTATAGTTCCGTCTTCATATTCTAGACTCCATGCATTGCTAATATTTAATATCATCACATCCATTCCTAGGTTTTTTGCTGCTTTTTCTGTGCTTAACCTAGTTCGTAAGCTAGAATTAAAGAATAGCATAATCAGTGTTTTATGTTTTCCTAAAGTTTTATCTTGAAAAGGATTCTCTTTTAACTTGATAGCTTCCTTAATGGTTTTCGGAATATTTTCAATGTCACTTATATTTATATAATTCTTCATGATAATACTTCTTTTAAAGCCTCTATAAACTGATCAACATGTTCTCTTTGAATGGTTAAAGGCGGTAAAATTCTTAATACGTTTGGGTTTTTAGCACTTCCTGTAAAGATGTGATGTTTGAATATGAGGTCTTTTCTCATCTGAGCAACAGGAAAATCAAATTCTAACCCAAGCATTAGACCTCTTCCTTTTATCGCTTTTACTTTTGGTAATGATTTAGCTTTCTTAACAAAGTATGTTGAAATTTCTGAAGCGTTTTTTAGCAATCTTTGTTTCTTAAGAATATCAATAACCGATAATGAAGCTACGCAAGCTAAGTGATTACCCCCAAAAGTAGTTCCTAACAAACCGTGGGATGCTTTTATGTTAGGGTGAATAAGAATTCCACCTATAGGAAAACCATTTCCCATTCCTTTTGCCATTGATATAATATCTGGTTGTATTTTATGCTTTTGAAAAGCAAAAAAGTCGCCAGTTCTCCCAAAACCACTTTGAATTTCATCTACAATGAATAAAGCTCTGTACTTCTTACAAAGCCTCTCTAAGCCTTTGTAAAAGCTAGAAAAACTTTCATCTAATCCTCCTATTCCTTGAATACATTCGACAATAACAGCGCATACATCTTCTTTTTGCAACGCTCTTTCTACTCCATATAAATCACCCAAATCAAACAACTCAACTTCTTGTTGTGCATTGATAGGCGCAATTATTTTCTGATTATCTGTAGCAGCAACGGCTGCAGATGTTCTTCCATGAAAACCATTTTTAAATGCAATTACTTTCTTCTTATTGATATGAAAAGAGGCCAATTTTAATGCATTTTCGTTAGCTTCTGCTCCAGAATTACATAAGAATAATTGATAATCTTTGCATCCTGAGATTTTCACAATCTCATCTGCTAATTGTTCTTGCAATGGATTTTGAATAGAGTTGCTATAAAAAGCTAACTCATTTAATTGTTTGGCAATATTATATACATATGTTGGATGTGAATGACCAATAGAAATAACTGCGTGGCCACCATATAAATCAAGGTATGGTGTATTATCTTCATCATACACATATACATCTTTTGCTTTTACTGGAGTGATATCAAAAAGCGGATACACGTCAAATAAACTCATAACTGTTCGGTTTTTATATTGTTAATTTTTTGAAAGGATGCTACCATACCTTGGATTAGAGATGAACTTAAACCTTTGTGTTCCATCTGATTAAGACCTTCAATGGTACAGCCTTTTGGTGTAGTTACTTTATCTATTTCTTGTTCTGGATGATTTCCTGTTGCAATCAATAAGCTAGCGGCACCTTCACAGGTATTCATAGCTAGTTCTTGTGCTTCTTTAGCATCAAAGCCTAACTGAATAGCTGCTTGTGTGGTAGCTCTTATCAATCGCATCCAAAAAGCAATTCCGCTTGCACAAACTACTGTAGCTGCTTGCATCTGACTTTCAGGAATAGTTATTGAAGTCCCTAATCTGTTAAAAATAGATTCAGCAATTTTAATTCTGTCGAAACCTTTTTCATTACTACATAAACATGTCATTGATTTTCCAACTGCAATTGCTGTATTGGGCATCGCTCTAATAATAAATTGATCTTGACCTACAATTGCTTCTATCTTATCTATAGAAAATCCAGTAATAGTAGATATCAACACGTGTTTGTTGGTAAATAAATCTTTACTCTTTAGAAGAATGCTTTCTAAATGCCTTGGTTGTACAGCAAATATGATGATGTCGGATTTTTCAATTGCTGTTCTATTATCTGTAGTGAGGTAAACGTTTTTATATCCTTCAAACTCATGTATAGACTCTAAATTTCTCTTTGTTAAATACAAAGAGGTAATTGCATTGGTATTAATGAGTCCTTTTGCTATTGAACAACCTAAATTTCCTGTTCCTATAATGACTATTTTCATTTCAATTCTTTTTAAAAATATGTTCCTTTTAACTTCAATCCTTCTTTTTCTTCTAGCCCAAACATGAGGTTCATGTTTTGCACTGCTTGTCCTGATGCTCCTTTTAACAGGTTATCTATACAGCTAGTGATTAATAGTTTGTTTTGATACTTATGAAGATGAATCAAACATTTGTTTGTATTTACTACTTGTTTTAAATGCAATTCGTTTTCTGACACAAATGTGAATGCTGAATCTTTGTAATAATTTTCATAGAGTTTTTTGGCGTCTTCTAAACTTCCTGAATACTCTGTATAAGTAGTTGCATATATTCCTCTTGAAAAATTTCCTCTGTTCGGCATAAAGTTTAAATCGAAATCAAAATTTTCTTGCAATTGTTTTACTGTTTGATTGATTTCTCCTAAATGTTGATGTGTGAAAGGTTTGTAGTAAGAGAAATTGTTGTCTCTCCATGTAAAATGAGTTGTTTTAGACAACGACACACCTGCTCCTGTAGCTCCTGTTACAGCATTGATATGAACATCATTCTGTAACAAACCTTTTGAGGCTAATGGTAAAATGGCTAATTGTAAAGCGGTTGCAAAACAACCTGGGTTTGCTACATAAGTAGCTTTTTTGATTTTATCTTTCTGTAACTCTGGAAGTCCATACACAAATTCTTTTCCTTGAAAAATAGCATTAGCGTTTAATCTAAAGTCATTACTTAAATCAATGATTTTAGTTATTGGTGAAAAAGAATATTGCTCTAAAAAGCTTTTAGAATTTCCGTGTCCTAAACATAAAAACAACACATCTATATCTGGTTTTATTTCACTTGAAAAAACTAAATCTGTACTGCCTATTAAATCTTGATGCACATTACTGACCTGGTTTCCAGCATTGGAGGTACTGTAAATAAAATTGATATGCACTTGTTTGTGATTGATTAATATTCTAATCAGTTCACCAGCAGTATAACCTGCTCCTCCTATGATTCCTACTTGTAGTTTCATTTGTTTATACTTTGATAAATTTTACTCTGGTTACCGTAAATTTTTATAAACCCTTTGGCTTCACCTGCAGTCCATCCTTTATTTTCTTCTCCGTAACTTCCAAAATCTGCATTCATTAAATCGTGTTTGGAAACAATTCCATCTAAAGAGAAATGATATGGTTTTAGTGTAATTGTTACTTCTCCGGAAACATATAGCTGACTACTTTCTAGAAAAGATTCAAAGTTTCTCATAACAGGATCTAGAAACAATCCTTCGTGTAAATGTGTACCATACCAATTGGCCAGATAATCTTTGTGTTGCAGCTGCCATTTTGTAAGTGTATGCTTTTCTAGCAAGTGATGTGCTTTTATAATAATAGAAGCTGCTGCTGCTTCAAAACCTACTCTACCTTTAATTCCTACTATAGTGTCACCTACATGAATATCTCTCCCAATAGCGTATTTAGAAGCGAGATTGTTAAGATTTTCAATATTGTCTTGCGGTAACCCCTCTTGATTGTTTACAGCAACTAATTCACCTTCTGAAAAAGTTAGCTTTACTTTTTCTTCGCCTTTTTTTTCTAATTGTGATGGATAGGCTTCTTCAGGTAATGCTTGGTAAGATGTTAGTGTTTCTTCTCCTCCAACGCTTGTACCCCACAATCCTTTATTGATAGAATATTTTGCCTTAGACCATGAAAGTTTAATTCCTTTTGATTCTAAATATTTAATCTCCTGCTGTCTTGTTAGCGCTTGATCTCTTATTGGAGTAATAATCTCAATTTCTGGAGCTAAGGTCTGAAAGATTAAATCGAATCGTACTTGATCGTTTCCTGCACCTGTACTTCCATGCGCTATATAATCAGCATTAATTTTCTTTGCATACTCTATAATTTTAATAGCTTGAATAATTCTCTCTGCACTTACCGACAAAGGATACGTATTGTTCTTTAAGACATTACCATAAATCAAATACTTAACTACTTTTTGATAATAGGTATCAATTGCATTGATGTTCTGATAAGTAGATACCCCCATTGCATAGGCCTTCTTTTCAATTTCATTGATTTCAATTTGGGAAAATCCACCTGTATTCACACTTACTGCATGTACGTCATATCCTAAATCTTTAGAGAAATAAACTGCACAGTATGAAGTATCTAATCCGCCACTATAGGCTAACACGAGTTTTTTCATGAGTTCTTTTTATTCTTTTTTAGAAATGTATTTTGTTTGATTCTTTTTAATCTTTTAAACACATTCTCTTTTACTTTCTTTTTGTTTTTTACTTCTGAGTTTGGATCATAAAGCATTCCTGTACACAAGCACATGCTTTGTGAAGTTCTTTGTAAGACATCATAATTTTTGCAAGTTTGACAGCCTTTCCAAAAGGATTGATCTTTTGTTAATTCTGAAAATGTAACAGGCTTGTACCCTAATTCGCTATTCATTTTCATTACAGGCAATCCTGTGGTAATACTAAAAACCTTAGCTTCTGGAAATTTGGTTCTTGAGTGTTCAAACACTTTCTTTTTGATGAGTTTAGCAACACCTTTGCCTCTATAATTTGGGTGGACAATTAACCCAGAATTTGCTACAAACTTTCCATGATCCCATTTTTCTATGTAGCAAAACCCTACAAAATTATTTCCATCTAATGCAATTACTGCATTTCCGTTTTTCATTCTGGTTATGATATACTCAGGAGTTCTTCTAGCGATACCAGTTCCTCTAACATTTGCAGAATCTTCAATGGTTTTGCAGATAATATCTGCGTAGATACTATGTGATTTATCAGCAATAATGATTTCCATTATTCTTGATTTTTTTGTTATTAACTTACTTATGTGATGATTGGAATCAGAACCGGACTCACCTAGAGTTCCATAAAATAGAAGACACCCTTACGGGCGACGCGGGAAAAAGCGACGTACGCAGTTTGAGTTATTTTGAAAAATAACTTGAGATAAAATAGGAAATATGTGAAATGTTGTGTTCAATTTGATTTTAAATAAAATAGTAATACTTCGTTGCTGTTTTTGATGAAGAATTAGCGGCGACGGCGTGCGGGGTTCGCGGGTACTATTTTATATTGACTTAAAATCATGGGGTAAAATTATAAATTAATTTGAATTTACAACTCGTAGATTGATTTTTTTTGAAAGATTTAGCAACTTGAAAAAAAAGCAGGCTGAAATTTATGAATCTTCAATTTTTCAGCCGTCTTTTTATAAAATATAATCAGTACTAATAAAATTAGATGTCTTCTTTTCTAACAATTCTTCAAGAATTGCATTGTTATATTCATTGTCTTTAGAGGCTACAAAGGTTCTAATGGAAAATGATCGTAATGCATCATGCACACTTAATGTACTTACAGCAGAATCTTTTCTTCCTGTAAATGGATAAACATCTGGACCTCGTTGGCATGAGCTGTTTAAATTTACTCTACATACTAAGTTGACCAAACTATCTATTAATGGAGATAAGGTTTCTATATTCTTTCCAAATAAACTTACTTGTTGTCCGTAATTAGAATCAGCAATATCATCTAGAGGCTTATCGATATCCTTAAAGGGAACGATAGGAACAATGGGGCCAAATTGCTCTTCATGGAATAAACGCATCTCTTTTGTTACAGGATACATCACAGCAGGATAAATATAATTATCTGTCGTCTGTCCTCCTTTTTCATTTAAAATAATAGCTCCTTTTTCTGTTGCTTCATCAATCAATTCTTGAATATAAGCTGGTTTGTCTGGCTCTGGTAGCGGTGTTAATTTTACACCTTCTTCCCAAGGATTTCCAAATTTCAATTGATCTACACGTTCACTAAATCGCTTGTTAAATTCATCAACAATGTCTTCATGCACATATAAAACCTTTAAGGCTGTACATCGTTGTCCATTAAAAGACAGTGATCCTGTTAAACATTCTTCAATAGTAAGGTCAAGATCTGCATCGGGTAATACAATAGCTGGATTTTTTGCTTCCAATCCAAGAACTAAACGAAGTCGATTACTCTTAGGGTGAAGAATTTGTAAGGCTTTAGCTGTAGAACTATTTCCAATTAGAGCCAATACATCTACTTTTCCTGACTTTAAAATTGGAGTTGCCAATACTCTACCTCTACCGTAGATAATATTAACAACACCTTTTGGAAAGCTGTTTTGAAAGATCTCAATCAAAGGAGACATTAATAGCACACCAAATTTAGCCGGCTTAAAGATTGTTGTATTCCCCATAATTAAAGCAGGGATCAATAGACAAAAAGCTTCATTTAAAGGGTAGTTATATGGTCCTAAACATAAAACAACTCCTAAAGGACCTCTTCTGATATGTGCATGGATTCCACCTTCTTTGTGAAACTTAGCACTATCTCTATCCATTTGCTTGTAATCTTCTATTGTATCGTAGATATAATCAATAGTTCTATCAAACTCTTTTTGTGAATCTGCTAGTGTTTTTCCTATCTCCCACATTAATAGTTTTACTACTTCTTCTCGCTTTGTTTTCATCTGCTCAGTAAACTTTTCTAAACATGCGATTCGTTCGTCAACCTTCATTGTTGGCCATAATCCTTTTCCTCTATCATAAGCTTTGCTGGCTGCATCTAATGCATCCATCGCTTCTTGTTCTCCTAACTGAGGAATAGATCCAAGCAAAGTAGGTTTATATTCATTTGTAGATGATATTGTAGAATAAACATTGGCAGTATCTCCAAACCAAGCTTTCAGTTCTCCATTAACCAAATAGTTTTTTTGTTCTACAATGTTTGTGATTTTATAATCTTCTGGTATGCCCATTATTGATTTTGTTATTGATCTATTCAATTAAATTGAATGTGTAAAGTTAGTAAATATTGATGCGAAAAATGTTAATTATTCCGTTGTAATTATAGATATTTCTAATATTACTATTTCGAATAATCATTGTTTATTTCTGACAATTTCTACCACTTTATTTGTTTTCATTTTTGACTTATCAACTACGAATGTTAGATAAAAAATGCTTATAACCAAATTGCACTATGAATTCGAATTTTCGAAAACGATTTCTCCTCAAAAACAGATAATAACAAAATGAGGCATCTACTAAGAAATCAATATTTTAAAGGTTTAAATCCTAGTATTCAATGAGAAGAATCTCTTTTTTTTGTCAATGCTTTATAGAATTGATAATTCTTTGACTTTTTAATATCTTCTTTGAGAAAAAAATTAATTACGTCTTAATTTCTATCACTTTCTTTAATTCATTTCCATGATCGTCTACAACGGTAATTGTATATTTTCCCTCTTTAGGTTGTAAAGCAAATTCATGAAACTGTTGAGTTTTTCCAAGATAAGTATCATTTAAATACCAAAACAAGGTTGCTTCATGATCTGTATGCGCCACTTTTAGTATTACATCGTTCTTTTTTCCATTGAAATCTCTAGGAAGATAAATTTTTGTCTGTTCTTTAGGATAAATAAAAGCTATTGATTCTTCGCTTGTATTGATACAGGATTCTTTAAAATCGGGAAGTTTCTTATACAATGGATGCTTTTCTTGATAATAATGTTCTAATACTGGCGGTAAAACAAACCAAGATTTTTGAACAATTTTATCTGCATTTTCACAAGATGTATTTACTAGAAATTGCTCTGTTTGATCCAAATTTACAATTCTATGATAAGGACAAGGTTCTGATCTAAGTCCTGTAACCGCAATAGCCATTGATTTTTTATCTTCACAAATCCCTGTAGCTCTATATCCGCTTTTAGTACAAACCTCTATATCTACCATTTCATTATAGGGTGCAGTAAACCATTTACTTTTCGGAAGTTTATCAAATACATCAAATAAAATTGGAGCTGCTGTTTGCACACCCACCAAACCAGGTCTTCCTTCACCATCTGCATTTCCAACCCAAACTCCTACAACATAATCTTGAGTGGTACCAATTGCCCATGCATCTCTAAACCCAAAACTTGTTCCTGTTTTCCAAGCAATTTGTTTTGATGAATCAAAGTATTGCCAATTCTGATCATCACCAGGTCTGTAAACTTCTTTCAAGCTCTCAAAGGTCAAATACATAGAAGCAGCGTTGAGTATATTTTTTTCTTCTTGTTTTTTCCCAAAATCTACTTTCTCTCCATACACATATATAGGTTCACAAAACTCATTTGAAAAGTATTGCATAGATCCTTCATAATGATTAATTGTAGATGCAAAGGCTGCATAATTTTTACACAGGTCCCATAGATTACTTTCTGCACCTCCAAGTATTAATGATAAACCATAATGATTAGCTGATTGTTTCATCGTAGTGAAATTCATTTGTTGCAAATAATCATGAAGTTTATCTGTTCCAAAAGTTTGTAACATCTTTACAGCAGGAATGTTCAAAGATCGTGACAAAGCTTTTTTAGCAGGAATTGCCCCTGCATAATCTTGATTAAAATTTTCGGGCTTATAAGTTCCTATCTGTGTAGGAATATCTGGAATCAATGTTTCTTGTAAAATATCACCATTATCCAACATAGCTCCGTATAAGAAAGGTTTTAAAATACTTCCTGTGCTTCTAGGCTTATCTATTATATCAACATCTTTCTGATGATCTCTTGTTGTTGGAGTGTTTCCAACATAGGTTAACACTTCACGAGTTTTTACATTCAAAACTAAAATAGCTGCATTATATATTTCGTTTTGCGCCAAATGCGTGTAATGCGACTTCACTACTTTATTTACCTGTTGCTGTAAATCATAAGCAATGGTAGTTTTTACCAATTGTCCTTCTTGTTTCTTACTAATTTTCTGCAACAGATGAGGAGTGATTTGTGGTATTGCGTAAGGTTTAGAAGGAATTTCTTCTTGAATAGATAGTTTGTAAGTTAAAGAATCAATAATTTCTTTCTCTAATAGTTTTTTGAGTAAGCGATTTCTCTTCTTTAATAATTTTTCCTGATTTTTACCTGGATAGATTAATGTTGGTGCATTGGGTAAAATAGCTAAAGTGGCAGCTTCTGCCCATGATAAATTGTGGGGGCTTCTATTAAAATATCGCCAAGAAGCCGCTTCTAATCCTACTACATTTCCTCCAAAGGGAGCATTGTTTGCCCATAAGGAAAGAATTTCTTCTTTACTTTCTCTTAATTCTAATCGAGTGGCAAGAATAATTTCCTTAAACTTTTCAAAATAGGTGCGTTGAGTTCTTTTTCTAGACAAACGAATAACTTGTTGGGTGAGTGTACTACCTCCTCTAACAATTTTACCTGCTTTTCTATTCTGCTGAAAAGCTTTGTATATTGAAACAGGATTAAATCCTGGATGTTTGTAAAAGTGTTCATCTTCAAATAAGATTAAACAGGTTTTGAATTTCTCTGGAACACTGTTGTTTTCTGGAAATCTCCATTGTCCATCTTTAGCAATTTTTGCTCCTAACAGTTTATCTTCTCTACTAAGTACAACTGTTGAAGTTGGCTCATTAAACAGTTCACTTGGCAAACAAAAAGCATACACTATTAACACAATGGTTAGTATTGATAACTTTATCTTGTGTTTTTTGATATATGCTTTGTTAATTTTCATTATTACAACAATTAAGATGAACCGATGTTGAGATTTCTCTCTTCAATCGTAGTTCTTTATCCTTTTCCTTTACTTCTTCACTTCTATCCAACTTCCTTTAGTTCTAACCAAATAATCGTTATCATACATCGCTTCTACTTGTAATCCAGGTAAATAATATTTTCCTAGGTAAGAAGCATTTAACAATACTTGAAAGGTTTTTTGTCCGTTTCCTGTTCCTTTTCGACCTAAATCGAAATAGAAATTAACACGATCATCTCTAATATCTGTATATCTTGCTTTACTGGTTACTGTATTTCCAAAATCTGTAAATCGTGTATTGACAATTTCCCAACCGGAAGGAAATATCTGTGTGAGCGCAATATCTTTTACGCTTTCATCTTTTAGGTTTTTAACGATAACCGTTGCCATAAAATCTTGTCCCTGTTCTAGTTTTGTTATATCTAAAGGAATTCCGTTAGGTAATGCATAAGTAACTTCTGCACGAAACCCTCGATTGATTGGTAACTCATTTCCAAGCGGTAATTTTCCCTTATTAACAACACTTACATATACAGTGTTTTTTTCAATATTTTTTAGTTGTATTTGATTTTTCCCTTCAGTTACTTGTAAGGTTCTTTCAACTATGGTTTTTGAGGAAGTTATTTTGTCTCTCTTTCCTTTAAAGTTGTATTCGATTTGAATAGATTTCCCTCCATTTTTCACCAGCATTTTTCCCATAGACAATAAACTATAGGCAGTAGTTTGTGTACTCATCCATTGATTGGAAGATAAATTTTTTGCTATAGATTTGGCAAAATCAAAAGTTCTTTCATCTTCTAAAAGGAGCATCGTTTCTAATGCCATGGCTTTATTTCTAGTTACAGAACCATAGCTGTAAGAATAACTTCCATTATGAAATTCTATCGATGCAGTATTTGCTAATTGTCTGCTTGCTTGTTTTTGACCTACTAATGCATAAGCTGCCGCCAATCTCCATTTTGCATCATTGGAAATTCTATCATACTCGCGCAAACGGTTCATTGCACCTAAATCTGGGTTTCCAGATAATGCTAAAGTATATAACCTATAAGCTTGATTTAAGTCGCTATAACCATCATAACTGGGTTTCCAGTTTCTTGCTGCTTCTTTTTGATAGCGTACCCAATTAGATTTGAATGAGAATGGTAATACATATCCTTTTTTCTCGGCCTCTATCATGAAATGACCGGCATAACTAGAACCCCAATCATTTGAATCTGTTTCACCAATCCAATAACTCATGCCACCATTAGGTCTTTGAAAATGTCCTAATCTTTCTACTCCTTTTTTGATATTTCGTTCTATTTGAGCTTTTTTCTTACTACTAAGGTCAAAAAGATCATTCATATACAACTGAGGAAAAACGCTTGAGGTAGTTTGTTCTACACATCCATGAGGATACTGTATTAAGTATTCTAATCTTCCATCAAAATTTACTGGCGGAACTGACGCTATTTGAACTATAGCACTGTTAGTTCCTGAAACTCCAAACGTATTAAAGTCAATGGTAATTTCTTCATTTGAACCTATCGTTTTATTGATCAACTTTGAAGTAATGGGATTTGGGTTTTCTACATCAATTTCTACATTGTATTTAGCTGTTTTCAATCCAGATTTGGCAATAACATTGATGTTTTTAATCCCACTAGCTTTGCTAACATCTAATTTAAAATAAGCCATTTGCTCTCCCGTTTTATTAAATGCGAGCAATGCTTCTTTTTTTCCAAGAATCTCTATTCCGTCACTTAACTGTAATTGTACTGACACATTTTTAATTTGATTGTCAGTTGCAAAAACTGTTACAGGTAAGGTTACCTGTTCACCTGGACTTAATTTTCTTGGTAGTGTTGCCAATACCATTAATGGTTTTTTCACAGTTACCGATTTTTCTGCATTACCATAAGCTTCTTTTGTTCCATTTCCAGCAACTATCATTGTTCTTACTGCTCCTATATAATTAGGTAAAGTAACCTTATGCTTTCTTTGTCCTGAATTGAGTGTAAAAGGTCCTAAGTATTTTACCACAGGTTTAAATCGATTGGCTTTTCTATTTTTAGCAGCTGAAGAAGTACCGTCACCACCTATGGCAAAAACTTGATCTATACTTCCAGAATATGCTCCGATCACATCGTCATAAATATCCCAAGTTCTGACTCCCAAAGCTTCTCTAGCATAAAACGTATTGTAAGGATTAGGAGTTTTGAATCTAGTGAGATCTAACAGGCCTTCTTCTACAATTGCCAGTGTATAAGTCATTGATTTATTTTGTTTTTCAGAAACTATGATCTCAAATTCTTTTTCTGGCTCAACAGATTTTGGCATTAAGATTACTGGTTCTAATCTGGTATTAGGGTCTTCAACCTTTATAGGAATGGTTCCGTATAAACGTATAGGAAGGTCATTCTCTACTTTGGAATGTGGTTGTAGTAAAGAGATATTAACAAAAAAGTTAGGTGTCATCTTTTTTGTAATAGGAATTTCTACTATTGTTTTTCCTTTTTGTGTATTCACCCATTGATGCTGAATCACTTCACTCACATTCTCTAAGCTTATTAGTGCTTTGGCCACATGCGCAGATGGAAAGGTAATTTTAGCTGTTTCTCCAACTTGATAACTTTTCTTATCAGAATTAAAGATGAGCATTTTGGCTGCTTCTTTATCATCTGTAGGTGAGTTTTCCCACCAATTATCATAGAAATACAATGTTCTTCCTGTGGCATGACCACTTGATGGATCGATAACACGAATTAAATACCTTCCTCTGTCTTCTTTAGGAATCTGAATATCAAAATGTGCTTTACCGTCATTTCCTGTATCAATTGTCTTTGTTTTATAAGGTCTATGATATCTATGAAACTTCTACAGATAGTGGAGTTGCAGCAAATAGCCCTGAAAACACTGATAGTAACGGAGGCGCAGATTACTTAGATATCGATTCAGATAATGACGGAATCCCAGACAATGTAGAAGCACAAACTACTCTAGGTTATACAACTCCTACTGGAAATGTAGGTGAAAACGGTGTAGACTCTGCCTATGAAAATGTAGATACATATACACCTACTGGAATTACGATTACCAATACAGACATAACAGATGAACCTGACTACCGAGATAGTGATTCTGATAATGATGGAACTCCTGATATTGAAGAAAACGGTGAAGGAAATGTGTTAAGTGGTTCAGATACTGATGGTGATGGATTGGATAATAACTTTGATGCAGACAATGTAAATTATGATGTTAATGATAATATAAATACTCCTTCTACAGATCTTCCTGATGTTGATGCTGATGTGAATTCTGGAGGTGACGTAGACTTCAGAGATGATGTAACAGGGTTGGATTCTGATGGAGATAAAATCCCTGACACTGTAGATATAGATGATGATGATGATGGAATTATAGACACAGAAGAATGTAATTCAGTCAATACCCCAGCAGGTGGTGCCAATGCAATTACTGTTGATGTAGGTGTGAATAGAGAAACAGAAATTTTGGATGGAATTCAAAATGGTGGAAATGGTGCTAGAATGAATAACACAAATGATGTCTTAGTACTTCAGTTAAGAGCTGGAGACGCTATTGTACCAGCAGGAACAGTAATTACTGTAACAACTACAGCTTCAAATACTGCCGATAAGCAACTTCTTTTCCAACAATCTGATGCTTCTGGTAATAATACTTCTAATGACTGGAATGTAACCTATAACATGACTCCTGCAGGAGATCAAGATTTTACAGGAAGTGGAAATGTTACAATTCACACAGTAACATATACTCTAGCAACTGATGCAACTCATATCAGAATTAGTATGCCTACAAGAGCTGGTGGTAGAATTAATATGGATTACCTTGAGTATGCTGCCTTTAGTACCTGTGATTTTGTAAATACAGATACAGATAGTGATGGTATTCCAGATTATTTAGACATCGATTCAGATAATGATGGAATTATTGATAATTACGAAGCTCAATCAACTGCTGGTTATGTAGCAAAATTAGGAACTGACTCTGATGGTGATGGTTTAGATGACGCTTATGATGATGATTTAGGAGGAGCAGCGAACTCAAATGGAATATTGCAATCAGAATGGATTAATACTGATGGAAGTTTAACCAATTCAGATACCATTCCAGATCATTTAGATATCGATTCTGATAATGACGGAATCCCAGATAATATAGAAGCGCAAACCACAACAGGATATACTGCTCCTAACGGAGTTCCTGGAGCCAATGGTTTAGATAGTGCATATGATTTTAATGACTCTTTTGCTAATACTGGTTTATCTACTACACTCATCAATACTGATGGTGATGCTGAACCTGACTATAGAGATACAGATGCCGATGGAGATGGAACCAATGATGATGCCGAAGGTAGAACAGGAGTCCCTACTTGGGTTGGAACAGATACTGATGGTGATGGATTAGATGATGGCTATGAAGGAGGAACAAATAATGATGGTTTTGTTGTTAATGACGGAATTACCTCACCTTCTACTTCTGGATTAATTGATGCGGATGCGGATGCTACCACAACTGGGGATGTAGATTATAGAGATACACTTGCAGGAACCGATACTGACGGTGATGGAATTGTAGACACCATAGATATTGATGATGATAATGATGGAATCTTAGATACTGTAGAAGGAGAAGTAGCCGATTTTGATGGCGATGGAATTCCTAACTCACTGGACATGGATTCAGACGGTGATGGAATTTTAGACAATGTAGAGGCACAAGCTACTGGTTCTTTCCAAGCACCTCCAACAACTGGAATTGCAGCCGCAGTTGGGGCAAATGGATTATTTAGTATTTATGAAAATAACGATACTCCTAGCGCTACAGGACTAACTCCTCATGTAACCACAGCAACAGATACCACTCCAGATTATTTAGACATTGATACAGATGATGATGGCATTCCAGATAATGTAGAAGCACAAACTACAACAGGATATACCGCTCCATCTGGAACGGTTGGGTTGAATGGTGTAGATACTGAATACGAAAACAATGATACATTTACCGCAGTTGGTTTAACTCCAAATAACCATGACGGAACAGACGAACCAGATTATAGAGACACTGATTCAGACAACGACACAACCAATGATGCTGATGAAAACGGTATTACCCAAAACGGTGGTGGAGCTGCTGATGCCGATGGTGATGGTTTATTAGACAATTGGGAAGGTTCTGATGCTACGGCAGGAGAAGCCTACGATGTAAACGACGAAATTAACACGCCCGTTAGCGATCTCTTAGATGCGGATGGAGATGGTGCTACTACTGGCGATGTAGACTATAGAGATGATGTCATATTTATTGATACCGATGGCGATGGTGTTGGTGATGATGTAGATATTGATGATGATAACGATGGAATTCTCGATATCAATGAAGATGCAGTAGGAGACGGTGATTTTGATGGTATACCTAACCGATTAGATATTGATTCCGACGATGATGGTATTCCAGATAACGTAGAAGCGCAATTAACTGTTGGGTATATTGCCCCTTCTGGTTCTGGTGCTGGAATTACAGATGCCGATGGCGATGGATTAGACGACAACTATGACAGTAATACTAGTGATATCTCTACAGGAGCTTCTGTTGGATTAGTGGCTGTGAATACAGATAATATTACTGGAAACAATACAGATGCAAATCCAGATTATTTAGATACAGATTCGGATGGTGATGGAACTCTAGATATCAACGAAAATGGAAATGCAAATACTCTTACAGGAACCGATACGGATGGTGATGGATATGATGATGCTTTTGAAGGTGTCTTAAATGACGCTGATGTAAATGATGATGTCAATAATCCAGCTACAGATCTTCCAGATATTGATACTGATGTAAACATTGCAGATAGTGTTCAGCCAGATGCAGCTGGATATAATGATGTTGACTATCGTGATATCGATGATGATAGATCTCCTCCTTCAGTTTCTGGAAACATTCTTTGGTTACGTGCAGATATTGGTGTGACTGGAGTCGCAGAAGTAACCAACTGGGCCGATCAATCTGGAAGTGGATTCAATGCCACTAATACAGGTACGGGGCCTGCCAAATTAGGTGATGGCGTAGCTACAGATGGATTAAACTTTAATCCTACCATCCAGTTTACCGAAGCTTCAAGTCAAGATCTTGAAATTACTGGTGGTGGTGTTCTAGGTAATGCTACAAATTATGATCATATATGGATTTATGCTGTAACAGAATCTAACTCGGCAACAAATGCATCTCATGCATTTTCCAATGCTGTAACTGGTGGAAATGTAGAGTTAGAAGTTCCTACTACTGGTAGTTTACTCTCATTGGATAATGCCACTGGTACTACCTTAACAACTGCTTGGGGAGGTACAGCAAACGTATTCAATATTTGGAATGGTGGTTCTTCTTCTGGAACCTCTACTCCATCAGGAACCAACAAAGCCATCTATAGAGATGGATTGCAATTAGCAACCAACAATACAGGAGCTGGCGTTCAGTTTACATCTAACAATAGTTCTTCTTTTATTGGTTCTGATGCTTCTGGTGCTAATTTCTTTGACGGTCAGATTGCTGAGATCATGGTCTTTAATACAGCACCCACCAGTGCAGAGCAACAAAAAATACAATCGTATTTAGCAATCAAGTATGGTATTACTCTTAATCAAACTGATAATGATGCTACCATTGATGAAGGTGATTATGTAATTGATGGTTCTCCAGATGTAATTGTTTGGAATGAATCTGACAATAGTACCTATCATAATGATGTAGCCGGTATTGGTCGTGATGATGGAAAGTTCTTAAATCAAAAACAATCTCGTTCTATCAATTCTAGTTCTGTGGTAACTATTGGATTAAGCTCTATTGCTGCTAATAACGGAAGTAATAGCAATAGCTTTAATGGTGACGCCTCATTCTTAATGTGGGGTCATAATGGAGTTACTGTTAACAATACAAATACTTCTGCAGTAACATTACTTTGTGAAAGTGAACTACAACTCGATAGAGAATGGAAAATTGTGGAAACAGGTTCTGTAGGTTCTGTTGAAATTGCAGCTGTGCAGTCGACAATTGATGCAGCTCTAACTACTCCTACTACTGAAGTAATTGTCCTTAAAATTGCAGACGATGCAGACTTTACATCCAATGTAAAACACATTCCTGTATCTACTAGAACTATCAATGGCGTTGCTCATTATGTAGCTACTTTTGATTTTGATGGTACTAAATACTTCACCTATTCTGAAGTGCTGGGAATCTTCTGGAATGGTGATGCTAATGCTTGGACTGGTGGTGCTGGAACCTCAAACGCCCCTGCTATAGATGCAATTGGTGGTGGAATTGATGGCGGTAAGGTATTGGTAATTGATGCTGAAACTTCAGGAACTAATGCAGTAATGACTGCTAGTGCTAATGTAGAGTGTTTATGGGTAAAAGCGAATTCGAAGCTTGTTATCAACAATGATCTATTTATCGAATTCAATCAAGACTTTATCTTAGATGGTGAAATCAGATTGATTGGTGATGCTCAATTAGTACAATCACACACAGGACTTTCTAATGTGCAAGGAAATGGGGTTATCTACAGAGATCAAGAAAGTAATGTACCAAGCGTCTATAGATATAGTTATTGGTCTTCTCCTGTAGTAGCAGCTTTAGGAAACACCACCTACTCTACCTCAACGGTAATGTTTGATGGAACAACACCTACTTCTGAAAATTCAACAACTCAAGCAATTAATTGGCAAAACTGGAACGGTGCAATTTCTTCTTTGAATAGTGCTCCTACAAATCCTATTACCATTGCTACTTGGTGGATATATGCATACTTTAATGGTGTAGATAGAAATGACTGGTCGCAAAGATTAAGTACAGGAAATGTAAATATTGCAGAAGGATTTATCATGAAAAGTACAGGAAGAGCTCCTCAGAACTTTACATTTATGGGGTCTCCAAATGACGGAGACTACACCAAAGTGTTAACCCCTGGTACTACTTCACTACTTGGAAATCCATATCCTAGTGTGATAAATACACAGCAATTCATTACAGACAATGATGCTGTAATTGACGGAACATTATACTTCTGGGAACACCAAGGTGAAAGTACTACAGATTCACAAGTAGAAGGTCACGGTAGATTTGGATATATTGGTGGATATTCTCAACGTAACTCTGCAATGGGTGTGGCTGCAAACTCTGTAACCGATGGAACTGCAGGTCTAGGTGAAGGAACCTATACGGCTCCTCCTCAATACATAGCTGTAGGACAAGGATTCTTTGTTTCTGCTCCGGCTAACAAAGGAGGAACACTAACATTCCAAAACTCTCAAAGGGAGGCTAATACAAACAATGTATTCTTTAGAAACAGTCAAGTCACTCTTCCTAATTTTAAACTAGGAATGGACTATATAGACAATGGAATACGTTTTGACCCTGATAATGGTAATTTACTACCTCCTGTTGCTGGATTTGAAAACTTTGCTGTGCATAGACAATTAGGTATCAACTTTAAACAAGGAAACACATTTGAATATGAAAGTGGTTTTGATAGTCAAACTTTCGACTTGCAACCAACTGACATGTTCTGGGATTTTGAAGAAATTGATTCTAACCTTATTATTGCAGGTGTGGGTGCTTTAAGTGCTGAACTACAAGTTCCTCTTGGAATTCAAATACAAAGTGATGATCCTATCTCTATAATGATTGATGAGAAAGAAAATATGGATGGATACAATATCTATCTTGGCGATCTTGTTACTGGATTATTGTACAACTTAGAAAATCCTATAGAGTTAGATCTTCCTAAAGGAACCTATACAGATCGTTTCATTTTATTATTTGGAGGTACAGCCTTAAGTAATGATGATATTCCTTTCTTACAAGATTTCAATGTGTTTATGAACAATACTACAGATCAAATTATTATCCGAAACAATAATAATTCTGTTATCAAAAAAGTGGAGTTGTTTAACATTCTTGGGCAACCAATTAAAACTTGGAATAACCTTGATAATAGTACTGTTCAAACTCTTGATGTAATAGCTCCTACTGCAATTTACATTGTAAAAGTCACTACTGACAAAGGAGAGATAACTAAGAAAGTTGTGGTAGATTAAATAAACAATTAAAATACTTTGAAATTAAAAGAGTTGCTTATAGCAACTCTTTTAATTTTTGTAGTGTATAGTCTATTTCTTCTTTTGATGTTTTTCTACTAAAAGAAAAACGAACTGAAGTAAATTCTTGATCTTCATCACTGAGAATTTCATGCAAAACATGTGAGCCTACATTGCTTCCACTTTGGCAAGCACTTCCTCCTGAAACTGCTATTCCATGTAGATCTAAACTAAATAATAGCATTTCATTTTTTATAGGTAGTAACACATTTAAAATAGTACAACTACTTTCATCTAGATTAGATGATTTACCATTAAATCGAATTTTAGAATTTATTTTATTGAGTTCAATCATAAAATAACTCTTAAGCTCATTCATGTATTTTTTATCTTCTTCAAGAGAGGCTGAAGCTAATAACAACGCTTTTTCCATCCCTAAAATGCTATGTACATTTTCTGTACTTGACCTAGCTCCTTTTTCTTGATCTCCTCCATGCAACATTGGCTGAATGCCGTACCCTTTCTTAAAATAAGCAAAACCTACTCCTTTGGGGCCATGAAACTTATGTGCGCTTGCAGTTATAAAGTCTACAGGAGTTAATTGTAAATCAATTTCATAATGTCCTATAGCTTGAACAGTATCTGAGTGAAATAATGCATTATGTTCTATGCAGATTTTTGAAACTTCTCCTAAAGGTAAAATTGTGCCAATTTCATTGTTGATATACATTAAGCTAACCAACGTTTTTTTCTCTGAACTTTGTAACAGCTGTTTTAAATGATGTAAGTTAGGTGTACCACAATTATCTACATCTACATAATCAATTTCTACGTTGTATTCTTTTTCAAGAAATTCAGCAGTATGAATTACAGCATGATGTTCTATTTTAGACGTAATAATTCTAGTTACATCTAAATTAACTACTGCATTGTGAAGAATTAAATTATCAGCCTCAGTACCTCCAGCAGTAAAAATGATTTCTGAAGCAGTTACATTAAATATTTTAGCAATATTCTTTCTGGCGTTTTCAACAGTATTCTTAGCCTTTCTTCCAAACTGATGTGTTGAAGACGGGTTTCCAAAATTTTCTTGCATAGACTCATGCATCACCTGAATCACTTCAGGATCTATAGGTGTTGTTGCTGCATTGTCTAAATAAACATTTTTCATCTTGCAAAAGTATTAATTAAGACTTAGAATTTTGGAAAATATAAACTTCAGTTGCTCCTAGCCCGTATTTTTGATATGAAGCATCATAAAAATCAACAGGGTATTTCTTTAATAAGTATTGCAATTCACTTTTCAAAACTCCTTCTCCTACTCCATGAATAAAGATCACTTTTGAAAATCTATTGGCTATTGCATATTCTAGTTTTCGTTTAGCAGTTTCAATTTGTAAAGAAAGCATGCTATAATTATCCATTCCTTTTACATTATCAACCAGTTGATTGATATGTAAATCTACTTCAAAAACAACGTTACTATTTTGTTTTTTAAAGTGCGTCTTTTCTTTTTTTCTCTCGCTTTTTTTATCTTTAAAAAGAGGGTTGTTAATATCTGAATACTTTGTTAGTTCTCTTTGATCTTCTTTAATCATCACCAATTCATCAGAGTGGAATTGATAAATCATTCCTTCAGAATCTTTCACATAAATAGTATCGCCATTAACAGACGTTACGATTCCTTTTAAAACATCATCAATAACTGCTACTTTAGCTCCAATCTCAAAACGCATTCTTAACCTTTACTTAATATCTTAATTTATAACTAAGTTATAACTTTGCAACAAAAGTAATAAGATGATCAAAACTGATCCCACGAAGGTTCAAGATTTCTTTGAAAGTAGTCATAAGAAACTTTCATTAAATGAAGATAGAAAAGATTTATTGATAAATATTGCTGATAAAATTGCAGAAGTTTATCAATCTAGTAATCAGAATGTAAGTGTGAATTTTATTTGCACACACAATTCCAGAAGAAGTCAATTGGGGCAAGTTTGGACGTACTTTGCTTCTAAATACTTTGATTTAAATATAAACGCCTACTCTGGTGGAACTGAGGTAACCGCTTTTCATAGAAATACGGTACAAACACTAAAACAAACTGGGTTTATTTTTAATGTGAAAGAGTTTTCTCATCAAAATCCTGTTTATGAAATTTATTTTGACAAAGCGCAAGATTGTATTCTAGGGTTTTCTAAAATCTTTGATAATCCTACAAATAAAGCTCCTTATATAGCAGTTACTACTTGTAATAGTGCGGATGAGAATTGTCCTTTTATAGCAGAGGCTATTCATAGGTTTCATCTTCCTTATACAGACCCAAAATATGCTGATAATACTTTAGAACAAGACGATGCTTATTTAAAGACTAATAAAGAAGTAGCTTCTGAGATCTATTTTATTTTTGATAGAGTTAAATCTTTGATAAGTTAGATTTCAATATCCTTATTATAAGGTATTCTCTTCAAGATGTGATTTATAGCGTTCACTCTTGCTTCTGTTTTTCTATTGGCTTTGATAACTTTCCAAGGTGAATTTTCTGTATTTGTTTTTTCAAACATACTGTCTTTGTATTTGGTATACTCATCCCAAAGCTCTTGAGCTTTTTCATCTACAGGAGACATTTTCCATTGTTTTAGAGGATCATTTTTAATTTCATCGAAACGTTTTGCTTGCTCTTTTTTGGAGATAGACATGTATATTTTAACTAAATGAATTCCAGAATCAAGAATCATTCGTTCAAAATCGTTTACTTGAGTCATAAATATTTCATATTCCTCTTGAGTACAAAATCCATTTACGGGTTCTACAACAGCTCTATTATACCAGCTACGATTAAAGAACACTATTTCTCCTGCTTTAGGTAATTGTTGAATATAACGCTGAAAATACCATTGAGTTTGTTCATCTTCACTAGGTTTTGGAAGTGCAACAATTCTTATATGTCGTGGGTTAATTCTTTCTGTAATTCTTCGTATTGCTCCTCCTTTTCCAGCTGCATCTCTCCCTTCAAAAATGATTACAATACGTTCATTATTTTCAATAGCCCATGTTTGTAACTTAATAACTTCAGTTTGCAATTTTTTAAGCTTACGCTCATAATCTATATAACGCAAAGCTCTCTCTACATTCAATTGCTTTCTAGAAAGTAAGGCTATTAATGCTTTGTTAGAGTTAAGTTTTTTAAGCTCTAAAGGTGTTAGTTCTCTATCCATATTAATCTATCTGAAATGCAGATCTGTAATAACGCATTACTACATTAGGGTCTGGTGTTAATGTTGTTAATGCCTCGTTCTTTCCTTCGTAATTAAACTTAGACAATACGTATCGCATAGCTTCTAATCTCGCAACTTTCTTATTATTGGTTTTGATAATCATCCAAGGACAATAAGATGTGTGAGTTTTACTAAACATCTCTTCTTTATAGTGTGTGTATTTATCCCAAAGTTCCTGTCCTTTTTTATCAACTGGACTAAACTTCCATCGTTTTAATGGGTTGGCGTTTCTAGCATCAAATCTTCTTAATTGTTCTTCTTTAGAGATGGAAAGCCAAAACTTAATGATAATCAAACCATCTTCATAAAGCATGTGCTCAAATTCTGGAACTTGAACTAAGAATTCTTTATATTCTTTGTCGGTGCAAAATCCCATAACTGGTTCTACAACAGCTCTATTGTACCAACTTCTATCAAAAAACACAATTTCACCTGGATTAGGCAATTCTTTGATATATCGTTGAAAATACCATTGTCCCCTTTCTACGTTTGTTGGTTTATTTAAAGCTACTAACCTTGAAGATCTTGGGTTTAGATGTTCCATAAACCTTCGGATATTTCCTCCTTTACCAGCGGCATCTCTCCCTTCAAAAATAATAGCAACTCTTTTGTTCTCTTTTAAAACCCATTGCTGAAGTTTAACAAGCTCGATTTGCAAATGCCTTAACTGTTTCTCATAGGCTAAAGTATCTACAATCTTTTGATGTGGAATTCCTTTTTTCTGTAAGATAGAAATCAGATCGCTATCTGTTGATGAGTTTAAAAAATCATCGGAATTTAACATAGGTTTTGAGTTGGTCATTTTTAAATTTAAGAGAGGCTTAAAAATATTACTTTTTTTTAACACATTTTACAACTTCTTGTTTTATTAACATATCCTATATTTGCTGACTATGAGGGTAAAAATATTTCTGCTATTTTTCTTTGTTACTTCTTCTTTAATCTCACAACAAAAATTCTCAAAAGAATTTAGTTTAGTAACAGATAATGACCTTTATGTCTCAACTGTAAAAGACCAATACTATACTAATGGTTTATTTCTAACTTACAGATATTTATCATCTAATAAAGGTGAGCTTAGCAAAAAGATATTTGAAATACAGATAGGTCATGAGATATATACTCCTTATAAATCTACGGTAACAACACTTGCCGAACATGATAGGCCATTTGCTGGTTATTTGTATGCTAATATTGGAGTTATTAGAGCTTATAAAACTCAATCTATCTTAAAAACAAATCTTCAGTTAGGAGTTTTAGGAGAAGATGCTTTAGGTGAAAACTTACAAAACTTCATTCATGATATTTATAACTTCAGAAGACCTTTTGGATGGAAATATCAGATTAGAAATACCTTGGCGCTTAATTTTGATACAGAATATATAAAGGCTCTAGATATTGATGATTCGAAACATTACGACATCAATTTCATGAGTAAACTGAGAATAGGAACTATTTTCAACGAGGTTACTGGTGGTTTTATTGGGCGTATAGGGTTTAAAGAATTACAGCCTATAGATAATTCTCTGGCTTTTAATACACATCTTAATAACGATCAAACTTCTTTTCAACGAGGTATAGAATCTTTTTTGTACTATAAAACTTCTCTTACTATTGTGGCATACGATGCTACAATTCAAGGAAGTCTATTTAATTCAAATAGCCCAGTAACTTATAAACCTAAATCTTTACGTTTTGATTTAGAATTGGGATTGAAGTTTACATCCAATAGATGTAATTTTGGATATGCATACCACTATCATAGCAACAAACTCAATAATCTAAGAAGAGACAAAGGAAATGATTATGGGCAAATTTTCTTTAGCTATTTGTTTAACTAGCTTTCAAAATACTCATCTTTAAAACCTATTAAGTATAATCTTTCTTTAGCTCTGGTAACAGCTGTATATAGCCATCGCAAATATTCTTTAGAGACTCCTTCTGGTAAATAAGGTTGTTCAATAAAAATAGTATTCCACTGACCTCCTTGTGACTTGTGACAAGTAATTGCATAAGAAAACTTTACTTGAAGCGCATTAAAGTATTTATTCTTTTTGATGGCAAGTAATTGCTTGTATTTAGATTTCTCATCAGCATAATCTTCTTTAACAGCTTCATAAAGTTTGTTAGACTCTTCATAACTTAACGAAGGAGTTTCACTGGTAAGCGTATCTAAAATAAGAACAGTATCAAATGGTTTTTGATCTGGATAATCAATCATTCTAATTTGAACTTCAGCAAAACGAAATCCGTATAGTTCTTTAATCGCATAAATCCGCATCACCTCGCAAGTATCGCCATTAGCAATAAAACCTGCAGCAGAGGAATCTTTTAACCAATAGTAATTATTCTTAACAATCATTACATAATCGCCTGTAGAGATTTCATTTTCCTGACCTCTTATTTTAGTTCTTATCTGTTGATTGTATTGGTTTGCTCGTTTATTAGATCTTACTATAAACGCGGTATCCTCTACTCCATCATTATCATAAGAAGTTGTAATTGCGTCTTGAATATCGTAGCCGTCAATAAGTCTAACAACATCTGGGAAATCGAGATGAAATTGAAAATGATTAGCATCATTCTCTATCAACATTCTTAACAAAGTAGCATTGGCTAATATTCCTGAGTTTTCATGTTGACGAGTAACCTCATTCAATTCGATTTCTTTTACGTTCTTATGATAATCTATCTCAAGACGATCTTGCTCAAGAGCTGGACTAACCGATAATTTTACTGGAGGTAATTGTGCTGTATCTCCAATCAAAACCAACTTACACTGATGACCTGAGTATACGTAAGAAATTAAATCGTCTAACAAAGAACCGTTTTCAAATAGCTTAGAGTTCTGTGGTCTATCCGGAATCATAGAAGCTTCATCTACAATAAAGATTGTATTTGTATGCTTATTAGGTTGTAAAACAAAATCTACAGAACCATTCTGTTGCTTTTTAGGGAAATAAATTTTCTTATGAATTGTTAATGCTTGCCTCTTTGAGTAGCCTGAGATTACTTTTGCTGCCCTACCTGTAGGGGCTAATAAAACGGCTTTTTTTCCGGTTCTCCAAAGATTGTTCACTAAGGTACTAATAGTGGTAGTTTTTCCTGTACCGGCATATCCCTTTAATAAGAAAATAGATTGGTTGTCTTTAGAAAAAATAAAGTCTACCAACAAATGGAATAATTCTTGCTGTTTTGAAGTAGGATCGTATGGGAACTTTTGGATTAATTCCTTGTGAAAATCAGTTGCGTTTTTAAGCATAAAAAATTAAAACGTTAAAGATACACCGAATTGTATTCAAAAATTTTTATCGTTAAAAAAAAATTGTAGATTTGCGAGAAGTGTAGAATTATATAAATATAAAAAATGATCGTACTTATTCTTTTAGCCATAGTAGTAGCAATTGCTCTATCTTATGTAATAGTTAAATTTTTACCTCTTAAGTTAAGATGGGTAGCTTCGCTAGTGTTGTTAATTGCAGCTGTTTTCTTAGTTTATAAAATTTATGACGGTGTAATGAAGCCAATTAATTTTGATAAGAAGAAAACTAAGCGTTTTGCTCAGGTTATTAAAAATTTAAAAATCATCAGAGATGCTGAAGTAGCATATTATGAAGTAAATGGTGATTATACTAAAGATAAAGCAGCCTTAATTCGTTTTATTGATACTGCTCAAAGAGCCATCGTAGAAACTCGTGATACTGTAGTGAAAGTAAATAAAGGTTCTAAATGGCAACCTGTTATGGTTGACGTAGAAAAACGAGTAAAAGACACTATTGGTTATGAACCAATTTTAGACGATTTTAAAGATAGAGACTATAAGAACATGTTTATTGTTCCTGGAGTTGATGGAAAAGAATTTGAACTTGAAATTGGTAAAGTAGAAAAAGTTCAAGGATTAGAAGTTCCAGTATTTGAAGCTAAGACAGGGAAAGCTGATATTTTAAAAGGAATGGATGCTTCATTAATAAAACAAGAATTAGAAGCCGTAACTACTGATGAGATTAAAGGAGAATACATCTCTGTAGGATCTTTAACAGAAGTTACAACTGGTGGTAACTGGCCTCCTTCTTACGATAAAGGGAATGCAGCAAAAAAAGATAACTAGATCTATAGACAATATTTCTAAAAGAAAATTATCCATCCAATTCAGTTTGGATGGATTTTCTTTTTGTATTTCTAATTATGAGGATAAGATTTATCATTTCTCTTCCTATGATTTTGAAGAAAAGCTATCTTCTCCAGAAATTATTCTAGAAAAAATTCAACATATTTTTGAAAGTAACGCGGATTTACAAGACGATTTTGAATCTGTTTTAGTTATTCATGAGAATAACTTAAATAGCTTTGTTCCTAATGAATATTTTAAAGAAGAAGCCTTAAAAGACTACCTTAAATTTAATATTAAAACAATTAGAACCGACTTTGTTGCTTTTGATGATTTAGAACAGCAGCACATAAAAAATGTATATGTGCCGTATGTAAACATCAACAACTTTCTCTTTCAAAATTTTGGTTCTTTTGAATACAAGCATCATACAACTATTTTAGTTGAAAAACTTCTTAAAACTTCTGGTAAAGAGGGCTTTAATTTTTACATCAATGTAGGTAAGAGTTCATTTGACCTAGTTGTTGTGGAGAACAAAAAACTTGTTCTTTACAACTCTTACGAATACAATAGCAAAGAAGATTTTATTTACTATATCTTATTTGCTTTTGAACAATTAAAACTAGACCCAGATAAGACTCCTATTACTTTTATGGGAAACATCAACAAAGAATCTGATCTCTACAAAATTGTTTATAAATACGTAAGAAATCTAAACTTTATAACTACCAACTCTTTAATAGCAGATGGTAAAGAGATAGAAAATCATTCAAATTTCATATTGCTAGGATGAGAATTATTTCAGGAAAATTAAAAGGAAGGAGAATTACTGCTCCTAAAAATCTACCTGTAAGACCTACAACAGATATGGCTAAAGAATCTCTTTTCAATATCTTAAACAATCTGTATTATTTTGACGCTATTTCTGTCATCGACCTTTTTTCTGGAACTGGAAATATAGCATATGAATTTGCCTCTAGAGGAACTCAAGATATCTATGCTATTGATGGTAATTTTGGTTGTGTTAAATTCATTCATAAAACCGCTAAAGAGCTAGATTTACCTATTCATCCATACAAAAGTGATGTATATAAATTCTTAGAGAAAACCAATTTAACAGCCGATGTAATCTTTGCAGATCCTCCTTACGGACTGGAAGTAGAAGATTTTTTAAAAATTGTGAATCTTACTTTTGAAAAAGGACTATTGAATGATGATGGGATACTCATTATAGAGCATTCTAAACACATGGATTTATCCGAACACGAACAGTTTAGTTATGCTAAAAAGTATGGTGGAAGTACCTTTAGTTTTTTTGAAGCCCCTTAAAGTAACGAAGTAATAATATCTGAAACAGTTATGTTTTCTGCTTCAGCTTTGTAATTCTTTACAATTCTGTGAGATAGAATAGGAATAGCTACTGCTTTTACATCCTCAATATCTGGTGAATATTTTCCGTGAATAGCTGCATGTGCTTTCGCTCCTAAAATTAAGTTCTGAGAAGCTCTCGGTCCTGCACCCCAATCTAAGTATTTTTGTACCATTTCTGGAGACTTAGGATTCTTAGGCCTTGTATTTCCTACTAGGTTTACTGCGTATTCGATTACGTTATCAGCAACAGGTACTTTTCGAATTAATTGTTGAATTTCTAGAATATCATTTGCTGAAAAAATAGCATTAGCTTTTGCTAATTCATTAGAAGTTGTACTCTTTACAACCTCAACTTCTTCTTGAAAACTAGGATACTCAAGATTGATAGAAAACATAAATCTATCTAATTGAGCCTCAGGCAAAGGATAGGTTCCTTCTTGTTCAATTGGGTTTTGAGTAGCCAAAACCAAAAATGGCGCATCTAATTTGTAGAGATGACCAGCAATAGTTACAGATTTTTCCTGCATTGCCTCTAGTAAAGCCGCCTGTGTTTTTGGTGGTGTTCTATTGATTTCGTCTGCAAGAATAATATTAGAAAAAATAGGTCCTTTGATAAAAGTAAATTGTCGCTCTTTATCTAATATTTCACTTCCCAAAATATCAGAAGGCATTAGATCTGGAGTAAACTGAATTCTCTTAAAGTTGAGACCTAAAGCATCAGATACAGTATTTACAAGAAGTGTTTTTGCTAAGCCTGGCACACCAATTAACAAAGAATGTCCTCCACAAAAAACAGAAAGTAAAACATAGTTAACGGCTTGTTCTTGCCCTATAATAACTTTCGCTATTTCTGATTTTAAACTTTGAAATTTGACAACCATGTTGTCTATTGCAGCAACATCAGACATTAGTTAGAACTATCTTTTTTCCAATTTTTTTCAAAAGTACATTTTTGAAAATCCTTGCTAATTTTAATATAAGTATCTCCTATTTTTTCTTTAGACCATTTTGCAATAGTCTCTTGTTTTTTCTTTTGTAAAGCTAGGCTTTGAACTTTTACGTAGTCATCAACTAAATCTGCAATGTGAGTATTAGTTCTTTCCTTCATTAAAATCATCTTGTACATCTTCTCTCCTTCTCTAGTTTCGTCATAGAAAATATCGGTGATTTCTCCTTTTTGTAAATTACTAACTCTTGCATACAAAGCAGGATCCATTCTTGTTAGATCGAAGGTAGATTCTCCTGTAAATTCATTCACTAATAAACCACCATTGTTCTTGGTATCTTTATCTTCTGAATGTTTCTTTACAGCTTCTTCAAAAGTCATCTTTCCTAATGTAATTTCATCTTTGATTTGCTGTAACTTTCTCTTAGTAGCGTCTAGTTTTTCTTGAGGAATTACAGGTTGCATCAATACATGTGAAGCTACTCTTTGTTCTCCTCTTATTTCATGTAATTGAATAATATGATATCCAAAAATAGATTTGAAAGGTTCAGAAACTTGCCCAACATCCAATGAGAAAGCTACTTCTTTAAATTCTTTGATAAAGTTGCTATTCTTTGTTACTGTGTATTTTCCTCCGTTTTGTGTTACTCCTGGATCATCTGAATTGATGATGGCTTTCATTCTGAAACTAGCTCCTTCTTCAATTTCTTTTTTGATTTGATTTAGCTTGTTTACAATCCTATCAATTTCTTTTTGATCTGGCTCTGCATAAATAATTAATTGTGCTAATTGAATTTCAGCTGGAAACTCAGGAAGTTCTCCTTTTTCTTTTAAGCCATTGTAGTAAATCCTAACCTCTTCTGGAGTTACATCTATATTTTCAGTGATTTTTTGTTGTTCTCTACGAATAAGCGCATTCTCTTTTTCTATTTTAAACAACTCTTTCTTAAGATCGTCAATATCGTTAAAACCGTATGCCTCAACAACTTTATCTTGTCCGCCATATTCTTGACTAAAATATTGAATGTTTCTTTCAACTTGTCCGTTTACCTCAGCATCAGAAACAACAACACTATCAATAACAGCATGATGTGCTAATAATTTTTGCAACATCAATTGCTCTAACATTTCGCAATCTGAAATTTTAATTTTTCCTTCACTACTATTCTCTAATTCAAGCTTAAACTTAGCTATATCAGAGTCTAATACTATATTCTTACCAACAACTACTCCTACTCCGTCGATTTTCACTTTCTGAGCTTGAATCGAAAAGGTTGATAACAAAGCGAACAATGTTATACTAATGAATCTTAAAACTTTTATTCTGAACTGCATCTTTTACTATTATTTTTTCTATATCTCTTATCAATTGAAGTTTTCTCTGGTGTAAAATCATTTGTTTTATTGTAGGTTCTATATAACTCTTAGGAGCAATATCGTTCCTTTTTAAAACATCTTTTACCGCGACCAAATATAACCCTAATGAATCTTCTTTTTGGAGGAATTTTGTTTTTTTTAACAAATTTTCTCTTGAAAATGTAGTTTTTAACAAAACATTTTCTAAAGGAGTCCAAATAGAATCGTTTAGCATCATCGATTTAAAACTTAACTGCTTTGTTTCTAACTCTTCTAAATCCTCTAAAGATCCATTTCTAAACAATTTAACAATATCTTTTTTATCTATTAAGTCGCTAGAAAAATGAATATATCTTAGCTTTATTAATTCTTCATTGAGCTTGAAATTATTATTATTTATTGCGTAATAATCTGTAATCTCTTGGTCATTTACAACGGTATCTAATTGTTGTTTTACCAATCTTTCTTTATAGCCGTTTATAAGCAATGCTTGTCTATACTCTTTTACTAATTTATTTATCTCAGAATTATCATTTTTAGAATTGTTTTCTTCTGCTCTTCTGAGCAATAGTTGTTTAGTAGCCCAACTATTAATGATGCTTCTAACTAGAACTAAGCTATCTTCTTTTGCAATACTCTTAGGTAAAAGATCTATGATATCTTCTTTATATAAATTCTGATTGTATACACTAGCTATGGGTTTCCTAGTTGTATCTTCTTTTTTTTCTAATCCAAGATACTCACAAGAAACTAGCAGGAATATTGATAATATTACTAGATACTTTTTCAAGATTCTTTTCTATAATATTTAATCAGTTTTTTCAAAACTTTTTTATGAATCTTAACAGTGCTTTCACTTCTTAACTTATCAATCCATTCTTTTTCTAGGAAGTTCTGATAATCATTCATTACTTTTCCTTTCACCTTGGTTAGATCTTTAGCTTCGTATTTTTCTTTATTCTTATCAAAATACTCTTTGAGAGCTATTGTATCGTTTGATTTCTTCCAAATTTTTCTTTCCATTAATTCAAACAACAACAAGCCATCTTCATATTCTTTTAAAACTGATGCAAATTCTGGATTTGTGTTCTTTAAATTATCTTTAAAGTAGGTTAAAACTTCTTGATCAATAAAGTTTTCAAAAAGTGCCTGTAGAGATAAATGCCTTCTATTCATTGTATAGGACACAAACTCTTCTTGTTTTATAGATTTTTCGTTGATTTTTAGAATGGTTTCTTGTAAAGAATCTTTCGGCATTAATCTTATATCTTTTCGATTTAAGATGTTCTTAGCTTCTTCAACCTCTACTATTTTATATTCTGACCTCAAACGATTTACTACTGCTCTATCTGAAAGTTTTACCCTGCCATTTCTTTTTACTTTATCTCTTATTTCTTTTTCCATTTCTTCATAAGAAAGTATTGGGTATTCTTTAATCAGCTTTACAATATGCCATCCAAATCTGGTTTTAAAAGGCTTGCTGAAATCATTTACTTTAGCCAATCCGAAAGAAGCTTCATCAAAAGGTTTTACCATTCTTCCTGTTCCAAATTTAGATAAAACTCCACCTTTATTCTTTGAGTTTCTGTCATCAGAATATTCTTTTGCTAAATCCTTGAAACTCTTCCCTTCTTTTAACTTAGAATAAACTTCATCTATCTTCTTTTTACCTACAGAAGTAGTATCATTAATTAATATATGAGCAACTTCTCTTTCTCCTTTAGAAAGTCTAGTTTCTGTTTTTTTAACGATGTGATACCCATATTGGGTTTTAAAAGGCATAGATATCTCTCCAAGCTTTGTATTGTAAGCAACATCTTCAAAATCATATATCATTCTAAATGCATAGAAATACCCTAAATCTCCTCCATTGGTTAAAGCAGATTTATCATCAGATATTTCTTTTGCAACTTTCTCAAAAGGTTCTCCATTAAGAATTCTTTTTCTGGCTTCTATAATTGTATTATAAGCTTTAAGCGTATCTTCTGGTTTATAAGACCTTGGTAATCTTACTAAGATGTGGCTTGCTCTTATTTCGTTTTTAGTACGATAATAAGCTTCTTTAATCAGCTCATCTAAAAACTCTTTATCTTGTAAATATGGAGCTGTTAATTGATTTCTATAGGTTTGAATTTCTCTTTTATAGGACTTTAAAGTATCTAGTTTAAGCTTATAAGCTTCATTAACTTTTAACTTATAACTTATATATAATTCAAGGTTATTAGAAACATCTTTTCCTTCTTCATTATCAATGGCGTTTAAATTTTTCTCATAAACTTTTTTAAAATCCGCTACTGTTACTTTTTCTCCATTAATTGTTACCAATGTTTGATCATCTTTTTGACCAAATACATTGACAGTAACAATGAGTATTAAAAAAAATAAAACCTGTTTTTTCATATGCTTATAATGATATAATTCCTTCTACTTTTTCAGCTTCCTTATAATAAGAAATAACCTCATCAGAACTAGATAATTTAATAACTATTGAAATACTTATATATTTTCCAGTTTTTGATTTTTTTGTATTGATAACAGCTCCTTTGTTATCAAATATAGCTTGAACTTCCTCTACTTTATTTCCTTCAGAAGAAACAATAAACTTATACAAATAATCTGCTGGAAATTTTGTTGTTTCATCTAATTGCAATTTAAGTTTTTTGTAAAAACCTTCTCTATCTTTCATTCTTGTCTTTTAGAAGATTAATTTTGAAATGGCTACAAAATTACGTCATTATATTTTTATAATAAATTAATAGTATATTTTTGTTTCATGCAGAAAAAAATTGTTCTTATTGGAGGTCCAGGAACTGGAAAGTCTACTGTTTTAAATGAACTCGAGAAAAGAGGGTTTCATTGTATGCCTGAAGTATCTAGAGAAGTCACCATAGAGGCTCAAAAAAAAGGAATTCAACAACTTTTTTTAACAGAACCTATTCTTTTTAGTAAAATGTTGTTAGAAGGTAGAGAAAGACAATATCTTGAAGCAGAGAAAATAAATACTCAACAAGTATTCTTTGACAGAGGATTACCTGATGTATATGCGTATATGGAATATACTAAAGAAGCCTATCCAGAATATTTTAAAGAAAAATGTCTACAATACAAATATGATCATGTTTTTCTATTTAGTCCTTGGAGAGAAATTTATACCTCAGACAATGAACGATATGAAAGTTTTGAAGAGTCTACAAAAATCGATTTGTTCTTACAGAATGCATATCGAGAACTTGGTTATACTATTGTAAGTGTTCCTTTCGGATCTGTTGATGAACGAGTTAACTTCATTCTCAATTGGCTTAAATTGAATGTATGAACAACCTCAAAGATATTTTAAAAGAATATTGGGGATATGACTCTTTTAGAGACCCGCAAGAAGCAATTATTCATTCTGTTTTAAGTAAGAAAGATACTATTGCTTTGCTACCAACTGGTGGCGGAAAATCTCTTTGCTACCAAATACCTGGTATCATTAGTAAAGGTATTTGTTTAGTTATTTCTCCTTTAATCTCTTTAATGGGAGATCAGGTTGAGAGTCTGAAGAAAAAAGGAATTAATGCTATTGCATTACAAAACAAACTAGAGCATGATGAAATCGTTTCTTTGTTTGATAATTTAAAATATGGAAAAAGTAAATTCTTGTATGTATCACCCGAGCGTTTAGAATCTTCTATCATCTTACAAAAGATTCAAGAATTAGATATTAGTTGCATAGCTGTTGATGAAGCTCACTGCATTTCAGAATGGGGCCATGACTTTAGGCCTTCTTATAGAAAAATAAAAAATATTAGAAGTTATTTTCCTGATACACCTATAATTGCTTTAACTGCTACTGCTACAAATAAAGTTATTGATGACATTATTAATAACCTAGATCTAAAAGAGACTGCGGTTTTTAAAAAATCGTTTTTTAGAAATCATCTAGCCTACCAAATATTTACAAAAGAAAACAAGTTGTTAAGGCTTGAACAAATTTTAAAAAAAAATACTTCTCCTATTATTATATACGTAAGTTCTAGGAGAAAAACCGAAGACCTGTCCAATCAATTAAATGAAAAAGGATATCAAAGCACATGGTATCATGGAGGAATGTCTACAGAAGACAAATTAAATTCCTTCAATTCTTGGATGAGTGAACAAAAACCAATTATGGTTGCTACCAATGCATTTGGTATGGGTATTGACAAACCTAATGTTAGAGTTGTTGTTCATATGGATCTCCCTTATAGTATTGAAAATTATATACAAGAAGCTGGAAGAGGCGGTAGAGATGGTAAAAAAGCTTTCTCGGTTGTTTTGCAAAACGAAAATGATGTACTAGCTTTTAAAAGAACAACTGTTGATAATATTCCTAACTTGAAAGAAATAAAGCGGGTTCATAAAAATCTGTTTCAATTTTTTCAAATAGCTAAAGGTGAACTCGTTGAAACTTCTTTCGATTTTAATTTTCAAGAGTTTTGTGAACGCTATAAACTACAGTCTAGAAAAACAACTCGAATTTTACATATTCTAAAGAATCATGGTATTATAGACGTAACTCAACAATTCGATCATAAATCTACCATACAGATTATTATTTCCAGTAAACAATTAATATCCTATAAGAGTTCGCATCAACTGACTCAATCTCTTATTGAACTTTTATTAAGAAGCCATGGTAATATTTTTCATCAAGAAGTTAAGGTAAGTGAATTTATTCTGGCAAAAAAACTAGGGACTACATCTAACAATATAAAGAAAGTTTTGTCAGATTTAAATTCCCAAGAAATTATCAAATACAAAGGCGTTAGTAAAAATCAAGAACTATTTTTTCTCATGCCTAGGGAAGATGACACAACTATTAATAGATATGCAAAAAGCATTAAAATGTATCTTGAGCAGCAAATAAAAAAAGCTGAGGATTTGATTCGTTTTGTACAAAATGATCAGATATGTAGAAGTCAACAAATTCTAGCCTATTTTGATGAAGCTTCGGGTAAAGAATGTGGAATATGTGATGTTTGTCTTCAACGAAAAAAAACAGCTTCTAAAGATTTTTCAAAAGAAATTGTTCAATTATTAAATGAATCTAAAGAATTATCTCAATTAGAAATTATGGAACATTTAGAAGCTAATGAAGATGCGATTTTAATACATTTGCGAAATCTTTTACACAAAGATGTTTTAGGGATTACTAATGACAATAAACTATTTTTAAAATGAAAGATTTGCGCATTGTTTTTATGGGAACGCCTGATTTTGCTGTAGCAATCTTAGAAAGAATAGTTGAAGATGGCTATAATGTAGTTGGAGTAATTACTGCACCAGACAAACCAGCGGGAAGAGGAAGAAAATTAAACGAGTCTGCTGTAAAAAAATATGCTATTACTAAAGGTTTGCACGTTATGCAACCCACAAACCTAAAAGACAGTCATTTTATTAATGAGTTACAATCTTTAAATGCCAACCTTCAAGTGGTAGTTGCTTTTAGAATGCTGCCTAAAGTAGTTTGGAGTCTTCCAAAATATGGAACTTTTAATCTTCATGCTTCTTTACTACCAGATTATAGAGGAGCAGCTCCTATACATTGGGCTATTATTAAAGGAGAAAAGAAAACAGGAGTTACCACCTTCTTTATTGATGAGAAAATAGATACTGGAGAGATAATTATGAAGAAAGAAGTAACTATAAGAGAAGATGAAACTGTTGGTGAACTTCACGATACTTTAATGATGCTTGGAGCAGAAACTGTATCAGAAACCATTTCTCTTATTAATAAAGGTGTAGTTACTACCATAAAACAACCTGAGTCTGAAACCAAAATAGCTCCAAAATTAAACTCAGAGAATTGTAAGATTAACTGGGAAGATTCAATAGATCATATCTACAATCATATAAGAGGTTTGAATCCATTTCCTGCGGCTTGGTCAGAAATGATTAATGGAAACGAAAAAGTTTCGTTAAAAATTTATGCCATTAGAAAAGAAATAATTACCCATAGAGATAGTATTAAAAGCATTATTACTTCTAAAAGAGAAATAAAAGTTGCTGTAAATGGTGGTTACATTTATTTAGAAGAATTGAAGCTTTCTGGGAAGAAAAAAATGGATGCAAGAAGCTTGCTAAATGGTTATACTTTTCAACCTGAAGCAAAAATGCTCTGAAGCCTTTGATAGTAAAGGATTGGCAGTTTTCAATAAAAAAACACTGGCTTTATTAACAATTTGATGTGTTTTATTAACAAATAGGTCTTTTTTAGAGGGTCAAACTTGCATGAACCCTTAATCCGTCTATATTTGTTAAGCTTTTAAGCAAAAAAAATATCAATTAATTTAAAATTCTATTTTATTATGAACAAATCAGATTTAATCGATGCTATGGCTGCAGACGCAGGAATTTCAAAAGCAGCAGCAAAAGCGGCTTTAGAATCATTTACTTCAAACGTAACTTCTACTTTAAAGAAAGGTGGTAAAGTTGCTTTAGTAGGATGGGGTACTTTCTCTGTATCTAAGAGAGCTGCTAGAAGCGGTAGAAATCCACAGACTGGTGCAGAAATTAAGATTGCTGCTAAAAATGTAGCAAAGTTTAAAGCTGGAGCTGGATTAAGCAATGCTGTAAACTAAAACTAATCCAAACAGAATATAAAAAGCTCCCTTTTCAGGGAGTTTTTTTATTTCCAAAATTTACTATACATTTAATAAAAAAATTAATTGTCTGAGTTGAAGCCATATAAAGGAAGCTTATTAATAGCTGAGCCATCTATTTTGAATGATGACTCTTTTAACAGATCTATCATATTATTAACTGAACATAATACGAATAGCTCTGTAGGTTTTATATTGAACAGACCTTTGAAATTTACCATTAAAGATATTATTCCTGAAATTGATTGTTCTTTCACCGTATATCAAGGAGGACCTGTTGAACAAGACAATTTGTATTTTATTCATAAGATTCCTGAATTAATTCCCGACAGTATTCAAGTAAGTGATAATATTTATTGGGGAGGAAACTTTGATTCTCTAAAAGTTTTACTTACAGAGAACAAAATTCACAGTACTGACATTCGATTTTTTCTTGGGTACTCAGGATGGGGAACCAATCAACTTGAAGGTGAATTATTAAATAATTCATGGTTTGTTTCAGAAAATGATTTTGAAAACATTTTTTCTGTAGACAACGAATCGCTTTGGAAAAATAAATTGATGCAAAAAGGTGGTGAATACAAAATTTGGGCTAACGCACCTAGTGATATTCACTTAAACTAACTACTTTCCAGTAATTTCCATTATTTTTAGGCTAGCTTGTAATTTCATAGAAATATCAGTTTTAAAAACTTTTTTTCTATAGTTGGTAACTGGTTGTATACCTAGAATAGAATTCGTAATAAAAACTTCATCGGCTTTCTGAATTTCAAAAGGTGTAATTGAGGTTTCTTCAAGAGTAAACTCTTCATTTTTAGATAACATTTCAATAACCTTTTTCCTCATAATGCCTCTTAAGCATCCTTCTTCAAGTGAAGGAGTTTTTACTACATCGTCTTTTATTAAGAAAATATTTGCATTGGTTACCTCCACTACTCCTTTTCTTTCATTTAAAAGAATACAATTATCTAAGTCGTTCTCATTGGCATAAATACTTGCTAAAGTATTGATCAACTTATTATTAGATTTTACTGTAGATAAATAACCAGAGTTTACATAGAAATCTTTATACAGATCTAAACTGTAGCTATCTTTTAATTGACTTTTGATTTCTTTTACCTCTATTAGATAATCTACTTCATTAGAGTTAGGTGTATAAAAACCTCCATCTTTTCTAAAAATGGTAAGTCTAGCTCTTAAGTTATTTTTTTGCTCTAATGATTCTATTGTTTTTACAATTTCTTTTTCTAAGAACTCTAAAGTAAATTCGATAGGGATTTTCATTCTTAGCATTCTCATAGAAGCCATTAATCTAAAATAATGATCTTCCCAAAAAACAACTTTTCCGTTGAGAATCTTTATAGTCTCAAAAATAGAATCTCCATAATTAAATGCTCTGTTATTAGGTGTGATCTTTACCTCATTAAAAGCAAGTAATTCTCCATTATAGTTTAACATAAGTGATAAAATATGAGCAAATTTACTGGAAAAGAAATGAATAAAAACAAAAAAGCCTTAGGATAATCCTAAGGCTTTTTGTTTTCTATTTTTATATTATGCTCCTATACGATGTTTAAGAGTATCTATTTGATTCTCCCACAACATTTTAGATTCTTCAACCTCATCTTCTTCTGCAAAGTCTGTTATTATAAGAGATACATCTTTGGTAATGTCATCTACTTGAATTCTAAATTCAAAATAGCTTTCATCATCTTCGCTTTCCAACCATTTATAACGAGCTTTTTCATCATTTTTTCTCACCAAAATAGTAGCTTCTTCTTCAGAATCGTCCCATAAAAAAGATATTACTTTACCTCTAGAATTAACTCTATCTGCAAACCATTCTTCTAATCCTGAAGGAGTTGCAAAATATTGATATAGCATACTGGGAGAAGCGTGAATTGGGAATTCTATTTCAAACTTAATCTTATCCATTTTTTCTTTGGTTAGTGTTGAATAAAGCCGGTTTTATCCTTTGACTTAATTCTCACAATATAGGTAATAATTCCAGTTAAAAAAAATTAAACTCTCAACTTGTTAAACTGTAAAAATGGGTTATATTTGCAGCCTTAATCACGGCGAGGTAGCTCAGGTGGTTAGAGCGCAGGATTCATAACCCTGAGGTCGGGGGTTCAAGTCCCCCCTTCGCTACAAAAGAAAAGCAGAGTTTTAAACTCTGCTTTTTTTATTCAAAGACAATAATTTTATTAGGCAGCAGAAGCTAAAAAAAATTTTAGCAACTAAAGAACATCTTATTGTTAGTTTAATACAAACAAAACCCGACAGTATTAATACTATCGGGCACGAACAAATTGATTAATAATTGTAATTCTAGAGATTATTTAATGATTAAATCATCTAATCGAAGAATTACAAAATCTTCATCATCCATATCATCTATGATGATACTGTAAAATATCTCAAATTTCTGACCATTTAACTGATCTGATTTTAAATCATACTTATCTAAAAGTAACTTATCAATCTCATCAAATGCTAATATTTCTCCATCATCAATCTCAAAACTATAATAACCATACGCATATGTAATAAAAGTTCCTTCAGTAGTTACCCGTTCTCTAGATTCAAAATATCTCATAATTGATTTTTTTAATTCATAAATCTTCAGATCAAAAAGACAGAATCATTATCTACAAATGTTTTAAACTCTAATGTATAATCATTTGGGTCTTTGATAAAAAAAGAGTGATGCTCACCATTTTTGTCTTTAAAGAATGTTTTTTTAGGAGTAATATCTAATGTCCAATGATTGACTTTATCATACATCTCTTCCCAAGCTTCTTCTTCAAGGATAATTCCATAATGGAACATTGGAAGAATACTCGCGTCTAATTTATAAGTAGGACTGTTCATCCAAAATTTATCAAATAAAACAAAGGTTATTTGGTGATTGAACACATCTACATCAAGCCATTGAGAAGAGTTTCTCCCATGCTTAAATCCTAGGTCATCAATATAAAATTTTTTGGTTGCCTCCATATCTTTGCATGGAAGTGATAAGTGGAAAACTGGATTCATCTTTCAATTATTTTATTATTAATATTCATCTGGAAAACCATCGTCATTGGAAATTTCTTTAGTAACGGAGTCATCGTCATCTATTTCTTCATCAGAATAATCTTCCATTTTTTGTTCTAATTTCAAACCTATTTTCACCAAATAGATTGTATCATCTGTTCTTACTTCAACGGCTTTAACAGTTTCTCCTTTAGTGTTTTGAAAAGTCATGATATCATCATAATCATATCCATGAGGGAACTTTTCCACCAGCAAGTCTAGTACTTCTGTAGTCAATTTTTGGTAATCTACTATAACTCTTTTCATCTTTTTACATATTTAATAAGTAAGCAAAAATCAACGGTGCAACAATTGTTGCATCGCTCTCTATAATATATTTAGGAGTATCAATATCGAGTTTACCCCAAGTAATTTTTTCATTAGGTACTGCCCCAGAATATGAACCATAACTTGTTGTTGAATCTGAAATTTGACAGAAATAACTCCAAAATGGAGTTTCGGTTTGTTCTAAATCTTGATATAACATTGGAACCACACATATTGGAAAATCTCCTGCAATTCCTCCTCCAATTTGAAAGAATCCAATTCCATTATCAGAATTATTATTATACCAATCTGCTAAGAATGTCATGTATTCTATTCCTGATTTCATGGTATTTGCTTTCAATTGTCCCTTAATCACATAAGAAGCAAATATGTTACCCATTGTGCTATCTTCCCAACCTGGAACTACCATCGGTAAATTTTTCCGAGCAGCAGCATACATCCAAGAGTTTTTAATATCTATTTCATAGTATTGTTCTAACACTCCTGATAATAACAGACGATACATAAATTCATGAGGAAATAACCTCTCTCCATTTTCCTCAGCATTCTTCCAAATTTTATAAATATGCTTTTGCAATCTCCTAAAAGCTTCTTCTTCTGGAATGCAAGTATCAGTTACTCTGTTTAACCCTTTTAAAAGTAATTCCCACTCATCTGAAGGGGTTAAATCTCTATAATTGGGAATTCTCTTATAATGAGAATGAGCAACGAGATTCATAATGTCTTCTTCAAGATTTGCTCCAGTGCATGAAATAATATGCACCATATCTTTTCTTATGATTTCTGCAAAGGTTTTTCCTATTTCAGCTGTACTCATAGCCCCAGCCATTGATATCAACATTTTAGCTCCTTTATCCAACTGATTTTCATATCCTTTAGCAGCGTCCAATAAACTAGCAGCATTAAAATGAAGAAAGTGTTTTTCTAAAAACTCTGATATAGGCTTTTGATTAGTATTCACCATGATCGTAATCTTTAAATTTTGACAACTTGCTAAACGGGCTTTCTATTTCTTCTTCTATTTCTTCAACTTCATCTTGCAAAAGAAATTTATAGCTCAACATTTTGTAATACAGTTTAGCAGCTAAAAAATCAGAAGATTTGTCTAATTTATTCGGACATAATTCTACTATATCAAACCCAACTACATTTTTATTCTCAAATACTTTTTTCAAAAACTCTAAGGTTTCATAATAAAACAAGCCTCCTGGTTCTGGAGTGCCTGTTGATGGCATTATTGACGGATCTAAAGCATCTAAATCAAATGTGATATAAACAGTATCGGTTAACTGTTCTAAAACATCATCCATCCAATATTCATTTGTTGCCATTTCATGAGCAAAAAAGACGTTATCTTCATTCATTTCGTCACGCTCAGAAATATCCATACTGCGAATACCAACCTGAACCAAGTTAGTTGTTTGGTTGGCATCATGCATTGCACAAGCATGACTATACGGATTTCCTTCATATTCTTTTCTTAAATCTGCATGAGCATCTATTTGTAAAACACTCAAATTTTCGAAGCATTCATTGAAAGCTCTAATGCTTCCTATTGAGATCGAATGTTCTCCTCCAAATAAGGTGACAAACTTCTTTTTATTAATAAAATTCTTAACCTTGGAGTGAACTGTATTAATCATATCTATTGAGGTATCTTCCTCAATAGATTCTGCTATAAAGATTCCATTTTTGTATACCTCCGAATTTGTTTCGATATCATACAATTCCATATTTTCGGCTGCTTTTAAAAATGCAGTTGGTCCATAATCTGTTCCTTTTTGCCATGTAGTGGTTTGATCAAAAGGCACTGGGATTAATACTATCTTAGATTGATCTTTCCTCGCGTAATCCTGAGATACTCCAGCAAAGGTTTTTGTTGTTTTCATCTGTCAATAATTTATTACTTGTTTAAATCAGTTGAAATTCGCCTAACAGAATTTATATCGATAAAATCTTCTTGGCTCATTTCATATCCTAATATTGAGAGTAATTCCTCACTTGTTTGTTGTTCTTTAAATAGTCTAGTTGTAATTTCTCCTTGTTTATTTTTTTGTATTAAAATATGTTTTGGATTTGGGATTAAACAATGTTGTAACCCTCCATAACCACCAATAGTTTCTTGATAAGCACCTGTATTAAAAAAACCTATATATAAAGGTTTTTGATTACTGTATTTGGGCAAATAAATAGCATTTACATGTTGTTCAGAATTATAGTAGTCATCACTATCGCAAGTAAGTCCTCCTAATAAAACTCGCTCATATTCATCTTCCCAACGATTAATAGGAAGCATAATGAAACGTTTATTAATAGCCCAGGTATCAGGAAGTGTTGTAATAAAAGATGAATCAATCATATTCCATCGTTCTCTATCATTTTGCTCTTTTTGATATAGTACCTTATAGATAGCACCACCAGCTTCACCTACCGTAAAGCTTCCAAACTCAGTAAAAATATTAGGAACAGGAACTTTGGCTTCTACACATTTCTTTTTAATAAGACCAGTTATTTCATTAATCATGTATTGATAATCATAATCAAATCCTAGCGTTGTTTTAATAGGAAATCCACCTCCTATATTCAAGCTATCTAATGTTGGACAAATTTTCTTCAGCTGTACATATACATTCAAGCATTTCGTAAGCTCATTCCAGTAGTATGCATTATCCCTTATTCCTGTATTGATAAAAAAATGTAACATCTTTAGTTTCACTTTTTCATTATCATGGATTTCTCTTTGATAGTAAGAAAGAATGTTTTTATACCCAATTCCTAATCTGCTGGTGTAAAATTCAAACTTTGGTTCTTCTTCCGAGGCAATACGGATTCCTATTTGAAACTCATCATTGATAACAGATTTTAGTAGTCCAAGTTCTTGATAGTTATCTAGTATTGGTATGCAATTTTTATGGCCAGAATTTATGATTTTTGTGATACGACTTAAATAATCTTCTTTTTTAAATCCGTTGCACAATATATAATCTGAATCTTTTATTTTTCCAGATTTTATAAGAGTGCTTACAATATCTAAGTCAAACGCAGAAGATGTTTCAATTTGAATATCATTCTTTAAAGCTTCATTCAATACATATTTAAAATGTGAGCTTTTAGTGCAGTAACTATAAAAATATTTTCCCTCATAACTGTGTTTTTCAAATGCAGAAGAAAACCACTTTTTAGCTCTTTCTATGTTTTCAGATATTTTTGGCAAGTATGTAAACTTCAAGGGAGTTCCATACTCATAAACTAGCTTCATGAGATCAACTCCATGAAACCATAACGTGTGATTCTTTGTCTGAAATTCTTTTTGTGGAAAATCAAACGTCTGATGAATCAAGTCAATGTATTTAGTGTTCATTTCATTTTATTTAAAACTAGATATAGTAACTTTTAGGCTAACATCATGTGTTATCCTAAATCATTGATAATGAAATAAAAACTAAATGCGTAATTCTAAGTATACTCCTCGAAGTCGTATGATCTGGAGTACACTAGATAAATGTGTATTGGAAGAAAACTTAATTTTTTCGGCGTATTTCCCAAATACTTCACAAATACCACTCTTCCAAAGATATTTGCTAACGAAATAAGAAAAACATAACATTTTACTTACTTAACAATAAATCAAATGTAATGTATTTTTAAATACAAAAAGTTTTTTTGTGAATTCTGAATGACTTTTTTCTATTTCATTAAAATCTTATTATCAGTCATTTATGATTTAATAGAAAAAAACAAGTTCATAAACCAAACAAATCACTACTTCGATACAAAAGAAAAGCAGAGTTTTAAACTCTGCTTTTTTAATTTAGGATATATTATAATAAGTAAATAGCTCTATAAAAATCAATTGCGCATGTTATAACATTAAAGAACTTGAAATCTATTTTTTATCCTAAATCGTTCTTAATAGTTTGTCTTTAAAATCTTCAACTCACTGTTTTTATTTAAGATGATGAAATGAGTTTTGCTTCCTATTTGTATCTTTTTAATAGCTTTTGCTTCAGCATTATTAAAGTAATTTTTGTCATTTAAAAAGGTAAATGCTTTGTTTTCTCCATTGAAAAGAACATATCCTTTAGAAGCGTCATAGCGAATTGTTTCTACTTCTGCATCGTATATGTTACCTACTCCAAAAATATCTTGCAATCCATCGTTATTAAAATCATATGTCTCAAATGCTAAAGTTGGACTCAATTGTGCTTGGTTTGGAAGTGTAATAGTTTTAAACTGTCCGTTTCCTAAATTCTCTTTAACTACTGTAGTAAAGTCAGTTGCAATAAAATGATTCGCATTTTTCAACTTATCTTCTCCATAAATATCCTTTAATGTAGATGTTGCAAATTCGTTATAGGTGCCTATTTTATTCTTTAGAAAAGGTGTTTGCTCTGAAGAACATTGTTTTCCTCTAACTGGAATTAAACTTCCTGTTTTAGAAACTTTACTTAAAACAATATCGTAGGAATTGTTTTGATCTAAATAATCTGCATATACATGTAATGGTTTTTTCTTCGTAGGATGAAATTTATTATTTGTTCCCCAGTTTCCTAAAAGATAATCCTTATCTCCATCATTATCTATATCTATTTCTTTTATTGTTTGATACCATCCGTATTCTTGATCTTTAGACACTTCTTTTTTGATGAATTTTCCATTGATATTCTCAAAAACATTTAAAGGCATCCATTCTCCAACTACAAGTAAATCATCATCTCCATCATTATCATAATCTGAAAAAACAGCATCATTGATTAGATTTACATCTTCTATTCCATTTATATTTTCTCTAGTTACGTTTATAAATTTTCCGTTCTGATTCTCTAATAAAAAAGATGGGTCATTTAATGGATATTTTCCGTGTGTAACTCTACCTCCAATAAATATATCTATGTCTCCGTCTTTGTCGTAATCAGTTACTGCTACTGCTTTTGTGTTAGAATATATCTTAGGAAATTTGTTTGACCTCGTGAAGTTTCCTTTTCCGTCATTAATATAAATCCTGTCTTCTAATAACGAATCATCTTTAGTAACTTCATAACCTCCGGAGCTTACAAACAAATCGATATCTGAATCGCCATCTGCATCAAAAAACAATGCATTTGTATCTTCATATTTCTTTTCTTTTTCGAAAAGTTTCTGATTGGTTTCAACAAATGTTCCATTTGGTTTTTGTACATATAATGATGCTCTTGCATTCTTTGCATTTCCCGCAAAGAAATCATCTAATCCATCATTATTAATATCTGCCACTGCAATAGCAGAAGTTATTTCCGATTGTTTTTGAGGCAAAAGAAGTTGTAAATCAAAATCGTTGAACTCATTTTCTTTTTGCTTGTATGAAATTCCCAAACTTTTGGGTACTATCTCTTTAAAAAAGGATGTGGTTTTTGCTATCGTACTCTTCTTAGCATAAGAGTTTTTGTAATTGAAAACAATTGTTGCATTAGCCTTACTATTTTCTAGTTGTTCAATTCGAAGATCTGGCCAAACAACTTTAATACTATCAACGGTTTGATTTGTTCCTAATCCAAAATGAAGTTTGTGTGTTACAGAAGATTGATATCCTCTACCTAAATGAAACTCTTTAAATTGTTGGGTTCCTTTTGTATATACATAAACTTTTGTTCCTATTCCTCCAACATTAGAGCTTGGTCCTTTTAAAGAAATAGAAAGTGTATTGTTTTTAGCATTATTTTTATATACACTAGCTTTTTCTGATTGATTATTTACAATCAAATCTAAATCGCCATCGTTGTCTAAATCGGCATAGGCTGTTCCATTAGAATTCACTTTTCTATCCAACCCCCATTCTTTGGTAGTGTTTGTAAAGGTTAAATCTTGATTATTCTTAAAAATATAATTGCTAAGCTTAGTTGAAGGCATCATTTTAATGGCTTCTTCCAGAGTCACTTTTTTACGATTCATAATGTTAGCTCGCATTTGATTTCTAAAATCTTGATTGGAAAGATCGTGTTCTATACCGTTGGTAATAAAAACATCTTTGTGACCATCATTATCAAAATCGGCAATCAAAGGAGCCCAACTCCAATCGGTTTTAGCTATTCCTGCTAATTGTCCTATTTCGCTATACGTTCCGTCTCCATTATTCAATTGCAGCATATTAGACATGTATTGATAATGATATCCAGCATCTACCATCATATTAAAACTATTGGTATTCATAGCTGCCATGTTATTTTTAGCTCTAATATGGTCTTCAGCTAGCATATCTAATACAATCAAATCGGGTTGAAGGTCATTATTTACATCTTCATAATCTGAGCCCATACTACTGTTAGATAAATGTTTAAATGACTGTAATGATTGATCTTTAAAGGTTCCGTCTTTTTGATTGATGTATAAAAAATCGCCATGAAAGAAATCGTTAGCAACAAAAATATCTTGCCACCCATCATTGTTAAAATCTCCAATAGAAGCTGATAATCCCCAAGCTTTATTTGCTACCCCTGAAGCATTAGTAATATTGGTATACTTTCCTGAGTCGTTTCGATACAACTGATCTGATCCGTAATCTTCTATTTTTTTATCTCTATCGAGGTCTAAAGTGATGTTATTTCTAAAGTCTACTCTGTGATTCACTAAATAAAGGTCTAAATCGCCATCATTATCCATATCAAAAAAGTATGACTGAATAGAAAAACCGTAAAAATCTAATCCGTATTCTTTAGCACTTTCTTTAAAAGTATTGTTCTTTTGATTGATATACAGCTTATTTTTACGTTGTTCATGACTTTGTAATGATCCTGATTTACATACATAAATATCTAACCAGCCATCATTATTGATGTCTATGATTGTAACTCCAGTAGACCAACCTTGTGCGTCGTTTACTGCGGCTGAATCTGTGATATCTTCAAACTGAAAATTTCCTTTGTTTATATATAACTTATTGTTTCCTTGGTTGGCAGTGAAATAAATATCTTCTAACCCATCATTATTGATATCACCTACGGCTACTCCTCCTCCATTATAGATGTATGGATAATTTAGAAAATTGAAGTAAAGATCTTCTTTGACTTCATTTTTAAAATGAATATTAGAGTAAGAGCTTTGTATTGAAGAAAATAATTGTACTGGTTTTTTAGATTGAATTGTTTCATCTGACTTACAAGACAAAAACATTCCTATAAAAATTGCTATTGTAAAATATCTCATCATAAATAGTACAGTTTTTGAATATAAGCAATAATTATGAAGCCAAAAGAGCTGAGTTTTTATTATTTATTTTCTCCAAGAGTTCCTGCACCGAATTTCTTCCTGTATAGTGTCCTTTCAGCTGTTCATTACTGGACCCGAGCTCTCTTTTGTTGATGGTTATAATTGGATAATCGTTTTTATGAAGTATAGACAGATTCTTATTTTTATTAAAATCGCTTTTATAATCTATTGGCGAGAAGATTAATCCGTCTACAACATTATTGTACAGAAGTTTGATGTATTCTTTTTCTTTAGCAGAATCATTACAGGATTGATAAACCATAATTCTATGATTCAATCTTGACGATTCTTCAGTAATTCCAATAAGAGCGTTTAAAAAGTATTCATCTTTAAAATCTGGCAGAATAACTCCGATTATAAAGTTCTCTTTCTTCTTAAGGTTTAAGGCAAAAAAATTGGGTTTATAATTGTGCTTTTTTACTATTCTAAGAATTTTCTTCTTAGTAGAAGAGCTTATTTCATAGCTATCATTAATTGCTTTTGAAATCGTTGAAATTGAATATCCAGATATTTTTGATAGCTCCTTTAAAGTCATTGTACACTTAATCTATTATTTCTTTCTAAAAAACTCTAATAATCTGTCTAAATCTGATACAATTATTAATTCTACATCTACAAAAGGTTCTTGTAACTTCTTTACTATCTTATTTAGAGAAGCTTCTTTGCTTTTAGAATAACCGTCTTCTAGAACTAAACTAATTATTTTAGAAAATTCAGCCAGATAGGAATAGGAAGGTTCTATTTGTGTAAGAACAGGGGACATATCAAGTTTCTTAAACTCTTTAAAACCCTCCTTCCATTTGTTGAAATAAAGAATCAATTCTTCTTTACTCTTGCTATTTTGATCTTTTATATATCTGTCTACAACTTTTTTAAAGCTTATTCCATCTTCTGCATCTGAAGTACATGCATCTGCAAAAAGTGTAAAAGGAGAAAATGATTTATATTCTGTTCCGCCTTTGTTTCTGGTATAAATCTTTAAAGGTTCGCTAATATTAGATAATATTTTTAGGGCGTTTGTATTTTGATTTCTTGTGATATTTCTTAGAATTGCATCTTTATTTTTTAAATGAGTAATGCCTAACTCTTCTAATTGATAGCTTACAACTTTGAGTCTTTTTTGCATGTTGTTAACATCTCTCACATTTTTTGAAGACCAAAACCTTTCGGCAATAGCCGCAGTTCGTGGCCAAATTCTAGAATCTATTGTAAGCGGCGTTACAAGTTCACTCCACATAGTAGCTTCACCTCCTAAGATCCTTTTTCTTTCTTCTTTAGAAAGTTTTTCATCTCCAATGGGTTCTACTAAATAATGCTCTTCTACAGGTTGCATTCTATCGATATAAAAACCATTAGATAAAACAGTGTTGTATCCTTTTCTTGCTGCTTCAATAAGTGTTCCTCCTTTAGATAGTCCTTCATTTTCTCCTCTCCAAGAATGGATAACAGCTGTTGTAGGCATATTGGGTGTCATAATTTCATCCCAACCCATTAATTTTTTATTATACTTCTTTAAAATCTTTTCTAACTTGATATTAAAGTAGGTTTGTAAATCGTGATTAGTTTTTAAGTTGTGTTGTTTCTTAAATTCTTGAATTTTTTGATTTGCATCCCAATGTTTTCCTTCATTTTCATCACCACCAATATGAAAATATTCATCTGGAAATAAGGGTGTTATTTCTTTAAACAAATTGTCTAAGAATTCATAGGTTTTGTCGTTTGTTGGATCTAAAGTTGGATCGAAAATTCCTGCATAACGTTCTATTTGATAAGAAGTTTCTTTACTACCAATTTCAGGGTACGCCGTTAAAAAAGCAGAAGCATGCCCGGGTACATCTATTTCTGGGATTACTCTAATTCCTCTAAGATTTGCATATTCTATAACATCTTTAATCTGAGCATGAGTATAGTACAAACCATCTGATCCTAATTTGTGCAAATTAGGATAGGTTTTTGAGTAGATTCTGAATCCTTGATCGTCTGTTAAATGCCAATGAAAAACATTCATTTTTACCGATGCCATCGCATCAAGGTTTCTTTTAATTACTGCAATGGGTTGAAAATGTCTGGCTACGTCAATCATTAAACCTCTCCAAACAAATCTTGGATTGTCTTTTATAAGTACACCAGAAAAATAAAAGCTCTCTGTATTATAATCTACTAATTGGAGTAGTGTTTCTAAAGCTCTTAAAGCTCCAACATCTGTCTTTGCTGTAATAGATATCTTTTGGTTGGTTATATCAAGGCTATAAGACTCGTCTTTGTTAAGCCCTAATTTTATTTCTTTATCGAATTTTATTTCTAATGATGGAGATTTTATCTGTCCTTTTTCAAAGGCAAAACCTTCATCAATAAAAACACCGGTTCTTCCAGATAATCTTCTCAAGAAATTAGTTGTTGCATTGATTACTCTTTTACTTTTTCCTTCAACAGAGATTGTAAAATCTGGAGTAATCTTAAATTTTTCTTGATTTTCTTTAATCTCTTGTGGCCAAGGCATTAAATTATATTTCTCCTTAAGATTGGACTGTGCCAAAATTGAGCAAGAAATAAAAAGCAATACCGTTAAAAAAGTTTTTTTAATCAATGTCATAAATTAAAAGTGGTGACGTTTAAAAGCTTCAATTGCAGCATAATCTGCTAAGCCTAATTTGTTGTATTTTTCAGCTGTTAATCTATTTCTATCTTCAGCTCTTACCCAAAATTCTCTGTTATCATCTCCTTGAAACATCACTCCGTCTTTTTGAGATTGGTGATAAAAAATAGCGTGTCTTTTCTTGAGTACTTGATCTGGACTCATAGGAACTGCCATTTCTATTTCGTAAGTTTCCCACTCATGCCAAGCTCCTCTGTATAACCAAACCCAACAATCGTCCATATAAGACTCATTTTTAAGTTTTTCAAGTCCTGCAAAAAGAGCATCTAAACATACTTTATGAGTACCATGTGGATCTGCTAAATCTCCAGCAGCATATACTTGATGGGGTTTTATTGTTTCTATCAAGTCACACATAATTTCAACATCTTTCTCTGAAAGCTTATTTTTCTTTATAGTTCCTGTTTCGTAAAATGGTAGGTCTAAAAAGTGCACACGATTATCGGGTACATTAAAATATCTTGTTGCTGCAAAAGACTCACTTCTTCTTATCAACCCTTTTAATTTTCTAACCTCTAGAGTATCAACACTATTTTTTTCTTTGTTTTTAAGGTCTTTAATAATCTTTTCTATAGAATCGGAACAATTAAGTTGACTATTTACTTCTGCGAATTTTAAAGCTTCTTCGTCTGAAACAGCAATATTTCCAGAGGTTTGGTAAGCGATATGAACTTCGTGACCTTGCTCTACTAATCGATCAAAAGTACCTCCCATAGATATAACATCATCATCCGGATGAGGACTAAAAATGATAACTCTTTTTCTAGCTGGCTCTGCTCTTTCGGGTCTGTTCTCATCGTCAGCATTAGGTTTTCCTCCTGGCCAACCTGTAATTGTATGCTGTAGTTTATTAAACATTTCTATATTTAAGTCATAAGCTCTTCCCTCTTGTGCTAACAAGCTAGACATTCCATTATCGTTATAATCTTTATCTGTTAGTTTAAGGATAGATTTTTTAGTCAGTTCACATAACCAAACAATTGCTTTGCTTTTTAACTCCTTAGTCCAAATGCAGGGTCCAACTAACCATGGTGTTTTATTTCTAGTTAACTCTGAACCTGCTTCGTTGTCTAGAATAAAAGTTGTGTTTTTGTGATATTGAAGATATGTAGCGGGAACTAGAGAGGAGATTTCTCCTTCTATAGTTTCTTTAATAATTTGAGCTTTATGTTGGCCCCATCCTAACAATACTATTCTTTTAGCAGACATTACTGTCGCCACTCCCATAGTAATTGCTTTCCTTGGGACATTTTCAATTCCTAAGAACGAAGGAGCAGCATCTGCTCTTGTAAGATGGTCTAATGTAATACTTCGAGTACCTGAGTTAAGGTGAGATCCAGGTTCATTAAATCCTACATGGCCAGTTCTACCAATACCTAAAAGTTGAAAATCTAAGCCTCCTGCTTCTTTTATTTGTAATTCATAGTCTACACAATATTGATATACATCTTCATTTTCAATTGTACCATCTGGAATATGAATATTTTCAGGAAGGATATCAATATGATTGAAAAGATGTTCATGCATGAAGTAATGATAACTCTGAATATTTTCCTTTTGCATAGGTAAATATTCATCTAAATTGAAGCTAATCACATTCTCGAAACTTAAACCTTCCTCTTTGTGTAATCTTACCAATTCTTCATATACCTTGATTGGCGAAGATCCTGTTGCTAAACCTAGCACGCAAAACTTATCTTCCTGTTGTTTTAATTGAATTAGTTCTGCTATTTCATGTGCTACGATTATAGAGGCTTCGTTTGAACTTTTAAAGATGACATTATGTATCTTTTCAAACCTAGTTTCTTCGAATTTTCCTGCTGGACTATAGGCAATATTCCTAGTATTCATAGTAATGATATTACTTGATTTTAATGCGACACTCATTTATCTTTAGGGTTTGGTGAAATAAACGAGAAACTTTTACATTTCTCGTTTATTTTAATAACTCAAAAACTACACTACAAAAAATTTAATCTATTTTATTTTCTTCTTTTTAGAAGTTAGGTCCTCCAGTATCCCACCATACACGCGTTCCACCATTATCTGGACCTCCAAGTAAACTGACTGCTCCAGCAACTCCTGCAGCGTTGGTTGAAAGTTCACTATCTACAAAAGGTATTCTTCTAATTTGAATGTTGGTATCTATTGTACCTCCACTTTGATTGCTAACTACTGGAAAGATTTTAGGGTAACCAGTACGTCTAAATTCACTCCATGCTTCTTGTCCTTCTGGGAACATTGCAATCCATTTTTGCGTAATGATTCTTTCTAATTTTTCTTCATTAGTAGCGGCAGCATCCCAAGCAATTGTAATGTTACTAGCTGCTACAATATTGTTTGCTGGGTTAAATGTATCTATATAATCATTTGGTGTTGAAGTATTGTCTGCAATGTAAGCTGCAGCTCCACTAGCACCGTGTTGATCAAATGATAACATAATTCCTTGTTCATAATTTGCTTGTGCACCTCCAGCGCCAGCCCATCCTCTTAAGGCAGCTTCTGCTTTTAAGAATGCAACTTCAGAGGCTGTCATTAGTTGAACTCTTGGAGTGTGAATTCCATCATTTAATGCAGAATAATTAATATAATCTGCTTTTTGCGCTAACTCATCTGAATATCCAGGTAATAATGGCAATCCATTTCTAACTCCTTTCAAATCTCCAGTTGCACTAGAATTGTCAAAGAATACACTTCCTCTAGGGTCAGAATATCCAACTAGAATAGATTCCATAGAGGCATTCATTCTAATATCACCCCATGAGTTATCAATGGTTTGTAATGGATGATCTAAAGAACCATTTACAAAGAAACCATCGTCATTAGCAGTCATAACTCCTAAAGATTGAGACAATGCTTTTTCTCCTTCTAATTTTGCTTTCGCTGGATCTACTTTAGAAATTCTAATTGCTAAGCGTAAACGTAATGAGTTTGCTAGTCGTACCCATTTGGTATAGTTTCCTCCGTAAGACAAATCAAAAGCAGTAAATCTTTGACTATTGATGTCGGCCATTAATGCATCAACTGCTGTATCTAAATCTGCAAAGAATGCATCATAAGCAGCTTGTTGTGAGTCATAAACTCCTGCATTAGAAAGGTCTCCAAAGTTTGTATAAACTATAGGTCCGAAAACATCTGAAACTCTGTGCATTGCTGAAACTTTTAAGATTAAAGCAACTGCATTTAATGTTGGGAAATCTGTTCCTGTTAAATCTGTGATAGATTTTACATTATTCATCACGTTAGAGTAAGGTACAGACCAAATGAAGTTATTCCATCCACTTACTAAATTGTAAGTTGTATTATTTGCTCCTGCAATAAAAGGTCTAGGGTTTGTTAAATACCCTGAGTATACATCAGCATTTAAATTCTGTTGTAGCTGATATGACCATGCTGGCGAATATTGATAAATACTTTCAAAAATAGGTTTATATAAAGATCCTACATGTTGAAAATCTACTTCTAACTGATCTTGTGTAATATTTCTTGTATTATTATTTAAGTCGTCTAATCCATTACTACAAGATGAACTTACTAATCCTATTACGATTAAATATGTGATTATCTTATTAATATTTTTCATGAATAAATTTTTAGAATGTTAATTTGATATTCAATCCAGTGCTTCTTGTAGAAGGAAGACCTAAAACATCTACACCTTGCAATGCATTTCCTGTACTTAATGCAATATTAGGATCGTGTGGGGCGTCTTTATAGAAGAAAAATAAATTACTTCCTACTAAAGAAGCGCTAACAGACGAGAAGAATGAATTTTCCGATAATGGAAACCTATATCCTAAAGCTATTTCTGCCAAACGTATATTTGTTGCACTATATACATATTCTCCGGTAAATCCGTTTCTACCTCCTGCTAAACCATAATATTCTTGAGCAGTTAATGTTGAAGGATTTCCTGATAAATCTACAACCGAAATAGAACCATTTGCTGTTTCTCTAGCTGTATTGTTACTTAATCCTTCTACAATTCCTTCTGTCATGCTTACTGTTTTTCCACCAAACTTACCATCAATTAGGAAGTCTAATGTAAAGTTCTTGTATTCAAAAGAGTTATTCCAACCAATTGTAAAGTCTGGGTTAGCGTTTCCAACTTTTGTTAATCCATCTACTAAATTAGTATCGTCTTGTAAAAGCGCTCCTCCATCAACTATTGGCAATCCAGCATCATTTCTTCTAACTACTTGTGCATAAATATCTCCAAATGAACCGCCTTCAACTAAGTATGATCCAAATGTATTTACTCCTTTCGCAGAAACAACAAAGAAAGAAGGTTCTATCAATCCGTCTGCTACAGTACCGTTATAGATACTTTCAATTTTGTTACTGTTTGCTGCAAAGTTTACATTGGTAGTCCATTTGAAATCATCTTTTTGAACTGGAATCGCAAAGATTGTTCCTTCAATACCACTATTTACAATATCTCCTGAATTAAGCCCTGCACTAGATGCTCCAATAATAGCTGCTGATGTTGGGAAAGGGAAGTATTGATTGATTGTACTTGTACGATAGTATCCAAAGTCGAACCCTATTCTATTATCTAAGAATTTCCATTCTGTTCCAATTTCAAAAGAGCGTTGTCTTTCTGGTTCTGGAATAGTTCCTGGGAAAGGTCTAATAGGATCTGTTGGGCTAATTCCTCCTCCAAATAAAATCTGTCTGTTTGGAGCTATAGCATCAGAAGCAAATCCGTTTCCTACCTCTGCGTAAGAAGCTCTTACCTTAGCAAAAGAAACATTGTCTCCTAATTCTAATAATTCGCTTAACATTCCTGTTACACCAATAGATGGATAAAAGAATGAATTATTACCTTCTGGTAATGTTGATGTCCAGTCATTACGAGCAGTAACATCAACAAAAAACTTATCATTAAATCCAACAGTAGCGCTAAAGAATAAAGAGTTTGTTCTGTTCTTTAAACTAGATTGAGTAAATGCTACAGATGCGTTTGCGTTAAAGTTTTGATATGAGAATACGTTTGCAAATTGCAATCCTCCATTTGTTCCAGAATCTGCGTTAAATAATTCTGCATTGTTTCTAGTTACACTTGCTCCAATATTTGCATTGAAAGAAATTTCTTCAGAGAAATCTTTGTTAATTGTTGCAATAATATCTCCATATAATTGTGTGATATCTTGCTCATTTACAATATATCTACCATTTAAAGGCGCTAATGTAGCTTCGGTAGTTGCATATATTTTACTCTCAAACCCTAAGAATGATTGATCGTAAGTTCCTCTAGTTTGAATAGATAACCAATCATTTACTTTGAAATTCAAGTTTAATGAAGCTACTAACTTTCTATTGGTTGTTTCGTTCGGGTTACGATTTAGAATCCAGTATGGGTTTTGCTCGATATCAGAAGTTGCTCTGTACCATCTTTGACTCATAATATTTCTATTAAGGTCTAACTCTTCAAAAACTGAGTAGTCAGATAAAGTTTCACCTGGCGAATCAAATCCGTAAATACCAACTAATGGATTGAAGTACAATCCAGATACTGGTCTGTTTTCAATCTTCTGAGTTGATGCCATCACACTTGCATTTACTTTTAATCTGTCATCAAAAAATTGTGCAGTTTCTCTCAAGTTGATTGTGTGTTGATTTAACTTATTTGTTGGCATGATACCGCTTGCAAAGCTGTTCGAGTATGAAAAATACGTTTGTGCTTTGTCTGTTCCTCCTGATAATGACAGTGAATTGATGTTGGTAACTCCTGAATCTAGGAAATCATCAACATTCTGCTGAGCTCACTATTTAAATCTAAATAGTATGCTGCACTGTCTACAGTTAGGTTAGAAGAAAAGTTTACTTTAAAGTTTCCTTCTCTTCCCCTTTTTGTTGTAATTAAGATTACACCATTTAAACCTGCACTACCATATAATGCAGAAGCAGAAGCTCCTTTTAATACTGTAATGCTTTCTACATCATCAGGGTTGATAAGTGATAATGCATCACCACCATCTACATTTCCTCCACTAATACTTCCGAAAGTATCTGTAGGTTGTCCTGCAGTTGGGTTAGATAATGGCACTCCGTCTACAACATATAAAGGTTGGTTGTTTCCAAAAGAGTTGTTTCCTCTTAAAGTAACTTTCACAGAACCTCCAGCTCCAGAAGCACTTCTATTGATAACTACCCCAGAAACCTTACCTGATAAACTGTTTAGTGGATTGGTTTGTTTTACTTTATTGATTTCGTCTGAGTCAATATCTTGGGCTGCATAGGTAAGCGACTTTCTTGTTTTTCTAATACCAAGTGCAGTCACAACAATTTCGTCTAGTCTTTCTGCGTCTTCTTCTAATGCTACATCTATAGTATTAGAATTTCCAACAGTAATAGATACTGTTTTCATACCAACAAATGAAAAAACTAAGACTTCACCTTCAGATGCCTTAATTGTATATTTACCATCAAAATCTGTCTGTGTTCCTCTCTTTGTACCTTGTACAGAAACAGTAACACCAGGTAAAGTTTCTCCATCCGATTTGGATGTTACTGTACCTGAAATGCTTTTCTCCTGAGCTATTCCGTTAAATGATAGCAGTAAAGAAAAAATAGCAAATAATAGTATTTTAGTTTTCTTCATAAATAAAATAAATTAGTTTAATTGCTTTAAAAGTAGTTGTACTTATCAAATAGAAAAAAATTTAATATACGAACAACATTAAATTTACTATGAATGACATTTTTTAGGGATAAAAGGGTTAAGAAGAGAATTAATCTATTGATTTTTAATATATCTCAATATATTTACATCCATTTTTTAATATAAACTCCACTGTTTTGATTCAATTTATTAGAAAACCCAACTATACTATTCCTTTACGGTATCATATTATTTTTTGGTTGAGTTATTTTACGTTTAATGTGATAAGATGGGGGAGTTATTTTAATGATTTCTGGTATTCCTTTAAATCTAACTTAGTTGAGTTCTCTTTACATATACTCCTTACCTACTTTGTTATTTATTACTTAATACCTAAGTTTCTATTTAATAAGAAGTTTCCGCTCTTTCTATTCTATTTGGTTCTTTCTTTAGCTGTCTTATATATTATAAGAACAGGACTTAATTACTTTTTGATTACTAAAAACATTTGGCCAGAAGCAGAAGGAATTCAAAAGGCTTTTAGTTTTAATCATATTGTAGCTGTAATTATTGGTGAGTTATATGTAGTTGCTTTGGCTACTGCAATTAAATTGATGCATGATTGGGTACAAGACAGAAATAGAGTAGAAAAATTACAGCAAGTTCAGCTAGAAACTGAATTAAAGTTTTTAAAATCTCAGATACAGCCACACTTCTTTTTTAATACTCTGAATAATTTGTATGCTTTAACTTTTGAAAAATCTGAAAAGGCGCCAGATGTTGTTTTAAAACTTTCAGAGATTATGGAGTATGTATTGTATGAAGTAAAAGAACCAAGAATACGGCTGTATAACGAAATAAAAAACATACAGAATTATATAGATCTTGAAAAGTTACGCTATGGAGATCGTGTTACAACTGATATAAATATTAGTGGTGATATTGAAAATTGTTATGTCCCACCTTTGTTGTTTCTACCTTATATAGAAAACTGTTTTAAACATGGTACTCGTGATAATAGAAATTTAAAAATTACGATTGACTTTGATAGGACATCTGAGGATAATTTACAGTTTACAGTTAAAAATAATTTCAATCAGTTTAGCAATTCAGTAAAAAAACATGGTATCGGGAATGCCAATGTAAAACGTCGTTTAGATCTACTTTACAAGGATAATTACAATCTACAAATAGACGTTGTAAAAAGTATCTATAAGGTGGTTTTAAACATCCCCGTAGAAGAAAAATTAAAAAATGTTTAAATAAAAGTGATTTAATTGTAATTTTAGGTCGTTGAAAACTACAAAAAAGTGGATATAAAATGTATTATAGTGGATGATGAGCCTTTGGCTATTAAGATCATTCAAAAGCACCTTGAGGAATTTCAGAATTTTAAAGTAGTTGATACATTTAACAATCCTATCGAAGCTTTACCTGTTTTAAAACAAGAAAAAATTGATGTCATCTTCTTAGATATTAATATGTCTAAAATGAACGGGTTAGATTTCATTAAAATCTTAGAAGTAAAGCCTAATATAGTTATTACTACTGCTTATAGAGAATATGCCGTTGAAAGTTTTGATCTTGATGTATTGGATTATCTTGTAAAACCAATTCCTTTTAATCGCTTTTTAAAGGCTATCAATAAAATTACTCAACGGGTATATACACAAAAAGGAATTGTAAAAAATGAAGATTCAAATAGCGATTCATTTTTCTTTTTAAAGGTTGATAAAAAATTGGTGAAAATCTTTTTTAAAGACATCTTATATATAGAAAGCCTGAAAGATTACATCAAGGTATTTACGAACGTTGGCGACCATCTTGTACATAAATCTTTAACAAGTATTACTGAAGAACTTCCCAAAGATGACTTCCTAAGAATACACAGGTCGTATACCATAGCAATTAATAAAATAAATTCTGTTGAAGGTAATTTAGTTGAAATTGACTCTAAAAGAATTCCTATTGGTAGGAAATATTTAAATCACGCTAAAAAGGTTATTTTAAATACTCCTTAACAATCATTTGCATTTGATTAAAATGCAAATTCATTTCTTCTATTAATTTAAACTGATTTCTTGCTCTATCTAAATTATGAGTGTCATATTTAGTTTTATAGTACACATCGTTATTTAAGAAATCTGTAAGCATTCTAAGCCCCATAATAAACGTCATTACTTTAGAACTAAACGCTAGGTAATTTGCTTCTATCTCTGTTATGTGTGTTAATGATGATAAAAAACCTTCAGTAAAAGCTTTATAAAACTCAAGATTAAAGGTCACTTTAGATAGATCTTTCTCATCTTCATCAGCATTGGTACAAATGGTTCTAATTGCATCGCCAAAATCATAATGTATAATTCCTGGCATTACAGTATCTAAATCTATGGCACAAATTGCTTTATCATTTTTGTCAAACAAAGCGTTGGATATTTTGGTATCGTTATGAGTAACTCTTGTTGGTATTTGCCCTGTTTCTGTTAAACCATCTAAGGTGAGCATTTCTTCCTTTAGAAGGTTTACTCTTCTTATTTCATCTGAACTAACTAATTTTCTTTCTTCTGAAGCATTTTTTAAAGCAGTATCGAATTCTGCAAACCTAAATTTCATATGATGGAAATTAGGGATAGTTTCTACCAGTTGATCAACATCTATATCATGCGTATTATTTACAAAACTTCCAAATAATTTTCCTGCTTCCTTGGCAAGATTTCTATTAGTTACTCTTTCGAAACTTTTGCTATCATCAATAAAAGTCATCAAGTTCCAATAACCTTCCTTTTCGTCTTTGTAACAATAGTGTTGATCTAGCGTAGGGATAAAAGTAATCGTCTGGTATTCTTTTGTATTATTGTATTTAGAGCGTAAATGCTTTGTTACCAAAACTTTGTTATTCATCAATCCATAAACATCTTTAAAAACAGAAGAATTGATTCTTTGTAAAATATAATAGGGTTTTTGTTGAGTTTTTATTAAATAAGTATCATTAATATGACCAGAAGTAAGTTCTTCTCCAGTAACAAAACTTGAGTGATGTTGAAATTGATGAAATATCTTTTCAATATTCATTCTTACCAAAGTTGATTAGGGTAAACTCCTTGTCTTTTTAATTTGAGAATTTCCTCAACTACATGAGGTTTATCTTCTTTGTAGGTAACACCTAACCACTTAGAGTTGGACTCTAACACTTGTACTTTAGCTTCATTATTACGGATCAAAGTATCAACTAGTAAAGGAATAAAAAACTCTGATCTTAGTTCTTTGCTGTTTTCCTTTAGAAAAGTTGTAAACTCTCTTTCTAAGAACTGAAAAATGCTTGTGGTAAACCCCCAAAAATTCATAGACACCACAGTATCATTATCCATCAGGCATTCATTTCCTGTATCATCTTTGTAGTAAAGCCCTCCATTATTCTTTTCTATATGTGTACGCTCAATTATTTTTTCTAAAAATTGATTATCATTCATATAACACTGACCTCTAGATACTGATCCAAATTTTGAAATTGTATTCTTTAGTTGGTATCCTACCATAAAGTATTCTTTACTTGAAGCATTGGTAGCATTCAATTGATCTGCCATTTTCACATAAGCTTCTTTTCCATAATAATCATCAGCATTAATAACTGCAAAATTTTCATTTACTTCTTCTTTTGCCATCAACATTGCATGACCTGTTCCCCAAGGCTTTATTCTATCCGAATTCAAAAATTCTTTTGGGATATTATGTAATTCTTGACATACATAAGCAACTTCTACTTTTCCAGCTAATTTCTTGTCAAATAAGCTTTTAAAATCTTCCTTAAAGCTCTCTCTAATAACAAAAACTATTTTTGAAAATCCGGCTTCTATGGCATCATATATAGAAAAATCAATAATTGTATCTCCATTCTCAGACATCTCATCTAATTGTTTTAAGCCTCCATAACGACTTCCCATTCCTGCCGCTAAAATCACTAAAGTGAGTTTACTCATAAGTGTGTATTTCAATTATTCAAAAGTAATTATTCTGATTAGTTCTCATTCATTTTTATAGTATTATCTAAACGTTTATCAGTCATTTTATGTTGATGGTAGAAAAAATTAAACCGTAATTAATATTTTTTGGTACATTGAACAGCGTTAAAAAAAACTTTTATGGTTCAGTTATCCACACTAGACATAGTTCTTATAATTTCATTTTTTGCATTAACTCTTTTTATTGGTATTTATGTTTCTAAGAAATCGGGAAAAAACTCTACAGAGTTTTTCCTTTCAGGCAGAAGCATGCCCTGGTGGTTGCTGGGTTTGTCTATGGTTGCTACTACTTTTTCTACAGACACACCTAACTTAGTTACAGATATTGTGAGAAAAAATGGAGTTTCTGGAAACTGGGTATGGTGGGCTTTCTTAATTACGGGATTATTAACTGTTTTTGTATATGCCAAATTGTGGAGAAAGTCAGCAGTAAATACTGATATTGAATATTACGAATTACGTTACGGTGGTGCACCAGCAAAATTTTTAAGAAAATTTAGGGCTGTATACTTAGGAATAATTTTCAATGTTATGGCTATGTCTGCCGTAACTTTAGCTGCCATTAAAATAGGCCAGATTATGTTAGGCTTAGAACCTTGGGAAACTGTTATAAGTGCTGGGTTGATAACTGTTATTTTTAGTGCCGTTGGAGGTTTTAAAGGTGTAGTGTATACAGATTTTATTTTGTTTTTTGTTGCCATGGGAGGAGCCATTGGTGCTGCTTATTATTTGGTGAATATCCCTGAAGTGGGTGGTTTAGAAGCATTGATGGCAAATGAGAATGTAGCTAGTAAACTTTCTATTTTACCTGATTTTAATGATAAAACAGCATTGATTACATTATTAATTATACCATTAGCAGTTCAATGGTGGAGCGCTTGGTATCCTGGAGCAGAACCTGGAGGTGGTGGTTATATCGCTCAACGTATGTTAGCTGCAAAAGATGAAAATCATGCCATGGGAGCTACCTTCTTTTTTAACATTATGCACTATGCACTACGTCCTTGGCCATGGATTATTGTGGCTTTAGCATCTTTGGTTGTTTTTCCAGATATTGCTAGTATTCAAGAAGCATTTCCTAATGTAGCAAATGATAAATTAGGTCATGATTTAGCATATTCAGCTATGTTAACAAAACTTCCTAGTGGATTATTAGGTTTGGTTTTGGCCTCTTTAGTTGCTGCATATATGAGTACGATTTCTACACATTTAAATTGGGGATCCTCATACATTGTGAATGATTTTTACAAACAACAAATCAATCCTAATGCTTCTGAGAAAAAATTAGTTGCTGTAGGTAGAATTTCTACTGTTGCCTTAATGGTTTTCAGCGCATTACTTGCACTTGTACTACAAAATGCTCTTCAGCTTTTTGATGCAATTTTAATGTTTGGAGCTGGTACAGGATTGATTTTTATTTTACGTTGGTTTTGGTGGAGAATTAATGCATGGACAGAAATTGTAGCTATGTTTTCTTCTGGTATTATTTCTCTTCTTATAAATTTTACTCCTATTGGAGACTATTTGTTTCACGAAAGCTCTGGAGTTTTCCCAGAGTGGGCTAAATTCCCTCTAATTGTTTTACTTACAACAAGTACTTGGTTAATTGCAATGTATACAACAAAACCAGAAAGCAGTGATATTCTTAGAAACTTCTACAAGAAGATTCAACCTGGAGGTCCTGGCTGGTCAAAAGTTATCAATGAAGCCAAAAAAGATAATGTAGAGATTGTAGATGAAAATGAAGGTTGGAGTGTTCCTTCTGGTATTATAGCAATGCTCTTAGGTTGTGTTTTAATCTATAGTTGCTTATTTGCAACTGGATATTGGATTTATGGCGAAACAACTTTGGCTATATCATTAACAATTGCAGCCATCACTAGTGGCTATTTATTAAAGAGAACTTGGTCGAAAATAAGTTCTAAAATTTTATAAGATGAGACAGCGTGTTGAATCTGTTGATATTCTGCGCGGGTTTACCATTGCAGCAATGATTTTGGTCAACACACCTGGTACTTGGAGTCATGTATATGCGCCTTTATTGCACGCAAATTGGCATGGTTTAACTCCAACTGATTTAGTTTTTCCTTTCTTTTTATTTATTGTTGGAATCTCTATATCATATGCTTATAAGAGTAAAAATAGATCTAGAGAAACCTATCGTAAAATAATTATACGCAGTTTAAAATTAATTGGTCTTGGTTTATTTCTAAATTGGTTTCTGCCCTATTCTCCTTTTTTTACAGATTATGAAGTGTTGAGAATACCTGGTGTTTTACAACGAATTGGAATCGTTTTTTTAATCTCCTCTATTTTATTCCTCAATTTAAATTGGAAAGCATTACTAGCAGTATCTATTTTAATTTTACTCTTGTATTGGGTTTTCTTGGGTTATGTCCCATTACCTGATGGTTCTACTCCAACATTTGATCGTGCATCAAATAACTGGACAATGTATTTAGATTCTAACATCTTAGGAAAGCATATGTGGAAGACAGATTATGATCCAGAGGGGTTGATCAGCACAATTCCATCAATTGTAACTTGTCTTATAGGAATTTTAATTGGTAACCTTTTATCCTCATTATCAAATTATAAAGAGAGAATTTTATTTTTTATCGCTATCCTTTTCTTAATTCTAGGATATCTTTGGGATATTGTATTTCCTATTAATAAGGCTATTTGGAGCAGTAGTTTTGTTCTTGTAACTGCAGGCTGGGCAACATTAATTTTGGCCATTATTTATTATTTAACAGATGTAAGGTCTTTAAAGTTTGGAAGTATTTTTAAGTATGTGGGCATGAATGCCATAACCATCTACTTTTTATCTAGTTTCATCTCTAAAATTTTTTACCTAACAAAACTTAGCGATACTAAAAATATCCATTCTTGGCTGTATCATCATCTTTTTGATTTTTCTTTTTTAAGCTCTCAATTATCATCTTTGTTCTATGCGTTAACGGTTACTTTATTTTATCTATTTCTAGGTTTTTTCTTGTATAGAAAAAGAATTTTTATCAAAGTATAAAGAGATGATTAGCGTTACCGAAAAAGAGATAGAATTTTTTAAAAGTGAAGGCTTTTTAGTGATAAATGACCTTATTTCTAAAGAAGAAGTTGTTTACTATAAAAAAGTCTATGATGATTTTTTAAGCAATAGTATTGATGCTTCAAAGTATCGATCGGATTTGTCTGGTTTAGAAGATGATGCTATTGAAAAGATTACTCAAATAATGGTTCCGAGTAAAGTTTTCCCAGAACTTTTAAACAAACCCATCCATCTAAAAACACAACAAATAGCAAAATCTTTATTAGGTAATGATCTAAAATTAGATTTTGATATGCTAATTAACAAAGCTCCTTATACCTACACTCCTACTCCATGGCATCAGGATGCTGCATACTGGATAGATATGCCAGATAAGAGAGCTTTGAGTTTCTGGACAGCAATTGATGATGCTTCTATTGATAATGGGTGTATGTGGTATACTCCAAAGTCTCATTTACAATCTACTTTACCTCATCAACAAAAAGAAAATAAAGGTGCTTTACAATGTGAAGGTTTTGAAGAGAATTCAATTCCTATTGAACTAAAATCTGGGTCTTGTGTTATCCATCATGGTAATACATTGCATTACAGTAGAGGCAATAGTACATCACTAAGTAGAAGAGCATTTATTACCAATTACCGACCAGAAAAAATGATTGTTTTAGAACGAGAAAAAGGAATTGATCATACTGGAGAAAGAGAAGTCAGATCTTAATGTTCTTATTTATTTTTAAGTAAACTAAGAGCAACATGGCTCTTACTGGTTGGCAATTTACAAGTATTACTCTCACAAACATAAATAATTGTTTCTCCATCTACCTCTCTATCTTTCAGTAAAAAGATGTCGCTTTTTTGAGTGGTGCCACTAAACAACTTATTAGGCTTGTATTCTTTGTCTATTTCTGCTCTCCTTTTTTTTGACTCTGCTCCTAATATGGCAACTTCATAAAAAGGGCCCCTTAAATTTAAATACAAATCCAACCAGTTTGCATATAAATATGGGTGTTCAGTGATTTGTGAATGTACTTTAGATAGCATCTGTTCACTTTTTTCCAAATATTCTTTATTTCCAAAGAAATGTCCTAATAAAAACAGATTCTTAGCCATGATAGAATTTGATGAAGGAATTACATTGTCTTCTAATTCTATATTCTTTGTTACTAAAATTTGACTGTCTTTAGCGTTGTAAAAGAAAAGTTTGGTTTTAGAATCATAAAAATTACTCAAGGTAAAATCAGTTAGTTTTTTTGCTAGTAATAACCATTGTTCATCAAAAGTTACTTGGTATAGATTTATGTAGGCCTTTATAAGTGTTCCGTAATCTTCTAAATATCCTTCAATTTTAAGTTTTCCTTCTTTGTAGCTTCTATATAGTTTTCCTTCGGCATCAATTAAATTGTTCTTGATAAAAGTTGCATTCTTTATAGCTATATCTAAAAAATGAGAATTTTCAAATACTCTATAAGCATCAATATAACCGCTGAGCATAATAGCATTCCATGATGTTAAGATTTTATCATCTAATTTAGGGCGCTCTCTTTTCTCTCTAGCTTTCGTTAATTTCTCTTTCCATGAATTAAGCTTACTATTCAATTGAGTTATAGAAATTTCATTTTTCTTAGCAAATTCGTTTTTCGTTTCATTTCGAATAAGATGATATTTCTCTTTTTCCCAATACCCGTATGAATTGATATTATAGTAGGAAGAAAAAAGTTGAAAATCTTCTTTAAGAATCTTTTCTAACTCTTGTTTTTCCCAAACATAATAGGCTCCTTCTTCTTCATGACCCTCATTGTTTTTACTATCGGCGTTAAGCGAAGAATAAAAGCCTCCATTTTCACTCATCATTTCTCTTTCAACAAAAGAGAGTGTTTCATAAACTACTTCTTTGTACAATTCATTTTTAGTAGCTAAAAATGCATCAGAATACAAACTAACCAATTGTCCATTATCATAGAGCATTTTCTCAAAATGCGGGATGTGCCATTTAGAGTCTATTGTATATCTAGAAAAACCTCCACTAATATGATCATAAATACCTCCTAAGGCAATTTTATTGAGTGTTGTATGAACATATTCCTTTAATGAGTTATCGTCTTTTTGGTATGAATAGCGCAATAAAAAATGTTGAGTATTCGGTTTTGGAAACTTTACTTCACCCTTTGTACCACCGAATTGAGTATCAAAAAAAGGTTTCCATGTTTCAATATTCTCATTTAGATACTCATCTGTATACTTAATCTTTTTATTGTTTGAAATTATTAACTGAGGTGGTTGTAGATTTTGCTTTACTTTCTTTGAATATTCTATGATTTTTTCTGGTTCTTCTTCATATACTTTTACAACTTGCTGAATGTTCTTTATCCATTCTTCTTTCTCAAAATAAGTTCCTCCCCAAATTGGACTTCCGTCTGGAAGTGCAATGCAGTTTAAAGGCCAACCAGAATTACCAGTCATTAATTGTACTGCATTGATGTATAACTTATCTACATTGGGATGTTCTTCTCTATCAACTTTAATATTGATAAAGTTTTCATTCATGATCTTAGCTACCTCTTCATTTTCAAAACTCTCTTTTTCCATTACATGACACCAGTGACATGAGGCATAACCAACAGAAATTAAGATGAGTTTTTTTTCTTTTTTTGCAAGATTTAAGGCTTCTTCTCCCCAAGGATACCAATTGACTGGATTGTGTGCATGCTGCAAAAGATAAGGACTAGTTTCCTTTATTAAGTTGTTTGTATACTTATGCGTGTTTTTTGAGTTTTTACAACCGTAAATGGCAAGTAACAGAATTAAAATAAGCCTAATTTGAGTAGTCATATTGGCAGTAATCAATTGCTTTTATAAAGTCAACTAAAAGTACAAAATTCAATTAACTGATGGCGCAATCTTTTGAAATAAAAAGCGAGGTCTTTTGACCTCGTTTTTTATTGCTTATTTAAACTTCTAAATATTGTTTCTCTTATTCTTTCTGAAGTAATCCACCAACTTTTAGATTCATATCCTTTAGTAATGTTTGTATTCTTTTTTACTTCCTCTAAAGTCTTCCCTTTCTTAATCTCGGCTTCAACTCTATTTTTCAGCGTTCTTAGCATTACTAAATATTCTTCAAGATCTTTTTTAGAAGAAACTGTTCCATGCCCAGGTACTATTTTCGTTTCATCATCAACAAGCATAATCATTTTTTCAATTCCAGAAATATATCCATCTATACTACCACCTGAGGTTAAATCAATATAAGGAAAGCCTGTTTGAAAATAACTATCTCCAGTATGCAGCACATTATTGTTAGCAAAATATACCAGAGCATCACCATCTGTATGAGCATTATGAATATGCGTTGCCAAGATATCATCTCCATTGATATGAAAAGTAACATCTTTATCAAAAGTAATTACAGGTAATGCTTCTTTTGGTGATGCAGGAATTTTTCTTCCTCTCCTTGTACTTTCTTTAGACATTCTTTTTCTAACATTCTCGTGAGCTACAATTAGAGCTCCTTCTTTTGCCATGTTTTCATTTCCTCCAGTATGATCACCATGCCAATGTGTGTTAATTAAATAATCTACTTTTTGGGGAGTAATTTTTTTAATAGCTTCCAAAATTTTTGGAGTTAGTGGTGCAAACTGATCATCAATCATAAAAATAGCATCTTCTCCAATAAAGAGTCCAATATTTCCCCCTTGCCCTTTCAACATATAAAACTGTTCAGTAATTTTTGTTACTTCAATTTTTACTTCTCTATTTTGGGAACTCACACTAATATTTAGAGAAATAAAGACTAGGGTTATAAGAAACTTTAATGTTTTCATGGTAGTTAATTTTATATGTTTTACGAATAAACCTATTATCGCATTTTGTTTAATGTCGAAAAAACATCTTAATTTCTTACAAGATATTTGATTATTTACAAAAAATGAATTTATATCTAATAAAATTATTTTTAAAAAGCATCCCTTTTTGCATACTTAATGAATTGCTATTCTTGGATTGTGAACCATAAATTTGTTGAGCAACAAAATAGTTATTCATGCGTGAAAAAAAAATTCAAAAACTATTTCTTTTATTATTAGTTACTATTATCTTTTTTCTAATATTAATCATCTTAAGCTCATGTCAACGAGATGACAACAACATCATAACAAGAGATTCAATAACTTTAAAAATAATGCCTATTGGAGATTCTAGAGTAGCTGGTTCTAATTCCTTACAAGGTTTTCAGAGTTATAGATATGATCTATGGAAATTATTAATACATGAGGAAATAGATTTTGATTTTATTGGTCCAAAAACCGACTTAACTAGTCAACCGAATTATCAGAATCAATCTTTTGATCCCCATCATGCAGGTTATGGAGGATTTACGTCTGCAAATATTTTGAGCTATTTTACACAAATAATAGATCCCCATAATGTTCCTGATATTGTATTATTAGGTATTGGAGGTAATGATTTGTTATTAAATGTAGATGTAAATCAGATTATACAAAACATCAACCTTATTGTTGATTTCATTCAAGTAATGAATCCTGATGTTATTATAATTATTGAACAAATAGCTCCTGGAAAATCAGATATTATGACCAACTCTCTTTGGCAAGTACTTAATGAATTAAATAGTAAAGTTATTAACTTAACAAATGAACAAACTACTCAAAACTCTACTGTTATTACAGTAGATATGGCTAAAGACTGGCAAGACTTTTATTTATTTGATGATGTTCATTATTCTCAAGATGGAGCTTTACTAGTTGCTGAAAGGTATTTTCAGGCTATTCTAAGTTTAAATAATTAGGAAATAATGTAGTCTTAAAAATTTAGGTTTACATTTCATTTGATTAAAAAAAGACAAATAATATCTTTACCAAAACATTTGTATGGTTCTAGATATTAAAAGTTTAAGAGAGGAAAAAATATTAGACGTTATTCCTCTAATAAGAAAAATCAATCATAAAACTCCTCAAGATTTGCTAGAAAGTAGGTTTAAAGAAATGATTAAACTTCCTCATTACGAATGTATTGGTATGTATTTAGACAATGAGCTGATAGGGATTTCTGGTCTTTGGTATTCCACCAGACACTACATTGGAAAAACTGTAGAACCAGATCATGTGGTTATTGATGAAAAACACCGAAATAAAGGACTTGGGAAAAAATTCTTTCAATGGATTCACGAGTATACAAAATCTAAAGGCTGTGAAGCCATTGAATTAAACACCTATGTTGAGAATAGAAAATCACATAAGTTCTATTATAACGAAGGGTATGAAATATTCGGTTTTCATATGTTGAAGGTTCTAAGAGAAAATCAACAATTTTATTGATTTATACTTTTTTCATTGCCTAAATAAAAAATGATTTTATATTTGCAGGGTCTATCAGCGGGAGTAGCTCAGTTGGTAGAGCGTCAGCCTTCCAAGCTGAATGTCGCCGGTTCGAACCCGGTCTCCCGCTCAAAAAAGTCTTATCATAATTGATAAGACTTTTTTTATATCCTTAAAGCAAAGTAAAAGCCTGTCCTTCCTTCATACTTCTGAGGAAAAAAAGTAACTCCTTTTATTTTTTTAAACGGATTCCACTTGATAATAGGGTCTAACCAGTACACCATTTTTGTGATTAATATTCCAATTCCTGAAGCAACTAAAACATCGCTTAAATAATGTGCGTTATTCATAATCCTTAACGCACCAGTTCCTGAGGCAAAAACATAACCACTGTAAGCAAGCCATGGTGAACTATCTTTAAATTCATTATACAAAACTTCTGCATTCATAAAAGCAAAAGATGTATGTCCTGAAGGAAAAGAGAATCGATCAAAATTAGAAGGTCTTGGTTTTCGAATCCATTTCTTGAGTTTGAATGTTATTTGATCTGTGAGAAACCAAGATATAGTCCAATTCTTTGCTTGGTCAAACCAATGATTTTTAGAACGAACTCCTAGTACATCTGCAATTGCTATCTCAGCAATGGGAACATATCTTGTATAATTATCTAACTGAGAATTAAAATCATTTCCCACAAAATTTCTTACACTTGTTTGAAAATCTTTTTCAAATTTGCTGGTACTTATTAATGTACCTACAGTAATCAAAGAAATAGGAATTGCATTTACTTTTAAGAAATTTTTATTGTGTTTTCTTACATCAATAGAATCTTTCTGTGCGTAACTTTTGCTTAGAAATAGAAAGCTGATAATTATAAAAAAGGATATGAATCGCATACAATCTTTAAATATTCAATTTCTTCCCAAAGAAAAGTAAGATTAGAATGGGTATCGATAAGATAATTACCATCATCTGATTGATTGTAAATATCTGTGGGAAAATAATCAATGTTAAAGCAAAACCACCAATAGCCCCGCCTAAATGGGCAGAATGCCCAATGTTTCCTAATTGTTTTTTCATTCCATACATAGAATATAAAAGGTAGGCAACTCCAAAAATATATCCAGGTATTGGAACTGGAATTAAGATAAGCATCAGCTCCATTTCAGGATATAGCATAATACAAGAATATACAACTCCAGAAACAGCTCCTGAGGCACCTATGGCACTGTAATATGGTTCTTTTTTATGATAGTATAAAGAGTAAACACTCCCAGCTAGTAGACTTCCAAAATAGATGATTAGAAAAGAAAAGTTACCTAACTGAAATGCTACAATATCACCAAAAAGATATAGAGCATACATATTGAATCCTAAATGAAGCCAGTCTGCATGCAAAAAACCGGAGCTTACCATGCGAATCTTTTCTCCGTTTAAAATTCTAGTAACTTGAAATTTAAACTTTTCAAAAAAAGCATAATCGCTAAATCCTTTAATAGAAGTTAAAACAGTAACAACAATTAATAATAAAACAATAGGGTTTGTATTTTCTAGCATGTCACAAACATAACGAAAAGAGAAGAATCATCGTATGCTGTTACAAATTTATATACGATATTTGCTCAATAAATTTTAAGAATGCAGTTTTTAGTTTTCGCTTTAACATATCCTATCATTTGGTTGTTATCTCTCTTACCTATGAGAGTATTATATATGATCTCTGATTTTTTCTACTTTCTTTTCTACTATATTATAGGATATAGAAAGGAAGTTGTTTTGGAAAATTTAAAATTGGCTTTTCCTGAAAAAGAGTTAAGTGAACTAAAATCAATTAGAAAGAAGTTTTTCAGACACTTTACTGATATTTTTGTAGAAAGTATTAAAGCTTTTACTATAAGTAAAAAAGAAATCTCTAAACGATACGTATACAAAAACCCTGAATTAATAAACGATTTACATAAAAGAGGAAAAAGTATTGCTTTTGTTGGTGCTCATCAAGCCAACTGGGAATGGTCTATTAGTATTCCTTTATTTGTAGATATTCAATGTTTTGGAGCCTATACTCGAATTGGTAATAAGTACTTTGATAAGACAGTAAAAGACTCTAGAATGAAATTTGGTTTTATTGGATACAAAACTACAGAGACCATTAAGTCTATGGCAAAGAACTTTGACAACAACGTACAAGGTTTATACTTACTTTTAAGTGATCAATCTCCACAAGTACATAAGACCCATTATTGGTCTGAATTTATGGGTGTGAAAGTTCCTATTCATACTGGAGCTGAGATGTTGGCAAAGAAATTTGATATGGCTGTTGTAAACTACTCTATCAAAAAAATCAAAAGAGGGTATTTTGAAGTAACCTTCGAGACCATTACAGAAACGCCAAGAGATTTTGAAGATTATAAAGTAACAGATAAATATTTAGCAATTACAGAGCGAAACATTCACGCCCAACCAGAATATTATTTATGGTCTCATAAACGATTTAAGCATCGAGATAAAGTGCCAAAAGAATGGCAATAATAATCAGATAAGTTTATCTGTTAATTCTTTTTTATTTGCAAAATGTATCATAACAATTCATTAAATTATTAATCAATTGTTACATTTTAGATTATAGAGAACCAATCTGCTACTAGTTTCTTTTCAACCGGAGTTGCAGATTTGTGAACGTAATCATTCTTATTCATATCGTATTCATAATCACTACTCCAATCATCAATATTTGCACACAACTCTTTTAACGAAGAACAAATGTAATCCAATTCAGCATCAGTAGTTGTTGGGTGAATTGATAAACGAATCCAACCTGGTTTTTCGGTAGAACATCCTTCAATAATCTGGTCTTTGATACTATACGATGTTTCTTGATCTACATTTAACAAAAAATGTCCATAAGTACCAGCACAAGAGCAACCTCCTCTAGTTTGAATTCCAAAACGATCATTCAATAATTTAACTACCAAATTAAAATGAACATTCTCTAAATAGAATGAGAATATACTTAAACGTTCTTTATGATTAGGTGCTAATATTTGAACATTAGGAATCGACTCTAAAGTTTCAAACATTTTAGCATTCATTTCGTTCTCTCTTTCTTCCATCTTCTTAGTACCCATTTGATCTTTCAATTGAATAGAAAGTGCTATACGAATGGTTTGTAAGAAAGCAGGAGTACCACCATCTTCCCTAGTTTCTACATCATCAAAGTAATCATGATCACCCCAAGGGTTAGTGTAACTTACGGTTCCCCCTCCTGGATTGTCTGGAACTAAATTTTTATACAGTTTTTTATTAAAAATTAAAACTCCAGAACTTCCTGGTCCTCCTAAAAATTTATGAGGAGAAAAGAAGATTGCATCTAAAGAAGCATCCTCATCTTCAGGATGCATATTTATGTCTACATAAGGTCCAGAGCAAGCAAAATCAACAAAACACAATCCATTGTATTTATGAATCAATTTTGCAATTTCGTGATATTGAGTTTTAATTCCTGTTACATTAGAACAAGAAGTTACCGAAGCAATTTTTAATTTTCTATGTTGATGTTTTTGAATGCATTCTTCAAATTTATGCAAACAGACCAATCCAGCATCATTACAAGGAACAACTTCCACATCAGCAATAGTTTCTAACCATGATGTTTGATTAGAATGATGCTCCATATGAGAAACAAAAACAATAGGTCTAATATCTTCAGGAATGGTAGTATGATCTTTCAAATTCTCAGAAACTTTTAATCCAAGGATTCTTTGAAATTTGTTAACTACTCCTGTCATTCCTGACCCTTCAGTAATTAAAACATCATTTTTATCAGCATTTACATGTTTCTTAATAATATTTCTCGCCTCATGATATGCAAGAGTCATTGCAGCTCCTGAAGTTGAAGTCTCTGTATGAGTATTGGCTACAAAAGGGCCAAACTCATTCATTATTTTCTCTTCTATAGGTCGATATAATCTACCACTAGCAGTCCAATCTGTATAAATTAGATGCTGTTTTCCATAAGGAGAATCAAAAGTCTGATCAATTCCTATAATTTGATCTCTAAACGGTTTGAAATATTGTTCTAATGAAGAAGCCATGATTATGCTATAATTTCTTTGATTTCTTTAATAATTCTTTCAGCCAAAGCATTCGCATTTTCTTGTGAATCGCTTTCAGTATAAATTCGAATGATTGGTTCGGTATTAGACTTGCGTAAATGTACCCATTCTTTTTCAAAATCTATCTTCACACCATCAATTGTATTGATATCTTCATTGGCATACTTTGTAGCCATGTCTTTTAAGATTTGATCTACATCTATTTCAGGTGTCAACTGAATTTTATTTTTACTCATAAAATAACTTGGATAGCTATCTCTTAAGGCTTTACAAGAAATTTGTTTTTTAGCCAAGTGAGATAAGAATAATGCCACCCCAACCAGACTGTCTCTTCCGTAATGTGAAGCTGGATAAATAATTCCTCCGTTCCCTTCTCCACCAATAACAGTATTAGTTTCTTTCATTTTTATCACTACATTCACCTCTCCTACCGCACTAGCTGTGTATGTTCCTCCATGTTTTTGAGTAACATCTCTTAATGCTCTTGATGAAGATAAGTTAGAAACTGTATTTCCTCCTCCTTTTTGGCCTAAGACATAATCTGCACAAGCAACCAATGTATATTCTTCTCCAAACATAGATCCATCTTCACAAATCAAAGCTAAACGGTCTACATCTGGGTCAACCACAATTCCGAAATCAGCTTTTTCTTTCACAACCAATTCAGAAATATCCGTTAAGTGTTCTTTTAAAGGCTCAGGATTATGAGGGAAATGTCCGTTAGGTTCACAATACAGTTCTATACATTCTACATTTAATTCTTTTAACAGTGCAGGAATTGCAATTCCTCCTGTAGAATTCACACCATCAACAACGACTTTAAATCCAGCCTTTTTTATGGCATCAACATCTACCAATTCTAATGCTAAAACTTCTTCAATATGCTTATTGATATAACCTGGTTTCTTGGAATAACTACCCAAATCATCAACTTCAGAAAAACTGTAATCATCTTTTTCTGCAGCAGCTAAAATTTTCTCGCCATCTACTCCACTTAAAAATTCTCCTTTTTCATTTAATAATTTTAATGCGTTCCATTGTTTTGGATTGTGGCTTGCTGTTAGAATAATACCTCCTTCTGCTTTTTCCAAAGGAACTGCAACTTCTACAGTTGGTGTGGTAGACAAACCTAAATCTACAACATCAATTCCCAAACCAACCAAAGTGTTTGCAACCAAACTACTAATCATTTTTCCAGAAATACGAGCATCTCTTCCTAAAACCACAGTAATTTTATCTTTATTTGGATTTCTTTTCTTGATAAAAGTACCGTATGCAGATGCAAATTTTACTGCATCTAAAGGCGTTAAATTATCTCCTACTTTTCCTCCTATTGTTCCTCTAATTCCTGAGATTGATTTGATTAATGTCATTGATGTTTTTTTAAGCTCAACAAAGATAATTTTTTTCGGAAGAATTCATTTTCTAAAATCGAAATATTCACAAAAGCAATCTTAGAGTTTTTAACATTTTTCTAGGAACGTTTTTTCCTATCTTTAAGTTCTTTAACCAAACATCTTAACTATGGTATTCAAAACTCTTAAGAACTCTAAGTTTTTTAAAATCTTAGGGATTTTCTTCATTTCTCTTTTTCTTGGAAATCAAAATTCTAATGCCCAAGAAACTAGACTTCTCAGACAACCTGATATCAACTCTACTCATGTAGTTTTTTCTTACGGTGGAGATATCTGGGTAAACACTTTAGGAACAAAAAACGCAAGAAGAATTACTAGTACTCCTGCTCAAGAAGCAAACCCCAAAATCTCTCCAGATGGAAAATGGATTGCTTTTACATCAAACAGATCAGGAACCGCTTCTGTATATGTAGTTTCTATTAATGGAGGTGAACCAAAACGACTAACATGGCATCCTAATGGATCTGGAGTACGGGGCTGGACCAATGATGGGAAATCAGTTTTGTATGTGAGTTCTCGTGAAACAGCTCCTAGACCTTATAATCGATTATGGACAGTTCCAGTCAAAGGTGGTGCTCCAAGTTTAATCTCAGAACAGTGGGGTTTCAATGGTTCATATTCTCCAAATGGAAAGAAAATGATTATTGATAAAATGAGTAGATGGGATACTGAATGGAGAGCTTATAGAGGAGGCCAAAATACGCCTTTAATTATTTTGGATATCAAAACTTCAGAAGAAATATTATTACCTCATACAAATACTACAGATGTTCAGCCTTTATGGTTAGGTGATGATATTTACTTCTTGTCAGATAGAGATTTGGTAATGAATATTTGGAAATACAATACCAAAAGCAAAAGCTTAACACAAGTGACCAAGTTTAAAGGCTCAGACATCAAATGGCTTTCTGGAGATAAAAACACATTGGTTTACGAACGAGACGGGTATCTACATACCTATGATATTAGTTCTAGAAAATCAAATCGATTGAAAATAAATGTTGTTGGTGATTTTCCTTGGACTGAAACAAAATGGCAAAATGTAACAAGATCTGCTAGATCTGCTTCTTTATCTCCAAATGGAAAAAGAGCTATTATGGAATCTCGTGGAGAGATTTTCACCATTCCAGTTAAAGATGGGGATGCTAGAAATATTACTCAAAGTTCTGGAACTGCAGATCGTGCTCCAATTTGGTCTCCTAAAGGCGATCAAATTGCTTGGTTCTCCGATAAAGACAGAAAAGGGTATGCTTTATATCTTTCTAATCAGGATGGAACTTCTGAACTTACAAAAATCTCCATTGGCGAATCTAAAATGGCTTGGAATCCAACATGGTCTCCTGATGGAAAACACATTGCTTTTGTAGATGATGATGTTCGAATGAGAGTAGTAAATCTAGAAACGAAAAAAGTTCAAACTATCGACGTAGGTGGAAACAACCTTGAACGCTCTCGAATTGGTTTGAACTGGTCTCCAGATTCTAATTGGATTGCTTATGAAAAATCTGCAGAAAACAACTTTAGACAAATCTATATTTGGTCTCTAAAATCGAATACTAAGAGAGCGATTACTGACCCTTTTGCTGATTCTTTTTCTCCTGTATGGGATTTAGATAAAAAGCACTTATACTTTTTAGCAAGCACCAATGTTGCCTTAGGTTCTGGATGGGCAAATACAAGTGCAATGACAGCAGACCCTAGTTATGCCGCTTATGTGGTAAACTTAGATAAAAAAGATAGTTCTCCTTTCAAACCTAAAAGTGATGAGGAAGAAGTAAAAAAAGAGAAAGGGGAAAAGAAAAAAGACGATAAGAAGAAAGATTCAAAGAGTAAAGGAGGAAAGAAAAAACCAGTTGCAAAGCCTATGACCATTGATTTTGATGGCTTGGCTAGAAGAACATTCCCATTAGGAATTCGCTCTGGAAATTATTGGTATTTAGTAGCTGGACCAAAAGGTAGTGTTTTCATTGCTGGAAATAGTCCAAATGGCCCTTCTATACAGAAGTATAAATTAAAAGACCAAAAGGCAAAACCATTCCTTTCTGGTTCAAGCAATATTGTAGTAACTGCTAATGGTAAACACATGCTTGCCAGAGTTCGTGGTTCTTGGAAAGTAATCAATGCAGCTGGACCTAATGGAAAAAGTGGAAAAACAATGTCTGTTAGTCTTCAAATGAAATTAGATCGTATTGCAGAATGGGAACAGATGTTTGAGGAAGCTTATCGTTATGAAAGAGATTATTTTTATGATCCTGGAATGCATGGTAGAGATTGGAAAGCAGTCTACAAAAGATATGCTCCTTTAGTACCATTTATCAAGCACAGAGCAGACTTGAATTACGTTCTAGATCAAGTAAACGGAGAACTTTCTGTAGGTCACAGTTTTGTACGTGGAGGAGATTTCCCAAGCATAGAAAGATCTCAAGTTGGTATGTTAGGGGCAGATTTAGTTGCCAATAGTAACCGTTGGAGAATCCGAAGAATTTACACTACTGAAAGTTGGAACCCTGGTTTATCGGGTCCTTTAGATGCACCTGGGTTAAATATCAAGAATGGAAATTATATAGTTGGAATCAACGGAAAAGAAATTACTACCAATGATAATATCTATGAATATTTAGATGGAACGAATGGAAAGCAAACTGTATTGCACATCAATAGCGAACCTAGTTTTAAAGGTTCTTGGAAAGAAACCGTTGTACCTATTAGAAGTGAAAACGGATTACGCCAAAGAACATGGGTAGAAGACAATAGAAGATTGGTAGACAAATTATCTAACGGACGTTTGGGGTATGTTTGGGTTCCTAACACAGGTGGACCTGGTTATGTTTCTTTCAATCGTTACTACTTTGCGCAACAAGATAAAGAAGGAGCTGTGATTGACGAGCGTTTTAACGGTGGTGGATTACTAGACGATTATATGGTAGACCTAATGACTCGTAGTTTACGTGCTGGATTGACCAACGAAGTTCCTAACGGGAAAGCCATGAAACTACCCGCAGGTATTTTAGGCCCAAAAGTTTTATTAATTAACGAGTTAGCAGGTTCAGGTGGAGACTTCTTCCCATGGGTATTTAGACAACAAAATGCAGGAAAGCTCATTGGTATGACTACATGGGGAGGATTGGTAAAATCTTCTACTCACTACAGATTGATTGACGGTGGTTCTTTAACCGCGCCAGACAACGCTGTTTTTGATCCAAATAAAAACGAGTGGATTGCTGAGAACAAAGGTGTGGCTCCAGACATTAAAGTGAGACAGGATGCTAAGTCTTTGTCACAAGGAAAAGACCCTCAATTGGAAAGAGCGGTTGCAGAATTGCTAAAGCAATTGCCTTCTAAGAAAAAAGTAACTCCTCCGAAGTTTTCAAAACCTGCGAAGGGGAATTAAAAAACAAAAACCCGTTGCAATGCAACGGGTTTTTTTATATTGAAGAGAAGTTAGAAATTACTTTCCTCCTTCCATTTTCTTCTTTAATTCAGCCAATCCACCGATATCTCCTAATGTAGATTTTGGTGCGTCAGCAGATTTCTTAGCAGCAGCTTTTACATTGCGCTTCTCTTGCTCTTTAAAGATTGCAGTATGAGAAACAACTACTCTTCTGTATTCTTTACTAAATTCTAATACTTTGAACTTGTCTGTATCTCCTTTAGCAAACTTAGAACCATCTTCTTTTTCTAAATGACGTCCTGGTGCAAACCCTTCTACTCCATCAGCAAAAGCAACAACTGCTCCTTTGTCATTTTTCTCTTTGATTGTTCCTTCATGAATAGAATCGATTGCATAAGTTTCTTCATGCTTATCCCAAGGATTTTCTTGAGTTTGCTTGTGACCTAAGTTTAACTTACGTCCTTCTACATCTAATTCTAATACTTGAACTTCTAATTTATCACCAACAGTTACAAAGTCTGATGGATGCTTAATTTTCTTAGTCCAAGAAAGATCAGAGATATAAACTAATCCATCAATTCCTTCTTCTAACTCTACAAATACACCAAAATTTGTGTAATTTCTAATCGTACCCGTATGAGTAGAACCTACAGGATATTTAGTAGTAATGTCTGTCCAAGGATCTGGGTGTAATTGTTTCATACCTAAAGACATCTTACGCTCATCTCTATCTAACGTTAAAATCTGAGCTTCAACTTTGTCTCCAACTTGTACGAAATCTTGTGCAGAACGTAAGTGAGTAGACCAAGACATTTCAGAAACGTGAATCAATCCTTCAACACCTTCAGATACTTCAACAAATGCACCGTAATCTGCAATTACAACAACATCACCAGTTATCTTATCACCAACTTTTAAGTCAGCATTTAAAGCATCCCAAGGATGAGCAGATAATTGTTTTAATCCTAACTGAATTCTAGACTTGCTATCATCAAAGTCTAAGATTACAACATTTAATTTTTGATCTAACTCTACAACCTCGTTTGGATGGTTGATTCTAGACCAAGATAAATCTGTAATGTGGATTAATCCATCTACACCACCTAAGTCAACAAATACACCGTAAGAAGTTACGTTCTTCACAACTCCTTCTAATACTTGTCCTTTTTCTAATTGACCGATAATCTCTTTCTTTTGGATTTCGATATCAGCTTCAATAAGAGCTTTGTGAGATACAACAACGTTTTTGAATTCGTGATTGATTTTCACCACTTTGAATTCCATTGTTTTCTCTACATATTGATCGTAATCACGGATTGGTTTTACGTCAATCTGAGAACCTGGTAAGAATGCTTCAATTCCGAAAACATCAACGATCATACCACCTCTAGTTCTACATTTTACAAATCCGTTTACTACTTCACCTGTTTCGTGAGCATTGTTTACACGCTCCCAAGCTTTAATTACTCTTGCTTTTTTGTGAGATAATACTAATTGTCCTGTACTATCTTCTCTCTTGTCAACTAAAACTTCTACTTTATCACCAACAGCTAAGTTAGGATTGTAACGGAATTCGTTTAAAGAGATAACACCTTCAGATTTAGAGTTGATATCAATGATTGCGTCTCTGTCAGTTTTTCTAACAACAACACCTTCAATTACATCGCGCTCATTTACGAAACCTACTGTTCCTTCTAACGCTTTTTCGAACTCTTTTAACTTTGATTCATCAACAGCTTCAATACCTTCTTCGTATTTGTGCCAATCAAAATTGTTTAAAAAATCTTCTGGAGATTCAGTTGCTACTGTAGTAGTTTCTGTAGCTACTTCTTTTACTTCTGGAGCTTCTACCGGAGCTTCAGCTTTTTTAGTTTTTTCAGACATGCTGAAATGTTTTTTGTATCTTTTTGTTATTCAGGCTATTATCGATAATAACGCAAAGAGAAATTAAACTTGTTTCTAAAATTTATAAACCCTTTTCCAACCTGTTCTCGTAAAAAGGAGTGCAAATGTACAAAATTCTATTGATTATTAACACTTTAGACCTTTTTAAATTGATTTTTCTTCTTCATATCTTTGAGTTTTAAATTACAACTAATGAAAACTCTCAAACTTGTCATTTTAACACTCAGTATTTCTATTTTATTTTCTTGTCAAACAGAACAAAAAAAGACGCCAAACTTCTTAAAATCTCAGTATGAGAGTAGACATAGTGCTCCTTTTTCTGATGCGACTGAATTTGATGGACTTTTGTTTTTAACAGGACAAATAGGCAAAGATCATAAAGCTGGAAAAATGGTAGAAGGAGGTATTCAAGCAGAAACCAAACAAGTACTTATAAACATCAAAGATGTATTAGAAGCAAATGGTTCAGATATGAATCATGTACTAAAATGTACTGTAATTTTATCTGACATCAATGATTTTGCTGCCATGAATGAAGTTTATCGTACTTTTTTCAAGGATAATAAGCCTGCAAGAACTACATTTGCAGCCGATTTAGTTGCAGGTGCCAAAATTGAAATTGAGGTGGTTGCTGTAAAGAAGTAACATGACAGAAAAAGTTAAAGAATTAATAGATCAAGGGAAAGTTCTTCCGCTAATGGAAGAATTCTATACAATTCAAGGAGAAGGGTTTCACACAGGAAAAGCTGCTTACTTTATTAGAATAGGAGGTTGTGATGTTGGTTGCCATTGGTGCGATGTTAAGGAAAGTTGGAATGCCGAAATACATCCTCCAACTTCAGCTGACAATATTGTAAATAATGCAAAGAAATATTCTGACACTGTTGTGATTACTGGTGGAGAGCCTCTGATGTGGTCTATGGATTATTTAACTAAAACCTTGCAATCGCAAGGAATTAGAACACATATCGAAACGTCTGGAGCTTATCAATATTCTGGGATTTGGGATTGGTTTTGTTTGTCGCCAAAGAAAACAAAATTACCATTAGAAGAAGTGTATGAAAAAGCCGATGAATTGAAAATGATTATTCATAATAAGAATGATTTTCAATTTGCAGAAGAGCAAGCTTCAAAAGTTGGTGCTCATTGTGAACTTTTTTTACAACCCGAATGGAGTAAAAAAGAAAAAATGACTCCGTTAATCGTAGATTATGTCATGAAAAATCCTAAGTGGAAGGTTTCTTTACAAACACATAAGTATTTAAATATTCCCTAATTTCTCTTTAGCTAGTTTAAGAATCATTTCAAATTGTGCTTCCTTAGTTAAGTTTGAATTATCTACTTCAACAGCATCATCAGCTTTTAACAAAGGCGAATCTTTTCTTGTCGTATCAACTCGATCTCTTTCAACTACGTTTTCAAGAACTTCTTCATAAGTTACCTTTTCTCCTTTTTCAATTAACTCTTTAAATCTTCTTTGTGCTCTGGTTTCAGCAGATGAAGTCATAAATAGCTTGAGTTCAGCATCTTTAAAAACTACAGTTCCAATATCACGTCCGTCCATCACCACACCTTTGTTTTTACCTATTTCCTTTTGAATAGCTACTAGCTTTTTTCTAACCTCAGAGATTGCAGCAATCTTACTTACTAAATTAGAAACTTCCAAAGTTCTTATCTCTCGCTCTACATTTTCATTGTTAAGGTACATTTCAGCAAAACCTAATGCTTCATTAAATTGGAAGCGTAATGATGCTTTGTCTAAATTATGGATAAGGGAAGCTCTGTCAAGAAAATTTTCTCCAACATATTTTTCCTTCATTGCAAACAAAGTCATTGCTCTATACATTGCTCCACTGTCAACATAAACATATCCTAATTCTTTAGCCAGTTGTTTGGCTATAGTACTTTTTCCTGTTGAAGAATATCCATCAATTGCAATTGTAATTTTTCTATTCATTACCTCTTATCTAAATCTATTTGTAAGCTAAATGTACTTGTATTTGTTGCTGCATGATACTTAGAAAATGCATAATTGAATCTTAATTTATTCATTTTTATTCCAAAACCAAACGATATTCCGCTAAAAGAGCGAGCATTTTGGAGTTTTAATTCGCTAGCACGTCTAAAGTTATAACCAGCTCTCAAATTTATAGCACTGTCTGGAAAAAGCTCAGCTCCAACTACAAAATGTCTGATTGAATTTTTAAAGAATGAAATATTCTCTTCTGTTACATTTCCTTCCAAATCAGAAGTTTGGTTTGATGGGTTAGGTACAGCTAAATCCCATTTCTGTAAATTATCAAGAGTAATATGCCATTTTAAAGGAACATATTTTAGTCGATAAGAAGCTCCGATAGCAACTTTAAAAGGTAATCGTTCATTCGTTCCATCAAAAGATTGAATTTGGCCTCCTATATTTCTAGCTACCAATGTAAAACTATAAGATTTATAAGGGCTATAGTATAGAATTCCAATATCAGTTGCTATTCCGTTGGAAGTAAAGTTGCTAATAGTGGAGTTAATCAACTTAACATTAAACCCCATATATATATTGGTCCATGGCAAATTGAAAGCATATCCAGCCGAGATTGCAATGTCACTTGCTTTAAAGGTTCCTGTTTCATTCCCATTCTCATCAGCTTCAATTAAAGTTCCGTAATTCAAATACTTGATACTTCCATGAATAGTTCCAAAACGTCTACTAATTACGTGAGCATAAGATGCTGATCCTATATTTATATCCGCAAGATAACTCGTATAATTTACTGATAGTTGTCTGTCCAACTCAGCATTAATCACAGATGGATTCCATATAGGTTGATTTACATCATCATACAACGTTAGAGTCTCACCTCCTAAAGCCACTTGCCTTGAAGACGAAGTTAAGTTTAAAAACTGGAAAACACTTTCACCACCTACTTGAGCGTTGATTGTATTTGTTAGAATGATTAAAAAAAGGCTTATTCGCAGTACTCTCATAAATCCAGACAAAGAAAGGAGAAATATAAATTATAACGAATAATTTTTCTATTATTTTATAAAGTAGAGTAACTCTATTAGAATTAAAGTAAATATTTATTCAAATCATCGAACTCTACGGCATATAATTGTAATCCTGAAGCTGGAGCAATATTTTTTAAAGGCTTACGATCATTTTCAAATGAAATTGATTGAATTAGTTGCTCTAAAGTCTTTCTTCCTGCTCCTATCTCTACCAACATCGCCATCATCAATCGAATTTGATAACGTAAAAACCCTTTACCTTTCACCTTGAATATAAAACTTAAATCAGGAAAAAAACTAGCATCCAATAAGTTGTTTTTTACAATTTCACATTCCTCAATAATTCTTTCAAACCTCGTATTAGGTGAAGGTTTAGTACAATATTTGTGAAAATGATGTTTCCCTTTAAATTTAATAGCTGCTATCTTCATTTTCTCAATATCTAAATCTTCAAAAGCTGTCATTAAAGAAGCTGCAAAAGGGTGATTGTTCTTTTCTAAAGAAAAATAATAGTGATACTCTTTAATCTTATTCGCTTGAATAATATTAAAATTCACAGTAACTTTTTGAATCCTTTTTACTCTAAGATCTTGCGGTGCATTCTGATTAAAAACTTCTAAAAATGCATCGTCTAAAATGTCATTTAAAAAAATTTGAAAATAGTATTGATTTGCAGAAACTTTAGAGTCAGTGCGACTCATTCCAATACTTTTAAACGGAATATTTTTTAGAGAAAAAGACAATGTCTTATCTATCATTTCGTGCAAGGACATTGAATTTGTTTGCTTTTGCCACCCATGAAAACGAAAACCTAGGTACTGGATTTCAATAAGATAAGAATGTTCGTAATTCATATACATCAAATATAAGTAACCAAAAAAACCTTCATTAATATATAATGAAGGTTTTAAAAAAGAAAGGCAGCGACCTACTCTCCCACATAAATGCAGTACCATCGGCGCTATTGGGCTTAACTTCTCTGTTCGGGATGGGAAGAGGTGAGCCCCAATGC
>NZ_JBDKWF010000044.1:0-254566 GCF_040151415.1 Pseudotenacibaculum sp. MALMAid0570
TCTCAAAGCGGGTGCAAATGTAAAAACTATTTTTATATCCGCAATAACTTTTTTGTTTTTTTTTCAAAGTTTTTCCAAACCAATTACCAAAACAAAAACAAAACAATGAACTCCCCGTAAAAACGGACCGCAAAGATATAACATCGTTCTTAATTCTAACAAACTTTTTTAAAGAAAAATTGAAGAATTTTATAACTATTTCATCATCATATAATTACAATTGCATTCAGGTTTAAAAACATTAAAATATCAATACTAGAAGTAATACATAAAACTTTACTTTATTTAATTGTATTGATTTTAGTTTTCTAATATCTTTGCAGCTTCATTATTATTAAGATATAGAGTAGATGATTAAAATTACTTTACCAGACGGTAGTATTAAAGAGTTTGAAAGCGGTGTCAATGCAATAGACGTTGCCAAGAGTATTAGTGAAGGTTTAGCTAGAAATGTAATTTCAGCAAGCTTTAATAACAATACTATTGAAACCACAACGCCTCTTACCGCAGACGGATCATTGGTACTTTATACTTTTCATAATAAAGAAGGTAAAAAAGCTTTCTGGCATTCTTCCGCACATGTTCTTGCTCAAGCTATTCAGGATTTTTATCCAAATGCAAAACTTACTATAGGACCAGCAATTGAAAATGGATTCTATTATGATGTAGATTTTGGAGATGAAACTATTTCAGAAAAAGACTTCGCGAAAATTGAAAAACAATTTTTAGAACGCGCAAGAGAGAAAGCTGAGTTTAAAATGCGTTCTGTTTCTAAAGCGGATGCTTTATCATATTATAGAGAACAAGGAAATCAATATAAAGTAGAATTGATTGAAGGACTTGAAGATGGTGACATCACTTTCTGTGATCATAGTGATTTTACTGATTTATGTCGTGGTGGACATATTCCAAACACAGGAATCATTAAAGCGATAAAGATTATGAATGTTGCTGGAGCCTATTGGAGAGGTGATGAAAATAACAATCAATTAACTCGTGTTTATGGTATTTCATTTCCAAAACAAAAAGAGCTTAAAGAATATTTAGAACTTTTAGAGGAAGCTAAAAAAAGAGATCATAGGAAATTAGGAAAAGAATTAGAGTTATTTACTTTTTCTCAAAAAGTAGGACAGGGATTACCTTTATGGCTACCTAAAGGAGCTGCTTTGAGAGGTAGGTTGGAAAATTTCTTAAAAGAAGCTCAAAAGAAAGCCGGATATGAAATGGTTATGACTCCTCATATTGGCCAAAAAGAACTATATGTTACTTCTGGGCATTATGCTAAATATGGAGAGGATAGTTTTCAGCCTATACAGACACCAAAAGAAGATGAAGAGTTCTTGCTAAAACCAATGAATTGTCCGCATCATTGTGAAGTATACAATTTCAAACCTTATTCCTATAAAGATTTACCAAAACGTTTTGCTGAGTTTGGTACAGTATATAGATATGAACAAAGTGGAGAGCTACATGGACTAACTCGTGTAAGAGGTTTTACACAAGATGATGCACATATATTTTGCACCCCAGAACAGTTAGATCAAGAGTTTAAAAATGTTATTGATCTAGTCTTATATGTATTTGGATCTTTAGGTTTTGAAGATTTTACAGCTCAAGTATCCATTAGAGACATGAGTAATCCTGACAAATATATTGGAGACCCAAAAACTTGGGATATCGCCGAAAGCGCTATTATCTCTGCTGCAACTGACAAAGGATTGAACTTTGTTATTGAAGAAGGCGAAGCTGCATTTTATGGCCCTAAATTAGATTTTATGGTTAAAGACGCATTAGGAAGAAGCTGGCAGCTAGGAACTATTCAGGTTGATTATAATCTTCCAGAACGTTTTGAATTAACTTACAAAGGTTCAGACAATCAATTACACAGACCAGTAATGATACATAGAGCGCCTTTCGGGTCTATGGAAAGGTTTATTGCTGTATTGCTTGAACATACTGGCGGAAATTTCCCTTTATGGTTAACTCCAGAGCAAGTTATTGTCCTGCCAATCAGTGAGAAATATCAAAATTATACCGAAAAAGTTTTACATTTGTTGGAAAATTCCGAAATTCGCGCCCTCGTTGATAATAGGAATGAGAAGACAGGAAGAAAGATACGTGATGCTGAAGTGAGTAAAATTCCATTCATGGTCATCGTTGGAGAGAAAGAAGAGAATGAAGGAACAGTTTCTGTTCGTAAGCACGGAGAAGGCGATTTAGGAACGTTTACAATTGAAGAATTCATCTCTTTAATCAAAAAAGAAGTAGGAAAAACAATTGTAGAATTTAATAATTAGTAAGTAACCCCCTGTAGTTAAAAACAGGATTTAAATTTATAAGTCATAGCAATTAGAAGAAAAAGGTCTAGAGGACCAGCAAGAATTATCAAAGAAGATCAACACAGAATCAACGATAAAATTAAATATGTTGATGAAGTAAGATTGGTAGGAGACAATGTCAAAGTAGATGTTTATCCTTTATCTACAGCCAAAGAAATGGCTAGAGAACAAGGATTGGATTTAGTGGAAATTTCACCAAAAGCAGTTCCACCAGTTTGTAAGATTATTGATTACAAAAAATTCTTGTATGAACAAAAGAAACGTGATAAAGCTTTAAAAGCAAAAGCTACTAAAGTTACTGTAAAAGAAATCCGTTTTGGACCTCAAACAGATGAGCATGATTATGAATTTAAAAAGAAACATGCAATTAAGTTCTTACAAGATGGAGCTAAACTAAAAGCGTTTGTATTCTTTAAAGGAAGATCAATCATCTTTAAAGAGCAAGGTCAAATTCTTTTATTAAAATTGGCTCAAGAGTTAGAAGAATATGGTAAGGTGGAGCAGTTACCAAAATTAGAAGGTAAACGTATGATTATGTTTATCGCTCCAAAGAAAACAAAATAGAAGATACTGAGGTAAACACTCAGCATAAAATATAAGCGAGAATAAAAACGAAGGAGAGATGCCTAAAATGAAAACAAAATCCAGCGCCAAGAAACGTTTCAAGGTTACAGGTTCTGGAAAAATCAAAAGAAAGCACGCGTTTAAAAGTCACATCTTAACAAAGAAGTCTAAAAAACGTAAGCTTAAGTTGACTCATGATACATTAGTACATAAGTCTGATGAAGCGAATATTAAGCAACAATTAGCTTTAAAATAATCGTTTCAAGGGAATTTAATTATTAACCATGGAGTTGGGCTCATTAAAGCTCTTTTAAATAAGACGCCTACTACAAAAACAATTTGAATTATGCCAAGATCAGTAAATTCAGTAGCTTCAAGAAATAGAAGAAAGAAAATCTTGAAGCAAGCAAAAGGTTACTTCGGACGTAGAAAAAACGTTTATACAGTAGCAAAAAACGCGGTTGAAAAAGCTATGCTTTATGCATACAGAGACCGTAAAAACAACAAGAGAAACTTCCGTTCATTATGGATTCAACGTATTAACGCTGGAGCTCGTTTACACGGAATGTCTTACTCGCAGTTTATGGGGAAATTAAAAGCTAATAATATCGAATTAAACCGTAAGGTTTTAGCTGATTTAGCTATGAACAACCCAGAAGCTTTTAAGGCAATTGTGGAGAAAGTAAAATAAATTATTAATTCGCTTATACTAAAAAACCCAAACCTTGCGTTTGGGTTTTTTTATTAATTTTAAAGTTCCTAACAATTCTAACCATGAAAAAATTATTTCCCCTATTTCTACTTTTAATGGTATCTGTTTCTGGTTTTTCTCAACAAGCTGATACGCTTTCTATTCCAGAAAAATTTGACAGAATATATAGAACTTCAAGTTCTTATCAAGAATATAAAGTAATTAGAAAAACTAGATTTCAGGATCTTAAAAAACAAGTTTCTGATTCTATGAATTCCATTAAAAGTGAGCTAAAGACCAAAGAGCAACTAATACGTCAACAGAAAGATAGTATAAAAAATGCAAAAGAAGTTGCTGATATCTTGGGTGCAGATTTAAAACAAACTATCACTCAAAAAAACAATATTCAATTCTTAGGTTTAGAATTCCCAAAATCAACATACAACCTTATGGTTTGGGGAATCATTATTGCTCTTGCCGTTTTATTGTTTTATTTTATTTATAAATTTAAAAACAGCAACATAGTAACAACCCATGCTAAAATTGAGCTTTCTGAATTGGAAGAAGAATTTGCAATTCATAAGAAAAAAGCCCTAGAGCGTGAGCAAAAGCTTAGACGTCAACTACAAGATGAAATCAATAAACAGAGAGGTGTTTAAATAAGATTATTCTTTACAAATTTTCCCTTTTTGACTTAATGTTTTGCCTTCTTTGGTTTCAAGTGATGCTTCATATATCATACATTTACCTGTAATGTTAATTTTCTTCACTAGAAGACCATTATTGTTATTAATCCATTTTTCCATTTCATCTAACTCCATTTTATTTTCATCATACTTAAGTCTATAAGTACAGTCATCTAACCAATTAATAACTTCATGTTTTATTCTTTTCTCATCACCTTTCACATATTCAATTTGAGAAGTTTCTTTTCTAACGATATTAATTTTCACTCTATAAATTGAATCTGAAACTATAAAAAACTTACCCTTTCTAAAATCTTTACATTTAAGATTCAAGGTTAAATTCTCTGTTTTTTTATTTAAAATAGGCTTCCATAATATATTCTTAGGATCTTCAGAATCTATCATCCTTAATAGCTTAAGGATAAAATCATTATCATCCTCTCCACTTTCTTGAATTATTTTTTCAAAAGCTGTTTCAGCAATTTCAAATATTGAAGTTAAATCAATTTTCCATTCATTATTTTCTTTATAAAAATGAAAATAAAATGGAGCTGGTTCTCCATTCACAACAAATTGCCCTAATCCAATTTCTCCCTCAACTTTAACCTCACCTATATCAGCATTCCTTACACTATTCTTCCCTACCATTCCATTATTGATAGCATATACCACTAATGATTTAGAATCAAAATCGAGAATTTTCTCTTTTGGTGTTCTATACCTTATAGAAAGGACAAATATTTTATCTATCACATTTAAAGCTCTAACATCGCTTGAGTCTAACTCTTTTACATTGGATAACATTAAATTGTAATAAGCCAATGTCTTTAGTGATAGATACTCTACAGCTTCACTTCCTTTATCGTTAAGAATAGCTGATTTATACTTATTAAATACTTCCTTAATAAGTATAGAATCTTTTTCATTTTGCGCAAAAGAAATAGATACAATTAGAAAAAAAATGATTGCTAATTTTATTTTCATAACAATGTTTAAAAGGTTTTAGTAAATGTAAAAAAACAAACTAAACAGTTTGTTTTTACTATATCGTCATTAAGGCTTCAAGTTCTTTGTAATCTTTTTCTAAGAAAATTTTCAGGTATTCTATTGCATCTTTTTTTTGAAAACCCCACTTATCTACTACTTGCATTTTCTCTTTCTCTCCAAACAATCCAAAAAATGGCTTGTACTTAATTTTCCTATTAAACCAAAGAGAAAACTCAAGATCGTCTTTATTGTTTCTCATTGCTGTTAAACAAAAGCTATACTGATCTTCTTTGTTTGTAAAATCTAATGAAGGATTGAAACAAATATCATCTTCTAAAAGGCTTTCTAAAACATCTAGCTTCTCATCCCAAGGATATTCTTCAGCTATTTGAACAACCTCCTTTTTGTTTAAAACCGAGTTTACATATTCTATTTCCTCTTGATTAGGATGACAAATGGAATACGTGTAATTCATTTTAGATTAAATAGATTCTCCTAACTCTTTTAGCTTACTTGTATTCTCTGCCAACATAAGTTCGTCGATAATCTTTTGAATATCTCCATTTACTATATTAGACAGATCATATAAAGTCAATCCAATTCTATGATCGGTAACTCTACCTTGAGGATAATTGTAGGTTCTAATTTTAGCAGAACGATCACCAGAAGTTACCATACTTCCTCTTTTTGCTGCATCTTCGGCTTGTTTCTTAGCCAATTCTAAATCATACAAACGAGAACGCAATACTTTAAATGCCTTTTCTTTGTTCTTATGTTGAGATTTTTGATCTTGACACTGAGCAACCAATCCTGTTGGAATATGTGTTAACCGAACAGCAGAATACGTTGTATTTACAGACTGACCTCCTGGTCCAGACGAACAAAAATAATCGATACGAACATCTTTTGGATTGATTTCTACATCAAATTCTTCAGCTTCTGGAAACACCATACAAGTAGCTGCAGATGTATGAACTCTTCCTTGTGTTTCTGTTTGAGGAACACGTTGCACACGGTGAACTCCTGCTTCAAATTTCAAGGTCCCGTAAACATCTTCTCCAGAAACTTCAAATTGTATTTCTTTAAAACCTCCACTGGTTCCTTCACTATAATCAACTGTTGAAACTTTCCAACCTCTACTCTCACAATACTTTGTATACATACGATACAAATCTCCAGCAAAAATACTAGCTTCATCTCCTCCTGTACCGGCTCTTAATTCTACAACAGCATTTTTAGAATCTTCAGGGTCTTTTGGGATCAGCAAAAATTTCATCTCCTCTTCTAATTGAGGAATTTTGGCATTCGCTTCATCCATTTCCATTTTAGCCATCTCAACCATTTCGGCATCAGAGCCATCAGAAATTATTTCTTTAGCTTCTGCAATATTATTCAATAAAGCTTCATATTCATTGGCTTTCTTTACCACCAACCCTAAGTCTTTATATTCTTTATTTAATTGCACGTAACGTTTTTGATCTGAAATGATATCCGGCTGAATAATCAAATCAGAAACTTCGTCATATCGTTGCTTTACAATCTGTAATTTGTCTAACATCTTCCTTCTTTAATTGGTGAGCGAATTTACGATTTTCTTGTGATTTATGTTTATCTCATTTCTTTATCTTTGAAATATTACCATTGCTAGAATGAAAAAAATCCGTTTTTACCTTATTTTTTATAAAAGTAAATTTGCTTTCCCCTTATTCTTATCAGTTTTTTTACTTTTTAAAAGCGGAAATATCGGAATTACACTATTCACTTTATTATTTTCAACTTTAGCTTTATTTTTTTATGAAAGATTTTTAGGTGATCCTAAAAAGAAAGAATTGTATTTTTTCTTTAACCAAGGGATCTCTGTCATTAAACTATACGGATTTACACTCTTGTTAAACGCACTATTTTTGACCATTTTATTTAACTTTTTAAGATGAAAAAATTAGAATTAGATAATGTAGAATTATCCTACGGTCATAAAGATATCCTGCGAGCAATTTATTTTAAGGCTGAATTTGGAAAAATAACCGGAATCCTAGGCAGTAATGGATCAGGAAAAACTTCATTATTAAGAATCCTATTTGGCGAATTGAAACCTAAAAGCAAATTGCTTAGAATTGACAATCATCCAATACTCAAACCCCTATACAAATATGGAAAGGTTAAATATTTACCACAATTCCATTTTCTTCCAAAATCTCTTTCTCTAAAAAAGATTTTCTTTTTATATAATGTTGATTATGCTTATTTCTCTGATATCTTTAACGATTTTAAAGAGAAAGAAAATTTCAAATTCAGAGAACTTTCTGGCGGTGAAAAAAGATTGATTGAGGTTTTCCTCATAATAAAATCTAGTTCAGACATCTTACTTCTAGACGAACCTTTTTCTTATCTCGCTCCCATATACAATGAACAACTTAAAGAAGAAATCCTTAAAGAAAAAGAAAACAAATGCATTATTATTACTGATCATATTTATAAAAAAATTTTAGAAGTATCAGACGATGTTTATTTTTTAAAAGAAGGTGTTAGTAAACACTTAGAATCATATGAGGATTTAGTTCGTTACAATTATGTTTCTTCTCTTTAGTTAGTTAGGCAGCTATTTAAAATTTTGACAATTCTTTTGCACTTTTTTGACACTTATCAATTGAAGTAAATATAATTTTACTGAAAATAATCAAATATGAAAAAAACAGTAATCACTTTTGCACTGTTATGTTTTTCTGTATCTATTTACGGACAAAAGAGTGAACTCAATTTAATAAAACTAGATTCAACTTGGGGGCAAGAAGTGCTTCGATTTCCTGCAAGAAGCATGAACTATATAGGTGTTGGTGAAGTTCGGTTTCCACCCAAAGGTTGGATAAAACCAGAACACGACTTTTTTTGGTCTTATACTTATGCCTGGAGCATTAATGTAGATCGAGAAATCCCAGAAAAAGAATTAGAACTTGATTTAGTCAAATACTTTAATAGTTTAAATAGAGTTGACATGAACAATACAACTGATAGTAGATATACATCAGCTAAAGTCACTAAAATTAAAAAGAAGAAATCTAATACTTATTTTAAAGCAGAAGTTGAAATATACGACCGTTTTGCCACTAAAAAACAGCTCACTTTAAATGTTAGAATCAAAAGTCATTATTGCAAGAAAGAGAAGAAAACGTTGCTCTTATTTAAATTCTCTCCTAAAGATTTCTCACATAAAGTTTGGAAAACACTAAATGAAATAACTCTTTATTCTCATTTATGTAAATAACAACAAAAAAGCCTCTGTATATACAGAGGCTTTTTTGTTGTTATTTTTACTTAATACTCAAATGTTCCGTATTCACTTTGAATAGTTAATCTTTTAGTTTTAGATTCCTCTACTCTTCCTATAATTTGAGCATCTACATTAAACGATTTTGAAATAGCGATAATATCTTCTGCGATTTCAGGAGATACATAGATTTCCATTCTATGCCCACAATTGAATACCTGATACATTTCTTTCCAATCTGTTTTAGATTGTTCTTGTATCAACTTAAACAATGGTGGAATAGCAAACATATTATCCTTTATAACATGCACGTTGTCTACAAAATGAAGAATTTTTGTCTGAGCACCACCAGAACAATGTACCATTCCACGAACATCTTCCGAAGTATATTTTGATAAGATTTCTTTGATGATTGGTGCATAAGTTCTTGTTGGTGACAGTACTAACTTACCAGCATCAATAGGAGAATTCTCAACTTTATCTGTTAATTTAACCTGACCAGAATACACTAAATCTTCAGGAACGGCTGCATCAAAACTTTCTGGGAATTTTTCAGCTAAATATTTATGAAAAACATCGTGTCTTGCTGAAGTTAATCCGTTACTTCCCATTCCTCCATTATATTCCTTCTCATAGGTTGCCTGACCAAAAGATTCTAATCCAACAATGACATTACCTGGCTGAATGTTAGCGTTATCAATAACATCAGATCTTTTCATTCTTGCAGTAACGGTAGAATCTACAATAATGGTTCTTACCAAATCACCAACATCTGCAGTTTCTCCTCCTGTTGAATGAATAGTCACTCCAAACTTCCCAAGATCTTCTATCAACTCTTCTGTTCCATTGATAATGGCTGAAATCACTTCTCCTGGAATCAAGTTCTTATTTCTTCCAATAGTTGAAGACAACATGATATTGTCTGTAGCTCCTACACACAACAAATCATCAATATTCATTATGAGTGCATCCTGAGCAATTCCTTTCCAAACAGAAACATCACCTGTCTCTTTCCAATACATATACGCCAAAGATGATTTGGTTCCTGCTCCATCTGCGTGCATGATCAAACAATAGTCTTCATCATTGGTTAAATAATCAGGAACGATTTTACAAAAGGCTTTTGGAAATAGACCTTTGTCGATATTCTTAATGGCATTGTGTACATCTTCTTTGGATGCAGAAACACCTCTTTGCGCATATCTTTTAGAAACTTCTTGACTCATAGTTGTGTATTGTTGTGCAAAAGTAATTTTTTGATTTCAAAAACTAGCAATAATCGAAAAGGAAATATAGGTCATATGACGTATTTCACAATCCTTCTACAATTCCAATGTTTGTATTATCACTTTAAAAGCTTCTTCATGAAACGTTTCTTTACGCTATTGATCCTTTTTACAAGCATTTCCTATGCACAACAAGTAAAAACACAAAAAGACATTCTTCAGATTCCCAACACCCATCTTGTTAAGGATTTCAACTTAAAGGTAAAAGGGGGCATCAAACCTGTTAAGGTAATCAAATCTACATTTACAGATATTGGTTTTGGTTTTGAAAACAAGAGTTTTAATTACTTAAAAAAAGATTATAGTATCAATACTTTGACTTTTGAAGGGAATCTCCTAAAAAGTAATATCAACGAGTTCAACAATGCATTTGGAAAACCTAATTCCTTTCTTTTTTATTACCAATATGACAGCAAAGGGGTTTTAAAAAGTAGCATAAGCAAGTCGTCTAATGCTGGGAAATTAGATGCAGGTGAAGAAAAAAATGAATATAGTTTTTATTCTAATGGATTGATCAAAGAGAATAAGTTCGCAGGGACAGTTCCAAAGACTTCCAACTATTCGTACAATAACAACAAACTTTCTTACAACTTTCCCAATGGCACAACTACCTATCATTTACAAAATGGGTTGGTCACCAAATCTGTTACGTTTAATAAAAGTGCAAATCAGAATTATACAACAAACTTCAAATACAATAGTGGTGGTTTTTTGATACATGAAGATCGAGGAAATTTTACGTATTCACTTGAATTGAATGCATCAAATCTTGTTGAAAAAGAAATTAATAAGAATTACACGAAGTATTTTAAATATGTCTATGATAAATATGGGAACTGGATTATCGCATATACACTATCTAAATCTGACGGATCTAAGGGATTGTATGGAAGCAGATCTAACTTTTACATTCGACAACTCACTTACTCTAATGGAGATGTCACTGGTGGGAGAACTCCTGATGACAACAATATAAAGCCAGCTCTTTTAAAAGTAAGACAGCAGTTGTATGATGAACTTATCAATGGAAAAAAACCGTTTGTGGCGAAGAAAATACGCAATATCGATTTAGAATTTCCATTACATGAAATTGAGGAAGACTTTGGTTTGAAAATCAAAGGCAATATTGTTCCTGTTCAGTTGAACAAAAAACAATACGATGCAAGGCCCAAGAGAGGTTCAACTTCATTAGTGCATGAGGTCAAGATGGAAAGTTCTCAAACCTTTGATAAAAAATTACGTAAAGTCAAGCTATCTAAAGTCACTAGTAGAGGAACCACAACCACCTATAACTTTCAGTATGATTCTCAAGGAAGATTGAAAAAATACTGGAGCGTAAACGGACGTTACGGAGATACTTATGAAAGCTACAACTATCAAAGCAATGGTAATTTCACTCGAAATAAATCATTCAAAGAAGGTGGTCAGGGTATCAAGAGCACCTTTACAAAAACCAATGATGGATATACGATGAATGGTGAATCTGACAAGAAATTGATTGCAGAAAATAATCTAGTGAAAAAGATCATTTATGGATATAACAAAGCGGAACCTTCAGAAACGTTGATAGAGCATGATGTAAATGGAAACATAATAAAAAGTGAAAATAGTTTTGGTACTCATATCTTTCAATACAATTCCAAGGGAGATCGAACTTTCTTTCAAGAAAAGGACAAAAATAGTGGCCAAACAACCTCAAGAAAATATGCTTATAAATATGACAAATATGGAAACTGGGTCATTCAAGTAAGCTTATTGGATATGAGTATCGCCAAAGGAATTCCAAGTTTTCCGCAACCTACTTTGCGTGAAATCAAATACAGTAATGGCGAGGTCACAGGAACTACAGACATCAAAAAAGTTGAGAGCGATTTGGTAGCACTGAGAAAAGCTGTGAAATCCGCCGATATAAACATAGATTCGAATATGGATAATCGAGTAGCGACTTGGAAAAAATCTTCGAAAGACAATTTCAAACTCTACTTAGAGAATCAATCTGTGAACAAAGCAATGCTCGCCTATATGGGTCCCAATGTTTTGGCATTCAACCAAGATAACAATCAGTTGTACCTGATGGAAAACACAAAAGAAGCGATCCTCAATAAAACGTACAATGCGAAAAGATTGAATGTGGAAACTTCTCATGGATATTGGTTTAAACATCCTAATGGAGGTGTGACCGTCTTTACTAATCGTGGTGCGATCATCAAAAAAAATACACTCTACAAATACGCGCCCAACAATACGGATGTCTTTTACCAAGGAGAAGGGCAAGCCAAAAAAGTGGTTTTGAAAAACTACAAAAACGTCCAGGCCTACAATGTATATCCCGCCATTGCTTTTGACCAATACAATCCGAATACAACAACGACAACAACCAACAACAAAACCACCGCTAAAAAAGCTGGAACCTGTCTAAAAGGGGATTGTGAAAATGGCTACGGAGAGTTTAAGCATACCAATGGGTATATGTCTGAAGGATTCTTTAAAAATGGAGCTCCTTATGGACCAATGCACGTAAGTTTGGAAAAGAACGGTGAAAGTTCTATTGCTTTCTTGCAAGGAAATTACAAGTCCTACAAAGGAATGCAATATCGCTTTTCTGACAATCGATTTACAGAAATGATTGATTACAATAAAGGAAAAGGATTGATGAATGATGCTAAAGAAAGAAAGTCTTATGTCTATAATTTCAAAAACGGGAAAGTTGTTTCAAAAACACTTCTGCAAGAAAAAGCAAGTAAAGGATGTATTATAGGAAATTGCACAAACGGAGCTGGAGTTTATAAATATAGCAATGGGACTTTCTATTTTGGATACTTTAAAAACCGAAAACGACATGGATTTGGTCGTCTAGATTTAAAGGATGGTAAACAATATTTTGGAGAATTTGACATGGACACTTACAGCGGAATGGGAACTTATATCATTTCTGAATACAACTATTACATTGGAGAATTTGCCAACAACACCTTCAACGGGCAAGGAGTCATGTATTATAGTAAAACAAGCTATAAAGCAGGCTACTGGAAAGGTGGACATTATCAAGGAAAGTCTCTTGCAATCAATAACTACACAAAACAAAATAGCAATAAGAAAACAACATACAGCAATACAACTAAAACAGTCAAAGCAAAAGCAACTGATTTTAATACCTTATCATCTTATGATAAAGGCAGTATTGAACTCTGTAAGAAGAATGCTTCTTGTGTCGCAACATTTTTTGAAAAACTCTATGAAAAGACCAAGAAAACTTCAAGTTCTACTGTTACTACAAAGAAAATGACAGATTACTTTCATAGCCTGTACAACATGAATCCAGACATGGCATATAGAATTTGCTTCAAGCTGAATAGCGACACCTTTAAATCTATTGATAGAGAATCATTACCCCAATCTGTGCAAGACTATTTGAGAAATCGTGCACAAAATGTAATGAACAAATACAATGATCATATGAAGAAAAAAGGCTATTAATTACCGAGTAAAAAGCAATTCTCTATATTTCGTTAAAGGCCACAAATTATCATCAACTAATAACTCAAGTTTATCTACATGATAACGTATTTCTTCTAAGAAAGGTTTTACCTTATTACAATAGGCATCTGCATTTTTCTGACCTTGTAGCTTGTTCGCTTTTTTGCGTTCTTCAGTCATCTCTTCAATTTTAGAGTTAATCTCAGCAATATGTTGAGATATTTTTTGAATTAGAACGATTTGTTCCTTTGCATACTTTTCAAAATCTTTACTGAAAATTTCTTTCAAACCCTTTACATTTTCAATTAATGTATTTTGGTATCTAATAGCTGTAGGAATAATATGATTTCTAGCCACATCTCCTAGAACTCTACTCTCAATTTGAATTCGTTTCGAATATTCTTCCAGTTCAATTTCATGACGAGCTTCTATCTCCACATGATTCATCACACTCATTTCTTCAAAAAGTGTAATCGTCTTCTTAGAGATTTTTGCTTTTAAAGCTTCAGGTGTGGTTTTGTTATTGCTCAAACCACGTTTTTTCGCTTCCTTTTCCCAAGCTTCTCCATAACCATCTCCTTCAAATCGGATCTTCTTAGAGGCTTTAATATACTCCCTTAGAATATTAAAAATCGCCTCATCCTTTTTTAAGTTTTTAGTAGCAATCAATTGATCTACTTCTTCCTTAAAATCTTTTAACTGCTTTGCGATAATAGTATTGAGTATAGTCATAGGTCCAGCACAATTAGACCAAGATCCAACAGCTCTTAATTCAAATTTATTTCCTGTAAAGGCAAAAGGAGAAGTTCTATTTCTATCTGTATTGTCTAATAAGATTTCTGGAATTTTACCTACAATATTTAACTTTAAATCTGTCTTTTCTTGTGGAGACAGCTTCCCTTTCGTTACATTTTCTAATTCATCAAGTACTTCAGATAATTGCGTTCCAATAAATACAGATATAATTGCTGGCGGCGCTTCATTTGCACCTAATCTATGATCATTACTTGCACTAGCAATAGACGCGCGAATTAACTCTTCATAATCGTGTACAGCCTTGATGGTATTCACAAAGAATGTCAAAAACTGAAGATTCTTCATAGGAGTCTTACCTGGGCTTAATAAATTAACTCCTGTATTTGTAGACAAACTCCAATTGTTATGTTTTCCAGAACCGTTAATTCCTGCAAAAGGCTTTTCGTGAAACAGTACTTTAAACTGATGACGTTGCGATACTTTTTCCATCACATCCATTAACAATGAATTGTGATCTACAGCTAGATTTGCTTCTTCAAAAATTGGCGCTAATTCAAATTGATTAGGGGCTACCTCATTATGCCTTGTCTTTACAGGAATTCCTAACAACATACATTCCTGTTCTAGATCTCTCATAAAACTCATCACGCGTGTAGGAATCGACCCAAAATAATGATCATCTAATTGTTGTCCTTTGGCTGAAGAATGCCCTAACAATGTTCTACCAGTCATCATCAAGTCTGGTCTAGCCGCTGCCAAAGCTGTATCAATTAAAAAGTACTCTTGTTCCCAACCTAATGTAGCATTTACTTTTGTTACATTCTTGTCAAAAAACTTACATACTGCTGTTGCAGAGCTATCTACAGCTTGCAAAGCTCTTAATAAAGGTGTTTTATTATCTAAAGCCTCTCCTGTATAAGCAACAAAAACTGTGGGAATGCACAAAGTTGTACCATATAAAAAAGCTGGAGACGTAGGATCCCATGCTGTGTAACCTCTCGCCTCAAATGTATTTCTAATTCCACCATTTGGAAAACTAGAAGCATCTGGTTCTTGTTGTGCTAGTTGTCCTCCATCAAAATGCTCTATAGCTCTACCTCCATCAATCGTTTCAAAAAAAGCATCGTGTTTCTCAGCTGTAGCTCCTGTTAAAGGTTGAAACCAATGCGTATAATGTGTAGCTCCTTTAGACAATGCCCATTCTTTCATACTAACAGCAATCTGATCTGCAATCTTTCTATCGATCTTTGTTCCAAACTCAATAGCACTCATCACACTCTGATAAGCTTCTTTTGTCATATGCTGCAACATTGCTTGTTCATTAAAAACATGTTGTCCGAATAACTCTGATCGACGACCTTTTTCTTCAATTAAAACAGGTTTTCTGTATAAAGCTTCTTGCAATGCATTAAATCTCAATGTAGACATATGACGTATTTTTAGCAAAAGTACAAAAAATCATCTATTTTTAGTTAGACCCCTCAAAAAATAGGGGTCAAAATTAAATTAATGTAAATAATTAAACTTTAACCCCTTAAAATTTTGACATAACATAAAAAATATTCATTTTTGCATTGAATTTTTTTCTTAAACAATATCAAACATAAATCATGGTTAGATCTAAATTAGAGTACATTTGGTTAGACGGTTACTTTCCAACTCAAAACATGCGAAGCAAAACTAAAGTTGTTGAAGACTTTAGCGGTAAATTAGAAGACTGTCCTATTTGGTCTTTTGACGGTTCATCTACTCGACAAGCTGAAGGAGGTTCTTCTGACTGCCTTTTAAAACCAGTAGCCATTTACCCAGATCCTGCAAGAGAGAATGGATTTTTGGTAATGACAGAAGTATTAAATGCTGACGGAAGCCCACACGAATCTAATGCAAGAGCTACTATTGATGATGATGACAACGATTTCTGGTTTGGTTTTGAACAGGAGTACTTTATTATGGACACGCATACGCAGCTTCCTTTAGGATTCCCTATTGGGGGATATCCAGGACCACAAGGTATGTACTACTGTTCTGTTGGAGGAAAAAATACTCACGGAAGAGATTTTGTTGAAGAGCATGCAGATCTTTGTATTGCAGCTGGATTAACTTTTGAAGGCATCAATCAAGAGGTAGCAAGTGGACAATGGGAATTTCAATTATTTGCTAAAGGAGCTAAGAAAGCTGGAGATGAAATTTGGGTAGCTCGTTATTTATTAGATAGATTAACAGAAAAGTACGGATACTACATTGAGTACCACCCAAAACCTGTAAAAGGAGACTGGAATGGATCTGGTATGCACGCTAACTTCTCTAATACCACATTAAGAACATGTGGAAGTAAAGAGGTTTATGAAAAAATTTGTGAAGCTTTTAGACCAGTAACTAAAGAGCACATTGCTGTTTACGGAGAGTTTAACGACCAGCGTCTTACAGGACTACACGAAACAGCTTCTATTAACGATTTTAGCTATGGTGTATCAGATAGAGGTGCTTCTATTAGAATTCCAATTATTACTGTTGAAAACGGATGGAAAGGTTGGTTAGAAGACAGAAGACCTGCTTCTAACGGTGATCCATATAAGATTGCAGGAAGAATTGTTACGACAGTAAAATCTGCCAACATTTAATTAGAATATATCTTATAAAAAAGCAGCTTAAAAAGCTGCTTTTTTTATGTAATCGTTTGATATAAAAAGAGAATATAAAGCAATAGCAATATAACTCCGCTCTTTAATTCTAATCTCATTTTCTTTGGCAAGAAAACCAAAGGTAAAATCAGCAATGAAATACCAAGCATCCAGTAAATATCAACAGAAAGCAATTCATTATCTTTTATTGATATTGGAGTTATCATTGATGTAAGTCCAACTACCGCAAGGATATTAAATATATTAGAACCTATTAAATTCCCTAAAGAAATTGCTTTCTCCTTTTTAATTACAGCAATAATAGAAGCCGCTAATTCTGGGATGCTTGTTCCTATAGAAACTACAGTAATTCCAATCAAACGTTCACTCACCCCTAATTCTAAAGCTAGATTAGTAGCTCCATTAATTAATAGCTCAGATCCACCCCATAATCCTAGTCCTCCTAACACAAAAAATAAAGCTGTTTGATAGTTTGGCAACAATTCATCATCTTCAGGCATTTCATCTACTACGGCTTGTTTTTGAAAACGAAGCAAATAAATTAAAAAGATGACTAGAAAAGAAAACAAAATTAATCCTTCGTATCTACCAATCGTGCTGTTATTTGTTACAAAAAAGAACAACATTCCAGAGGCTATTATCATAATAGGCCAATCTGTTATATAAAAACTTTTCTGAACATCAATTTTTGCAATAATCAGCGTAATTCCCAGTACAAATCCCAGATTAGCAATGTTCGATCCGATCACATTACTTAATGCTAAATCTGAAAAACCATCTAATGCAGACTGAACACTAACTATTAGTTCAGGAGCCGAAGTAGCAAACGAAACCACAGTCATTCCAATAACAATTTTTGGAACTTGGAGCCGTAGCGATATGGCTACAGCCGATTTTAAAAGCCAATTACCTCCTAAAATCAGTAAAATAAATCCAGAAATTATGAATAAAAAGTTCACTTTTTACATTTTGTGCGAATATACATTTTTATTGACTTTCAATTTGCCAAAAAGATGGATTTGACTAAAAACAGCAGTTTTGAATTTTAAAAAATCAAAAAAAGGCTTAAAAACCCTTTATTTTATTACATTTTAAAACATTAAATAAATATTTAACTTACATTTTATAATTCATTTGAAGCAAACAATGTTTCATATTTAAATCATTTTGAATTATTTACTTTAAAATGTAAAATTAATTTAATCTTTTTCAATGTTTTTACTAGGAAGATATCATTTCAATAATATATATTCAAAAAACAATTCTAGAATTAAATATAATCTAACATCTAAAACTAACAAAATGATCAAATTTGCATTAAAAATTGTTGAAGTCACACTTTTTGTGGCCACCTACATATTACTATAATTTATTAACTATTAAAACTAAAAGCTATGTTAACAACCATTGGAGTATTATTAATTATTATCGGGATTTTATCCATCATCTTAAGAGCTATTTTTACCACAAATAAATTCTTAGGATTATTTACTAAAGCAAGAAGCATTCAGCTTATCCTATTAGGTATTGTATTCAGTTTTATCACAGGAATGTTCTTTTATGCAGATGCAGGTACTGCTTACGCAGTTCAATACCTAAGTGGAGGAGATAAAATGATTACAACTCAGGGAATCAAACTTAAATACTGGGGAAGAGTCATTCCTTTATCATACGAAATTTCTATTAAAGACATTATTGTAGACAGCAAGGATGAATTACCAAGAGATGGGCAAGGAATTTACAATCGGCAGGCACAAAAATGGGAATTTAGTGACGCGATTAAGGCTGAAATAAGTACTTCGGTTATTGTTGGGGTAAACATAAATGATGAAGAAATTTTCTTGAATATGGCCGACAGAAACAAAAGTGAAGGGAAACTTATTTTTGGCAGGGTATTACCTAATATTGATGCTGCTATAAAAAACACTTGTAAGTTGATGGACGCTCAAGATTATATTTCTGGTCAGGCTTCAGATTTTGATCGTTATTTTAGAGATCAGCTTGAAAACGGAATGTATCAAGTAGAACAATATTATGAAGATCAAAGTAGCACAGAAATTGTAGGAGATACTACAACTGTAAGACAAATTACCATTGGAAAATCTAACAAACAAAAGAAGTTTAGAATAAAAAGAGATGCTGATGGAAATATTATTAGAGATAATTCTAATACATTAAAACAATATGGATTGAAAATATATCAGGCACAAGTAACTGGTATAGATTGGGAAGAATCGTTTGATGAAAGATTAGATTTACAAAAGAATGAGGTAGCTCAGACTCAGTTAGAAAAACAACAAGCAGAGCGTGAGTATTATAGAGCTAAAAAAGAGGTAGCAAAAGGAGAATCTGAAAAGGCAAAAGAAAGAGCTAGATTAGAGAAAGTACAAATACAACAAACTATTGCTGCAGAAACGGAAGCTAAAGTTGCCGAGTTTAATTTAATCAAAGAGAAAAAACAATATGAAGTTGAGCAGTACAAAGCAAAGAGTAAAAAAATTGCAGCTGATGCACAGTACTATGAAAATGCAAAACTTGTAAGCGCTGGTTTAACTCCTCAAGAAAAGGCAGAATGGCAATACAAAACTGCTGTAGGAGTTGCTCAACAACTGAAAGATTTGAAATTACCAGCTACTTATATTGAAAGTGGCAAAAGCGGAAACAACGGGAATTTGCTTGAATCATTAATTGGTGCGGAGTTGGCCAAGAAAATGATAGAGAAAAAGAACTAGAAAACTACCAACCAATGTCAGGAAGAGCGAGGTAAAAACTTCGCTCTGAATGGCATCTTTTTTCAGTTATATTTCTTCTGTAAAAAACAAAATTTAGTTACACTTCAGGGACTACTTCGTTAGCCCTAATAATTTTTTTATTTGGTTTGTGAGAATTTTTCAAATGAAAAAAATTCATGTATTTTTGATAGAAGTCATTATAATGAGAAAATCATTTTTTAAATTTTTAGCCAAGCTTAATAAAGCGCTCTTACCTTCTTTTACAAAAAAAAGATTGGATATTACAAAAGCTTCCAAATTGCAATTGGCAATTATCGGATGGCGTGCCTATGTTACAATAAATTCACTAGATTAAAATTTTATATTATGAGAGAGGAACACGTTAAAGTATTTACTGGAACTTCAATTTTTGTAAATCGATTAAAAAATTTATTAGGAGATTCAAACATTGGCTCAATAGTAAAAGACCATGTTAACTCTAGTCAATTAGCTGGCTTTGGAGCTTTAGGAAATTCTATAGAGCTTTTCATTCTTAACACAGACCTTAAAAAAGCTACCCCTATTATTGAGGATTTTAAAAAAGAAATCGCGTAAAGAAAGCTTTTCTCTTTTAAAAAACATGTTTATATTTGCAGCCGCTTATTACCATATAAGTAATGGCCTCGTAGCATAACTGAATAGTGCACTTGATTACGGCTCAAGAGGTTGCAGGTTTGAATCCTGCCGAGGTCACAAATAAATCGAAAGCAAGCTAAAACTTAAAGCTTGCTTTTTTGTTTTAGTATGGTTTTGATTTTCAAAGCGGAGCTTTGTCAGGAAAGAGAAATTAATCCTGCTATTCAAAATAAAACAAAAGCAAGCATAGACGAATCTATAGCTTGCTTTCTTGGTCTTAGGGAACTTGTCAGAAATTTACAATCACTAATTTAAAAACCCATAGGGATATTTTCACTTGTATTTACACTAGCCTTTTCTGACCTCAACAATACCAAATATCAAACCAACTATTAAAAAAAAGTATTCCCCAACACCTAATGATAATCCAGGAGGCGGCGGAGGCGGAATTGGCGGCGGAACAGCTTGTCCTGCCACTTGCAAAGAAATCAACATCAAAGCAACTAAAATAAACGACCTCCTATTTTTACCCATATTTGTTAACTGGTTTTACTTTTTAGACACAGGTTTTTTTAGTAAGTCACAAAAAAGTATAAAAAATAACAAAGCCCGCTAAAAAAAGCAGGCTTCTATAGATAATTTTAAGGTTTAAATTATTCTTTTTTTGCTACCAATATCCACATTTGTTCTTCTTCTTTATTTTCCCATCTACCAAAATCTGGAATTTCTTTTTCTATAGTGAAGCCTGCTTTTTTAAGATCTTTTTTCACATATCTCAAAGCTATATCATGTCTAGACGTCTGACTACTTCTAGAATCTTTAATACGATAAGTTTTTATTTCTTCTAAGATTAAAATCTTTCCTCCTTTTTTTAAGGATTTATAAACTTTCTTAAGAACTTTATTATAGGCATCTATTTCATGGTAAGTATCCATAATAATGACTGCGTCTAATATATTTTTAGGAAGAAGTGGATCGTCATATTTACCAACTATAGGAATTACATTGGTTCTTTTATCTTCTTTTATAAACTTTTTGAGTTTGTTAATTCTACTTTCCACAACATCTACAGCATATACTTTTCCTTTGTTGCTAAGAAAATCCGATAAATGTATGGTCATATAACCTTCATGGCATCCTACGTCTGCTACTTTCATATCTTTTTTTAACCCCATTAACTTAATGAGTTCAGGAGTTTTCTGCCATTGATCTCTACTATCCCAATACTCTTTTTTATACTGAGAGACTCCTGAAAAATGGATCATCATAAATACAATTAACAGTAATCTTAATGGATATACATTACTCATAACTTCAATATTTTCAATCAATTAAATAATAATTATTGAATTTGCCCACTAACAAAATGTTAAATTAAAAAAGCTCATCAAATGATGAGCTTTTTTAATGTATGACTAAATTGTTCTATTATTTTTTGGAATTCCAACCTGTTACTTTCATAATTTTATGGAAGATTTCGTTGTTTTCATAGATTCCTTTAAACTCTTCAGATCCAGGTCCATAAGCAAATACTGGGATTAAAGTAGCAGAGTGTCCTCCAGTTGAAAAGGTTACATCTACTTCAGAGTAATCGCTATATTCTGTACCATCTTCTCTCTTTTTCTTTTTAGCAGACAATGTAAAACCACCTGTTTCATGATCTGAGGTAACTATTACTAATGTATTTCCATCTTTCTTAGCGAAGTCTAAGGCTTTACCTATTACATTGTCAAAATCTATCAATTCTGCTATGGCATAAGACGCATCGTTTGCATGGCCTCCCCAATCTATTTGGGACCCTTCTACCATTAAAAAGAAACCTTTCTCATTGTTTAGAAAATCTATTCCTAACTGTGTTGCATTAGGTAAAAAATCTCCTCTGTCTTCTTGCATTTTTGGCATAGCTGTCTCTGCCAATAAAAATCCAGCTTTCGACTTACCATTCATCTGATCAACTCCAACAAGTTCTTTTGTGTTTATGTAAAACCCTTTCTCCTCTAGTTTCTTAGTAAGGTCTACACTGTCTTTTCTCTTTGTGAAAAATCGCAGTCCTCCTCCAGCAAAATAATCGATATCAGAGTTGTACAAATCTTCGGTTAAATTCTCATAAAATCTTCTGCTTACTTCATGACCATAAAAGGCTGCTGGCGTTGCATGTTGAATAGAAGAAGTGGCAACAACTCCCGTTCTAATTTTTCTATCCTGAACTAATTCTACAATAGTTGGCACTGATGTTGAATCTGCATCTACACCTACTGCTCCATTATAGGTTTTTATACCACTTGCAAATGCAGTAGCTCCAGCGGCTGAATCTGTAACATCTTCTTGAGAAGAGGATGTTTTTATAAAACCTATATTTTCAAACCTAGAATAGTTAGGCTCTTCTTCTTTGAAAAAATAGGCTGAAGAAATTTGTGAAAGTCCTGTTCCGTCACTTACTAAGAGAATTATATTTTTTGGTTTCTTGGGTTCATTTTCCTTTTGCTGACACGCAAAAAGAAAGACAAAACTCAAGATTGTTAAGATTTTACTGATATTTTTCATGGTTTGCTTTCTATGTATGAAAGCAAAAATATCATTATTCTAGTACTTTTATGCCTTTATTATCGTTAAATTTTCCTGTAATTAACCAACCACCAAAATCTTCAGAAACAGCCATTAGTAATGTGTTTTTACCTTTCTTTAAATCTAAATAAACTCCATCAAACAAACCAATAGTTCCTAAGTAACGGTAGTCTCTAGACCTCCATCTATTGTTACCCCAATACATATGTTTTCCGTTTAAAATTGCTACAACTCTATCACTATATCCAAACTCAAACAGTTTGGTTTGTTTCTTATCAGACTCAATAACTAGTTTAGCAAATACTGTATTCTTTTTTCTGTTTTTAAAAAGCTTTACACTTCTGGTTATATCAGCTGCAACTCCCTCTTGTAATTTTATTTTTTCTTTCCAAGTTCTGTTTTTTATAAGCTTTTTTAAATTATTGATGCTTTTTAATTGTGATTCTTCAAACGGATCAGATATTGTCCATTTCTGAATCGCATCTTTTATAGGTTCTCTTGTTCCAGGTTTAAAATCAACAATAGTTGTAGCATTCTTATCTATTGTAACATTAGCAATATGAATTCCAGATCGGTTTCCTCCTCTAAAAGAAATACCTCCTTCTTTGGATTCGTGGAATAAATTCCATGAAAATTGTGGTTCTTTTGAATGATCCATATACACTTGCGCCTTGTTATCATTAACAACAACTTTCACATGTGTCCAATCATCAAATTTATATGTATAAGGGAAGGAATATTTTGGTCCAAAATACAGTTGAAAAGCGGTTCCACCATGAGTCATAGGTGCAGCCTGATTAGCATCTGGTTTCCCAGACAAATGAGGTCTTAAAAAAAATTCTTCAGAATTTAAATCTTCATCAACTCTAAAATAAACCCCAGGAAAAGCTTGTTCTTCTTTTAAATAGACATCAAATTCAATAGTTCCGTTCAAAAATTTAGTTTTCTTCAAACTTATAAACCCTCCTTGTAAATAGATGGATTGTTTTCCTTTAAAATTTTCTAGAATATAGGACTGTGCCTGAATTTGCCAATTTGTTGTATCAATTGGAATATTGTTTTGTGCTTTTAGTGAAAGAATTGCAAAAAGAATAAGGAGTGTTGTACATCTGAATTTCATAATAGTAAAGATTGTTTGATTTCAAATATATTCTTGGGTGCTTTTTACATGAAAACAAAACCGTTCAAAACGAAACAATCTTGTGCAGATAAGATATTTTATTGATTTTTGTTAGATAGTGAATTTAAAAGATGAACATAAGGCTCTTAATACCTGCTTGTCTCTGATTGAGAAAAAATTGGAGTGGGGATCTTCTTCTGAGTGGCATAATGACATGTTTTTAGAACTCAGTGAAATCATTCAACAAAAGACAGGAATCTTATTAAGCCCAACTACTCTAAAAAGAGTTTGGGGAAGAGTGCACTATGAAAGTTCTCCTAGTATTAGTACTTTGAATACACTCGCTCAGTTTATCGATTATAAAAACTGGAGAGATTTTAAACTAAACGCTAACATTTCTAAACCATCATTTTTTGAAAAGAAGGTTGTACCCTATTTGAGTATTATAGTACCTAGCGCTGCTGTATTAACTCTGGTTTTTATTTCACTTTTTTCAATGACAAATTTGAGTAATGCAGATACAGAGAAAGATTTTTCAAATGTTGTTTTTAAAAGTCAGCCAGTAACTGAAGGTTTGCCAAACTCTGTAGTTTTTAATTTTGATTTAGATGGAATTGAATCTGATAGTATATACATACAACAGTTTTGGGATAAAACTAAGACTATCAAGCTCTATAAAGGACAAACACAAGCTACAGGTATTTATTATTTCCCTGGATATTTTAGATCTAAACTTTTGGTTGAAGGAAAAATCATCAAAGAGCATGATCTTTTTATCAAGTCTAATGGCTGGTCTGGAACACTAGATTACGATCCAGTTCCTAAGTATTTTACTAACAAAGATATTTTCTCAGATCAAAAACTTTCTTTTCCTAAAATAGCGTTTGACGAAATTACCAACCTTAAAGAACCGATTATTTCTTCTTTTCATCTTATACAAGATTTCAATGCTTCTGGCGACAATATATCTATTACATCTAAGGTTAAAAGTTCATATAGTGATAAATGGGCTGTTTGCCAGACTCTAAGAGTTGTTATTTTAGGGTCAAAAGGTGCTATGATTATTCCTTTTACTCAAAAAGGATGTATCTCAGACATCAGTTTACTGTTGAATGATTTGTATTTGAATGGAAAGAAACATGATCTTTCTAATTTTGGGGTAGATCTGTCTTACTTTAGAGATATTGCCATTAGAGTAAAAGGCAAAAATGTAACTATTGAAGTTGACAAGGAATTGATATATTCTGGTAATTACAATGAGTCTATTGGTAGGTTTGTAGGAATAAGATATCGCTTTTTAGGAGCCGGGGAAGTAGAAAATCTATCGATACTAAATCTAGAGAGTAATAAAGAAATTATTCGACAAGGTTTATAGTTTTTATTCAAAATATCTTCTGATGGCAATCCTATGTGCTGGATTACTTTTATCATAGTTAGTGACTATACGCTCTACAATTTCGGGTGAAGATTTCCCAATTTCTTTTTTACTGGCGTATTTAGACACGTATAGGTTGTAGGATTCTTTTTCTTTTTCGAAAATCAGAAAATGTTCTGAATTCAATTCACTAAAGGCAATTTCATTTCCTGAGAATGTATCGGATTCATCTTTTAAGAAAGAAGAAAACTCGAAGTACTTAAATACGTTTTCCATGTTAGACTAGTTCGGCAGAAAGGCCTAACTCTAAGAGTTTAGAGCATCTTGGTTTTAAATCCTTTAGTTCGCCTGTTTTAACGGTACATTTTCCTTTAAAATGAACCAACCAAGTACATTGTTCTGCTTGTTCTGTACTATGGTCACAAACATTAATCAAAGAATTGATAACAAAATCAAATGTATTTACGTCATCATTATACAAAACAATTTCGTGTTGATTTACTTCTTGTTCTAGTACATCAACCTCTTCTTGTATCTTTTCTCTCGTACTCATAAATACGAATTTATAAACTTTACTTTAAATATTTGAGTGCCACCCAATTATTTCTCTCAATTTTTTTATTAAAGGTTAAGCTATACTTAGAAACTTCTTCATTAATTGTAGGAATATCTTCTTCGTAAAATCCACTTAACAATAAAACTCCATCTTCGTTTAGGCAATCTGTGTAGGTTTTCATATCAGCCAGTAAAATATTTCGGTTGATATTGGCAATAATTACATCATAATTTCTTTCTTTCAGAAGAGAAGAGTCACCTTCATAAACGTTGATATGATTGCATTTATTTCGTTCTGCATTTTCAAGAGAATTTTCATAACACCAAGAATCGATATCAATAGCATCAATAGGTTTAGCTCCTTTCATTTCAGCAAAAATTGCTAAAATACCTGTTCCGCATCCCATGTCTAATACTTTTTTATTCTGTAAGTCAAGTTCTAAAAGATGTTGAATCATCATATGAGTTGTTTCATGATGCCCAGTTCCAAAACTCATTTTTGGTTCTATAACAATCTCATATTTAAGATTTGGATTTTCATGAAAAGGAGCTCTAATACTTACTAAATCATCAACTTGAATGGGTTTAAAATTCTTTTCCCATTCTGCATTCCAATTGGTTTGTTCTACTTCTTTTAGTTGATGTTTGATTTCAAAATCTTGAGAGCTTAGGATAAAAACATCCTCTAAAATATTGGAGTTCCAGTCTTTCTTTTGAATATAGGCCACAACTCCTTCATCGTTCTCTACAAAGCTTTCAAAACCTGCAAACCCTAATTGAGCAATTAGAATCTCAGTTGCTGGTTCTTTGGGATTTACTTGAAAAGTATATTCGATATAAATTGCATCCATTTAGGATAAATTTTCTTGGGTTCTTAGTTTGCTAATAAATTCAGTTCCGCAACTTAATTTTTTGGCTATCGGTGATTTAGATTTTACAACTCTCCAAAATGGTGTAATTTCTTCTAAAGTTGCTCCTTTTTGATGATTTTCAATGGCTACTTCAGATACTATTCTTAGAAAGATGCTAGTTGTTACGGGACAAGTCATTTCTGCATCATACTCAGCAGCTAAATCTTTTCGCATTGTTTGCACATCTACTTCTACTCCGGCAGGAATATGATTTACATAAGCATCTATAATCTTAGGAGTTGCAATAAACATTTTGGTTCCTTCTGGCATATCAGCAAATCTCTTCTCAATTACTTTAACTAAGTGAGGTTTATCTGAATTAAACTTTTCTTGCCAGGTTTTTTTAGCCATTAAATTGCTTTTATGATCGCTGTAAAGTCTTCTGCTTTTAATGAAGCTCCTCCAATCAATCCACCATCTACATCTTCTTTAGAAAAAATCTCTTCAGCATTGTTTGGTTTTACACTTCCTCCGTATAAAATAGAAACATCATTTGCTAACTCTGCACCATATTTATCAGCAATTAAACTTCTTATAAATGCATGCATCTCTTGTGCTTGTTCTGGACTCGCAGTTTCGCCTGTTCCAATAGCCCACACAGGTTCATATGCTAATACTATATTCTTCCATTCAGTAGCTGTTAGATCGAATAAAACGTTTTTCAATTGACTTTCAACTACATTGAAATGATTATCTGATTTTCTATCTTCTAGCAACTCACCAAAGCAAAAAACAATTTCTAAATCATTTTCTAATGCTGCTTTCACTTTTTCAGTTAACATTGCGTCATCTTCGCCGAAATAAGTTCTTCTTTCAGAATGACCTAGAATCACAGTTTTAATTCCAATTGAAGTCAACATACTTCCAGAAATTTCTCCAGTAAAGGCACCATTTTTTGCTTGATGCATATTTTGAGCAGAGACTTCTATAATTGAATTGTTTACTGCGTTTTGGGCTAATGAAAGATTTACAAATGTTGGTGCTATAATTACCCTTGCTTCTGTATTTAATCCTTCAATAGCTATTTTTAAATTGTTGATTAGTTGCTGAGTTTCTTCAGCATTATTATTCATTTTCCAGTTACCTGCAACAATATTTTTTCTCATAATCTAGTTTGATTTTTAGTATGGCTAAAGTACTATTTTTTAAAGGCTTCCAAGATGTTTTTATCGGTAATTTTTGTGGCTTTAAATAAACTTATTTCTCCCGATTCGTTAACCACTATATATCGTGGAATCCACCAAAGTCTTAAAAATTTACCTAAAGCTCCTTTTTTTTCTTGCGGCATCAAATAATGATCTCCTTTTATTTGATAATTATCTATTGCTCTTTTCCAATTTCTTTTTGATTTATCAATAGATAAAAACAAATATTGAACTTCAGGATTATCATTTTGAAGTTGCTTTAAATTTGGTAAGCCTTTGATACAATCACCACACCAAGACGCCCATACATCTATTAATACTTTTTTGCCTTTATATTTTTTTAATACTTGCTGAAAAGTAGTTGTAGTTCCATCCTTAGACAACAAGGTTTCTTGCAAAGCTTCTTCAGAAAAATGAGCAGGATTTTTAGAACAACTTAATAAAAGCAACAAACATACAAATAGTGATATTTTTTTCATCTTTATTGCAATCTAATTCTTGGATCTAACCAACTGTATATAATATCTACCAGAATATTTATAATAATAAACAAAGTAGCTATTACCAATACACTACCCATAATTACAGGTAAATCTAAATTATTTAATGAGTCTACAATTTCTTTACCTAAACCATTCCAATTAAATATATACTCAACAAACACTGCACCAGCCAACATGGATGCAAACCATCCAGAAATTGCTGTAACTACTGGGTTTAGAGCATTTTTTAATGCATGTTTTTTGATTACCTGATAAGAATTAAGACCTTTTGCTTTGGCTGTTCTTACATAATCCATACTTAAAACTTCTAGTAATGAATTTCTCATAAGTTGAATGACTACTGCCAATGGTCTAATTCCTAATACAACTGCTGGTAAAATTAAATTCTTCCATTGGATATACACTCCTTCACCAAAATCATCAACAACATATAAACTTCCTGTCATTTCTAGATTGGTAAATTCGTGTAAAACAAAACCAAAAAACCAAGCAAATAAAATTGCTGAAAAGAATGAAGGCACACTCATTCCTAAAGTGCTAATTACTGCCACTATTCTATCAAACCAAGTATCTTTAAAAAGAGCAGATAAAACTCCAAATATGACCCCAAGTATTACTGCAATTACAATTGCTGAAATAGCCAGAACAGCAGTATTAGGCATTGTTTCTGAGATTACTTGTGAAACTTTTTTTCCATTTTTCTGAAAAGATTCTCTTAGATAAGGATATTTTAAAACTATATCTGTATTTCCTAGTGAGAATAATGCTTGGTATGAATACTTTCCTTCTTCTAGAAACGTATAATCATCTGCTTTTTTTGAATGAAATGAAACGGGAGATAAATCATTTAAATAGTAGAAATATTGTCTTGTTTTAGATTGATCAAAACCATACTTTTTTCTAATATTAGCTAACTGCTCTGAATCTTCACGTTGATCTAACATCATTCTAGCTGGATCTCCTGGCAGAATATTGAACAGTAAAAAAATAACTGTAACAACACCAAACAAGGTTAAGAATCCATAAAAAACTTTACTCGCTATATATCTAATCATGAAGAAATGCTCTCAAACAAAGATAACAGAAAGTCTTAAAAATATGTACCTTTGCTCAACTTTTAAATCAATTCATGACTTCAACAGAAATCTTCTCACAAATTCAAAAAAAGAAATCGTTTTTGTGCATAGGTTTAGATGTAGATCTTCAAAAAATTCCATCTTTTTTATTAGAAAAGGAAGATCCAATTTTCGAATTTAACAAGGCCATTATAGAGGCAACTCATCATCTTTGTGTAGCTTATAAACCCAACACGGCTTTTTACGAAGCATACGGAATTAAGGGTTGGAAAGCGTTAGAGAAAACCATCAATTATTTGAATGAGAATTACCCTGAGATCTTTACGATTGCGGATGCTAAAAGAGGAGATATTGGAAATACCTCTACCATGTATGCAAAAGCCTTTTTTGAAGACTTATCATTTGACAGTGTCACTGTAGCGCCTTATATGGGTAAAGATTCTGTAGAACCTTTTCTAGCTTTTGAGAATAAGCATACGATACTATTAGCTCTAACTTCCAATCAAGGTGCTTTTGATTTTCAAACCAAACAGATTAATTCTAAAGAGTTATATAAGCAAGTATTGGAGACTTCAAAAACTTGGGCTAATTCTGAAAATCTAATGTATGTTGTTGGAGCAACAAAGGCCGAATTTTTAGCTGACATCCGTCAAATTGTTCCCAACTCATTTTTATTAGTTCCTGGTGTTGGCGCTCAAGGAGGAAATCTACAAGATGTTTGCAAATATGGAATGAATCACCAAGTTGGTCTGCTCATCAATTCATCAAGAGGTATTATTTACGCTTCTAATCGTGAAGATTTTGCAGCTGCAGCCGCTAATAAAGCTTCAGAACTCCAGATACAAATGGCTGAAATTTTACGATAAAAAAAGCCCGCGATATAAATATCGCGAGCCTTCTACATGAGAACTCTAATTAGCAGTTAATGTAACATCAACTGTAAAAGGATTCGTAAATAAAGCTTGTGTTAGGGTATAGGTAAAAATATCTCCACAAGAGTCATAAGACCCTGAACCTCCTGTTGCATATCCAGCGGCTCCAATAACATCTATCGTTAAATCGTTGTTTATAACTATGGTGGCTGGGTATACAAAAGCTCCGTTAAAACCTGCGTTACCTGTTGCCCATCCTACAAAGTCTGGACCCCATGCAGAATCTATAGTGTATCTATTTGTAGTTCCAGGAACTGGAGTTAACATTGCTGTGTACGATGGTGCATCTGCATTGAATGCTCTTACAGTAGCTGTGTAAGAAGATGCCGGAGTTGGTACACAATCGTCATCAACCACGGTGACTACTACAGAGTTAAAACGAACTCCTTCGCCGCCTAAACCAACTCCAACATCTGTGTTAGAAAGTGTTATTGTAACTTCAGCATCTCCATTTACCAAGTTATCATCAACAGGAACCAATTCTATGTTTGCAGAAAACTCTCCTGCTGGAATTTCTACAGTACCGTTTTGTGTAATTGCATATCTATCTGGAGATTGCGAGGTAACTGTAAAGCTTACAGAAAGTCCATTACTATTATTGGAAGCTGCTAATACAACTGGAATTGTCAAGGTATTAGATTCTGGAATAGAAGCAGATTCGCTTTCGAATTGCACCCATCTAGAATTCTGATATGATGGTGTATCTATTTCTGTATCATTTTCGCAACCAAAAAAGGTTACTGAAATGAGTATTATTAAAGATAGTATTCTAATGTTTTTCATAATCTTCAGTTTTTAGTTTGAATAGCCTGGAGCTTGTGTGATATTTGGATTCACATCCGTTTCTGCAACTGGAACTGGGAACAACCAAAAATTAGAATTTGAAGGAATTGTAAGTGTACAATTTGTACAGCTTTCTTCTTGAATTCTTACCATGTCTGATTGCCATCTTTTAAGATCATGCCAATAGTGTCCTTCAAAAGCCAACTCTTTTCTTCTTTCATCTCTAATGGCTTGTCTTAAACTACTACCTGAAAGAGAAACAGATCCTAAACCTCTTGCAGCTCTTAATGTGTTTAAATCATTCAATGCATTTCCTTCATTTCCGCTTTCAAAATAAGCTTCCATCCTATTTAAAATCACTTCTGAATATCGGAAAGGCATAATTTCTACAACTCCAGATTGATTGATTGCAGGATTGTCTCTAAACTTAATTACCGTATTTCTCACTTGTCCGTCTGAACTAGATTGAATAGGGTTATAGTAAACGCTTCTTCTATAATCACCAGCTTCATATAAGTCTAGTACTTCTTGAGTAACAATGTAGTCTTGTCTTATTGTATTTACTGGAAATAAATACGTCCATGAAAATTGATTTGCCCCATCTACTGGCGTAACTGCTATTTTCCAGATTAGTTCGCTTCCAGATGAATTTGTCCAGAAACTATTATAAGTGCCAGCATTATTAATTAATGAAACACCACTTACATTATTGGCTGCATTAATTGCTTCTGTATAGTTCTCTGTATACAAATACACTCTTGACAGTAGCGCATATACCATGTTTCGATTGACACGAGTTTTATCGCTTTCATCTCCATCTAAAAGACCTAAAGCCGTGTTCAAATCGCTTGTAATTAAATTCAACACTTCTTGTACTGAACTTCTTGGTTGCGGATCAGTACTTGGAATAATTTGAGCCGGAGGAATAGGAACTCCAAATTCTGAAGTTGGATTTGTCATTCGCTCTCCATAGACTCTTAACAAATCAAAGTAAGCCAAAGCTCTTAAAGCATGTGCTTCTCCTGTAATTTGATCTTTTCTAGCTATATCTGGATCATTAAGATTATTATAATCTGGCATTGCAACAATAATGGGATTTACATTTCCAATGATTGAGTATACTCTGTTCCAAACATCATCTACTGTTTGTGTTGCAGAGTTAAAATCATAACGATACATAAAGGCGTAAATACCATTGTTGATTGCTGTAATAGAAGCATTACCTGTCATAATATCTCCAAGAGCCGTGAAAGTTCCTGTATAATACAATCCACTTCTAAACCTACTGTAAGCTCCTAATAAAGTTGCCTCGGCATTTGCTACACTTGATACGGCCAATTCTAAATCTACTTGATCAGAAGGTGCAGTATCTAATACGTCTTCACTACATGACTGAAAAACAAGAAGCCATGTCAGAGTGATAATTTTTGCAATATGTAATATCTTATTATTCTTCATTTTTCTTGTTTTTAAAGTTTAACATTGAGTCCTAGCATATAGATTTTAGCTAATGGATAGCTAAATCCATCAAACCTTTGATTTAATTCTGGATCTAAACCTTTGTATTTTGTGAACGTGAGTAAGTTTTGACCTTGCACATACATTCTTAATCCACCAAGACCAATCTTCTTTGCTACTGTATTGGGTAGGTTATACGATAGGGTTAGCGTTTTTAATCTCATGAAAGAAGCATTCTCTAAAAGTCGTGTATCAAATTGTGATCCTTGCCCAGCTCTAGGAACATTGGTAATATCTCCAGGTTGCTGCCAAATATTTAACATATCTACACTCTGATTAAATCCAGAAAAGTTTGTGTTTTCAATAAAGAATCGAGTATTGTTAGAAACATATTTATCATATTGATATGAAAATCTAGCATCTAACTCAAAATCTTTGTATTTGAAATATGTGAAAAATCCTCCGTTGATAGGTGCATATTGACTTTTACCACTTAAAATCACAGAGTTGTTATCTACATCATATACATTGGTAATATTTCCATTCGCATCGTAATAGAGTGCATCTCCATTGGCTGGGTTTACTCCTGCAAATCGAACAATATACCAAGTACCATAAGCTTCACCGTCTCCAAACCAAGCACTTCCTAGATTTGGGTCTGAAATTCCAGTAACACCATTTCTATTATTTACTTTGTTTTTGTTGTATGAGAAGTTTCCTCCTAATTGAAATAAGAAATCATTTGTTCTTACTACATCTCCAGTCAATTGAATTTCTATTCCTGTATTGGTAACTTCATAATCTGTAGTGTTGGTATTCAAAACACCTCCACCTCCACCAGTGATTGTAGTACTTGGCGCGATAGGTTCTTGAAAAGCTAACTCAGTAGTTGCTTTGCGATATCCTTCTATGGTTCCTTTCAATCTCTTATCAAACATTTCAAAATCAACTCCAAGATTGATTCCTGCTACTTTTTCCCAACTTACACTAGGATCATTAAATGTGAAAGGACTTATCAATCCAGTATTTCCATTATACTGAGTTGTTGTTAATGTATTTAAACCTGCATATAATCCAGAACTCTGATTATTCCCTGTTAAACCATAAGATGCTCTTACTTTGGCGTAGTTTAACCAACTAGCATCCTCCATAAAATCTTCTTTTGATAAGACCCAAGAGACTCCAGCACTGTAAAACCAATCGAATCTATTGTTTACGTTAAAATCGCTATCGGCAGAATATGATACAGATCCTGTAAAGAAGTATTTTCCTTTTAGGTTGTAATCTGTATTGAAGAAATAGTTGATAAATGTTGCATTATCTTCCAAACCATTGGCATTAACAACATTTGCGTTTCCATCAATAACGTCTAAGTCTGGAAATAAAAAGTTTTGCACATCAACTCCTGCTGTTCTATTTCGGAATCTTTCAAAAGACATTCCTAAAATAAAATCGAGTTTATGATCATCATTAATTCTCCAATTATAGTCTAACTGATTGTTGATATTGATTGTATACGTTCTTGTATTTGTAAATAATAATTGACCATTGTTTTGCTGATCTCCTAAATTGGTACCCGGTCTAAAGAAACGTTTACGATCAAACTCTCTAAAGTCGATTCCAGCATTTGATTTCAATGAAAAGTTATCAGTGATTTTTGCTGTTCCAAAGATGTTACCTACTAGTTTTGTTTGTTCTCTAACATCTGAATTGATTCTTGTTTGCTCTAAAGCATTAAATCCAAAAACTTGATTTCCATTAATGGTTCCATCTGCGTTAAAAGGTTCAGAATCGGGTCTATTTAAAAACGCTTGAGTAACTGGGCTGTTTGTATTTACTCCAAAGTCATCAGCTACATCTTCTTGGGTAAATCCTATAGAAATATTGGTTCCAACATTCAACCATTCTTTTACATCACCTGATAGATTTACTCGAAAGCTAGATCTTTCTAAATCTGATCTTTCTAAAGTACCCTCTTGGTTAAAATAAGAAGCTGATAAATAATAATTGATTTTATCTGACGCTCCAGAAAAACTCAATTGATGTCTTTGAGACATGGAGTTTCTAAAGAATACATCTCTCCAATTTGTAGATTGATTAGCTACCTCATCTAATTGAGCTTGTGTGAATGTTCCAGGTGCCAGAATATTTCTAAACTGCCTGTATTGCAAAGCATTCATCATATCAATATTCGGGTCTGTTAGAGATGATACTCCTGTAGAGTAGTCATACTCTAATACTCCATCTCCTTTCTTTCCTTTTTTGGAAGTGATTAAGATAACACCATTTGCTCCTCTTGCTCCGTAAAGAGCTGTTGAAGATGGATCTTTTAAAACATCAACACTTTCAAAATCTGTTGCATTTAAAGCTCTGAAATCTCCAGCAGTAATTCTAACTCCATCTAAAATATAAATAGGTTCAGAACCTCCAGTTGGACTATTAATTCCTCGAATGTATATTTCAGATCTTGCTCCTGGATTTCCGTTTGTTGAAGTTGCGTTCAATCCTAAAGAATTTCCTTGAAACAACTGATCTAAGGAAGCAACAGGAACTCGTTCTAAAATCTGTTTGTCAATCTTTGTTGTGGCGCCAGTAACTGCTTCTTTCTTTTGCTTTCTAAAAGCGACTACAATTTCTTGAAGTAGGGTTTGTTCTTCTACCATCTTTAGATCGATTTTGGTTAGATTTCCTACTAAGCGCTCTTCAGTTTTATATCCAAGATAACTGAACACCAATGTTTGATCTGAAGAAGCTTGAATAGTATACTTTCCATCAAAATCTGTTTCGGTACCAATTGTGGTTCCTTTGATTATAACGGTTACTCCTACTAAAGGTTCAGAATCATCAGTGACAGTCCCTGAGATTGTTTTCTTTTGAGCGAAGCCTGATGCTGTAATAAACAACATCATGCATAAAATAATTTTTACTCTCATAAACTACATTTTTAGTTAAACAATTTGAATTAAGGTAAAAGCGTAGTTGAAAGAAAGTTGGCATTAATCAAGATTAGTATCTTAATGATGAAGTCAAAGTTTAATGGAATTAAGAAGCAAATTTTTCATAATGCCAAACTAACTAATTCAAATACATTTCGAAATAAATGTATCTGGTCATCTTTATGGGTAAAGCCTATCAAAGTTACCTCTTCCGATAAAAATTTACTTGTTTTTTCCTATCCTGAGAATCCTAATTGGATATATTGAACATAGTCGGAAGGTGTCATATTTGTTTCTGCCTTAAAAGCTTTGTTGAATGTCACCTTATTATTAAAACCAACATCATAAGCAATGTCAATAATATTCAAATTTCTATTGTAATCACTCTTTAGTATCTCTTTAGCTTCAGCTATTCGATACTTATTGATGAGATGAAAGAAGTTCATTTCAAAATGTTCATTAATCACCTGAGAAATATTATGTCTAGTTGTTCCTAATTCTTGAGCAAGGTCTTCGAGGTTTATATTATTCTTCTTGAAGATTTTATCTTCATTCAATAGCATTAGTAAGCGATCTTTTAATTCTTCAGAAAAACTAATGGTTAATCCAGATTTTTTATATTTCAATAATGATTTCTCATTAAATAGATATTTCTTACTAAACACTCTTGGATTAACGTAAGCAACATATCCTATATATAAAATTAGTAGTGCCATTAAAAGTACTTGTGGATACATTACAGTATCTGTACTTAATAATTTCATTTTTCTAAAAAACACAAAAGAGAAATATGAAAAACCAAATGTAAAATTTAGATATACTATATTTCTTTGCCATTTTATAATATAGGTTCGTCCTTTTTCTTTTTTATTGTTCTTATAAATCTTATAAGTTAAAAATGCATAAACAAATAGTGAGGTCAATCTAGCTAAATTCATTGTCAACATTTTAACAGGTGAACTACCTCCTTTATTGAATATCATTTGTAGCTTTTGTTCTTCCGTCAAAAAATATATTGGCAGTGTTAAAATTAAAACTAACAGAAATGGGGCTAAATGAAGTAAGTCTACCCATTTAAACCTATATCGTTCACTAATTCTTTTAAAATAGAAATATAGCAAAGGTCCAAAAAGAAACAAAAATGGGGCAGTAACATAAAATATCGTTGGCGAATTGTAATGATTTCTAGACATTAATACGGCTCCGCTTATACTAAATAAAGAGCAAGAGAATAGAAAAACACCTATTATTAGATTTGAAATTTGATCTCCTTTTCTACGAAGATTTAATACAACTGAAAGAAAAAAACCCATCAATCCACAAGAAAAAAGAGCTAATACAAAAAAGTTCATTTTAGGTAAATACTTATTTACTGCTTCTTTATATTCGTTTGATTCTTTAATCTCAAGAAAAGCTTTGTCTGTTAAAATCGATACATCTAATACTCTTTTGATAAACTTCTTAGCATAAAGAATAGATTTTTCTGGCTTTTTTAGATAAGCATAACCAATGGCTAGATTTTTTAAATCTTCATTGGTAAGATCTTCTTGTTTTCCTTCTATATTCTCTAATTCTTGAATTATATTTTGGACAAAAAGAGTTTCTGTCTTTACTAAATTTAGTTTGTAGAACCTATCTTTGTCTGCATTGAGATTAAAACGCGTGGAATCTGGGTTTACCCAGGCAAGGGCAAAAACTTTAGAGCACATAAGCACACCTAAGAACAATATGATATTCTTTGACTTCATACAAAATTTACTTCTTGAAAGTTAGCGTGCTTGGTCTTATAAAGTTAATTATTTTTTTACTTAAAAAAATGTTAATGAGTAATTCCCGATAATAACTTACCTCTAATTAACCTTAATTTTACGCCTTAAGTAACTAATAATGAGTAGCAATCATCCTTCGAAAAAAAACTATAAAAAAATCATTTCTTTGGTACCTTCGCAAACAGAACTACTGTATGACCTAGGTTTAGAAGAGCAGATTGTTGGAGTTACAAAGTTCTGTGTTCATCCTTTTCTTGCTAAACAAACAAAACAAATTGTGGGAGGAACTAAGAATATTAAAATTGATAGGATAAAAGCTCTTCAACCCGATATCATTCTTTGTAATAAGGAAGAAAACACAAAGGAAATTGTTGAAGAATGCCAAAAAATATGCACAGTTCATGTTTCCGACATTTTTACGTTGCAAGATGCTAAAAGTCTTATTGAAGAGTATGGGGTTCTTTTTAATAAGAGAACTGAAGCAAAGTCGATGATGAACAAGTTAGATTTTAAGGTTGCTGATTTCAAATCATTTATAAAGAATAAGCCTATACTAAAAGTTGCTTACTTCATTTGGAGAAATCCTTGGATGGTTGCTGCCAACAATACATTTATCAATCACTTATTGGAATTGAACAATTTTGAAAACATCTACAATAACAAAGAGAGATATCCCGAAGTAGCATTAAAGAAAATACGATTGGAGGGTGATCCTGATTTGGTTTTTCTTTCTTCAGAACCTTATCCTTTTAAAGAGGAACATGCATTTGAAATTGGTAGATGCACTCACCATGCAAAGACTGTATTTGTAGATGGTGAAATGTTTAGTTGGTATGGAAGCAGATTGCTAAAAGCTTTTGATTACTTCAAGCAGTTAAGAACGAGATTGGAATAAATAGGAATTCTTACTTTTTTAAGATTTCAAATGCTTTAACCCCATGTTTACTTTCAATTCTTACAATGTAAATTCCTGACTTATAATTTGAAAGGTCTTTACTTTCTACTTCTTTTGTTACTATAAATGAGTTCAGTTTTTGTCCTAAAAGCGAGTATATTGTTACTTTAGATCCTATCAATTCATTGGTAAGCTTAAGTTTTAATTCATTAGCAACAGGGTTTGGAAACACTGTTACTTTATCTAATTCAGCAATACTTTCTTCGTCTACAGATAATGGACTTTCTTGATATACTCTGATGTAATCTATTTCCATAGAACTTTCAACAAAACTTGCTTCAATGCTAGGCAATATTGCTACATTAAACAATAAGTATTGAGGAGCATCAAAAGGCCAAGTATTGGCATCCTTCACTGGTGGATTATACGTATAATGCTCTACATCATCAACGCTAAAAACCATTTTCTCATTGGTCCATTCCAAAGCATACACATGAAATGCTGTAGAAGCCGTAGGAATTGTTTGGCCACCTAAATTCACTGTTCCTCCATGGCTAGAAGGTGTATGCATAGCACTTTGCACATAATTTTGATTATGTCCCCAATGCTCCATAATATCAATCTCACCACAAGCAGGCCAAGGTGTAGTACCATGAGTAGGTTCCCAATATCCTCCAGGTTCAGTAATATTTTGTCCTAACATCCATAGAGCTGGCCAAGTTCCAACTCCTGTAGGTAGTTTTGCTTTTATTTCTACCCTTCCGTAAGTAAATGCAACTTTAGAATTTAGTCTTGCTGATGTATATTCTTTTGTTTGTCCTTGATCGGTAAAAGTTTCTTTTTTTGCTACAATATATAAGACTCCATTATCTATATAAGAATTCTCTAACCTATTAGTATAATGTTGTATTTCTCCATTGTACCAGCTTGTTCCATTAGGTAGCTGTGTTTGATGATGCCATTTACTCGCATCTAGTGCACCATCAGTATTAAACTCATCAGACCAAATTAAATTGTCAAATACAGGATCTGTTCCGCTTCCAATAGTTCCATCATACAAGAAATCATCTATATAAGCAACTACATGATCGTTGTTATTTTCACCATTAACTTGAATTAGTACTCTATTAAAATCTGTTCTTGTTGTAGGTGCAGCAGAATTTGGATCTAAATTGACATAGGAATCATTCTCAAAATCAAACGTAACAGTTTGCCATTGATTTAAGTTTATTGTTTTGATAATCTCACTTTGGGTACTCCATGGTTGAGCCAACGTTCCGTCTTGAAGTTTAAGTGAAACTTGATTGTTCTGACTTCCAGTTAAAGAGCTAGAAGAAACATATATTTTAAACGAAAAAGTGTGATTTGTAGACAGATTAAAATTATCAGAAACATCAAATCTAATATTTGCATACTGCCCCCCACTATCGGAATACTCTAAAACAGTAGCTGAGTTATTATCTCCGTTTTGAAATGGATTTGTAAAGCTTGTATTGATTCCACAATCGTCACCAAACCAATTATTAATGGTTCCACTTCCTTCAAAATCATCTTCTACAGTTTGTTGTGAGAATCCATAAAATGAAGATATCAATAATAGTAAGAGTAATCCTTTCTGCATGTGCTAAATATGTGTAATTCTTTATTGAGCACAAGATAGAGACATATTTACCTAAAATTAGAAAAATTGACCCCTACAAAAACCAAACAATTATAAAATAGTAAGAAGAAAAGTTATAATTATTGTTTAAAACTATTGGTCTTTTTATCATATCCATAAGGACAATGTTTGCATCCGCTTTGACAACAATGGCCTCTTTTTAAGTGATATTTTTCTGTGAATACTTTGAAGCCTTGTTCGTTCAAGTAGTAATCTTCTTCAGTAAGTTCGATGCGTTTGTTGTACATGAGGCAAAAATAGAATTAATCTATCAAAAAAAACACTCTACTGAAGATTCTGTAGAGTGCTTTCACTTTTTATTCTTGTCCTGGGGGATATTTAGATAAAATTTGTTTGACAAATTCTTTAATCCGAGCTTCTTTCTTTTGCGGGTTCTTCATTCTCATGGCTCCTGATCCTATCCCTTGCCAAACTAGTTCATTGTTGGTCTTGTCTATCAAATCAATAAATAAGGTTCCTTCTGTATACTGATTAACATTGATATTGTTATAACCATTAAACCATGGGTTATAACCCCAACCCCAGCCCCAGCCCCAAGCTAGATTGTTGTTTCTAACATTTATGCGTTGCCTAGATTTTGTGTAAATACTTACCAAAACATCTGGGTTCTTAGATTTAGTAAAGCCTTTAGCAAGTAATTCTGCCTCAATAGCCCTCATAATTCTTTTCTTATCTAAATCAGAAACAGAAGCTTTATCTATTCCTTTCTTATAAAATGCAAAAGTTTTGTACTGAGAAAAATTTGCTTTGGTATCATAATCCGTAGAAACTCTTAAAGTACTACAGGAAGTAAGGGTCACAAGAATGATTAGAGATGTAAATCTTAACAACTTCATGGTTACATTGTGTTTTAAAGGTTACTCAATAGCTCCTCATCCACCTTATTAGGAAGTGTAACTTTTAATTCTTTTTCATGTTCCATAGCTCGTTTGATGGCAAAAATGGCTTCATCATTTCTAGCCCAACTTCTTCTAGCTATACCGTTGTTAACATCCCAAAAAAGCATTGATTTTAGCCTCTTTGAAGCTGCCTTACTACCATCAAGAAGCATGCCAAATCCACCATTAATTACTTCTCCCCAACCTACTCCGCCTCCGTTGTGAATAGATACCCAAGTAGCTCCTCGAAAGCTATCACCAATAACATTGTGTATGGCCATATCTGCTGTAAAACGAGAGCCGTCATAAATATTTGATGTTTCTCTATAAGGCGAATCTGTTCCAGAAACATCATGATGATCTCTTCCTAAAACGATAGGTCCTACTTCTCCTCGCTTGATAGCCTTATTAAAGGCTTTGGCTATTTTAATTCTTCCTTCGGCATCTGCATATAAAATTCTTGCTTGCGATCCTACCACCAATTTATTTTCTTGAGCTCCTTTGATCCATTGAATATTATCTGCCATTTGCTGCTGGATTTCTTCTGGTGAATTTTGACGAATTTCTTCCAAAACACTACAAGCAATTTCATCTGTTTTGGCTAGATCTTCTGGTTTCCCGGAAGTACATACCCAACGAAAGGGTCCAAATCCATAATCAAAACACATAGGTCCCATAATGTCTTGCACATAACTTGGGTAACGGAAATCAATTCCGTTTTCAGCCATAATATCAGCTCCAGCTCTACTAGCTTCTAACAAAAATGCGTTTCCATAATCAAAGAAATAGGTTCCTTTGGCAGTATGGTTGTTAATCGCTTTTGCATGACGTCTTAAGGTTTGTTGAACTTTCTCTTTGAACAGTTCCGGGTTTTCAGCCATCATTTGATTGGATTCCTCAAAAGAAATTCCAACTGGATAATAACCTCCTGCCCATGGATTATGCAAAGATGTTTGATCTGATCCTAAATCAATGAAAATATTCTCCTGATCAAATTTTTCCCAAACTTCAACTACATTTCCAAGATACGCTAATGAAATAGTTTCTTTAGCAGCTTTCGCTTTTCTAACTCTCGCTACTAATAGATCTAAATCAGTAATTTTTTCATCAATCCAACCTTGATCTAAACGTACTTGAGTAATTTTTGGGTTTACTTCTGCACAAACAGTAATACATCCAGCAATGTTTCCTGCTTTAGGTTGTGCTCCACTCATTCCTCCTAAACCAGCTGTTACAAATAGGTTCCCTTTAGTTGATTTTCCAATTTTTCTAAAACCATTCAAAACTGTAATGGTAGTTCCATGTACAATTCCTTGAGGCCCAATATACATATAGCTACCTGCTGTCATTTGTCCGTATTGCGTAACACCTAAGGCATTAAATTTTTCCCAATCATCGGGCTGAGAATAATTTGGAATCATCATTCCATTGGTAACCACAACTCTTGGTGCATTCTTATTAGATGGGAATAATCCCATAGGATGACCTGAATACATAACTAATGTTTGCTTATCTGTCATTTCAGACAAGTATTTCATTGTTAGTAAATATTGTGCCCAATTTTGAAATACAGCTCCATTACCTCCATAGGTAATCAGTTCATGTGGATGTTGAGCCACAGCGTAATCCAGATTGTTCTGGATCATTAACATAATAGATTTTGCTTGAGAAGATTTGCCGGGATATTCCTCAATTGGTCTAGCATACATCTTATAATCTGGACGAAAACGATACATGTAAATCCGTCCATATTTTTCTAATTCCTCAGCAAACTCAGGTAATAATTCTGCATGATGTTTGGCATCAAAATAACGTAATGCATTTTTTAAAGCTAGCTTCTTTTCTTCTTCTGTTAAAATTTCTTTTCTCTTAGGAGCATGGTTAATTGTTTTGTCATACTCTTTTTTAGCTGGTAAGATATTTGGTATTCCTTGTTGTATATTCTCTTTGAATGTCATTCTTTAAAATTTTTGGTCTTTTTGGTATTTAAGATAGAGACCTTGTTAAAATTACGTTTAACTTTTGAAAAAATAACGAGAACTATGGATATCGGATATCAGCTCTGTGATACTGAGCTGTAATCCTTTTCTTATATTTTAGTAATGAAAAATCCATTGAAGTAATCTTCTACAAAGATATCTATTTTCAAAATTATAACATTTTTATTGCTTCAAAAAAAACGACTATTTTTTGAAAATTCCGTAAATTGCACTCCCAAAATCATAGATTTTTTACGAATGGAACAAATAGCTCCTTATAAGCCAAAACATAAAGTTAGAATTGTAACTGCCGCTTCTCTTTTTGATGGGCACGATGCTGCCATCAATATTATGCGAAGAATTATTCAATCTACAGGTGTAGAAGTCATTCACTTAGGTCATGACAGAAGTGTAGAAGAAGTAGTGAATTGCGCTATACAAGAAGATGCAAATGCGATTGCAATGACTTCATATCAAGGCGGACATAATGAGTATTTCAAATACATGTATGATTTGCTAAAAGAAAAAGGAGCTGAGCATATCAAAATATTTGGCGGCGGCGGTGGAGTAATTCTTCCTGAAGAAATCAAAGAGTTGATGGATTATGGAATTACTCGTATCTACTCTCCTGATGATGGAAGAGAATTAGGGTTACAAGGTATGATTAATGATCTTGTACAAAAATCTGATTTTGCTATTGGAGATACATTGAATGGAGAAGTAAATAGATTAGGTAAAAAAGAGATTGGTAGCATCGCTCGAGTAATATCTTCGGCAGAAAACTTTCCTGAAGTAGCAAAAGAAACCATGGATCAAATCCATGAAAAAAATAAACAATCTACAACACCCGTTTTGGGAATTACGGGAACTGGTGGTGCAGGTAAATCTAGTTTGGTAGATGAGTTAGTGAGAAGGTTTTTAATAGATTTTCCGAAGAAAACTATTGGACTAATCTCTGTAGATCCTTCAAAAAGAAAAACTGGAGGAGCTTTGTTAGGAGATCGTATTCGTATGAATGCAATTAATAATGAACGTGTATACATGCGTTCATTAGCTACGCGTCAGTCCAACTTAGCATTATCTAAATATGTAAACGAAGCTGTTGAAGTTTTAAAAGCTGCTGAATTTGACTTAATTATTTTAGAAACCTCTGGTATTGGTCAGTCCGATACTGAAATCATCGAGCATTCAGATACTTCATTGTATGTAATGACTCCTGAATTTGGAGCGGCGACTCAGTTAGAAAAGATTGACATGTTAGATTTTGCTGATTTGGTTGCCATCAATAAATTCGATAAACGTGGTGCTCTGGATGCGATTCGTGATGTAAAGAAACAATACATGCGCAATAACAATCTATGGGATGTTCACATGGATGATATGCCTGTTTTTGGAACGATTGCTTCTCAATTTAACGATCCTGGAATGAACTCGCTCTACAAAGCGATTATGGATAAGCTTGTTGAAAAAACAGGCGCAGATTTACAATCATCTTTTGAAATTACTAAAGAAATGTCTGAAAAGATTTTTGTAATTCCTCCAGCAAGAACACGTTACCTATCTGAAATTGCTGAAAACAATAGAGCTTATGATAAAAAAGCAATAGATCAAGTTGCCATAGCTCAAAAATTATATGGAATCTTCAAAACAATTTGTTCTGTTGCTAATGTCATGTCGAGCGCAGTCGAGACATCTCTTTTAGACAAAAATGGAATCAATGATGAAGAGATCCTTCGACAAGCTCAGAATGACAACGATCAACAATTTTTATCTCTGTTAATTAAAGAATTTGATCGTGTCAAAATGAATCTAGACCCATACAATTGGGAAATCATTTTAAACTGGAGCGAGAAAGTAGAAAAATACAAGAACCCTATCTATTCTTTCAAGGTAAGAGATAAGGAGATCAAAATAGAGACACATACAAAATCATTATCACATACAGATATTCCTAAAGTAGCTTTACCAAAATATGAAGCTTGGGGCGACTTGTTAAAATGGAACTTACAAGAAAACGTTCCTGGAGAGTTTCCTTATGCTTCTGGACTATATCCTTTCAAAAGAACAGGTGAAGATCCAACAAGAATGTTTGCGGGTGAAGGTGGACCAGAACGTACCAACAGACGTTTTCATTATGTAAGTTTAGGAATGCCAGCGAAACGTTTATCTACTGCTTTCGATTCTGTAACTTTATATGGAAATGATCCTGGACACAGGCCAGATATTTACGGGAAAATTGGAAACGCGGGAGTTTCTATTTGTTGTTTAGACGATGCCAAAAAATTATACTCTGGTTTTGATTTAAGTCATGCCATGACTTCAGTTTCTATGACTATCAATGGTCCAGCTCCTATGCTACTAGGATTCTTTATGAATGCGGCTATTGATCAGAATTGTGAAAAATATATCAAAGAAAATAAGCTAGAGAAAAAAGTTGAAGCTAAGCTGAAAGAAATCTACGATAACAAAGGTCTGGAAAGACCTGCATATCAAGGTGACTTACCAGAAGGAAATGATGGATTAGGTTTAATGCTTTTAGGAATTACAGGTGATCAAGTATTACCTGCTGATGTTTACAACAAAATCAAAGCTGAAACTTTAGCACAAGTAAGAGGAACTGTACAAGCGGATATTCTAAAAGAAGATCAAGCTCAGAACACATGTATTTTCTCTACTGAATTCGCCTTGCGATTGATGGGAGATGTACAGGAATATTTTATTGAAAAACAAGTACGTAACTTCTATTCGGTTTCTATTTCTGGATATCATATCGCAGAAGCCGGTGCCAATCCTATTACGCAATTGGCATTGACTCTTGCAAATGGGTTTACCTATGTAGAATATTACTTATCGAGAGGAATGGACATTAATAAATTTGGCCCTAACCTCTCGTTCTTCTTCTCAAACGGAATTGATCCTGAGTATGCAGTTATTGGTCGTGTTGCTCGTAAGATTTGGGCAAAAGCTTTAAAGCATAAATATGCTGCAAATCCTAGAGCGCAAATGTTGAAGTATCACATTCAAACTTCAGGACGTTCATTACACGCTCAAGAGATTGATTTCAATGATATTAGAACTACGCTTCAAGCTTTGTATGCAATCTATGACAACTGTAACTCATTACATACCAATGCATATGATGAAGCCATTACTACTCCAACAGAAGAATCTGTGAGAAGAGCGATGGCAATTCAGCTAATTATTAACAAAGAATTAGGATTGGCTAAAAATGAAAATCCAATTCAAGGATCGTTTATTATTGAAGAGTTAACGGATTTAGTTGAAGAAGCAGTTTTAACAGAGTTTGACAGAATTACAGAACGTGGTGGTGTTTTAGGAGCCATGGAAACTATGTATCAACGATCTAAAATACAAGAAGAGAGTTTATATTATGAAACCTTAAAACATACGGGAGAGTTTCCAATTATCGGAGTAAATACATTCTTAAGTTCTAAAGGTTCTCCAACAGTAATTCCTGCTGAGGTTATCCGTGCTACAGAAGAAGAGAAACAATTTCAGATTAAAACTAAAGAAAACTTGAATGAAGCAAATAAAGAAAAAGTTGCTGAACAAATAGCTATTATTCAAGAAGCTGCCATTCAAAATGAAAATATTTTTGAGAAGTTAATGGAAGCGACCAAAGTTTGCTCATTAGGACAAATTACTTCTGCATTGTTTGAAGTAGGTGGTCAGTACAGAAGAAATATGTAGAAGACATCTATCTTTATAAATTAAAAAAGCGGCGTCAAATTGACGCCGCTTTTTTCTTTTTCTAGCACATTTTCCCTTTCTTCTTTTTACTTAATTATCTTTTTATTTTCAACTGAAACTTCTGATCCTTCCAATAAGAATACTGAAGAAGGTTTTTTGTGATTTAAAAAATTGAAACTAGTTCCATAATTGTCTCTAAAATCAACAGAAATTTTATATTCTTTTACTGGGTAACTTTTCCATCTTGGGTGTTTTACTTCATATTCTGTTGTTTGTTTGTCATTCACCTTCGAGTAACCCCAATAGTGTTCTGCTATAAACTCTGTAAGACTATTCTCATTAATTTCAATGGGTTTTAATTGAGCTTTTACACTGATAAGATTTTCTTTTCCCCAAGAATATTCAACATCCAGATCATCCTCATGTTTTATCCATTTGTGAGACATAGAACGGGTAACATAATTCTCTTTATAAACTGTATTTGCAACAAAAGACAACGCTGGTTTCGGAACAATTTCTTTGATGAAGACAACTCCTCTTTTTTCCTCTTTTTTTACATAAAACCTCAAGTTTACTTCTTCAAAGTTTATATGAAATGGTATTTTGACTCCTAGTAGTTTAGTGTTCATGAACATGAACCCTACTAAGCTTACATAACATTTGTCATCATAGAAATCCAATTCAGTTCCAAATGGCACATAAGGTTCTAAAATTGCTGGATCTACTTCGTAGTTTGCCATGATTAACTTTCGCCACTCTGCTTTTAGAAAACTCATACTTAATTAGATTTTAAAAGTTTCAAATTGAGCTGTTTTAAACTTAAAACCAGTTTTGACAAAATATACACTTGGTTTTTTGAATCAATACAAAAATGATTTGTAAGTAATTTCCCTAAGTACCCTGTACCCCCTGCAATAACTATTTTCATAATCTTTCATTTATAATTTATAAGTCATTTTTCCAAGATTGATTTTTTCTGCTTTCGTGAAGGTAATCTCTCTAATTTGCGACATATCTCTCCACAAATACTGGTTACCTTTTAATCTTTTTGTACTTCTTACTCTGCGTTGAAAAGCTCTCACTTCTTTGGGTGTTGCATCTCTTTTATCCCCCAATTCTCCGTACAATTTTATAGCAGGATAATCAGAAAAACTTCCTTTGTACAGTGATTTCAACCAAAACCATTTCTTATTGTTTACCATTAGTATACATATGTTTCTATTGGTCTTTGAATTCTTATTCAACTTTGTTGCGAACTTTTCGAAATAGAAACCAGATTGATCATCATTTAAAAACAAAGACCCAATAGGTGTTACTGTGGGCGTATGATCTGCATTCACAGAACCGATTGCTACATGCATATTTCTACGTATGCATATTTTAAAATGCTCCTTGATTTTTGACCAATCTTTTTGAATATTTATTTTCATAGCTCATTCTTTTTAAATGATTCTAAGACATAAGAAAAATATCCTGCGATACTCATAGGCAATATTATATATACAAATACACCACATTCTATGTGAAAATGCATACACAATAAACACAAAGCTCCATATAATATAACTGTTATCCAGTACCATTTAAGGTTTCTCTTAGCTAACGTATTCAATCTAGGCCAAAAAAAGAGTAGTATTAAACCCGAAAGCAATTGAAAACCGCCTAAAACTATCTGGGCATAAAGACCTAAGAAAATGGTAAGGTATAGAAGCAAAGTAGCTCCCATAATAAATCGGTTTAAATAAACTAAAATTGCAGTATATTTCATAGTTTCAGAAATTTTTGAAAGTTTGTATTTAAATTTTTTTACTTCTTAATCATTTTAGTGAAATTAGACAGCAACCAATGCTCATCTGCTCTAATTGCTTTATCTAATATTCCATTTACCGTTGTAGTCACCGAAGATAAATCGCTTAATACTTTTTTAAATTGCTCTGCCTCTTCAGACGATTCATCAATTTCTTGCAATTCTTCTAGTACTTTTAAAACAGGCTCGATCTCTCTTTTCTTTCTTTCTTTCGTAATTTGTTTGAACAGTTCCCAAATATCTTTATCAGCTACAAAAAACTCTTTACGCTCTCCTACTACAAATTCTTTTCGAACAATACCCCAATCGATCAAAGCTCTTACATTCATGTTTACATTCCCCCGAGATATTTTTAAAGTCTCCATAATATCTTCAGCAGACAGAGGTTTAGTTGAAACTAATAACAAAGCATGTACTTGAGCCATGGTTTTGTTAATACCCCAACTAGTAGCTAAACTACCCCAAGTATGAATGTATTTTATTTTTGCTTCATCTAATTTCATAGGACAAATATATAAATACTTTTTAAACTTTCAAAAATTATTGAAAATAAAATATTAATCAAATTTTAACAAGGCTTCACAAGAGAGGAAACTAACTTTAAGCCTATGAATCGATTTACAGGTTTTTTAATTTTCTGGTTATTCCTTTCATTCTCTAGTTACAGTCAGAATGAAGAATTTGAAATCGGCAAAGTCATCAATCAAGTTCCTGTAAAGAACTCTTCTGATACTTTTTCTTTATATCTGCCTACAAAGTTCAACCCAAATCAACTCTCTTCAATCGTTTTTATTTTTGACCCTAGTGGAAATGGAAATAATGGAATTAATGTCTTTGTGGAAGCCGCAGAAAGGTTCAATTATATATTGGTCTGCTCTAACGCTACAAAGAATGGAAGGTCTTATGAGGTAAATTTCGCAGCTGCTAATGCCTTGTTCAAAACCATATTTTCAACTTTTAGTATTGATGAGAAACAGATGTATGCAGCAGGATTTTCTGGAGGTTCTCGATTGGCAAGTTCTATCGCCGCTTTAACCAACCAATTTCAAGCTGTTATTGCTTGTGGAGCTGGAATGACAATCAATAATGCCTACAAGCCGAAAGAAAACATGTTTTCTTTTATTGGCTTGGTGGGAGATAGAGATATGAACTACCAAGAGATGCTAAACACAAAAAAATCACTTGATAAAGTAGGTGTAACTAATGAACTATTAATTTATGAAGATACACATCGCTGGCCTCCTAAGAAACAAATTGAAAGAGCTTTTGAATGGATCGAATTGCGTGCTTATCAAAAACAAATAAGAAAATTTAATCGAGAAAATGTTTCTATTCTTTATAAGAAACAATATCATATTGCAGATTCTTTGTTCAAGGAAAAGCGTTACATAAGAGCATTGTCTGAATATAAACATTTACAAGTTGGTTTCCAGCATTTTTTGAATACCGATAGCATCCGTAAAAAAATTCAACAAATAGAAGCTTTATACACTTATAAGGTATCCAAAAAAAGGCATCTTCAATATTTAGAGCTTGAAAATAAACTGTTTCAAAAATTTTCTAGTGTCTACAAAAGAGAAATACAAAAAGGAGTCTCTGAAGATAAATTTGCTTGGTGGAAAAGAGAATTAAAAAAATTAAACCAATTAATTAGTGATGCTAAAACCATTGGTGAAAAAAGCGCCTACGAGCGATTGCTATTTTCATTACAAGCGGGCACATACGAATCTTCCATATCGTATAACATATCTAAGGATTATAAGAGAGCCCTGTATTGTGATAAATTATCTTCTCTTTTACGTCCTAACAATGCTTATTTTTATTACCGTTTGGCTGTGAGCTATGCAAGAAATAATAATTTTTTAAGTACTATAAAAAACCTCAAGAAGTCTAAGGAATTAAACTTTCGTTATTTCCAAAGAACTCAAAACACACCTGAATTTGTGAAATACAAACAGCGAAAAAAGTTTTTACAGCTTTATCATTGATTTTGAAACAATTAAAAATCTAACAGAAAAAAACAACCTCTTTTGCATCTTTTATGTACCTTTTTAGTCTACTAAGTGAACTTAAAAATAGAAATTATGAAATCAGATAAAAATCAATGTTCATGTACTTGTGTAGAGTGTATTAATTGCGATTGTACAAAGTGTACTTGCGAAAATTGTAATTGTTCAAACTGTAACTGTTAACTATACAGTCAATTCGAGCGAATTTGAATTCAAGTTCGCTCGATGCGATATTTTATAAACTTTATTATGACCACACAAGAAGTTTGGACTCAATACTCAAATGACATCAAATATTTTATCCTAAGTAAAGTAAAAGATACTGCTGTAGCAGATGATATTGTTCAAGATACTTTTTTAAAGATTCACACCAAACTTCACACATTAAAAGACTTGAACAAATTAAAGTCGTGGATTTTTTCTATTGCTAGAAATTCTGTGATGGATTACTTCAAAAAATCTAATCAAACTTTTGAACTTGCTAATTTCGAATCGGAAACAGAAATAGAAGAAGATCTTCATACAGAAAAAGATTGTTTACGTGGTATTTTGAAAGGTCTTCCCAAAAAATACAGAGATCCAATTTTCTTATCTGACATCAAAGGTTTGAAACAATCTGAAGTTGCCAAACAACTCAAACTTCCTTTACCAACTGCCAAATCTCAAATTCAACGCGCTAGAAAACTAATCGCTCAAGGATTCATAGATTGTTGTGGATTTACTATTAACAATGAAGGTCATTTGGTTGGAGAAATTCAAGAGAAAAAAGATTGCAAAGTTTGCGGAACTCACTAATTCTAAAAACTATCACAAATTCTTAACATATTGTCTGGAAAGACTAGCTTACATTTGCGTCCTAAATATGTAACATTTGTGTATAGATATCGTCTTACCACAAATTAATTTAATCAAACTCATGAGAAAAATATTAGTAGGAATAGCTGCCTTAGCTATTCTTGGAAGTTGTAATTCAACCAAAAACGTAAAAAAGGCAAAACGCACTATTGAAGTAGCTATTGATTTAAACAATGTTGTTGATGATAGAGTACAAGTAGAGGTTAATCCACAAAAAATCAAAGAAGCTAGTGTGGTTTATCAAATTCCTGCTATTGTTCCTGGAACTTATGTAATTAGCGATTACGGAATGTTTATTTCTGATTTTAAAGCCTATGATTATGATGGGAATGAAATGGCTGTTGAAAAATTAGACACCAATTCTTGGCAAGTAAATAATGCACAACAATTAGACAAAGTAAGCTATTGGGTAGATGATACTTTTGATTCGAAGAAGAAACACAAAATCTACGTAATGGCAGGTACGAATATTGAAGCAGGCAAAAACTTCTTCTTAAACTTACCAGGATTTGTTGGATACTTTAAAGGAAAGAAAGAAACTCCTTATGAGATCTTGATTACGCATCCAACGGATTTATATGAAACCTCTTCTTTGCTTAAAAAAGCAACTACGAAAGAAGATAACTCAGAGGACATTTTTATTGCCTCTCGTTATGATGAAATTTCAGACAACCCAATCATGTACGCTCCTGAAAACTCTGTAAGCTTTAATGTGAATGGAGTTGATGTTACGATGGCTGTATATTCTCCAAACAACATCCATTCTGCTAAGGATATGGAAGAGGATTTAAAAAAAATGGTACAGGCTCAAACCAACTTTTTAGAAGGTTTTGAAACTACCAATGAGTACAACATCTTGTTGTATTTATTTGATTCAAAAGTATATCCATGGAATAGCTTTGGTGCTTTAGAACATCTTTCTTCTACAACAGTTGTATATCCTGAGTCATATACTAAAAAACAATTAGCTAACGGAATGATTAACGGAACGGTTTCTCATGAATTCTTTCATATTGTAAGCCCTTTATCTGTTCATTCTGAAGAGATTCATTCCTTCGACTTTAATACACCCAACATGTCTAAACACCTATGGATGTACGAAGGAACAACTGAGTATTTTGCCAATTTATTTCAAGTAAATCAAGGGTTGATTTCCGAGCAAGAATTTATTGATGAAATGCAAGGTAAAATCAATACTTCTAAACGTTTTGATGATACCATGTCTTTTACTGAAATGAGTAAAAACATCTTAGAAGGCAAGTATGCTCAAAACTATAGTAATGTTTATATGAAAGGAGCTCTAATAGGAATGACTCTAGACATCATCTTACGAGAAGAAAGTAAAGGAACTTATGGAATAAGGGATTTAATGAAAGATCTTTCTAAAAAATATGGAGCAAAAAAGCCTTTTAAAGATGACGAAATTATTCCTGAGATTGTACAAATGACATATCCAGCTGTTGGAGATTTCTTTAAAAACCATGTAGAAGGAACTACGCCAATTGACTACAACATATATTTTGACAAAGTAGGTGTAAAAGAAACTGTAGAGACTGTAGATGTTAGCTATTTCTTAGACAATAAGAATCAGCCTTTCCTTTCTGTAAACGACAAGCAAGAAATCTTTTTCACAAAAAGATCTAACTCTGGTTTGAAAGCTTTAGGTGTGCAAGGTGGTGATGTAATCAAGTCTGTTAACGGAGAAGATTTCACATTAAATAGTGCCCGCCAAATTATCGGAAAATCTTTCCAATGGAAAGAAGGAGATGCATTAAAAATAGAGGTAATCAGAGATGGAAAAACTATTGCTTTAGAAGGAAAAATAATTAAACCGAAAGCTGAAGCTAAAAATTTGAAAGTTCAAGAATTATCTGCAGATAATCCGAAAGTGAAATTAAGAAATGCTTGGCTGAAAGGCTAAGAACCAACATATTTTACAAAAAAAGGCGACTAGTACTAGTCGCCTTTTTTTATTCTTTAACTCCAGGTTGAATTAATTTCCAATTGGTCTTGGCTTTTTCGGCATCTACCATTTTTTTGACATCAGAAAGCAATCGTTTTGCGTCGTAAATAACTCCATCTTTGATGGTATACTTTACACCTCCAACTCTTACTACTTCATTGTCTTTTGTCAGTTTAATAGCTCCTGTTCCGTATAGTGCTTTTAGATTTTTTAATGGGTTTTCTTCTACAATCACAAAATCTGCAAGCTTTCCTATTTGAACAGACCCGATTTTATCATCCCAGCCCAAAGCTTCTGCTCCATTTAAGGTTGCCGATCTTATTACTTCTAGAGGATGAAATCCTGCTTCACGAAGCAATTCTAGTTCTCTGATGTATGCAAATCCATAGAGTTGATATATGAATCCAGAATCAGAACCAGCTGTTACTCGACCTCCACGATTCTTATACTCGTTTAAAAAAGTCATCCATAATTGGTAGTTCTTTTTCCAAGCTACTTCTTGCTCAGTTCCCCAATAATGCCAATAAGAACCATGTGATATTTTACTTGGCTCATAAAATTTCCACAATGAAGGCAAGGTATACTCTTCATGCCATTCTGCTCTTCTGGCTCTTTGCAAGTCTCTACTAGCTTCATAAATATTTAAGGTTGGATCTAATGTAAAATCTAATTCCAACAATTCGTTCATTACTTTGTTCCAATGCTTTGAATACGGTTTTGCAGCTTGCTCCCATAACTTGCCAGCTTCTTCAAAACGATGCTGTTCATTCTGATAATTATAATCTAATGGATAATTCTGAACCGTTCTATCTTCAAATAGCGCTTCTGGAAGTCCATACCAGTGCTCCATACTTGTTAGTCCTGCTCTTGCTGAATTCAAGACATTCCACCTAGCAACACTTAATTGCGCATGATGACATGCAGAACCCAATCCTAGTTTTTTATTTTCCTCCAAAGCTGCTGCCATAATTTCTGGTTCAGCACCAAAAAATTTAATTCCGTCTGCGCCTTTCTTTGCATTATTTCTCACCCATTCTCTAGCCTCTTCTGGTGTACTAATTGGCTTTTTACTTCCCGAACCAAACCCAACATAATCAAAAATCCTAGGAGCAACAATCTTATTAGCGGCACTTTGCTTTTTTAATTTCTTAGCATTAATTCCACTTGGCTGACGGATTGTTGTAATTCCATGTGCCATCCAAAGTTTAAAAACGTATTCTGGGCTTGCTCCCTGCGACTTTCCTCCAATATGGCCGTGCATATCTACAAAACCTGGAAGCAAATACATTCCATTCGCGTCTAACTCCTTTCCTCCTCTTTTTAATTTCGGTCTAGAGCTTTCCTTGATTTTTACGCCAGGGTATCCAACTACTTTGATCTGAACAATTTTATTTCCTTCAACAACAATATCTACAGGCCCACGTGGTGGAGAACCATCACCATTAATCAACATAACTCCACGAATGATTAACTGATCAAAAGGTCCGTCTCCTAAATAATTTTCTTGAGAGAAGGCATTCAAGGCAAAAAAGAATGCACAAAGTATGGTTAGTTTTTTCATGATTGTTGGTTTTATCTAACTTTACTGTCGCCTCGAGCGCAGTCGAGAGGTTCTTAAAAATTTATCATTAAAAAGATCTACTGCGCTCGATCTGACATTATATTTATTATTCATTCTTAGAATATCTGAAGAAATTAGAATTTTTAATTTCTAGGAATCGAAATTTGATTCCCAAAGAACAACGCATTTAAAAATAGTTTGTTCGTTCCGTACCAAGCTCCTCTAAAATTTGGATTGTCAGCAAATAAAATAGCTCTACCTCTTCCTATCGGACTTACAATAATAGAAGCAGAGGGTTTTAAGAAAGTTTGCAAATTTTTAGTGGATACAAATCCATCTATATGTGGATTGTTGGTATACTTTCCTACAGTAGAATATGGGTTCTTACTAGGTGCTATAAATACTCTATTGTTCTTATAAACTGGTAATTTCGAGCTTTGATATCCAAATCCTAAAGGATGTGTTACGTCTAAATCAATTTCAAAAATAGCACCTCCTAAACGCTCTCTACCAATATTTTCAGATGCATCTACGTAAGGAAGCCTCTTTACTTTGTCTTTCTTTTTATCTTTGGATTTCGGTTCTTTCGTTAAACTCTCTTTTACCATTTTTCGATTAATCAACCATTGAGATGCTCTGGCAATTGTAATTAAGGTATTTCCTTTGCTAGCCCAGTCCTTGATTCTCTTTCTTTTTAAAGAATCTAGTTGTGTATAACTACCAGAAACCATGACTAAAGTATTGTATTTGTCTAATGAATACCAATTGAATCTGTTTACTTGAAGTTTGGTAATTGGCATATGAACTCTTGTATCCAACAAGTGCCATACTTCGCCAGCTTCATATGATGACACTCCATCACCAATTAGCATAGCAACTTTAGGTTGTTGAACTTTTCTAAAGTTATTACTCCCTAAATCTATTCCTTTAGTACTGAAACCTGTATTAGTTGAATAGATAGGCACATTAAATTTCTCTTGCGCTTCTTTGACAACAGCAAATACTTCTCCAGGTGATAGAGACTGTTTACTTACCGGAATCATAATCGTTCCATAATTAAAATCTTTCTCCCCAGCATTGGTTTTCGCAGAGAATCGCTTGAACGCCGCCGATACTTTGATGCCCTTTTTCTGCAAGTAATTCAATGCCGCTGGAGCATAATAATCATCCCAATCTAATAGGTAAGCATACTCTGTTTTTATAACTGATGGTAAGTTGATAAGATTCTTTGTAGAAGTAATTTCTTCTCCCAATCTAACTGACTTCAGTCCTTTTGCTTGCATGTTGTAGAAATTCGAAACACTCCACGCTGATGCATCATAGAAAACACTATCTCTAAACTTGCTATATTCTTCAAACATGGTTTGCACCATTCTATGTTGTTGTTGTTTTAATGGAGTTACAAACTTGTTCCCTTTCTTATAAACTTTAATTTTGTGTTTTAATAAGAAATCAACAAATGCTTTATTTCTATTTTGATCATAGTTGTCTCCAAATTCATAGGCAGCAAAGCCTGATTTTGCTTTTTTAGATACAGCAGATTTAAAGAAATCTTGCTGATACTTACGTAAAGTTGCTTTGTTTTCTACTGCAGCTTTTATGGTTGCTATGCTAGATTGATACTGATTACGAATGGTAAACGGAAACGAAATTGTTCCATAGTCTGTATCTTGTAAGTGTCCTCTTGAACTCGCTTGCTCAAACAATAAAGCTAAAGCTCCTTGCAAATCTGGATAAGAAGATCCATAGCCTGGATAAGTTCCATCAAATGCTTCTTTTGTAAAATAAAACGATCCTATATTATCTAAAGCTTTTGCATAATAAGGTGCAAATAAATTATTCAAATCCTCATAATTTTCTCTGGGCATGATAGGATCTTGCGAACCAATAGGTTTCATTGGTTCAAAGAAATAGTTGCTATTCGTTCCCATTTCATGAAAATCTGTTACCACATTAGGGTACCAATTGTGATACCATTTTAATTTCCCTTGACTTTCTGGATGAACAGCTAACAACCAATCTCTATTGAGATCAAACCAAAAATGATTGGTTCTTCCTCTTGGCCACATCTCATTATGCTCTGCATCTTGATTGTCCGAAACTAGTGGATTTGCTTTGTATTGATTTGCCCATTGTGTATGACGGTCTCTTCCATCTGGATTGATGGTTGGATCGATAAATACGATAGAGTTCTTTAGATAGTTAATTACTTCATTACTATTTGAAGCTACTAAGGTATAAGCCGTTAACAAAGCTGCTTCAGAACTGGAAGGTTCATTTCCGTGCACATTGTATCCTAGTTGTACAAAGACAGGAACTTCATTATAGTTTTTTGAATTTTGGTTTGGATCAACAAACTTTAGATGTTCATTTTTAATCTTATCTAAGTTTGATAAATTCTCTGGAGTAGAAACTCGTAACATAACCAGTTTTCTCTTCTCATGTGTATATCCATATACTTCTATTTCAGCCCTATTGGAAACCTCAGCTAGTTTGTATAAATAAGCAACAATTTGATCATGCCTAGTATGTTGTTCACCTATTGGGTATCCTAAAAAAGCTTCAGGAGTGGGAACTTGAGAATTGAAAGGTGCTTTGTCTTTAAAAAAATAATCCTGCCCAAATACATTACAAGTAATTAAGAACAGGAATACAAAAAAAATGTTTTTCGTTAGTTTCATGAAGTTGTATTTAATGGAATTCTAAAAATACAACATTCTAATTATAAGGAAAATCTCTCTTTCTGAATTAACAAAATATGAAGAAATGTTAAGAAACTGCAAGACACTATTTTACATCCTTAACAATTTTTCCTTTTTCCCATTTGTCTGATTTTAACAAAGTTTCTACAATTGAAAAATGATCTTCTCCGTAATACTTATAAAACTCTCCATTAGGTCTAATTACTATAAAAGCTTCACATATTTTATTTTTGGTGAAAATATTTTTTTCAAAAAAGTCAGGTGCTAATTTCCATCGCTTTGATTTTAACAAAAAATCTTTAAAAAAAGAACTTCGATCAAAAAGTAAAAGATTTTGAGTATCATATTTTTTAGTAATTCTCTTAGAAATTCTTTCAATGTTTGAAAAAACTATTTTGCTTGATTCTTTTTTCATACCATAAATGACACAGTTTTCTCCTTTTTGTCGAAAATTAACATACAGTTTTTTCTTTCTACTTAGTTTTACTCCAGAATAGAATTCTATACTATCCATAACTGTTTGATAAGCCTCTTTATTCAGTTTACCGTAAAAACCTTTTTGATGTTTCCTATATTTACGATTAGGTTTAGTATTTACTTCTTTCTCTTGAGCATAATTGATAATAGTACTCAACATAAAAATAATAGCAATAATCTTTTTCATAGTATCCATTTTTAATTTAACTAATAATATCTAAAAATATTTACACCCCATAAATTTTATCATTATCAGTCATTCAAAATAATATGCGGAACATCTTCTAATTTCCAATCAATAACTAGGCCTCCTGCTAAACTTTTTGCTATTTCTGGTCCGTATAAATATTCACATAAATACAACGCGGCTTCAAAAGATTTTGCGCCTCCAGCAGAAGTGATTGCTTTTCCGTCGTGTACAAATAATACGTCTTTTCGGATATCTAAATCAGGAAACATTTTACGCATTTTGTCAATATCACTTGGAAAAGTCGTGGATACTTTTCCGTCCAGCAGCTCCGCTTTTGCTAGGACAAAAGCACCATCGCAATGTGAGGTAACAAACTGTGCCTTCTCTCCTATTCTTTTGACAAAATCAATCATTTCTTTGTTCTCTAAATCGGTGTCTAAATGATGTTCTGCACTAGGAACTACTAAGATATCTATCTTAGGTAAACTGTCTTTCAGGTAATTGAAATCAGGAAGAATTCTCATCCCTTCAAAACTCACTATAGCCTCATCAGTATCAGCAACAGTAAATACATTCATCGGTTTAATGCCTTCTCTAAAAATGGTATGCTGAAAAATATCATACGGCGCCGTTAATTCTGTATTAAACGTTCCGTCCATAATTAAAAAGGCTACATTATATCGATCAGGCTTTAATACAGGAAAGGTTTTCTTCTTTTCAATATTCTTGCCTAAATTCTTCCATTCTTCTAATTGTTTTTCTTTATCTGTTTTAGAATTACAAGAAGCAATTACAATTACTAACAAAAGGGTTAACCAATGTCTCATATCGAGTTATATTTTAAACGAGATTCTAAAAATACACATTCGTTTTAACAGGAGAACCCTTTAGCACTCCTTTTTTGTTTTGTACATTTACTACCAAACCAATCAATTCATCATGAAAAAACAAATCCTTTATTCCCTTTTTGTTGTAGCACTTCTTTTTTCCTTTTCAAGTTGTGAAAAAAATGATAAAGTTTCTGAAGAACTAAAAGACACTTTTGTAGCGGATAATTATGATATAACTGAAGTAGATATCACCATGCGAGATGGTATCAAACTGCATACGACTATTTTTTCTCCAAAAGACAAGAGTCAAAAATATCCCATCCTTTTACAGAGAACTCCATACAATGCAAGTCCATATAGAAGAGGTGAATTACGTAAAACAATTGGACCTAATGTGAACTTAATGAAAGAAGGAAATATTATTGTATATCAAGATGTTCGAGGTCGTTGGATGAGCGAAGGAGTGTATGACAATATGAGAGCCTATATACCTAATAAAAAAGAAAATGAATCTGATGAAACTTCTGATACTTACGACACCATAGATTGGTTAGTAAAGAATGTAGAAAACAACAACGGTCGTGTTGGTACTTGGGGGATTTCATACCCAGGACATTATGCTACTGTTTCTGCTATTGATGCGCATCCTGCTTTAAAAGCTGCTTCGCCTCAAGCTTGTATTGGAGATTTTTATTTTGACGATTTCCACCATAATGGAGCCTTTTTATTAAGCTACTTTAGAGCGATTGCCTTATTTGGAACTTATAAGGATACGCCTACAGATACAGCTTGGTACTCGCTTCCTAGTTTGAATACACAAGACCAATATCAGTTCTTTTTGGATAAAGGACCGCTTAAAAACTTAAACACGTATTTCCAATACGACAAACTAGACAATACATCTCCAAAGAATCCCGAGAGAATTGATGATTTCTTCTGGAAAGAAATCGTTGAGCATCCTAACTACGATTCTGTTTGGCAAAGCAAAGGTATCATTCAACATATGGATAAGGTTCCTTCTTCTGTAGCAACAATGATTGTTGGTGGTTGGTTTGACGCTGAAGATTTATATGGCCCGTTAGAGACGTATAAAGGAATTGAAAAACATGGAAAAGAAAATTACAACACTATGGTATTTGGACCTTGGGATCATGGAGCTTGGGCCAGAAGAAGAGGAACTAATATTGTAGGAAACTACTATTTTGGGGACTCAATATCAGAATTCTTCCAAGACAAAATAGAAACCAAATTCTTCAATCATTTCTTAAAAGGTGATGGCTCCAAAGAATCGGGTCTTCCTGAAGCATTGGTGTATGATTCTGGAAAAAGAACTTGGAGCGAATTTGATAGTTGGCCACCGAAAAATGTAACCACAAAGACTATGTACTTATCTCCTAATCAAGAGTTGTCTTCAGGAAAAAAATCTTCGGAAGGAATTAAATTTATTAGTGATATCAAAAGACCTGTTCCGTATTCAGAAGATATTAAAACAGTGTTTACTCCTAGAAAATATATGACCGATGATCAACGTTTTGCTGCAAGACGACCAGATGTATTGGTTTTCGAAACAGATGTTTTAACCGAAGATCTTACTTTGGCCGGAGACATCTTAGCGAAATTAAAAGTAGCGACTACAGGAACAGCTGCAGACTGGATTGTAAAAGTAATTGATGTACATCCTGCTGATGCTAAAAATGACGAAAAGAATAAAAATATGCAGAATCACTTAAAAATGAGTAATTATCATTTGATGGTAAGAAGCGAAGTAATGCGCGGTCGTTTTAGAAATAGTTTTAGTAAGCCAGAACCTTTTAAACCTAATAAAAAAACAGAGGTTGATATTAAATTACAAGATGTGTTCCACACCTTTAAAAAAGGACATAAATTGCAAATTCAAGTTCAAAGCACATGGTTCCCTTTGATAGATTTAAATCCGCAAACCTATGTAGATAACATCTTCAAAGCAGACAAAAAAGATTTTAAAACTCAAACGCACACCGTATTTACAGATTCTAGTATTGAATTCTCAGTCTTAAATAACTAATCATGAAGAAACTATTTATCAGCCTTATTGCTTTTGCATTTGCAATAACTATATCGGCCCAAGAAAAAGCAAAACCAGTTTTCAAAAATGGAGAAGCTCAAGTTGTAGAAGCGTTTAATAATCCAAACAACTGGATTCGACATGATTTATGGGTAGAGACTACTTTTGATACAGATGGAGATGACAAATTAGATAGAATGCATGTATCGGTTACAAGACCAAAGCAAACAAAAACGGAAGGATTAAAACTCCCCGTAATCTATGTTTCTAGTCCTTATTTTGCTGGAGTTGCTCCTAATGTAAAAGGTTTATTTTGGGATGTGAAGCACGAGCTTGGCGGAGAAGCTAAAGAAAGAGTGCATCCAGAAGTGAAAAGAAAAGGAAAAAGACCTATTATTTCAAACTCTCATATTAGAACTTGGGTTCCAAGAGGATATATCGTAGTACACTCTTCTTCTCCTGGAACTGGATTGTCTCAAGGGGCACCTACCGTTGGAGGAAAGAATGAATCTTTAGCTCCAAAAGCAGTAATAGATTGGTTATGTGGCCGTGCTAAAGGATATACCAGTCCTTATGGAAATGAAACTGTGGAGGCTTTTTGGTCGACTGGAAAAGTAGGAATGACAGGAACTTCATATAATGGTACTATTCCATTAGCAGCAGCTACAACTGGAGTTGAAGGTCTTGAAGCTATTATTCCGATTGCTCCAAATACTTCTTACTATCATTACTATAGATCCAATGGTTTGGTAAGATCTCCTGGTGGATATTTAGGTGAAGACATTGATGTTTTGTATGATTTTATTCATAGTGGAGGTGAGGAATCGATTCCAAATAAAAATTATATCAAAGACAACAAGAATTCTAAAGAATTTATAAGAAAAAGAGATTACAACAATGCTACAATCCGTGACACTGAAATGAAAAACGGAATGGATAGAAAAACGGGAGATTATAATGATTTTTGGGCTGGAAGAGATTATTTGAACCAGATGAAACCAATGAAGGCTGCTTTATTAATGTCTCATGGCTTTAACGACTGGAATGTAATGCCAGAACATAGTTACCGTATTGCAATGAAAGCAAAAGAAATGGGTATTCCAACTCAAATATACTACCACCAAAATGGTCATGGTGGACCACCTCCTATGAAAATGAGAAATCGTTGGTTCACAAGATATTTACATGGTGTTGAAAATGGAGTTGAAAACGATGCGCGTTCTTGGATTGTTCGTGAAAATGATAAAAGAACTGAGCCAACAGCTTATAAAGATTATCCGAATCCTGCAGCTAAGGATGTGACTTTTCATCTATCTAAAGGTGGTTCTAAGATTGGTGGTTTAACTACTAAAAAGAGCAAAACCAAAACTAAAGAGACATTGGTAGACGATTATTCTTTTTCAGGAACTGCTTTAGCAAAAGCTTCTGAATCGAAACATAGATTGTTGTATACCACTCCTATTTTAAAAGAAGATATCCATATTTCTGGAGTAGCTAAAATCAAGGTAAAAATTGCAAGTAGTAAACCTGCTGCAAATCTATCTGTATGGTTAGTTTCTCTGCCATGGAACAATCAGAAAAGAGCTAAGATTACAGACAATATCATTACTCGTGGATGGGCTGATCTTCAAAATTACAAGTCCTTAACAAAGAGTAAACCTTTAAAGACTGGTAAGTTTTATGAAATGACTTTTGACTTGCAACCAGACGATCAAATCATTAAAAAAGGGCAGCAAATTGGATTAATGATTTTCTCTAGTGATGATCTATTTACATTATTACCTAAGCCAGGCACAAAATTAACTGTTGATCTAGATGGAACAACACTTAGTATTCCTATTGTTGGAGGTTTAGATGCTTTAAAGAAAGCCACTGAATAAAGGATTATGAAATTTACTTGTACTGTTCATATTAATAAACCTCGACAATTTGTTGTTGATTTCTTTGTAAATCCCGATTATTTAAAAGAGTACCAAGAAGGTTTTCAACGAAAAGAACTTATTTCTGGAAGTGCTTGGAAAGAAGGTGCTGTTTCTAAATTATATTATCAGAATGGGAAACGAAAAATGGAATTGACAGAAACTGTTCTAACAAACAATTTACCTGATGAATTTCTTGCTGAATATTTTCATACCCATACTGAAAATACTATGAGAAGTACCTTCACATCTTTAAGTACTGAAGAAACAAGATATGATGCAGAAGTACATTATACTAAATTCAAAGGAGCTATTGTAAAAGTCATGGCTTTTCTCTTTCCTTCTTTCTTTAAAAAGCAAGTACAAAAATGGTTGGAGAATTTTAAAATCTTTATTGAGAGTAAATAAAATGGATACATTCCACAATATCAATATTGTTACCCACGTCATAAGTGGCACCATAGGTTTGCTTTTAGGTGTGGTAGCAATTGTTTCCCTTAAAGGAGGTAAACTACATGTAAAATCTGGGAGATGGTTTCTGTGGTTCTTAGCGGTAGTGTGTTTGACAGGTATTCTTGGAATTTTTGTCTTTGAACGAAACAGTTTTCTCATTGTAATTACTCTGCTCAGTGCCTATCAAGGTTTTTCAGGGTATCGTGTTTTGCAAACCAAGTCCAATCAGTTTTATTGGATAGACCTCATTGCAGCCTTACTAACTATTACTTCTTGTTTTTACTTTTTGTATTACTTCCAATCCATTGGAATGATATGGTCTCCTATTATAATTTACAGTACTGTAGGGTGGTTATCAATATTAATTTTATATGATTTTCTTAAATATCTTATACCGAAAACCAAGTACAAAAGGATTTGGTTAAAAGAGCATATTGTTAAAATGATTGGTGCTTTTAGTGCTCTATTCTCTGCTTTTGCCGGTACCGTTTTTGAGGCATACCAACCTCATAGTCAATACTTACCTTCAGTAATCGGAAACATTCTTATCATCTATTTCTTAATTATCTATTCTAAGAAAAAATAGTCATTCCCTTTTTTTAGAGACAAAAACAGGTATTTGTACTCGTTGAATTTGCTCGTAGTTTTTCTAATTTTCAAAGTGAAAAATTTCTAGTAAAACTTACTGGTTAAATACACTAAATCTTCTAATAAATTATTATTATATGTCGTCTAAAAAATTATTCAAGTTTGCCACGGAGGTAACGCCAGACAATATTGAGGATGTAATGCAACAGGCTATTGCCTTAGAGCTTGCTACCATCCCTACATATTTGTCTACTTATTATTCGATCAACAGAGCGCAAGATCAGGATAAACTCTATGCGAAACTTCATGCCCAACTTTCTGAATCTGGAAAGAGAAGTGCTGATGAAGTAAACAGATTAGCACAAGAATTGAAAGTAGATATTTTGGTCTACTCTAACAAAGCAGCCGCTTTAGTAATGAGCGTTGTGATTGAAGAAATGCTACATTTAGCTCTTTCTTGTAATGTAAAACAAGCCGTTTGTCAGGTAGCACCAGATCTTATGGCGATTGGAAAAGTATTGGACTTCCCAACACAGCTTGATGGTCATGAGCCAGAGTTCCCAATCAATGCTGCTAAATTATCACTAAAACAACTTACTACATTCTTACAAATTGAGAGTCCACAACCATTTACAGACCCTCATGCAGATTTGCTAAGAGCTGCTAAAGTTGAATACAAGACCATTGGTTTGTTGTATCAAAAGATCATGAAATGTATCGAAGATAATTTCCCTGGTCCTTATAACAAACGCCCACAATTACTTCCTCCAGAAAAAGGAGGAAAACCAAGACCTTTCTACTCACAAAATTCGATGAACACTGTCCATTATGATCGTGACCATAATCCACATTTTGCAAACGAAAACGATAACAGTCAATTAGTAGGAGTCTATGATGCTCCAACAGCTATTGAAGCATTACACCTTATCGTAGAACAAGGTGAAGGAAGTACTACAAATCAGAATGGCAAAAAACAGCATATTTTAGAATGGGGTAAAGATAAAATGCCTATTCCTATGGAAGTTGTCGTAAATGAAGACAATAGTGCTGAAGTTGTTTTCTGGCCTGGAGATTTTGAAGATGAAGGAGAAGAACCTGCTCATTTTGCAAAGTTCTTAGAAGCGTATAGTCTTGGAGACTATTATGAAAAGAAATTCAAGAAGTATTACGAGTTGGATGATTTCTACAGCTATTTTGTATATGATCAAGACTCAAATCCAAAACAAGCAGATTATGAAGCTTCAGGAAACCAAGCTTTAGCATTAGCTAACAAATTAGGAAATGCTGTATTCGCCTACATTTTACTGATGGTTGAAACTTGTTACTACAAAGATGAAGATACACAGTATGATTTATTCATGTTTGGAATTCACAAATCAATGATTTTGTTATTGAGTGAAACTGGAAACCATATCAATTCATACTCTTACAATAAAGGAAATCAAGCTTATAAAGGAGCATTAACTTTTGAACCTTACTCCTTTGAACAAAGTTACCTAAGGCCTAAAGAACAAATATTAGCCATCTTAGATGAATTGAGTCAAGTAGATTCTTACTGGGCGGATTGGGGAGAAAATTACTTCCCTTCATTACCAGATGTAGGAATGGATCATAGCATTATTGAAAATGTTCCAAATGTACCAACAACACCTTATAAACATTAACATCAACTAAAACTAGAAATATGTCATCAGAATTAGTAACAAGAGAGCTTCACGTATGTATGGGGCTTAATTCATGCAAAAATGCTGGATATTCAGGTAATAATGATTGTGCCGGACAGGGAGATTGCTCAACAGCAGTAGGACATCCTTGCCACACATTAAATGCTTGTAAAGGGCAAGGTGGATGTGGAATCTTTGGAACAACCGAAGAGTTTTGTCATCCAGGAGAAAACGATTGTCGTTATCAAGGAAGTTGTGGTGTTCCTATTTTGAACTCGCGCTTTATGGCTCAAGGTCCTAACAAGGGACGTAGTGTTTGGTTGCTGGCAAGAGCTCGCTTTGAACAAAGAAGAGCTGCCAATGGTGAATCCTATGGAAAAGCACCACTGCCTTACGGACCTACAGAAGAGTTTGTCAATAAATTACGTGGTACCACAGGTAAAGATTATTCTTCTTGTGCACAAAGCGGATCTAGATCTTGCTCATATATTAATGATAAAGCGGAAAGAAAAAAAGCTGCAGATGCAAGAGTAGCCAAAATGGAAAAGGAAAGCGAAAAGAAAATGCCAGATACTCTTAAAACCTGTCCGCCAAATAATGCCTAAAAGACTTGGATTACCAACATTAGGTCTAGGATTAGGCTTGAGAAATCAACATTTTGATCATATTCTTTCTAAATCGCCAGCAGTAGATTGGTTTGAAGTGATCTCAGAAAACTTTATGGATTCTCATGGTCGTCCAAGACATATATTAAAACAAATAGCAGAACGATACCCTGTGGTTATGCACGGGGTATCTATGTCTATTGGAAGTACAGATCCTTTAAATTTTAAGTATCTCAAAAGTTTAAAAACTTTAGCAGATGAAGTACAACCTGCATGGATAAGTGATCATTTATGTTGGACAGGTGTGCTAACAACCAATTCACATGATTTACTTCCCTTACCGCTTAATGTAGAATCATTACAGCATGTATGCAATCGTATCAAACAGATACAAGATTATTTAGAACGACCGTTAATTGTTGAGAATCCAAGCACTTATGCATCCTTTAAAAATTCTGACATTCCAGAATGGGAATTTTTACGATTGATGACTGAAGAAACGGGTTGCGGATTACTCTTAGATGTGAACAACGTATATGTTTCTTCTTTCAACAACGACTTTGATCCTGTAGAATATATTCAAGGGATTCCGCATGACAAAATAGTCCAAATGCATTTAGCTGGGCATCAGAATATGGGAAACTATATCATAGATACACACGATCGGGAAGTGACGAATCAAGTTTGGGAACTTTTTCAAATGACTTATCAATTAGCTCCAGAAGCCGCTATTTTATTAGAATGGGACGGAAACATTCCTCCATTTGAAGTATATCATGCTGAGCTGATGAAATCGAAGAAATACATGAATCCAAATTATACAAGTAATGTCTCCGAGAAACTCCATGTTGGTCAAGAGCAAGTCTCAAATCCTTTGAATGTGATGCCTTTAGAAATAGAAACAGAAATATCTTGATGGAGAAAGTACATATTCCTTTGCCTACCTTTCAAGAATGGATGCAACAATTGTTGTTGGATCCTTTTCAACAAACCAACGTGAATCCTGAAGATATACTTCCTGAGAATTTGAATACTTTGGAAGATGTAGTACACGACTCTAAAAAACTTACAGCCAAAGAGCATTTAGCCATTTATCAACGTAGTTATATCGCACGTTTACGAAACTGCATGGCAACACAATTTAGTGCTTTGGAATATGCCTTGGGTGAAGAGATTTTTTGCGCTTTTGCCGATGATTATTTGGCTTCTAGACCTTCTTACAATTATAATTTAGCTTTGTTAGGAAAGCATTTTGCTGAGTATTTAGAAGAAAATCGTCCAGATAAAAAGGAAGCTCAAAAAGAAGACTGGATTGACTTTGTGATTGAGCTAGCACAATTTGAATACGATTTGGGGGTTATTTTTGAACAAAAAGCAGAAGAAGAGTATACATTAGTGGAGACTACTACTTCTGAAGAAAAATTGCAACTCGTTCCTATTTGTGAGTTGTTTCAATTTGATTTTCCTATACGAAAGTTTTATTCCGATTTTAAAAATGGAAAGGAACCTAGCCTTCCTTTTGGTCAAGAAACCTACTGTGTTGTTTTACGTCATGACTTTAAATTGGCTGTTTATGATTTGCATAAAGAACAATATGAATTCTTAAGCTATCTCAAAGACGGATTGACGCTCTCTGAAGCCAAGACAAAATTTCGTGAAGCACATCCTAATGACGTAGAAGAATTTGATTTTGTTTGGCCCAATTGGAAAACTCGATGGATTGAGGCAAAGGTGTTTAGGGTTTTGTAAACAATTAGCAGATGAATAATTACTCAATAATAGTCGAAAATGATGTTTCTAAATGGAAAGATGAAACAGGATCTAGATATCATTTCCCGAAAAAATACTTAAACATCTTAAAGACTGGAACTAAAGTAATTTATTACAAAGGAAGAATAAAAGACAAATCTTTTAGTAAAAATAGACTTTCAGATAATCCTCATTATTTTGGGATAGCAACAATAGGTCAAATAAGAGTAGATGAAAAAAACTCGAAAAATTATTTTGCAGAAATCATAGATTACATTCCTTTTAAAAAAGCGCTTTTATTTAAAAAAAAGGGAGGAGAATACTATGAAAAAATACCTAGTTCTAAAAAAGTAAATTATTGGAGAGATGGAGTTAGAGAAATTGAAAGAGAAACCTATGATGAAATAACTCTCTCAAGTGATTTGACTATAGAGCTTAAAAAGAGTAATCTCTATACAGCTAAATCAAAACTTTCTATTGTAGAAGAAAATTTATTAAAATACTATTCCAACAATATTAAATTAGTAGTCTCGAATGAATCTAAACTACCTTATAGCAAAAATGCTAAAGAAGTTGGAGATTTAGGAGAACAACTGGTCTATGAGTATTTAAAAAGCAGTGGTGTAAATTCATTAGTTTGGCATGCCAATGTTGGTGAAACTCCAGGCTATGATATATCTTTTATTGATAAAAATAATAATCCGAATTATGTAGAAGTAAAAACGACTACTGGTAAGTTATTCAACAACTTTCTCATGACAATTAATGAGGTTAATTCAGCTAAAAAACTAGGTGTAAATTATAAAGTTTATCTTGTTTCTGACTGTTTATCAAGTAGTCCTAAATTAAATATTATAGATAATCCTACGCTTGAAAGTAACTTTATATTTGAGCCTATTTCTTTCAAGGTTACTAAATTTGAATAAAACTCCTTTTCAAAAAGGAAAATTTCAGATTCCAAGATCATTCCATCCAAAAGAATACTAATTCACTCGCCAAGGCGGGTTTTTACGATTCTCTCCTGCGCTATAGATAATCAATTGATTTCCATCCGGATCTTTTAATCGAGCTTCACGCCACAACCAAGGTTGGTCTGTTGGCAAGAGATCAAATTCAATTCCTTTTTCTTGCAGCTCCTTAACAGCTTCATCTAGATTCTCATTTTGAAAATACACATAAATTCCTTCGCCTTTTGGTAATTCTTCTACTTTATGAAGTGAGAAGGTTGCATCACCATCTGGTAATTCAAAACGCACATAGTTAGGTCTTGCATCTACAATGAGATGCAAGCCTAATTTTTGATAAAACTGCGTTCCTTTTTCTACATCCAACGAAGGGATGGTTATTTGGTTTAAGATCATACTGTTTTCTTTTCTTTTTTGATTACTTTCATTAATATCCACAAGCACAGCACTCCAATAAAACCTAAAGCAGTAATCAAACTCCAGGTATTATCAAATCCAATTTTGTCTACCATCTGCATTCCTGAATTGTGTCCAAAAATATGAGCAGCAGAAAATGCAATGCTATAAAACGCCATGTATTCTCCTTGGTTTCCTTTCTTTGCTCTGTCAATCACAAATGCATTAGAAAAAGGAAATGCAATCATTTCACCTATGGTCATTAACAGCATTCCTACAACTAATATTCCAACAGGCAAACTCCATATCAATACTAGAAAACTTAATACCGTCAGAAATAAACCAACCAACATTAATGCAGGTTTTGAATAGTTTACTGTTTCTAACCATTTAATCAATGGCATTTCTAAGGCGAAAATGACAAATCCGTTTAGCCCGAATAAGAGTCCTATTTCTAATTCTGTTAAGTGATATACATCCCTGTAATACAAAGGCATTGTTGAGAAATATTGTAAGAATATAAATCCGAAAATGAACATGGCTATAAAGAAAATCCAGAAGGGTTTGTCTTTGTATACAGATACAGGATTCTCCACTTTTACCTCGTCAAAAACTCTTGCTTTTTTAGGGTTTAACACCTGTATTAATAGCAATACTGCCAATAAACAAGTAATTCCGTCTACCCAAAACAGTCCATGGTATCCAATAGAAGTAATGATAAGACCTCCCACCGCTGGTCCAGCAGTAAAGCCAAGGTTAATTGCTAACCTAATTAATGTTACAGATCTTGTTTTATTTTCTGGTTTACTGTAAGCACTTAATGCCACGAACATCGCAGGCCTAAATGTATCTGCTACTAACATCACCAAGAATATTCCAATACAGAACCCCGCAAACGTTGTAACATATTGTAAGGCTACGAAAAGAATTCCTGTTAAGAACAAACTAACTGCCATTACCTTGTAATAGCCTATTCGATCTGTTAATTTTCCTCCTAACCAAGAACCTAAGACCGATCCTACACCAAAACAAGTCATAATCCATCCTACATCTGGGACTGTAAATCCTAAACTTTTGGTCAGATATAATGACATAAAAGGAATGACCATAGTACCTGCTCTATTGATTAACGTAATCAAAGACAGCCACCAAACTTCTGTTGAAAGACCTTTGAAGGTTTCTAAATAATTAAAGTACAATTTTTTCATAGTTCTGGTTGTTGATTTGAGGTTTGTATTAAAATAAAAAGTCCGGCTAAATAGCCGGACTTTTATGATTGAATGATCTTATTTCTATATCATCAAAACACATACTCTGCCCGGCTATGGATGTTTGGTACCCATTGCTTACATGTATATGTAATGATATTCCTCATGATTCTTTTTTGATTGATGGGGTAAAACTACATAAAATTTTAATACAAAAAACAGAAAACAATTTTCTTTCCGTATTTTAGAGGAAAATATCTCTACTATGAAAAAATTAAAAACAGGACATTACATTCTTCTTGTCTTTATTCTCTTAATCGGATTACTGATTGGTTCAAATTATGTGAACAATACCAATCAAAAGAATTTAGAACAAAATGGAATTGAAACTATTGCCACAATTACCAATATTGATGTAAACAATTACAAAGCCAATGAAATGGAAGGACGATATATAGAAAACTATATTCTTACCTTTCAATTTTCTGATAAAAATGGGAAAGTAGTTACAACGGTTAAGACTATTGAAAAAAAAGACTACAAAAAATATTTTGAGAAACCACTCAATGTGAATGATCAAATTAAAATATTATACGATGAAGCAAATTCTTCAAATAGTACTTTTAAAAAATTAGAAAAATAGATTCATGAAAAAACTTTTAACATTCCTTGTCTTATTCTCCATCTTTGCTTGTAATTCTCAAGACAAAAGACCTATTGCTGGAGAAACCGATTATCAAAGAGAATTGAATGCACAGTACAAAGATGCTTCTAGATCTCCTTTAAAAAAGAAAGATTTAAAGAAATTTAAAGGATTAGATTTCTATCCTGTAGATTCAGCATATGTAGTGACGGCCAAAATAAAAAGAACGCCTAATACCTCTTTTATTCCTATGGCAACTACAACAGACAGAAAACCTTATTATAGAGAATTTGGAATTTTAAGCTTCACGATACAAGGAAAAGAGTTATCGCTTACTGTATACAAAAGCAAAGAAGAATACGACGACCCTAAATACAAAGGTTATTTGTTTTTGCCTTTTACAGATGATACTAGTGGTGATGGTTCTTATGGCGGTGGTAGATATATGGATATTTATGAACATCAGATTCAAGATGATGATACTATAATCATAAACTTCAACAATACTTATAACCCTTATTGTGCCTACAACGATCGATATTCTTGTCCGTTAACACCAAGAAAAAATCATTTAGATGTGGCTATCAAAGCAGGTGTGAAAGATTTTAAGAAGAAATAATTACGCAAAAACTCTTGCTAAATAGATTCCTGCAAAAACCGCTAAAAAAGCAACGATAAAACTTGCAATAGTATAGAAGGCAAAGTTCATAAAATCACCATTCTTTAAAAAAACATGGTTTTCATAAGCAAAGGTAGAGAAGGTAGTAAAACCACCACAAAAGCCCGTTGCCAACAATAATGTTTGATTTTGTGTTAAGGCTTCATTCTTAGCAGCCAAGCCTAAAATAATACCAATGAGCAAACTTCCAATAATATTGGCAGCAAATGTTCCGAATGGAATTCCGCTTTCAGGATTGTTTAGATATCTTCCTAATAAATAGCGAAAAACACTTCCAAAACCTCCACCTATAAAAACGAGTAATACTTGTTTCATTTGTGCGAATATAAGAAAACCTCATAGCTTTCGCTATGAGGTTTTCTTTTGATATGTTTTTATGTTATTTTAATGAATAGTAAATATCTGTTTGAATATCTTGTGGTTTAACAGATATAGGATCGTTCATATACAACTCCCATACAAGTCCAGTAGGCTCTAATGAATTTGCTTTTAGATATTGATCTATTTTTCCATGTGCTTCCATATCTCCAATTCCATATTTACCATATTTGGTAATCATTACTCCTTTTCCTTTTGGCATTTTCACTGATTTCATTCCTTTGCCTGGCTTCAGATTTTTATTTAGTAACAAACCAATGTAAAATTCAGCTTCTTTAGTTTCTTCATCCCATTTTGTATATACAGAACCTGGAACATAATCTCCTAACTGTAATCCGTTTTGAGCAGCATACATTCCTACTTTAGGCAAACTTTCCATGAAAAGCTTAGTCATATCTTCGTGACTTAAATCTGTGGTTGTTTTATGAAAAAAACCAATAAACTTTTTACTCTCTAAATCTATAGATTGAGGTTCTTCAAGTCTAAAGCTATTTTCCTCTGCTATTCTTTTGGTAACTAATTCTTCTAAGTTTTCTAAACCTTTTTCTTGATCAGGACCAAACATTGCGTCCCAACCACCCATCATTGCAGACCCTATCTTAAATAAAAAGGGCATATTTTCTCCTTTCATTCCCCAAGTAACTTTTGTTCCTTCGTCTACTTCTTCAAAAGACCAATAAACTCCAGTAGGGTCATAATCCGCAAATTGCATTTCCATATCTATGGATTTATTAGGATCTACAGCTACTGTTTTCATCTTACCAGGTCCGTCTTTACTTACCCAACTATTATTTGCTCCAACTCCAGAGGTAACATCTCCGTAGGTTACAGTAATGGTAGTATCTACTCTGTACCATGGACCCCAATCTTCCCAAGATTTAAGTTCATTTACAGTGTTATACAATTCAGCTGCTGGTGCTTTGATTACTCTAGAGCGTGACACGTCGTAATCTGAAGGTTGAAAAGCAACATATGCAATAAGCGCTACTATTAAAACAAATAGTATCAATAATACTCTTTTAAGGATTTTCATAATTAAAAAGTTTTGATTGTTGGCCTCTAAGTTACTAATTTTTAGCAATCAACCTTTATAACTCAATATCATCTGCGTCTTTCCAGTTCCATTTTCCAGTTACAGTTCCTTTGCTTAAAGTCATTATTCCTGGGTTGGCTCTAATCATTGTCTTGAGTGTAGTAGAATCACAAAACAAGAAATTAAATGGAAGGTCGTATTTGTTTTGCATAAGTATCAAATCGTCTTCGAAAGATGCAGAGACCCCATAAACATTATATCCTTTTTTTATGGCTTGGTCTGCTACCTTTTTGATTTGAGCAAATGCTTCTTTATCAGATTTTTCAATATCATATACAATAACCAAGAGTACTTTGTTCATTGCTAATATTTCGGAGGTAAGGTCGTTTTGTGTATCCTCTAAGAAGAAATCCTTTACTGCAGGCATTTCATTTGGATCCTCAGGATATTCCATACCTTCGGGAATATTTTTACCAACTGCATAGGCTCTAAAATCTATAATTGGCAAATGATTTAACACATGATAAGTGATATAAGAAAAACTAATTAAGGAAAGTAAAGTGATTGCTAATGTTACTTTTTTAGAAAGAATTTCTTTAATGTCTTTTACTCTAAATAATAGTAAAATGATTAACGCAATTAGTAATACATTCTTCCAAAAGGTTTCCCAAGGTGTTAGTTTAATGGCATCTCCAAAACATCCACAATCTGTTACTTTATTGTAGTAGGCTGAATACCAAGTTAAAAATAAGAAGATGGTTGTTAACCCAAGTAAACTCCAAACGGTAATTTTAGATTTATAGCCTAGCAACAACATCACTCCTAGCATAATCTCGGCAATAATCAAAACAATTGAGAATGGCAGTGCATAAGGAATTAAGAATTCTAAATTCAACACACTCTCTCCAAAGTATTCTTCAAACTTGTATTGTGATCCTATAGGGTCTACCAATTTTACAAATCCGGAAAACACAAACATTGCTCCGACAAATATTCTGGACAAATGGACTAAGAGTTTTATAAACATGGTTTCTTTATTCTAAAATCTAAATTTTCATTAACACTAAGATAATTTATTGCATACAACAATCGTACTTTTATATCACTTGTATTGTATAAATTGTAATTCATTGTTAAAGAAGCAGTAGAACTTATACTAACTCCATTAGCGTATGTCAAACCAAGAGCATACTCTTTAAACAACGTATCTTTCTTTGCAACTTTTTCTAAAAATCGATAGTACCTACTCCCCCACGCTTTGATATCTATATTTACTGGAATTTTAAGAGTATCAGGATAACATCTTCCTTTTTGCCATATTTCATATAAAGTAGAGCTATCTATCTTTTTATACATTTCTCTTTGTGATTCAATATCAATAAACTTCAAGTACTCTCCTTTATTAAAGGAGATTGTATCTTGTATATTGAATTTATCATAACAACTTTTAAGGTTTTCTTTATTACCTTGATTGAATTTATCACAAATTTCATTTTCAAAAAACTCAACAATAGTTACTAAATCTTTTAGTTGATTGTCTGTAAATGATTCAGATAATAACTTATCAGATTTCATCTTATCATAAGCAGTCAGTTCCTTTTTATCACAACTAAAAACAAAGAAAAGACAACCGATAAAAAAAACTCTTTTTAGCATAATTATGTTTGGCTTTCAATTAGTTATATATTGACTCTACTTTTTTAACACAGAAAAATGAAAATCTTCTATAAAAACTTTCTCTTTTCTCTTTTTACTACTTACGAATCAAAATTTCAACAAATAAATATCAACCCATATGTATCATCGCAAAGATGGCGTAGTTAATCATATCTTGGTAATTAGCATCTATACCTTCAGATACTAATGTTTTTCCTTCGTTGTCTTCTATTTGTTTAACACGTAATAGTTTTTGTAAAATCAGATCTGTTAATGAACTAATTCGCATATCTCGCCAAGCTTCTCCATAATCGTGGTTTTTATCCTCCATCAATTTTTTTGTAATTCCAATATGCTTGTCGTACAATTCTGTAGCTTCTTCAGTAGATAAATCTGGATTCTCAACAATACCCAACTCTAATTGAACTAATGCCATAATGGAGTAATTGATAATCCCAATAAACTCAGATCGTTCTCCTTCATCTACTTTTCGAACCGAATTTTCTTGCAACTGACGTATGCGTTGTGCTTTGATAAAAATTTGATCGGTTAGAGAAGGTAATCGAAGAATTCTCCATGCAGAACCGTAATCACTCATTTTTTTAACGAACAAATTCCTACATTGTTCTACGACAGCATCATATTGTTGTGAAGTATTTGGCATAAACTATTTTAATTTCTATAAAAAGTATTCGCGTAAAAATAGTAAATCCTACTATGTTTTCATTTATTTTTACGGAATAGTTTTCATTTATTTTTACGGAATAGTTTTCACTCTTTTTTATGAAAAAAATCGTTGTTTTTTGTGGTTCTAGTTTAGGGTTTGATCCTGTATACAAACAAGCGGCTATAGAATTGGCTACTGAGTTTGTAAAACAAAATATTACTTTAGTTTACGGTGGTGGAAAGATTGGCATGATGGGCGTTTTAGCTTCTTCTATCTTAGAACAAGGTGGAAAAGTAATAGGTGTAATTCCTAAATTATTAGAAAAAGAAGAGGTTGTAAATACCCATGTTTCTGAATTGATTGTTACCAAAAATATGAGTGAACGAAAAATTATCATGAGTAAATTATGTGATGGTTATATAAGTTTGCCTGGAGGTTTTGGAACATTGGATGAATTGTTTGAAGGACTCACTTTAAATCAATTGCATATTGAGGAAAAACCTAATGGTTTACTTAATGTGAAGCAGTATTTCGATCATACATTACGTCAATTAGATCATATGGTGAAAGAGGGGTTTTTGAAAGCTTCTAATAGAGAACTCTTATTAGTGGATAATTCTGCAAAAGGGTTGTTAGAAAAAATGAATCGATATAAAGCTCCCGAAAAAAATCCTGTAATTAATAAAGTTGTAAAACATGACCATTAATTGTAAAGGAAATTTAATTGATCTTTCTCTTCCCAAAGTAATGGGAATTCTTAATATTACCCCTGACTCTTTTTTTGATGGTGGTAAGTATAAAAATGAAAGTGACATTCTCAATCAAGTTGAAAAAATGCTTTCTGAAGGAGCAACATTTATTGATGTAGGTGCTTATTCTTCTAGACCTGGCGCAAATCATGTTTCAGAAGAGGAAGAATTGAAAAGAATACTTCCTGTTGTGAATTTATTATTGAAAGACTTTCCAGATATACTAATTTCTGTTGACACATTTCGAAGTAAGGTTGCTCAGGAGACAATCAACTCTGGCGCTGCCATTATCAATGATATTTCTGGAGGAAACATAGATTCAAAGATGTTTTCAACTGTAGCTGATTTGCAAGTACCTTATATTGTAATGCACATGCTAGGAACTCCGCAAAATATGCAACAAAACCCTACTTACAAAAATGTGACTACTGAGTTGCTTCAGTTTTTTTCTGAAAAAATAAACGAATTAAATCGTCTTCAAGTAAAAGATGTGATTGTAGATGTAGGTTTTGGTTTTGGAAAAACAATAGCTCACAATTATCAACTGTTGAAGAATTTGCAATTGTTTCAACATTTAAATGCTCCTATTCTTGCTGGAGTTTCAAGGAAATCTATGTTGTACAAAACCTTAGATATTACTGCTAAAGAGGCTTTGAATGCAACAACTTCTGCCAATACAATTGCCTTGTTAAATGGGGCAAATATTTTGCGTGTACACGATGTAAAAGAAGCCGTTCAGAGTGTTAAAATTGTAAATCAAGTTCTTTAAAAATTAGTTTCGGCATTCTTTTTGTTTGATTCTCAGTAAACTAAAAAATTACAACTATGAGAAGAGAACTACCTCCGATTAATGCGGGATCTATGGCAGACATCGCTTTTTTATTACTTATTTTCTTTTTGGTAACCACAACAATGGATGTTGATCAGGGAATTTTCACTAAGCTTCCTAGAAAGACCACTGATCCTGTTATTGATATTAAAGAAAAGAATCTACTAGCCGTAACTATTAATGGAAATAACGAACTTTTTGTTGAAGATAAAACAATTGACATCTCTCAATTAACTCAAATTGCAGTAAATTTTATAGATAATGGCGGTGGCACAGATAAAGATGGAAATCCCTGTAGTTGGTGTCAAGGAGCTAAAGATCCTGCTTCATCAGATCATCCTTCTAAAGCATTAATTGCCATAGAAGCCAATAGAGCTGCCAACTATGAAACCTACATCACAGTTTTAGATCATTTGCATAGAGCTTACTCAAAATTAAGAGACCGGTATGCGCTTCAAACTTATCAAATGTCATACAAAGACATGGTAAAAGAAGAAAAGAAAAAACTGGCTAACAACGCCTTATTGCGAGAACGAATTAAAAAAGTTCAAGAGAAATATCCTCTTTTGATTTCCGATTCTCAAATCCAAAATTGAATTATGAATATTAGATATAGAATACTGAGTATCGAACGTAGTATTTAGAATTTAGAATTTTAAAAGTTCATCATTCAGTATTTGTTATTTAGTATTCATTATTCCCAATAGATTAGTAGCTTCTAGCTTCTTACTTTGTAACTTTATTAGTACATTTACCCGAAACCAATCAATATTAATGTTAGAGTTTGTTGATTTTTCTTTTTTAGATGTACTAGACATTCTGCTAGTAGCTATTCTTCTTTACTATATATACAAGCTTTTAAAGGGCACTGTTGCTATTAATATTTTTATTGGTATTGCTTTGATTTTCTTAATCTGGAAGATGACACAGATTCTTAAAATGGAAATGTTAAGCAATATTCTAGGGTACTTATTAAGTGGAGGAGTTATAGCATTGATTATTGTTTTTCAACAGGAAATCAGAAAGTTTTTGTTGATGATTGGAACCACAAATTTTGCTTCTAGAAGAAATTTTTTAACTCAATTGAAATTTTTAAAATCTGAAATTAATTCAGAAACAGATACAGAAGTTTTACTGAATGCGTGCAAGAAACTTTCTACAACAAAAACAGGAGCTTTAATTGTTATGGAGCGAACCAACAGTTTAGATTTTCTTATCAATACTGGAGATTCTATGAATGCTCAAATGAATATAGCTTTGCTAGAAAGTATTTTTTATAAAAATAGTCCTTTGCATGATGGAGCTACAATTGTAAGAGATAATTATGTAGTAGCAACACGTGTTATTCTTCCTGTTTCTGATAATTCTAAAATTCCTTCTAGATTCGGATTACGTCATAGAGCAGCTATTGGCGTTTCTGAAAAAACAGATGCAGTTTGCTTACTTGTTTCTGAAGAAACTGGAGAAATCTCATATATCAAAGATGGAAATTTTGAATTGTATGCAGATTATGATGAATTGGAAGAAAAATTAAGAAAAGACATTCAATAAACTAACCAATGGAGTGTAAGAATTGCAGTGCCAATCTTCAAGATAAAGATGGATTTTGCTCTTATTGTGGAGCCAGAGTTCTAGAAAAAGGAATCTCCTTAAAGTTTCTTATCAGCGAAATAATGGATAAGGTTTTAAGTGTAGATAATAAATTGCTAAAAACTTTTTGGCAGTTATTTTCTAAACCTGATCAAGTTATAAATGGCTATATAGACGGAGTTAGAAAAAAGTATTTTAACCCTTTTAGCTACCTCTTAATTTCCATTACATTGGCAGGGATTTCTTTTTACTTCTTAAAAGATATTGCCATACAATCTTTAGAAACTGCTCCTACTATTAATCAAACAGGGAATCCTTTTGGGGATAAACAATTCTTAGAATCTTTCCTCAATTTTATATTTGATTACCAAGCTTTTTTAACAGCTCTTATAATTCCTGTTTATGCACTTATCTCTTGGGTTGTTTTTCTCAATAGGAAAAAGTATAACTATCTAGAACACGTTATCATATATATTTATGCTTCAGCTCAAATTTCTATATTAAATTTCATAGTAGCCACACCTGTTTTTTTTATAGATAGTGTTATTGGAAACTATATTTCTTTAGGAATTAGTTCTCTTTCTGTAGTTTATAATTCTTATATCTTAATACGTCTCTTTAAGCTTACTTTTTGGCGATTCATTGTTAAATTCTTGTATTTCTTATTTGTAGGTTCTGTTCTCTATTTTATTTGGTCTATGATAGCAGGCATTATACTGGTACTATATTTAGGACCAGAATTTTTTGACAGATTTAAAAAACCGCAAAAGAAAGACAGTATTCAAAAAGTACAACCTATAGATAGTACGAAGGTTCTTCAAAAAAACGATAGTATTCTAAAGGATAAAAAGACGATTTCTTTTTATGAAGCTAGTTCTAAACTAAACTGTTTGTCGTAAAGGTTTTTGTAGTAACCATTCTCTTTCTTTAAGAGTTGTTTATGTGTACCTTCTTCAACAATGTTTCCTTTATCCATTACAATAATTTTGTCAGCTTTTTTAATAGTAGCTAATCTATGAGCAATAACAATGGAAGTTCTGTCTTGTGTAATAGTATCTGTTGCATACTGTATCATTTGCTCTGAATGCGAATCTACTGAAGACGTAGCTTCATCCAGTATTAAAATGCTTGGCTTGCTCACATAGGCTCTTAAGAAAGCAATTAGTTGTCTTTGTCCAGAAGATAACATGGCTCCTCTTTCTTTAACATTGTAATGATAATTTTCTGGCAATGACATAATAAAATCGTGAATTCCAATCTTTTTTGCTGCTTCCTGCACTTCTTCTAAGGATATTTTTTTATCCTTTAGTGTTATGTTATTATAGATAGTATCAGAAAACAAAAAGACATCTTGAAGTACTACAGCAACTTCATTTCGTAACGATTCTAATTGATAATCTTCTATTGAAATGTTATCTACCGTAATTTCTCCACTATCAATCTCATAAAAACGATTGATCAAGTTTATAATTGTAGATTTTCCAGCTCCTGTAGCACCTACAATAGCCACGGTTTGTCCTTTTTGAACATCAAATGAGACGCCTTTTAAGACCTCTTCACCTTCTACATAGCTAAATCTAACATCTTTAAAAGAAATATCTCCTTGTACGTTGTCTGTTTTATACGTTCCCTCTCTTTTGATGAAACTATCATTATCCATTACTTTAAAAACACGTTCTCCAGAAACAATTCCCATTTGTAACTGATTGAATTTATCTGCAATTTGACGTAAAGGTCTAAACAACATTTGAGTCATTTTAATAAATGTTATGATAAAACCAACATCCGTTATATCTCCAGCAATAACCTGAAGACCTCCATACCAAACAATCAAACCAATACCTACAGATGATAAAATCTCTGCAATAGGAAAGAAAATAGAATAATACCAAACTGCTCTTATGTAAGCTTTTTTGTGTTTGTTATTGATTCCCATAAAGTTTTGATACTCTATTTTCTCTCTGTTAAATAACTGAACAATCTTCATTCCAGTAACTCTCTCTTGTACAAAACCATTAAGGTTAGCAACCTGATTTCTTACTTCTTGGAAAACCGCTTTGATTGAAACTTGAAAGATTTTGGTAGCATAGATTAAAAGAGGTAATACAGCTATTGCAATGAGTGCTAATTTCCAGTTAATGACCAACATAAACACAATAACCACGATCATTTTAAGAATATCACTTACTATAGTAAAAACACCATTGGTAAAGAAAGCTGCAATTGTCTCAATATCTGAAACAACTCTAGTAACCAATCTTCCTACAGCATTGTTATCGAAATAAGACATTTTAAAGCGTACAATATTATTAAACACTTTAATTCTTATGTCTCTTATAATGTGCTGGCCTACCCAATTTGCATAAAAAATAAACAAGAACGTTAAGAGTACCTCAGCAAAGGTTAATCCTAATAATATTAGAATATAAAAATTAAGATTCTCTACACTCTTTGTAGTGGTAAAGTCATTAACGGTAATTCCTAAAATATATGGATTTACAGCTGCAACTAACGCCAATATAATTGTAGAAATAGCTGCAATAGAAAACTTGAGTTTATACTGTTTAGCAAAACTCATCAGTCTTCTAAAGATTTTCATATCAAATGCTTTTCCAGATACTTTTTCTGACATTAGGTTAGTTCTTAAGTGTTAAGTGATTAAATATGTATTAGCACTTATGAATTTCTCATTTCGCTACTAATCACATACAACATTACCCATTTCTCCTTACTCTTTATTCTTTTTCTCTTTTCAATATTTTACTTCTGTTAAAAATAAGCCTTGTGCGGGAACTGACAAACCCGCTTCGCTTCTTTTTTTACTTTCTATAACTCTTCTAAAATCTTCTACTGTTTTTTTTCCTTGTCCAACTTCTAATAATGTTCCAACAATGGCTCTAACCATATTCCGTAAAAACCTATTGGCAGTAATACAAAAAATCAATTTCTTATGTTCTAGTTTCCATTCTGCATGAGTTATTGTACAATCAAATGTTTTTACATCTGTCTTCACTTTAGAAAAACATTCAAAATTTGTATAATCTAGTAAGATTTGTGCTGCATTATTCATTACATCTACATTCAAATCTTGTTGATACAATTGCCAACTGGTGTCTAACAAAAAAGGATTTCTTCCTAACCATATATGATATTCATAACTTCTACTAACTGCATCAAATCTGGCGTGTGTTTCATCAGATACTTCTGTTAAGTCATAAATGACTATATCGTTTGGTAAAATAGAATTGAATTTATACACATAAGTTTCATCCAATACTTTTTGGCAATCAAAATGAGCAAACATCTGACTAGCGTGTACTCCAGCGTCAGTTCTTCCAGCTCCAAGAATATTTATTTCTTCTTGAAGAATAGTGCTTAACGCTCTATTGATTTCCTCTTGAACAGAATTCGCATCTGGCTGCATTTGCCATCCATGATAGTTTGTTCCTTTATACGATAACTCGATGAAATACCTCAAAAAAAGTAGTGATTATTTGAAATTCAAAATTACGGATTTTTAATGAATGTTGATGTAGAATACCAAATGTTGAATTTAGAATTTATATAATATTAATTTTGAGTTTTGCACCCTTACTCTTTACTCCTTACTCTTTACTCCTTACTCCTTTCTCTTTATTCTTTACCCCTTACTCTTTGTTCTTTTCTCTTTTCTCTTTGCTACTTTCATTGTACTTTCGAAACATGAAGAAAATCTTGTTGATTTCTGACACTCACAGTTATATTGATGATCAAATTTTAAAGTTTGTAAAACAAGCTGATGAAGTGTGGCATGCTGGAGATATTGGCAATCTTGAAGTTACAGACACTATTCAAAAAATTAAACCTTTACGGGCGGTTTATGGCAATATTGATAGCAAAGATGCTAGAGCTGAGTTTCCTTTAGACAACAAATTTGTTTTAGAAGGTGTTTCTGTATGGATAACTCACATTGGTGGATATCCAAATAAGTATAACTTTCGTATTAGAGAAGAACTACAACAGAATCCGCCTAAGCTTTTTATATGCGGACATTCTCATATTTTAAAGGTTCAGTACGATAAAAAATTACAGTTACTTCATTTAAACCCTGGAGCAGCAGGAAAACACGGATTTCACAAAGTAAGAACAATGCTGCGTTTTACGCTAGATAATGGAGATATTAAAGAAATGGAAATTATAGAGTTGGCTAAGAGATCGTAACTACTTCTTTTTCAAAAACAGGCAATTCTATGCTAATGGTAGTTCCTTTACCTTTTCCTGATTCTATATGAAACTTTCCTTGCATCATTTGTATTCTAGCATCAATTTGGTTGATTCCTAAACCGTCTTTCTCTGGAATTTTAGTTTTATCAAATCCTTGACCGTTATCTTCTATAGTTAGATAGAGTTTACTTTTCTTTTCAACTAGTGTAACCTTGGCATAAGAAGCTTTACTATGTTTTAGAATATTATTAACAAACTCTTGAATGATGTTATACAATTTGATTTCAAAACGCTGATCGTATCGTTTTATATACTTGGTTTCGTAATCTATCTTTAATTCTGAATTTGAAAACTTTTCTGCAATGTCTTTAATGGCATAGCTTAACCCAAACTTAAGTAGAATAGACGATACTAAAGTATGCGATAAATCTCTAATTTTTTGAGATGCTTCGTTGATAATACTTTGTGATTTATCTACTTCTATAGGAGTTGTACCATTAAACTGTTTTTTACAAGCTTGTAAATGCAAATTGGCAGATGATAGTAAGGCACTTACGCTATCGTGTAAGGTTTCTGCAATTTGTTTACGTTCTTTTTCTTTTCCGTCTATGGTAGCATTTAAGATACGAATCTGAGATTCTGATTTAATTTTTTCTATTTTTTGTTGCTGTACCAACTCTTGTTTAGAAAGTTCTAAACTTAAATTTTTTTGTCGGAGTTTGTACTGATTTAACAAGAAAACTAATAAGACAATAATAAAGAAAGAAGAAATTCCTAATATCCAAGTATTCCTTTGTGCAGTTCTTTTTTTGATTTCTTGTTGCAAAATACCTTCATCTAACCCACGTTTATAATTCCTTTCCGCATAGATGTTTGCAATTAATTTCTCATTCTCATCTGTTTTTATTTTATCATAAAGGCTCCAAGCCTTTTCTTGATAATCATAAGCGCGATAATCTTTCAGCATATACAAGGAATATGCAATATTTAAATTCATTGCTGCTGAAAGTTCATCTGTTCGAAATCCCTTTGTTTTCTCAAGAACTTTGAGACCTTCTTTTAAAACTTTAATTCCAAGATTATATTCTTTTCTAGCAAAGTGAATATTGAATAATGCATTATATCCAGCTGCTCTAGAATAAACATCTGCATGATTTTCTTTAATTTCTAATGACTTTAAAGTGTATTCTTCAGCCAGATCATAATCCTTTAAACGAATGTAAATACCAGAAATGTTATTATATGCTCTTGCCTTAATTAATGATCTTTTCTTATCAAAAAAATCATTCTTTATCACCTTTTGGTAATAAAAAATAGCACTGTCCTTAAGTATTTCTCTATTGGCTACAACAGTATCAAACTTAATGGATTTTTCAAATAGTTTTTGAAAAGAATTACCTATCCTTAAATTACTGTTTAAAACAGAATAATCTGAGTTAAAATCAAAAGGTTCTAATTCTGTTTCAAAATCCCTCTTTGAGAGCAAAACTCTTAGTCCGTCAAGACTGTATTTAAAGTAAGAAATTGCATTATCATAAGACTTAGATGCATACCAAATTTTTCCAATCAAAAAGTTAGTTTTAGAAATTAACTCTAGGTCATCTTTTGGGTCCGCATCATCCAAAATTTTAAAAGCTAGTTCTAATGCAAGAGTGTGGTTTTTTGCTTTGTATACACTATCTGTTTTAGAATACAAATTATATAATATAGAATCTTTAACTTGTTGTAATGTCAAAAGTTCAGAGGTTTTGATTAAATTCACCTCTGAACTATTTCCTATATTGCAACTTAGTATTGTGATTGCACACAATATATAAAGTCTATTTATATATTTTCTATGTAGTATAAACAATAGTTTCCTAAATTAATATTTGTTTATTTATCATTAGAGCTTTTAATCTCCTTCATTCTCTACAACAATAACTGGTCTATTTGGATTATCACCTCCATTTCCATCATCTTCTGTGTTCTTTGCCACACTCTTACTCACAGAACTATTTACAAACTCTATATTTAAAGCTATTCCATCCTCTTTGGTAAAAGTTTGTACAAAATCAGATTGAGAAGCAGATGCATCTTCATTCAAATGTACTTCATACACATTTCTATCACCATCATAAATAAAATCTACTGAAATACCATCAACCACTTTAAAATTTAAATCGTAAGTATCGTCGCCATTTCCAGTCACTCCATAAGACTCTAAATACTCATTACTATCTCTATTTGACTTAATATCATTATCTAAAACAGTAATGGTATGTTTTTTATCTTTTTGAGTATCATTAAAGCTTACTTGTAGTTTTCCGTTTTCTAACTCAAGACCTTGACCTACTTTAGATTGTGACTCATACTCAGACGAATATAAGTAAATATTATTTGTATTGGTAGCATTGTCTTTAATGTTTTCAGAAGAGGCTCCTTTATTTAATTCATAGTTTAAAGCAAAATCACCCTTTGCATTTTTATTAAGGTTAAAAGATCTTAATAAGTCTGCAGCCGTTGGTTCATCTAAAATAGTCTCATCAGAGTTACACGATGAAAACCCGAGGGTAATGATAATTAATAATGTTGTTAAGCTTAATTTTTTCATGATTAGAAAGTTTTTTAAAAAAGGAAAATTTGGTTTTTTATTATTGTTATTTATTTAAAAAAAATAGACTTACAATGCACGCGGTAAGATATATAGAGGGGTTGGGGGATTATGTGTTCTCTTAATTTTAGGGGGTAAAATTTAATGGAATTGAGAACCATATTTTAAATTAGGGGGTAAACTATATTATCTTATTTTTTACCGCATACATTGCTAAGCCTACTGCATTTTTTACGTTTGTTTTCTTTAATAAACTTTTTCTGTACGTGTCTACCGTACTTTGACTAATATTTAATATATCAGCAATTTCTGGCGAGCTATACTCTTGCGCTATTAACTTCAAGACTTCTATTTCTCTATCGGTTAAACTATGTGCAATTGTACTTTCAGGTCTTTGTCCTGCTTTTACTTTTTGCCCAGTATACAACTTCAACAGGTTACTTTTAATGGCATCACTAAAATATTGTTCGCCTTCGTGCACTGCTTTAATCGCATTGATAATGTGTTCGCCAGCACTATCTTTGGATAAGAAACCACTAGCACCTAGTGTTAGCATTTCTTCTACGAGTTTTACATCATCATAACTAGAAAGAATAATGGTTTTAATCTTAATATCTTTTAGCTTAAAAAACTTTAAGACTTCTATACCATCATAGTGAGGCATGTTGATATCTAATATTAGAATATCGGCAGTATTGCTTTGAGCCCAATCTATGACTTCTTTACCAGTAAGAGAGTAACCCTCTACTTCAATATCTTTGTCTGTATTAATAACCGCAACAATACCTTCAATTAGTATTTTGTGATCATCAGCGACATGAACGTATATCTTTTCTTTCATTCTACGTTACAAATTTAATAGCGATGTTCATATGAGACAATACCACGAATTAGTGAAATTTTCCCCTCCCCATTTATGGGGAGAAGGTTCACTAGAATTGGGGACGCTAGCTGTTTATAAGTTTTCGGGCGTAAATATAAAAAAACCAGAGGGTTAACTCTGGTTTTTCGCACTAAATATACTAAGATGTTAGGTTTATCGCAACCTGTCTACAGATTTTACAAGATCTTCATCCTTCTTAATTGCTTTGTTTGCCATAACAGAGAACAAAATAGCAACAGTTGGTATGAACATCCCAATACCCTTCTCAGAAGAAACTTCTCCAGGTAAATTTAGAGACAGATAAATCAATATCCCTAATAAAAAAAGGTTGATCAAAATAATAACTCGACCTAATACAAATTGCAGCTGTCTATTCTTATACTTAAAAATAGAAATAACAGCTAACAAGGCCGATAAAAAAAACAATACTGGAACCGTTTTACTTAACATAGATTCATCAGAAAATAAATCCAACGCAAATTTTTTGGTTTCAGCTACTTTCCACACATCAAATGCAAAAATTAGTCCGCCAGACAAAATTGCGACCAATAATAAATAAACAGATTGTATTCTTTGTATCATCTTTTAAAAATGGAAGACAAAATTATCACTTTCTTTTTTAAAAAGAAACATTAAAAATTAAAATAATTACATATATTTGCTGTATATACAACCACGCTAAGACAATTGTATAACTCTTTATACAATCTTAATACATTCAAAAAACTATTTAATTACTTCTTAAGACACTTTAAGAACTTAATATTTACTTAATTCATAAACATACATGTTTGAAATTTCTGAACTAAAGGCAAAGACACTTGCTGAGTTACAGCAAATTGCTAAGTCTATCGGCCTTACCAAGACTAGTCAGTTGAAAAAATTGGATCTTGTTTATCAAATCTTAGATACACAAGCTGCTAACCCTAGCAAAGAAGAAAAGCCAAAATCTGACAAGCCTAAACGCAAAAGAGTTTCTAAGAAACCGGAAGCCTCTTCTGATAAGAAAAAAGAAGCTCCTGTAACTGATAAGAAACGTGAAGCTGAAGCTAAACCAGCTCCAAAAGCTGAAAATAAAAAAACTGCTACTCCTGAAAAGAAAGAAGCTACTCAAAACAATAATGACAAGGCTCAAAACAATCAGCAGAAGCAAAAGAGTAATTCTTCTAATAACCAGAACAACAATCACAGAAATCGTAATAACAATAACAATCAAAATCGTGATCATAAAAATCATAGAAACCAAAAAGGTGGAAATAGATACAAAGACCCAGATTTTGAATTTGACGGGATTATAGAAAGTGAAGGTGTTTTAGAAATGATGCCAGATGGATATGGTTTCTTAAGATCTTCAGACTACAATTATTTATCTTCTCCGGATGATATTTATGTTTCTCAGTCTCAAATCAAGTTATTTGGTTTAAAAACTGGTGATACCGTTAGAGGAAATGTAAGGCCTCCAAAAGAGGGTGAGAAATATTTTCCTTTGATTAGAGTTTCTAAAATCAATGGATTAAATCCGAATATTGTAAGAGACCGTGTTTCTTTTGAGCACTTAACTCCTCTTTTTCCAGATGAGAAATTCAATTTAGCGGAAAAAGGAAGCAGTCTTTCCACAAGGATTATCGATTTATTTTCTCCTATCGGAAAAGGACAAAGAGGAATGATCGTTGCACAGCCTAAAACTGGTAAAACAATGTTATTAAAGGATGTAGCTAACTCTATTGCTGCAAATCATCCTGAAGTATACCAAATTGTATTACTTATTGATGAAAGACCTGAAGAGGTAACAGACATGCAACGTAGTGTAAGAGGTGAAGTAGTTGCTTCTACTTTTGACGAACCTGCTGATAAGCATGTACGTGTAGCCAATATTGTTTTAGAAAAAGCAAAGAGATTGGTTGAGTGTGGACATGATGTTGTGATTCTTTTAGATTCTATTACTCGTTTGGCTAGAGCTTATAATACGGTTGCTCCTGCTTCTGGTAAGATTTTATCTGGAGGTATTGATGCAAATGCTTTACACAAACCTAAACGTTTCTTTGGAGCTGCTAGAAACATAGAGAATGGTGGTTCTTTAACCATTATTGCTACAGCCTTAACTGAAACAGGTTCTAAGATGGATGAAGTAATCTTCGAAGAATTTAAAGGAACTGGAAATATGGAGCTTCAATTAGAGCGTAATATTGCCAATAGAAGAATTTATCCTGCTATCGACTTGATTAAATCAAGTACCAGAAGAGATGATCTTTTATTAGATGACAAAACGGTTCAGCGTATGTGGGTATTGCGTAAATACTTAGCAGATATGAACCCTATTGAAGCAATGGAATTCATTAGTGAGAAAATTAAATTCTCTAGAAATAACGACGAGTTCTTAATTTCTATGAATGGTTAAATCTATCATAGATTACAAATAAAAAAGCCGCTATAAAATAGCGGCTTTTTTATTTGTAATGGACAGTATTCTTTTATTGGTTTACACCGTAGAATAATGCTCTGTAATCTTCAATATCAGAAGATTTTTTAAGTGCTTCAAAGATATTTCCTGTTCTACTTTTTCTTTCTTGAGCCAGTCTTTGTCTCGTAGATTCGTAGTTAGGTAATTCTGTTGGTTTGGTTTTCTTTGTAATTACAAAAGCAAACACTCCTTTGTTTCCATCAATTCCTTTGTACAATTGATTTTCTTTTGCATAGTACATAGCTCCAACAACATTTGGTTCAAAACCAACTCCTGTAATTGAAGGAGATTTTAAAGCAACATCATTTGCTTTTCTTACAGTAATTTTATTACTAGTAGCAATATCATTTAATGTAGCTCCACTCATTTTTTCTCTAATAAGTTTTGCTTTTTTCTCATTTAATAAAAGAGGTTTTACTCTACCAGTTGCTTTGGTAACAGGCATTAATCCTTTTTCAGTTTTTCCTACTAAAGTAGCTACAATATAACCACCTTCTGTATCAAACCTTTTAAAGTCGCCTTGTTTGGTATCTTTAGAAAACGCCCAAGTAATTACTGGCCTGTTATTCGTTCTTGGTAAGCTTGGTAATTTATCATCCAATACTTTTAATCCAACTGCTGGTCTAGTAGTATAATTTTTCTCTCTTGCAGCACTATAGAACTTGTTAGTGTTTCCGTCCATAATAGACAAAGCAAAAGTTTCTGCTTCTTGGAAAACTGCATCTTCTGTAGCTTGAGAGGCTTTAATCTCTTTTCCGAAGGTAATAAGCTTGTATGCATTTTGTTTGTTCTTCTGATCATCTATTCTAATGATATGGAATCCAAATGCTGTTTTTATTACTTCTACTTTTCCTTTCTTGTTGTTAAAGATAAATTCTGCATAGTCTTTATCAAATCTTGGGGAGAATGCATTTTGGTGATTTATCCATCCAAATTCTCCACCTTTATCTTTACTATTATCAGTATTGAATTTAGAAGCCATTTCTGCAAATTTCTTCTTGTTATTTCTCACTAATTTAAAGATACTATCTGCTGTTGCTCTTGCTTGTTCTACAGTTTGTGTAACATCAGCTCCAGCACGTGCAGCTCCAACGTGAGGAATTAAAATATAACTAGAGTTTACAGAGTCTGGTCTCTTAACAATATCTACTATTTTAGAAATCTTGTAGTTATTTCCTTCTTCATAAGGACCAAATGTATCGTTTACATTCCCAGCTACTACTTGTTGTGATATCACCGTAGGTAGTTGAGCTTCTAATACATAGTTTTCAACTAAAGGAAGGTCAGATTCATTCTCATCAAAGAAAGTCGAGTAATCGCTGGTATTTTTAAATCCTTCAATTTTAATCCCATTTCTATCTTCAGTATCTTGTAAGAAACCTGCTACTTGATTTTTTATATCATTCTTATCTCCTTCAGTAGCTTTAATTTCAAACAATACAAAAGAAAGGTCTCTTGACTCTTCTACTTGAAACTCATTCGGATGAGATTTTACGTAAGCTTCGATATCAGATTTTGAAACATTAATTAAACTGTCTGCAATGCTCGTATAAGGAACATAAACAAAGTCAGCGCTCATTAATGTATTTTCTTCATTATACGTGTCTTTTCCTTCTTGAAGTGATGCTCCTAAACCAGCAGTTACCAAATTGTTGTAGGTGTCTCTTTTAAGGTTTAATGCAATAAGGTCTTTATAATCTTCCCAAGCTTTGGCTAAAGTTTGGTCTTCTCTACTTCTAATGTCTATCCAAAATTGTTTGAACTTATCTTCATCAAACAATCCTGCTTCATTAAAGAACTGTGGATTTTGTGAAACTGAAGGGTAAGAAATCAATTGATTCCATACATCAGATTCTCCAATAGTAACTCCAGCTTCTTCTAATTGTTGATTGTAAATCTTCTCTCTTAAAAGATTGTTCCAAACAGCATTAGCTGCTTGCATTTCTGTAGCTCTGTTTTGAGTTCTAGTTTTGTAGCTATCTACTGCTTCTGCGTATTCTTGTCTAGAAATAGATTCTCCTCCTACTTCTCCTACTTCATTAACTTTTGAAGAATTAAAGAAATCTGATAATGTAGATGGATCTAATACAAAGGCAAACAACGCCAATCCAATAACAGCAATTAATGCTACAGATCTTTCTCTAATTTTTGATAAAATTGCCATAAAAGTTGATTATTTTATTTTGAATGGGCGAAGATACAATTTGCCGCTTAAATAAACAACCTGAAACCCTAGTATTTAATGAATTTTTACAAGAAAATTAACATCCAAAAAGAGACTTAATTTTCTTTGTTTTCCAAAACTTTTAAGTAAATCTCATCAATTTTTGAGGAACTAACTTTCAATATTTTAATTTGATAATTTAAGATCTCAAATTGTTCGTCTTGTTCTGGAATGTTTTCAGTATGGTTAATAATGAAGCCGCCTAATGTTTCATAAGCTTCTTCTTTTGGAATTTCAAGATCATATTCTTCATTTAAATAATCTACTTCTAGTCTGGCAGATAATTTAAATTCATATTCGTTCAGTTGTTCCTCTAAAAGCTCTTGTACATCATGTTCATCTTCTATTTCTCCAAACAGTTCTTCTACGATATCTTCAACAGTAATCATCCCTGAAGTTCCTCCGTATTCATCTACTACTACTGCAATACTTTTTCTTTTCTTCATTAATATGTTTAACACATCATTAATCATCATAGATTCTGGAACAATTTCTATGGGTAGTAATATAGATTTGATGGTTTTTGGTTTTTTAAATAATTCAAAAGCATTTACATAACCAATAATATCGTCTAAAGAGTTTTTATACACTAAGATTTTGGAGTAACCAGTTTTGATAAACGACTCCTTAAGTTCTTTGACACTTTCGTGTATTTCAATAGCCATAATCTCAGTTCTGGGAACCATAATTTCACGAGATTTCACTTTTTGAAATTCTAAAGCATTCTGAAAGATTTGTATCTCTGAATCTACATCTTCATCTTTATTTCCTGTTTCTAATTGCTCTGAGATATAGTTTCCTAATTCTTCTTTGCTAAATTCTGTTTGTTCTTCATCAGCGTCAGTTTTAAAGAACATTTTTAGGAAAAAATCTGATATTCCATTGGTAATATAAGAGAAAACATATAACAGTAAGTAGAAGAAATAAGCAGGGATTGCAAAGATTTTTAAGGTCTGATTTGCATAGATTCTAAAAATCGCTTTGGGCAAAAACTCGGCAGTAACTAAAATAATGATTGTAGAGATAATTGTTTGCGACAAAAGATTATTTATGTCAAATGCATCTAAAATAACCTTCCCCATAAAATAACTATATACAACTAAGGAAATATTATTTCCGATAAGCATTGTAGTTATAAATTTTGAAGATTTTTGGGTAAGTCTTCCTAAAATGTTTGGAATAAAGCCAGAACGTTTCTTCTCTAGCTCTATATGTAGTTTATTTGCAGAAACAAAGGCAATCTCCATTCCTGAGAAAAAAGCTGATAAGATGATAGAAATAAGAATGATGATAATATCAATCTCCATTTACTTTTGTTGGTTTCTCTTCTCTATTTTCTTTCTGAAATTTCTTTTAAAGAAGAATATTAATATGATAAAAATAGAAAATCCAAACATAAATAAGGACTTTTCTTTGTCATCATTCCATTGTAGTATTCCTTCCACAAGAAAAATAATTCCTACAACTAAATAACCATACTGTATGTAACTCCAAAGTTTATTCATAGTTCATCTTCATTTGTTATAAGGTCTCCAGTAATATTTTTAGACACCCATTTGGTTAGGTCTTCTCTAGATTCGAAGCCCGTTCCTTTTGTAAAAGTACTATCGGTTAATTTTGTAAGTACAAAAGGTTTTTCTGAGAAAAAGTATTTATTTTTTTGATCCCAAAAAAGTTGATCTGTTTCTAATTTCATTTTGTCTGTATGATTCACCACAACAACATTTCCTCTTAGCTCAGAAATGGATGTTTTAGCATAGGACAAAGCATAATCTCCAACAACGGTTACAGAGTCTTTTCCATCATTTTCATAGTTTATGATCTTCACTCCTTTTGGAAACTCGTTGTAAGGATGATTTTTACGATTGCTAAAATCATTGAGTTGCGGAGTAATTAGCTTAGAAGTAATTCGTCCAGAGTCTTTATAGACGTGATATGCATCTTTTGCAACCCCAATCGGTAAATTCTTTTCTGCTAAAAAATCACGAACTTCTTTAGAATCGTTTGTACAAGAAAAAAGCATTGCTGTGAATAAGACCACAGCAATGCTTTTCTTTAATATTTCAAAAGGTTTATTCATTATTTACCACTAGAGGTAACCTTTACATTTTCGTTAATCCAACATTTTACTTTAAAAGCATCACCTTCTTTAACTCCTTCTGTAAAGATTACTTTTTTAGAAGGGAAGTTAGCTTTATAGTTTCTCATAAACTTTGCAGCCACTGAACTAATACTTGGGTCAACAGCAGAAGCTCTTCTAACTTTGTTGTATGCTGCTACATAAGTCATTCTTTTCTGGAATTCATTCGTACCACAAGCATTAATAGAAGTTGCATATAAATTAGCAATAAACAAGTATGCTTTACCTAAGTTAGGATTTAAAGCAATAGCTTCTCTTGCTAGAGTTCTTGCTTTCGCTTTTTGTCCTCTTTTTCTTGCAGCTTGTGCAAACTTCAATTTGTAGTTAGCTTTCTTTAAAGGATCTGTCTCTAATTCAAAAGCTTTTAATCTCATTTGTTCTGCTCCAGCATTATCTCCATTTTTAGCTTTTACACCTGCTACAAATGTATATGCATCAGGTGAAGGATCTGCCTCTGCATAAGCCAATGCTAGCTTCTCAAATAAAGGATCGTCTGTACATTCTTTGTTGAACATTCTAGATACAGCTCTTTTTAACCATTTTGCATTGCTCTTGTTCGCTTCAAAATCTCTTGTATATAAAGGAACTAAACGATCACAAGTAGAAAGAGTAACAATAATATTGTCTAAACCTGTTTCAACTTGCCCTAATGCTTTAGAGTTAATTGTATAAGCTCTTAATCTACTCTTCTCTTTTTTATCAAGCTCTTGCCCTGCTTCAACTTTTTGATTCAATGGAACTAATTTTTTAGCATAATCAGCTAATTTTTCAGCTACAGACTCTAACACATCATCATACGTGTCAAATACTTTTTGTGGGTTAGTATCTTTATTATAATCTGTAATTCCTTGAAAATATCTGTAGATATTCTTAACACCCATTCTAGTTGGGTCTAAATTGTAAGCTTTATCTAACAATACAAAAACCTCATCATCAGAAGCTAATTTGTTTTTCACTAAAAAAGTAGCGTAGTCACTATGTACTTTAGCAACATCTTTATTAGGATAGTTTTCTAATCTTTGAGTATAAACTCTTTTTACCAAAGCAGCAGCAGCAGCTTTATCAGTAGCTGTCTTATACCTTTCTTTAGCAAGCTTATCTCCAAACTTATAGATGTTAATTGATAACTTTTGACAGTTGTCCATTAACCAAGTCCAATTTGAATAAGCATCATCATATTTTTTAGACTGGAAATCTCCTTTAAATAAGTTGTACTTAATAGTACATTCTTGTTGAGTAGCCTGTGCATTTACAGAACTTAACCCTAAGAAAAGAAGCATGTTAGCTAGTAAAATAATTCGTTTCTTCATTTTTAATAGTTTTTATTAATCGATTTTTCGTTTTTTAAACCATATGTCATTAAGCGATAAGCTTAATCGCAAATTTAAGTAATTCTCTTGGAGTAGACCATTATCTTGTGTTCCTCTTTTTCCATACTCAAATCCAACATTTACATTAGATATCCTATTTCCAAGTGGTAAACCTAGTCCAAAAGATATGCCAAAGTCGTCAATTGCGGTAAAAGTAGTTCCTGTTGGGACTCCATTTACAAGCAATCCGGTTTTCTCATATCTGAATCCAGCACGATAAGTTACTCTTTCCCAATAACTAGAAATTGAATTCACTTTAGGTAAGTAAAATCCTCCAAATGAAATTCTTGAAGAATTTCCATATCGGAAACTTTGTGCAGAATTGTCTAAATATCCAGTAGGTAAAAGCGCATCTTGAACTTTATAGTTCACACCTGCATACCATTTATTTTGCTTTCCTAACCCAATACCCACTATAGTTTCAAGTGGTCTTTCTAACTTACCTCTTAAAGAAGTAGCAGAAATTGTATCTCTTGGGATTTCGCTACCAAATGTTCCTCTGGTAAAAGAATAAAGATATTCATCACCTGTTGCACGTAAAGTATTGCTAAGCTTTATTGAACCTCCAACATGTAAATTTAAATCTTCTTTGATTTGAGTTTTATACTGAGCTCCAACTTTAATAGAAGCTCCTCTTATATTAGCAATTTCAGTGTTCTTTGTTCCTAAAGCAACATCTAACCTTCCATTTACAACATCGTTAGTAATATTTCCAAATAAGAAATCTGCTTCAAAACCTACAGAAAATCCTTTAAAGAGTTTAACTCCTAATCCACCATAAACTCTGTTTACAGCTCCATCTCCAGTAAATTGTGTTCTGTCTACAATATTTCCATCGGTATCTTCTATAGTGTTCACTAGTGAATATCCAACTGCCGAAGTAGGTTGCATACCAAAAACCACTCCCATTTTATCATTTAATGGAAATCCAAAACTAAAATAGCTTAAGCTAGTTGAAGTTGAAGATTGATTGGTATCTGCATCTTTAATTCTCAGTCCATTGTTTAAAATTCCAAAAACATAGGTTGCATATCTTAATTCAGACAATGAAGCTGGGTTGATAAAGTTTAAATATTGATTGCTGCTATAGGCTGCACCAATACTTCCCATACTAATTTGTTCTACTGTTCTGGTTCCGAATTCCTCTCCTACTCCAAAAATAGAGTATGGTGATGAACTTGATCTTTGAGAAAACGCTTGAATCGTTACTAATGCTGTAATGAAGAATATGATTCTTTTAATCATTCTTTATTATTAAATGTCAATATTTGATTTAATCCGTAGAGGAGAAAATTTTGATTGGCAAATATGCTATTTTTTAATTGTTTGGACAAGAATTTTGTGTCTCCACCTGTTAAAACAACTGTTAAATCTGGATATTTTGCCTTATATTGATTTATAACCCCCTCAATTTCCTGAATTACACCATTAATTATACCAGAATGAATAGCTCCTGAAGTTGAATCTCCAATTAATGAAAAATTCTCTTCTTTAGATAATAAAGGAAGTTTAGATGTATAATCATGTAATGATTTATAACGAATATTAATTCCTGGAGAAATAGCTCCTCCATGATACTGATTTATAGAATCGAGAAAATCATATGTTATGCATGTACCCGCATCTATGATTAGAACATTTTTATTTTCAAATTTACTAATTGCTGCTGCAACCAAAGCTATTCTATCTATACCTAAAGTAGTTGGAGTGCTATACAGATTTGTAAAAGAAACTTTTGTTGTACTATTTAAACTAATGAAATACTCAAATTGGTTAAGTTGAGTAGTAATTTTTTCATCAATATCTTTAACGGAAGATAGAATACAATGTTTTACAGCATACTTTTCTTTCAGATATTCAATATTTTTTCTGAAGTCTTTCTCTTCAAAAACTACACTCTCCAACAGCGTATCTGATTCAAATACAGCTGCTTTGACTTGTGTGTTGCCAACATCAATAACAAGATTCTTCATCCTTATAAAAGTGAAAGCCAAAAATACGATAGATTTTTGTAATTTTATTTGGCAGATATAAAAAACTCGTTTTATATTTGCGTCCGCTAAAGCGATGGTGCCTTAGCTCAGTTGGTAGAGCAAAGGACTGAAAATCCTTGTGTCCCTGGTTCGATTCCTGGAGGCACCACCATCAAAACCCGAACAAATTGTTCGGGTTTTTTGTTTTTATCAATATTTTTTGCAACACTCACTTTTCGCTATCGTCTTTGCAGTATAAAACTAAAACCAAGACCATGAAAAGTATTACAACCAAATTTTTTCTATTAGCATTATTTGTATCATCGATTGCTTTCTCTCAAAGTAAAGTGAAAGAACGCGACATTATAGGACAATGGAAACTTCACTTAGACTTAAGCAAAGAGATTGAAGAAAACGAAGATTCTGACGACTCTTTCGGAAAAGCATTTGCTAGAGGAATCTTAAAAACTGTAAACGAATTAGTAAATGACGCAGAAATTACTTTTGATTTCAAAAGAAATCACACTTTAGAAATCACACAACAACTTGTTGATGACGATGAAGTTGAAACCAAAAAGTATACATGGAGAATTGATAAAAAAGGAAGACTAATAACTAGTCAAATCAATGATGACAACTTACAGTTAAACAACGACAATAAATGGATGCTTAAAAAAGGCAAACTAGTTTCTGTAGATAGAAACAAAAAAATTAAAGATAATGTGTGGATGGAAAGAGTAAGAAAATAATAAATTGATTCACTAAAAAAGCCAATCTCGCGATTGGCTTTTTTTTATATCATTTGAAGGTTTATAATTTCTTGACTTGTTAACTCTCTCCATCTACCTCTTGGCAAATTCTTTTTGGTTAATCCTGCAAAAATTACACGATCTAATTTCACTACTTTATAGCCTATGTGTTCAAAAATCTTACGAACAATTCTATTTCTACCTGAGTGGATTTCAATTCCAACTTCTGTTTTGCTTTGTCCTTCTACGTAAGAAACCGCATCAATAAACACTTTTCTTCCTTCAATAATTACATCACCTCTCAACTTTTCTAAATCCTTTAAATCTAATTTTCTATCTAAAGAAGCATGGTATAACTTCCTTACATTATGTTTTGGATGTGTTAGCTTCTTAGCTAACTCACCATCATTTGTAAACATTAACAAACCTGTTGTCATTCTATCCAATCTTCCAACAGGATAAATTCTTTCTTTAGCAGCATTGTTTACCAATTCCATAACTGTTTTTCTTCCTCTATCATCTTCCATCGTAGTGATATAGTTCTTTGGTTTATTTAACAGAATATATCTTTTTTTCTCAGGAGAAATTAGTGTTCCATCAAATCTAACTTCATCTGTTGACTGAACTTTGTAACCCATTTCTGTTATCAGTTTTCCATTAACAGTCACACTACCGTGTTCTATGTATGTGTCTGCTTCTCTTCTAGAACAGATTCCGGAATTGGAAATAAACTTATTCAATCTGATACCATCAACATCAGATTTTTTTGATTGCGATGTAGGTTTTTTAAAGTCTTTTTGGAAACTTTTTTTACGTTGAGGAGAGTTGCCTTTGCTTGCGTGTCGTCCTCTCGACGAGTTTTTACGTGAATTCATTTTAAAAATTTCGGCAAAGGTAGTGCTAATTATTTGATTTTTAATTGCCTTTTTAAGAAGTCCTATTTCCTAATCTTTTTAAAATTTGACACTATTAATTAGTTTGTATATGTAGTTTAGTATTTTTATTACTTCAAAAAGTTTTTTATCAAAAGGATTAGCTTCATATTATTTTTACTAATAAATACTTTGACTTATGGTCAAAGCAAAACTTATTTTGATAAAATTGAAAGTAAAGACGAAGTTTTTAATTCATGGATTTCAGACATCTATGAAGATGACAAAGGTTTTATCTGGGTATCTACTCAAGATGGTGTTTTACGATATGATGGTTATGAATTTAAAACACTAAGAAACTTACCTAAACAAGGTAATTCAATTTCTGCTAATTGGGTAACAAAAACCAAACAAGATCAATCTGGGAATTTTTGGTTTGGAACTTATGGCGAGGGTTTAAATAAATTGGATTTAAAAGCAAATCAAATTGTTAGGTTTAACCAACAAATGCATGAAGGCTCTATAATTGCAAAAATAATTACAGATCTCGATGATAATTTATGGGTTCTTTCTGAAAAAGGCATTTCTTACAAGAGTATTACTGAAAATGTATTTAAAAAAATACATGAAAGTAGTAGGTGGTCTCACATTAGCGTTACTAAAAACGGAAAAGTTTGGATTGTTCACAATGATGATTTATATCTTTTTAATAAGAGCACAAAACAAACTGAATTAGTTACAAAACTTTATAGAAATATCGACTTTATTGAATCTATAAACAACAACTTATTTCTAGTATCAAAAAATCAAGGGCTCCTTTTTTCTAAAGACTCAATTAAAAAGGTAAGTCAACTACCAAAACACATTAAGGCTTGGTCTAATTTCAAGAATGAAGAAGCCTATTTTGCTATTCGAAATAAAGTTTACAAATATTCGCTAGAAGACCATTCTTATAAAGAAACCTTTAGCTTTAACAATATTGGATCTGTAGAATCGCTTTTTATAGATTCCAAAGGTCAATTATGGGTTGGTACAGATAAAGGGCTTTTTAAGGAAAATAAACTAGCTGCAAAATTTAATCACGATGAAATCCCTCATCATGCTAGAAGAATTGAACATAAAAAACAAACTCTTTATTTAGCGGGGAATGATGGATTGCATATCCTAAAAAACAAAACCAAAAAAACCTTATTACCCAACAAAGACCTTATTTCCATTTATATTGATGACAACAATACAATCTGGACTGGAGATATCCAAGGAAATCTATTTGAGATTGATAGTCTTTTCAGAATAAAAAAACATATAATTCCTTATAAGGATGTTTCTGGACTTCCTAATTTGTTTTCTATTGTTGAAGATGCTAAAAATAGGTTATGGTTAGGTACTTGGAATGGGATTTATATTCTAAATAAAAATGGTAATGTGCTTGATCAATTTAAATTAACCGTTGATAAGGTTGACATTAATTATAGAATTTTACAGATGATGGTTGACTCTAAAGACCGTCTTTGGATAGCTGGGCCATCAAATGGATTGTTTAAAATTGATAATTTTTCTAATTATAACTCTTCTAAAAAAGATGATTCCATTCGAAATTACCAAAATAGTTCTAACCAAAAACACACGCTGAACACAAATGTTATCATAGATATTCATGAAGACAAAAAAGGAACTATTTGGGTTGGAACTGATGCTGGTGTTAACATTTACAATGAAGAAAATGATCGTTTCGATTTTTTATCAAACAACAAAAGTCCTTTTGATGAAAAAATCATGTCTATAGAACATGATTCTGATAATAGAATATGGCTAGGAACTATAACTAAAGGAATTTTTGTTTACAATCAAGATAATCATTCATTCACACACTATGATAAAAAAGATGGATTAATCTCTAATGCTTTTTTATTTACTTCCAGCTCTAGTAGCAAAGAAGGAACTCTCTATTTCGGGACTGATCAAGGGATTCAAATAGCTGACCCAAACAAACTAAAAGAAAAGTTAACTATTCAGCAACCTATTATTACTGACTTCTCGGTGAATGCCAACGAGCAAAAAACGATTAATACATTAAGATTACCTTATCAAAAAACTATTGAACTTAAGCCTCCATATAGAAATTTTTCGATTTCTTTTTCTTCTTTGAACTTTACCAATAACGCAAAAGTAAATTATGCTTTTCAACTAGAAGGAATGAATGATCAGTGGCAGTTTACCAAAACTAAACTCAATACCGCTTACTTCACCAATATTAATAAAGGTAGTTATACTTTCAAAGTAAAAGCTTATGACACAACACAAGGAATCGATAATGGAGTAGAATCTTCAATTAAAATTATTGTTATTCCGCCATGGTATCAGTCCAGTCTTGCATATGCTTTTTATATCGCGCTATTTATAGGTCTTGTTTTTTTAATTTATTATCTACAACTGCAAAGGAAGATTGCGCAATTTAAAATAGAACAACTCAAGAAAGAAGAAAGAAGTAAGTTGCAAAAACTAATCGCAAACTTTCATTACTTAGGTCTTACTTCTGTTTTTTCAATTGATGATTTAGATACTATCAAAAGTAATCAATCTGAAATCTATGGGATCTTGAGTTACTTCGCTACTTCACTTTTTGACAAAAACAAAACTGAAGAAGTTTTAAAAGACATTACTCAAAACTGTATTTCTAAACTACATTTAGAAGACTGTGTTATTTATTGGTTAGATCAGTCTAAAAATATCCTTGTTCAAAAAGCTGCTCACGGATATAAATCATCAGAAGATCAGGAGCCAATTATTATCAATCCTATTGACATCCCAGTCGGAAAAGGAATTGTAGGTTCTGTAGCAATAAGTGGGGTTCCAGAAATCATATCTGATGTATCTCAAGACAACAGATATATTGTTGATGATATTGAACGAAAATCAGAATTGGCAGTTCCTATATTTTTAAATGGTAATGTTGTTGGAGTTATTGATTCTGAACACTCTCAAAAAAACTTCTTCACAAAAGGTCATCTAGAGATATTCCAATTGTTAGCAATACTTCTTGAAAAAAAGCTAACACAGATAGCAGATAAAAAAACACTTACAATAACTAACGATAATATCTATTTTAAAGAGTTAAAGCAAGTCATGAAAAAGCAAAAGCTATATAGAAATCCAACAATTAGTCTTGTTTCTATAGCAGAAGAACTTAACATAAGCCCTGGGTATCTTTCTAAATTAATCAATCAAATAACCCATGGTAATTTTAATGATTTCATCAATTCCTTTAGAGTAGAAGAAGTAAAGAAGAAATTAAAAAACCCTGAGTTTAACAATTACTCAATATTATCTATTGGCTTAGAATCTGGCTTTAACTCTAAATCTGTATTTTATACTGCATTTAAAAAACACACAGGTTTCTCTCCTTCTGAATACAAAAGCAATAAACTATAATGAGTTGTCCTATTTTTTGAAGTTTACAAAATACAGGACTTCTAAAAAGAACTGAAAAGTACCTTAGCTTCTAAAAACATCCCTAGAAGCATGAAACAAGCATTTTTTGGTCTTATTTTATTATACAGTTTAGGAGCTTTTGCCCAAACTACACATACTATTAGTGTATTGGTAGATCAACCTGCAAACTGTCAAACATTAAGCACTGAAGATTTGGAACAGAATACTTTTTCATTATATCCAAATCCAGTGAAAGACCGTCTTAATATAGAATCTAAATCTCTAGAGGAAATAAAAGAGATCGTGATTTATAATATTATTGGGCAAAAAATTACAAAGAGCCTATACAATATAAGAACTACTCAAACATCTATTAACACTAAACATCTTAAGAAAGGAATTTATTTTATTCAAATAAGAACAATAAGAAGAACCTACGATTATAAAATTGTTATTAAAGAAAATTAAAATGCAGCATATCAAATACTTTCTAATTATCCTATTAAGTTTTGTTAGTATAACTTTTTCGATGCATGCTCAACAACTTATTAAAGTTTCTATCAACGATGAAATAAACTTAGGAGCTGATGCATATGAAGGAGAAATTCAATGGCAAATATCTTTAGATAATATTAACTGGAGTAATATAGATAATGCTAATGAAGGTTCTTTTACGGTAGTTGTTAATCATCAGATAGCATACTACAGAGCAGTTATTACACAACCAAATTGTGCTCCACATCATTCTGAAATAATAACGTTAGAAGTATTTGATACTTTTTTATGGTCAGATCCACAAACTTGGGGAGATGTCGGTAAACCCCAAGAAGGAGATGAAGTTATCATACCGCCCAACAAACATATAATTTTAGACGAAAGCCCTCCGTCGTTGGGCGGGTTGACCATTCAAGGAACACTAGAGTTTGACAATCAAGATTTAGCATTAACATCAGAATGGATTGTAGTAAATGGCACTTTGCAAATTGGAAGCGAAGCATCTCCATTTGAACATAAAGCAATAATTACTCTTAATGACAACGAGTTAGAAGCTAGTATTATGGAAATGGGAACTAGAGGAATTATGGTTATGGGCGGTAATTTAGAATTACATGGGGCAATTCCAACCACTTTATGGACCAAAATTAATCAACACGCTGATCAAGGAAGTACTTCACTTACCTTAATTGAAAATGTTGATTGGCAAAATGATGATGAAATTATAATTGCCCCTACAGACTATTATGAAGCAGGTGTTGCAAATAATTCGATTACGCAAAGAGTTTCTATTACAGATATCAACAACAACATTATACAAATATCTGAAGGCTTAAATGCTTTCAGATGGGGCTTATTACAATATCCTACTACGGGTGGTATCAGTTTGTCCTCTGATAATTTGGTTGATCCTCCCCTACCAGATACAATGACCAATACCACCCCTCTAGTTTTAGATGAAAGAGCAGAAGTTGCTAACCTAACTAGAAATATTGTTATTCAAGCGCCTAATGACGATTCTTGGAATACTCATGGCTTTGGCGCACATATTATGGTTATGCCCAATGCACAAGCTCATGTTGAGGGTGTTGAAATTAAACGAGGTGGTCAAAGAGGTAGGCTTCGAAGGTATCCTTTTCATTGGCATATGTTAAGTTATTTAGGAACCGAAACATTAGATGATGCAACTGGTCAGTATTTCAGAAACAATTCTATTAATGAATCGATGAATCGTGGAGTTGTTATTCATGGAACAAATGGAGTTCTAGTACAAAACAATATCATCTACAGTGTTAGAGGCCATGGAATTTTCACCGAAAATGCAGTAGAAAGAAGAAATACAATTGATGGAAATCTTGTTATGCATGTTAGAAACCCTGATCAGGATTTTGATTTGAAAGACCATGAGCAAGGAGACTTAGGATCTTCAGCTTTTTGGATTAGCAATCCAGATAATATAGTTACCAATAATATAGCTGCAGATTCGCAAACTTTTGGGTTTTGGTTAGCTTACCCTGAACGACCTTTCGGAGAAAGTGGAGAAGTTTTGGGAGATGATGGAAACCTATTACGTCCTAATCGTCTAGAGTTTGGAGTATTTGATAACAATACCGCTCATTCAAACAGAAATGATGGTATTCATTTAGACGATCCAGAGGTTAATGAAGATGGTGGAACAGCTCAATCAGGAATTCAATATTGGTCAACTGTCAACGGAGAAATTCAACGATTTGCTCTTTCTCGATTTAAGACCTGGAAAAATATGGATAATGGTTCTTGGGACAGAGGAGCTTGGACAGATTTTTACGAGATTGTTTCAGCTGATAATTGTGGTCGGTTTTTTGCAGGTTCTGGAGCTGAAGGAGTTATAGAAAGAAGTTTAGTTGTAGGAACTAGTCTTAATTTTATGATGAATGGAACTGGAAGACCAGCAGTTTCCGACTTCCAATTCTACCCTTCTTCAGCCCCAACTGCATTTGCTACTTATCATGGTGCATTTAGTATGAGACACAATATTGTGACTAATTTTCCAGTAACAGAACTAGATAGAGCCGGAGTTTTCGCATCAGATGATTACTACCTAAGGCCTGTAGAAAAAAGTCATATTAGAGATTATGGCAATTTAATTATTGAATCGCACCTAGGCACAAAGTTATCACCTCCTCATGGTTATTTTTCTTTTGCAGGAGCTTTATGGGATCCTTATGGTTTTTGGGGGCCAGAAAACAACTATTTGGTATACGACAATCCATTTTTCACTTTTGGCAAAACAGTTACTACTGTAGAACCGGGAACTGATGTTGTTGGAGGTGTTAGTGTTCCAGGACCCTTTTATGGTTTTTTAGACTTTGTATTACATGGTGTTGGAGCAAACCCTCCACAAAACTTACCTTATTTTGATCTCATGGGAATTTTAGTCAATCGATATACTTTTGACAATCAAACAACTCCAGTTGGAACATGGGAAGTAGATACTGCTACAGATCCTACTTGGGCTTTTCAACATATGCGAGATTTTGCAACTTCTCCAGATGGAGTTTATGAACTTACATTTCCAGATGAAACAGTTCCTCCTACCGATTTTCAAATGTCTGTAGAAAATATGTTAGAAATTACAGACACTCAAGTTCTTGGTATAGAATATGACGGAACTTTAGATCCAACTGTTTTTATTCAACAGACAAGTAATCTAAATAATTGGTTTGTTTATAGCGAAGTTTCTTCTTTGCAAGATGTAATCGATTCTGATGGTGAAACTTGGTGGCAAGATAAACCAAATAACAGAATTTGGATAAAGTTGCGAGGCGGTAGATGGGTAGCTACTTCAAATGATTTAAATGATTTTGAATCGATGACTTATGAAAGAATGCTGTTGAAAATTAGAGTATTCTAATTCAAACGATCAATCACCTTTTCAATAATAAGACTGGGATCAATAAAAACTAGACTTAACACCCCTAATAACAACAAAATTTTTAAAGCGGTATGTAAGATTGTATAGTGTCTTTTTCTTGTTGATTTAAACAATCCAAATCCTACTAAAATAAGTGATACCATAGTTATATAGAAGTAGTACTTCATGTAAGAAATTGCAGGGTAATTAAAAAGAAATATAACCGGACCTAATGTTAATAAAAGGAGAAAAACAGAAAATAGTTTGGTGTTTTTTTCGCCATAAGCTACAGGGAATGTCTTATAATTACTAGCTACAGCTCCTTTCATATTTTCTAAATCTTTAATTAGCTCTCGAACCATAATCACTAGAAACAAAAACACAGCGTGGACAAAAATAATTTTTGAAAAATTTTTAAAATAGACGAATATCACAAAAAAAGGAAGTATGGTGAGAACTGTTGCTGCTATTAATCCTGTTAAAGGGTACTTTTTTAATTTGTGAGAATAAAACCAGATTCCAAAAATATATACTGAAAAAAAAGCAGCCGATTTCCAAGAAACCAAATAAGCAAAAATTACCCCAACAAAATTTAACGTAAAGTACAAAGTTAACTTTGTCTGTTGACTCACATAACTATCTAATCCTGCTTTATAAGGCCTATTAATTTTATCGGCTCTACTATCGTAAAAATTATTAATTATATAGCCGCTAGCAACAACACATATTGAAGCAATAATAACAAATAGCAAATGCAAATCAAATACTACATGACGCACAGATTTTTCGGGTGAAAAAATATAAATAGATGCTAAATATTGGGCTAATACTAATACAAGAATATTGTATCCTCTTACAACGGAGAGCAGGCTAAAAACCTTATAAAACAAAGAAACTCTTTTTGTTTTCTCCATTTAAAAAGTTTCTAAAATCTATATACTAACTCGAGCTTATAATCTTTAAGAGATTTCTTGGCTTTGTCGTAGTCTTCAGTAAAACCAAGAATATATCCACCTCCACCAGAACCACATAATTTAAGGTAGTAATCGTTTGTTTGAATACCTTTTTCCCAAACCTTGTGGAAAGCTGTAGGAATCATAGGCTTGAAATGAGCAAAAACTACTTTAGATAAATTTTTTACATTTCCAAAAAGAGATTTGATATTGCCATGCAAGAAATCATCAATACATGCATCGGTATAAGAAACAAACTCTTCATTTAGCATTTTTCTAAACCCTTCATTCTTCATTTTATTCATGAAGATATTTACCATAGGTTCTGTTTCTCCTACTTGTTCAGAATCTAATAAAAACACAGCTCCCTTTCCTTGCTTCTGAGAAGGAATTCCAGCTGGTTCAATATTCGTTTTTGAATTGATAAGTATCGGTAAACTTAGATAGCTATTTAAAGGATCTAAACCAGAACTTTTACCATGAAAAAATGATTCCATTGAAGAAAAAATCTCTTTTAACTTTAGTAGTTTATCTCTAGTTAAGTTCTCTAAAATTGTAATTTTATCATTTGCATATTGATCGTATACTGAAGCCACCAATGCTCCTGAGCTTCCAACACCATAACCTTGTGGTATTGACGAATCAAAATACATTCCTCCATCTATGTCTTCCTTAAACTTCTCTAAGTCAAAAGAAACTATCTCTGTATCTAAGTTTTTTAAATACTCATAAAACTTAGCTAAGTTGATATTAGATTTTTGAGCTTCACCAGTTAAATTAGAAACAGACTTTAATGCTCCTTTGTAAGAATTATAAGGGATAGCAAGTCCTTTGGAATCTTTGATAATTCCATATTCTCCGAAGAGTAATATTTTGGCGTAAAATAGAGGTCCTTTCATAGGTATTTATAGGTGCAAAGATACAACAAAATTATTCATCATCAGGGTAATACACATTTTTATAGTAGGTTTTCCAGATTCCTACTTTCTCGCCATTTTTATACTTCCCTCTTGTTTTAATTTTTCCAGTTTTATGATAAAACTTCCAAACTCCTTCTTCATAACCTTTATCATAAGCACCATCTATCTTTAACTCTCCAGAAGGATAGTACTCTTTATACAAGCCATCTAAGAGACCTTTTTTATATTTTTCCTTTTTTGAAATTGTACCATTATTAAAATAATAAGTAACCAGTCCTGTAAATTTTTCTCTGTTTGGCGTTGCAGTTTCTGCTTTACCTTCTCTATACTTATTACCGTTTTTATAATAATCTATGATATAGTATAAGTTTCTCTTTTTTTGAGGTGCTGGCCTGTAATACACCGCATCTTTCTCTGTAGTTTGACGATGGTTTTTATCTAACCAAGTCTTGCTCTGAGCTTCAAGTGACAGAGGTGAAAATCCAACAAATAAGAAGAAAACTAAAAAGGGAATTGCTTGTTGTTTACTTTTCAAAAGATTAAAGTTTTTTTGCTCCAAAACCAACATTATCACAAATATACTGATTTTTTTGGCAGTATTGTGACAGCTGTTCTTCAATGAATTGCAATACATTTTCTTTTTCGTTTTCAGGATAAAGTACATGTACATTTGCACCTGCATCTAAGGTGAAACATACGTTACTTCCCGTTACATTTCTATAACGCCAAATTGCATTGATTATTTCTAATGTATTTGGCTTCATTAAAATGAAATAAGGATTGCTGGTTAACATCATCGCATGCAAACTTAATGCCTCACTCTCTACCAAACTTATAAAAGAATTGATATCGCCATTTTGAAGGTATTTAGAGATTCTTTCAAGGTTTTCATTAGCTTGATCAAAACGTTGTTTTGCAAAAGGATGATTGTGCATTAGATTATGTCCAACTGTACTACTCACTTGTTTTTCTCCTTTGTCTACCAATAAGATAGTGTCTTGGTAATTTTCAAAAATAGAATGCACTTTATACGGAAACTGAACACCGTACAAATCAGAACTTTCTTCTATAGCCTCGTGTTTTCCCCAAACTACCAAGGGCCCTTCTATACTTCTACTTGCGCTTCCCGAACCTAATCTTGCCAAGAAAGAAGCTTTTTTAGTTATAAATTCATCACTTATTTCAACGTCACATAACGAACGTTCTAAACTCATCAAACACATTGCTATGGCACTCATTCCACTTGCTGAAGAAGCTATTCCACTACTGTGAGGGAAAGAGTTTTCTGAATGAATAGTCAATCGATATTCTAACAGATAGGGACAATACTCAAGAATTCTTTCAAAGAATTTAGCAATCTTAGGTTTAAAATCGTCTTTCTTTTTCCCTTCAAAAAACAAATCAAACTCTGGAATTTCTACTTTTTCAGTTCGTGTAAAATCGATTGTAGTTTTTGTATGACTTTTACTTAACGTAAAACTAACAGAAGCATTTTTAGGAATTTGCGGCTCCGATTTTCCCCAATATTTCACTAAGGCTATATTACTAGGTGTTAACCAAGTATGAGAGGCATTTTCTATCGAGTTTTTTAATGATTTCGGAATGAAATTTTGTGTATCCAATCGACTTGTTTTCCGGCAAAGATAGTGGTTTTACCCTATTTCTCATGCAACCTTTTAAGTACATTTTCTTTGTACGATCTGCTAATTGGAATTGCTTTTTTATCCAGTTCTATATATTCATTAGTGTACGAAGTAATCTGTTGAACCGAAACAATAAACGACCTATGTACTCTTAAAAAATCATCTTTAGGCAGTTTGCTTTCTATGTTATTAATTGTTTCTCGTGTTACTATTATTTGGTCATTGAGGTGAATCTTGATATAATCACTTAAACTTTCAATATATCGGATCTCATTAAAATTAACCTTCACCATTTTTCTTTCGGAACGCACAAAAATAAATTCTTCCATTTGGGTATTCTCAACCACTTTAGAAAAAGCTATTTTGCTTCCATAAAGGTTGTCAAATTGTCTAACTGCTTGAAAGAAACGATCAAAAGAAATGGGTTTCAATAAATAATCAACAGCTTGCAAGTCGAATCCTTCAATTGCATATTCACGATAGGCAGTAGTAAAAATAATTTTGGTTTTAGAGCTGAGGGTTTTAGCAAGTGTTAACCCTGAAATTTCTGGCATGTTTATATCGAGAAATAATAAATCTATTGTTTCTTTTTGCAGTACTTCTAAAGCCTCAGATACATTTTTGCACTCACCAAACAAATCAAGGTTAGAAATTTTTTCTACGTAAGATCGTATAATTTCTCGCGCCATTGGTTCATCGTCTATAATCAAACATTTAACTTTCTGCATCAATTCTATTTTTAAGTCCTTTCAGTTCTATTAATAATTGAACCTCAAAATTATGTTTCTCTTTATTTATTTCAAGTGTATAGGCTTCTGGATATAGCATTTCCAATCTTTTTCGAATGTTATCTAATCCTATTCCGGACAGTCCGTTTTCATCGTTCAAACAAGAATTACTGATGTAAAAACAGAAATTCTCTTTATCTTTTTTAGCTTTTATTTTAATAGAGAGATAGCCATCAATAATTGATCCGTGTTTGAATGCATTTTCTACAAAAGGAATTAAAATCATCGGAGCTATTTGCACTCCTTTTTCTACAACATTAACATCAAAATCTACTTTTAATGTATCATGAAATCGCATCTTTTCTAACTCTACATAATCTCTTATATGATCTAATTCATTCTCCAACAAGACAGAAGGTTTATGAACTTGATATAGAATATAGTCTAACAAATTAGACAATTTTAGAATCATCTCTGGAGCTTCTTCTTTTTTTGCTAAAGCAAATCCATAGATGGTATTCAAAGAATTGAATAGAAAATGTGGGTGAATTTGCATTTTTAACAACCTTAACTCTTGCTGCTTTAATTGTAATTGTGTTTTAAGTATTTTATTCTTTAAATCTTCGTTCTTGATGTTTGACAAATAGTTGTAGACTACAAGACTAATCATAGTTGCTATTACTACAACAAAGTAGACTCCAAGAACAATGAGTGATAAAGATTTGGTAATTACGTACGAATCAGCGTCTTTTAAATAAGAAGAAAAAATCAAGCCGTAAAAAACAGAAAGAATAATAGCTACAAACGAAATAATAAAAGTATAAGCTCCGTAAAGGATAAACAGTTTATATTTTTTCTTTAGTAGATAATTAGGAATTAAATATAAGATCACAAAATAACTTAGTACAATAGTTACCGGCATCAAAAACCTAGAGAAACTATTTACATATTCTATATTAGAACTACCATAACCTAAAAAATAGGTGTAGAAGAAATAAACACCAATCCAAAAGAATAGGTTTACCAGTGAGAAAGAGAAATATTTCAATGGTTTCTTCATAAGGTTGCAATATCTTATATTTTGAAGAAATTTGATGTTTTTTGCGATAAAATTCCAATACTTGTAGACGAGTAACCAATTTTACAGTATTTTGTCGAAACTGGTTTTAGAGTTGTTATTCAAGGTAGATTTATTGTACATCATCGCTATTCTAAATTTTCAATTGGCTTCAGTACATACATTTGATTTATAATATTAAAAACAAAAAATTATGAACTTTTTATTTTTCAATTTATTAAATGATGGTGGTCCTACTTTTATGTATCCAACTTTATTGATGTTAATCTTATGTATTGTTTTGCTTGTTAAAGCCTTCTTGAAAGGTGATGAAAATGGAAAAATCATGAGTCTTTTAAAGCACATCAGTTTGTTTGCTTTGGTTTGGGGCTGTCTTGGTTTGTTTATTGGCTTAATTGAAGCATTCGATCTGATATCTATGGCTAGCAATGTGTCAAGCGGCGTGTTAGCTGATGGTTTAAAAATCGGACTTCTATCTCCTTCTTTTGGAATGTTTACTTTTTTAGTGGTGAGATTGGGTATTATTATACTAATCGCAAAAAAGAAATAACTAAAGCTTAATCTTATTTCATCTTAATTATTAATAATTACACACTCAAGAGTACTCATTTCATCATGGAATGGGTATTTTTGTATCTATGAACAGAAAGATAAAATTGATTTGGGATTTCAGAGGTCCAGAAGCATTAGAAACTGCAAAGCATCATACCATTCATTTAAAAGAATTTGCTGTAATTGAAAAGTTGAACTATCACGAAGCTGATGTAAAAGAATTGAATGAAATGTTGGCTTCTGCTTTTATTGTAGTGGATGAAAAAGACATGATTACCTATAGAGATGCTTTAAAACCTCATCGTGGAGAAATTGCTTAATCTGAAGAAAGGCTTTTAGCTACAATATAACCTCCTGTCCAAGCATTTTGAAAGTTAAAGCCTCCAGTAACAGCATCAATATTTAATACTTCTCCAACAAAAAACAAGTTTTTATGAAGTTTACTTTCAAATCTTTTGAAATTGATTTCTTTTAAATCTACTCCGCCAGCAGTGACAAACTCTTCTTTAAAAGTACTTTTCCCTTGCGCTTGAAAAACAGCTTGCGTAAGTTGATTTGCTAAATTTTGCAATTGAACTTTACTTATATCAGCCCAATTCTGATTTGATTTTATTTCGGAAGCTATCACCAATCGTTCCCATAATCTTCTAGGTAGTTCTTGAAACGGAGATTTGAGTATAACTTGCTTCTTGGGTTGCTCTACTTTTAAGTTTTGTAATTCATCTAACATTTCTAAAGTAGATCTAGACATCCAGTTGAGTTCTACTTGATACTGATAGTTTTTTTCTGCTAAAATTCGCGCTCCAAAAGCAGATAATTTTAAAACTGCTGGGCCACTCATTCCCCAATGCGTAATTAATAAAGGTCCAAAAGCTTCTAATTTGGTGTTCTTTATTTTAACCGATGCATTTGGCACCGAAAGTCCTAGCAAGTCGGTAATTCTTTCATCCTTAATATTGAATGTAAATAATGATGGAACAGGGTTTACAATGGTGTGATCTAATGTTTTAGACAAATCCCATACTTTTTTACTACTCCCAGCTGCAATCACTAAAGCATCACAGCTAAACTTTTTATTTTTTGTCTGAATCAACCATTTTTCTCCTTCTTTCAAAACAGAAATAACTCCATGATTTTTTAATACTGGAATTGCTAATTCTTTGGTCTTACTTAGGAAACAATCAATAATAGTTTGAGACGAATTTGATTCGGGAAAAACACGATTGTCTTCTTCAATCTTTAATGGGATTCCATTATTTTCAAACCATTCAAAGGTATCTCCTGTCATAAACTGATGAAAAGGACCAAGCAATTCTTTCTCTCCTCTTGGGTAAAATTTTACCAACTCCTTTGGATCAAAACATGCATGGGTTACGTTACATCTTCCACCGCCAGAAATTTTTACTTTTTGCAAGACTTCTTTTCCTTTCTCAAGAATTGTAATATCCAATTCTGGATTCGCCTCTTTCGCATTGATTGCCGTAAAGAATCCTGCAGCACCACCGCCAACTATGATTACTTTTTTCATAAAACCATTTCAGAATAAGAAAGAATGGTTGTATATCCTTTTTGTTTGAAATATTCTGGAGTTGATTTCCCTCCTGTTGCTAAAATAAAATCACCACCCCAAGCTCCTAAGCTCTTGATTTCTCCTTTATAGTCTTCAAAAAACTCTTCTTTAACTCTTGGGAGTTGAATAATAGATGAAATAATATTTTCGTGCACTTGGATACAATTCTCAAAAACCGATAAATCGTTCGTTGTTGCCATTTCGTGAGTAATTTTAGAAATCAGACTCAACTCATTGGTTATTTTTTCTCTTTTCTCTTTATATCTTTTAATACCTTCTCTACTATTCTGTTTCTGGTTGAGATGCACAAAGAACAATTGATCTTTAAATTGCGGGTCAAAATCTACAGGTTGAACTTTAGGTTTCTGACTTTCTAGCTGATAAAATATAGGAGTATTATTTTGAGCACAAGCAATATCATACCCGCTTCCAGAAAACGCATTCCACAATAACTGAAATGCATCTGTTTTAGACCATTGGGCAATATTATTGATAAGTGTGGAAGAACTTCCTAAACCCCAATCTCTCGGAAAAGTTAAATTAGTTTTCACAATACAACCTCCTTTGGATTGCAAAAAATCTAGGTTCAAATTTCTTGCTGCTTGCAAAATGTTTTGTAAAGTTTCTGCAATAAATTCTGCACTTCCTTCTTCAGGAGAATTAAATGTTGCATTAACCAATCTAATCTTAGGCAAATCAAAAATAGCTTCAAACCAGCAATTTCCTTCATTATCAAAACTACCCCAAATCAATTTTGGCTCTTGTATTTCTTCTACAGTAAGATCTTGACCAAACTTGGTTGGAAAGGCTAAAGAGTTTGCCCCATCCAACACTAAATACTCTCCTGTGAGTAATAATTTTCCGTTGGAGTAATATCTATTCAAGGCAGTTTATTTCTTTAGTTGATTAAACTTTTCAACCACGGCGCTGTGAGAAACCGTCTTTCCTTCAAAGTATCTAGCAATTTCTTGCTTTTCCGTTTCATTTGCCCCTAGTTGATTTAAAATATTCATTAGGTGCATTTTCATATGACCGTGTTGAATTCCTTTTGTAGTGAGTGCTCTTAATGCAGCAAAATTTTGAGCTAATCCTGCAGTTGCCATAATCATCATTAACTCTTTTGCTGATGGTTTCTGCAACATATCTAACGATAATTTTGCCATGGGATGCAATGAAGTAAGACCTCCAACAGTTCCCAACGCTAAAGGAATTTCTATCCAAAAACGAAATATATTGTCTTTTACTTCACAGTGTGTTAAACTCGTATAATGTCCTGACTTGGCTGCATAGGCATGAACACCTGCTTCTATAGCTCTAAAATCATTTCCTGTTGCTAAAACCACAGCATCAATTCCATTCATAATTCCTTTGTTATGAGTAACAGCTCTGTAAGGTTCTATTTCAGCTATTTGAATGGCTTGACAGAATTTTTTTGCAAACTTTTGTGGATCTTCACCTCCTAATTCTTCAACTTTACAACTCACTTCTGCTTTCACCAAACATTCAGGAACGTAGTTTGACAAAATACTCATCACAATTTCAATTTCATCGTTTCTAAACTCCTTCGCGATAGCTTCCAAACAAGAATTGATAAAATTGGCCCCCATAGAGTCTACCGTTTCAAAAGTTACATGAAGTTGGTAGTAATTATCAAGTTTCTCAGTTTTGTTTACAAGCTCAATATTCAAGATACCTCCACCTCTTTTTTCCATATTTTTTGTAATGGAAGATGTAGCAAGTTTAAGGTCTTCTTTTTTAGATTCAAAATATTGAGTAAGTGTCTTTATATCACCTTCATAAATGAAATGCACTTGTCCTATTTTTGTTGTAGAAAGCACTTCAGTTTTAAAACCACCTCTTGAGCTCCAAAATTTCGCTACAAGCGAAGCAGCAGCTACAACAGAACTTTCTTCTACAACCATAGGAATTACATATTCTCTTCCATTGATTATAAAGTTAGGTGCCACGCCATAAGGCATATAAAAATTGGAAATTGTATTCTCTATAAAATCATCATGCAATTGTTGTAGGGTTGAATCTACATTCCAATACTGTTTTATAGTATCTATGATTTCTGGCTGATTATTAAAATAATTTGCTGCCAGCCACTTAATTTTTTCTTCCTTGGTTAGTTTGGAAAATCCTGAAATAATCTTAGACATTGATGTCATTTTTCATTCGTTTACAAAGATAAATTAATCGTTGTAAACACACCAAGTTATTCAATATTTATAAATTTTTGGGCCGATTTTTGATGATTTTTCCGTAAACTTGGCAATCTATTACTAAAAACTAAAGTTTAGAATGAAAAAATTATTCATTTTAGCAGCTATACTTCTTTTGATTAGTTGTGATCAAAATAAAACTTCATCAACTCAATATAATACTGGAACCAAAGAAATTACCTTAGAAGAAATTTGGGGCGGGGAATTCTCTACAGACAGAATGAACGCATTAAATTCTATGAACGGTGATTATTATTCATTGTTAAACACAGATAGTAATGGTAACTCAACAGTAGATCAGTATAGTTATAAAACTTTAGAGAAAGTAGCAACCATTGTTGACGGGAAAAACCTAAAAGGTCTTAACACATTTAATTCGTATAGCTTTAACAATGATGAGACTAAATTAATTTTAGGTAAAGATTTTAATCGTATCTACCGTCGTTCTTTTACGGGTACTTTTTACGCTTATGATAGAGCTTCAAAAAAACTGATTCTTATTGGTAAAGATATTCAGGCACCAACTTTTTCTCCTGACAGTAAGAAAGTAGCTTATGCTAAGAACAATAATATTTATATTAAAAATCTAGCAACCAATTCGGTTACCCAAGTTACTAAAGACGGAAAAACTAATAGTATTATTAACGGAACTACAGATTGGGTATATGAAGAAGAGTTCGCTTTTGTAAGAGCTTTTGAGTGGAGCAATGATAGTAAATTCATTGCTTTTTTGCGTTTTGATGAATCTAAAGTACGTGAATTTTCTATGAATGTAACCGGTAATGAATTATACCCAACGCAACAAGTATTTAAATATCCGAAGGCTGGAGAAGACAATGCTAAGGTAAGTTTACATATGTATAACACCCAATCTAGATCAACTAAAAAAATAAGTCTTGGCAATTATGAATATATCCCAAGAATAAAGTGGTCTAGTGCTAAAAACGTATTAATAGTTACTACTTTGAATCGTCATCAAAACAACTTGAAACTTTATAAGGTAAATGCTTTGCGTTCTAGCTCAGTTTTACTTTTAAATGAAACAGATAAAGCTTATGTTGATGTTCATGATAATCTAACTTTTTTAGCTGATAATAGTTTTATATGGACTAGTGAAAGAGATGGATACAACCATATCTATCACTATAATTTCAACGGAAAACTCATCAATCAAATTACCAAAGGAAATTGGGAAGTAACTAACTATTATGGTTACAATAAAGACAAAAAAACAATCTACTATCAATCTGTAGAGAATGGCTCAATTAACAGAGGAGTGTATAGCATTGGTTTGGATGGGAAAAACAAACAATTATTGAGTAATGAAGTGGGTAATAACACTGCTTCTTTTAGTGATAATTTAAACTATTTCATTAATACACATTCTACTTCTGAAGTCCCTCCAATTTATTCATTGTATTCTGCTGAAGGGGAAATGTTAAAAGTGATTAAAGATAACTCTCAATTGAAAGTGAAATTAGCTGATTACAAGATGACTCCTAAAGAATTTTCTACGATTCAAATTAATGGAGAAGAACTCAATATGTGGATGATTAAACCTGCTGATTTTGATGAGAACAAGGAGTATCCTTTATTGATGTTTCAATATTCTGGACCAGGATCTCAACAAGTATCAAACCGTTGGAACGGAACCAATGATTATTGGCACCAGATGTTAGCTCAACAAGGAATTATTGTTGCTTGTATTGATCCAAGAGGAACAGGTTTAAAAGGTAGAGACTTTAAAAAAATGACTCAGAAAGAGTTAGGTAAATACGAAGTAGAAGATCAAATAGCTGCCGCTAAAAAATTAGCAAAACGAAGCTACATAGATGAAAATAACATTGGTATTTGGGGTTGGAGTTATGGTGGATTTATGAGCACCAATTGCCTATTAAAAGGAAACGATATTTTCTCCACTGCCATTGCAGTTGCCCCTGTAACATCATGGCGATTTTATGACACAGTGTATACAGAGCGTTACATGCAAACTCCACAAGAGAACGCAAGCGGTTATGATGAGAATTCTCCTATTAATTATGCAGACAAATTAGAAGGAAACTATTTACTAGTTCATGGTTCGGGAGATGATAATGTGCATCCGCAGAATACGATGAGAATGATCAATGAATTGGTAGAAGCCAACAAACAATTCGATTTATTTATCTATCCAGATAGAGCTCACGGAATCAGAAAAGGGAAAAACTCACGCTTACATTTATATAAGAAAATGACTTCTTTTATTCATGAAAGCCTAAACAGCAACAAAGATAACGATATAAAAATTAAAGGTTAAAAACTATGTCAGATATTTCTACTTCACCGCAAGACCAAAAAATGTTCGGTCACCCAAAGGGATTATTTTATTTATTCTTTGCAGAATTATGGGAGCGATTTAGCTTCTATGGAATGAGAGCTCTTCTTACACTTTATATGGTGCAAGAAATTTTTAAAGCCCTCGTAGAGCGTGATACTGCCACAGCAATTGTTTACGCTTCTTATGGATCTCTTGTTTATGCTTCAACAGTAATAGGGGGACAGATTTCAGATAAGATTTTAGGGATGAGAAGTTCTATATTCCTAGGAGGAATATTAATGGCTATAGGGCATTTCGTATTAGCAATAGAAAATGATATTGCTTTCTTTTTAGCTCTTGCTTTTATCATTATGGGTAATGGATTTTTCAAACCTAATATTTCAACCTTTGTAGGTTCTTTATATGAAGAAGGTGATGTTAAAAAAGATTCAGGGTTTACTATTTTCTATATGGGAATTAACATTGGTGGTTGGATAGCTCCATTATTATGTGGATGGTTAGCTGCGGAATATGGGTGGCACTATGGATTTGGATTAGCAGGCATTGGGATGTTAACTGGATTAATTTTCTTCTGGAGCGGAATAAAAAAGAATGTTTTTGGTGATAAAGGATTGCCTCCAAATCAGGAAGTTTATGAAAAGAAAGTTATGGGTTTACCTCAAAAAACTTTAATTCCTGTTCTTTCTGTTTTAGCAGTTCCAGTTATAGCTTATGTTTTATCTTCTTACAAAGCAATTGCAGGTGGAGAATCATTTTTAGGAGATGAAACCATTGTTGGTTTAATCTTTAAAATAATTGGTATTGTAGTAATTATTTATTTAGGTAACATAATGTTTAAAGCAACTGTTGAAGAACGTAAAAAACTTTTCATGGCTGTTTTGATAACATTCTTTATGACTATGTTTTGGGGATTCCATGAATTATCGGGGAGTGTAATTACTTTATTTGCTTCTAGAAACGTTGCATTAGATGGAATTATGACTGCAAGTCAAACCAACTCTCTAAATTCGATGTTTATTATCATACTGGCGATTCCTATTTCATTACTATGGGCATTTTTGTCTAAAAGAAATTTAAACCCTAGAACGCCATATAAGTTTGGATTAGGGTTGGTTTTAGCTGGGGCTAGTTTTTATATACTTTCTATAAGTGGAGCAAGCGCAGATGAAAACGGAATGGTTCCTTTTGCATACTTATTAGTAATGTATTTCATTATTTCTGTAGGAGAATTATTTATGTCTCCAGTAGGATTGTCTAAAATCACTGATTTATCTCCTAAGCGTATTGTGGCTTTCATGATGGGTATTTGGTTCTTATCTTCAGCTTACGCTTTCCAAATTGTAGGTTTTATCTCTAAACAATTAGCCATAGAAAGTACTGATGCTAATGTTGGAGGGTTAGAAACCTTAGGAGTTTATACAGATGGATTTGAATTGATTGCAATGTATTCTGTAGGAGCGGGTCTGGTTGTTCTTTTATTCGGACCACTTATGAAAAAATTAATGGGTAACGTACATTAAGAAAAAAATATAAAAAGACCTCTTATTTAATTATAAAGAGGTCTTTTCTTTTATATAAATCAAAATCTTTTTTATGGAAACTTCAAAATTAGATCACTTATTTAAAGATAAAGTTATAGGGCATCCTACAGGCTTATTTGTGCTATTCTTTACAGAAATGTGGGAGCGTTTTTCTTACTATGGAATGCGAGCTCTTTTAGTTATGTTTTTAACAGCTTCTTTATTTGATGAAGGGTGGGGCTGGCCAAGAGAACATGCATTAGCTTTGTTTGGGACTTATACAGGAATGGTATATCTATCTACTATTTTAGGCGGATACTTTGCTGATAAAATTATTGGATACAGATGGGCTGTGGTTGTTGGTGCTTTATTGATGACCTTAGGGCATGCTTCTATGGCACTTGAATCTCCTTTCTTTATATACCTCGGTCTAACATTGTTGGTTTTTGGTAGTGGTTTTTTCAAACCTAATATGACCTCAATCATATCTCATATGTACAAAGGAAGAGATGAGAAAAAAGATGGGGCTTATACCATATTTTATATGGGAGTGAATGCAGGAGCTTTCTTAGGCATCTTGCTATGTGGTTATTTAGGTGAAAAAGTTGGGTGGAATATTGGTTTTGGTTTAGCTGGTATTTTTATGCTGTTTGGATTATTACAATTTTGGTATTCGCAAAATATTTTTGGTGATATTGGATTAAAACCTACAAAAGAATCTAAACTACAAGAAGCCAAAGACGACACGGATAAAAGAAATCCTTTTACAATGCCGCAACTTATTATTATTGGCGTTTCTATTATCATTTGTTTGTTATGGTTAATCAATTCACCTGCTTCTAAAATTTCTGAAGGATCCTTTAACATATTTGACTTTAGCTTATTTGGACTAGATGGTAATAATGCTATGATTATTATAGCCTTGTTCATGTTTATTGGGCTTTTAATATATAGGTTAACGCAATACTCTAAGATAACGAGAGACAAAATGATTGCTTTTACCTTCTTTTCATTCTTAACGATATTTTTTTGGGCAGTATTTGAACAATCCCCAGGAACCTTAACAATTTTTGCGAAAGATTACACAAACAGAGTATTAACAGGTAATGCTAGTTTAACATTTTTAATCATAAATACTCTTGTATCATTAGTTCCATTAATCATCATTAATTGGGTGATGTTTCTACTATTTAAAAAGACTTTCAAACTATATAAGCTAGCAAACATAATTTTATCTATAAGTTTTGTCATCATTTGGATTATTACCTTATGGATGTTAACGAAAGAATGGTATTCTGCTGGTTTTTTAAGTTTATCTGATGGTACTTTAGAATTTCTAATGCTAGAAAAACAAACCGCTCCATTAACTGAAGTTCCAGCTTCTTGGTTTGGTGTTTTAAATTCTTTATTTATTATCACATTAGCTCCATTATTTTCTAAAGTTTGGGAAAGTAAATACAATCCAACTGCGAATGTGAAATTTGGAATTGGAATGTTCTTATTAGCTTTAGGAATGGCATGTGTAGCTTTCGGTGCTATGGGAATTGAACCAGGAGCAAAAACAGCTTCAGTGAGCATGATTTGGTTGATTCTAGTATATCTTTTCCATACAATGGGAGAATTATGTATTTCTCCTGTAGGTCTTTCTTATGTTAGTAAACTAGTACCAGGAAGAATGATCGCCTTTATGTTTGGTATATATTATTTAGCCATAGCTATTGGAATGAAATTAGCCGGTGTATTTGGTGAAAATGTTGACAAGATTGCCGACGAAAACGGAATCAGTTACTTCTTCTGGCTTCTAACTGGAATATCAGCACTTCTAGCTGTTTTCTCAGTTGCTATGCAACCAGTTATCAAAAAACTAATGCACGGAGTTCGCTAATTGAATTTTCACATTATATTATAAAGAAGGCACCATTTTTGGTGTCTTTTTTATTGTAAATTTGTTGATCGGATTACGACAGTTAGATTATGAGAAATTTTTTAATCACTTTTTTACTATTTCTAGTTACGTGTAATATCTATGCTCAAAAAGAAGATAAAGTAAAAGTCAATTGGATCTCTTTTGAAGAAGCAGTGAAACTGAATAAGAAAGACCCAAAACCTTTACTTATAGATGTTTATACTGATTGGTGCGGATGGTGCAAACGAATGGATAAAACCACCTATCAGAATGATACAATAGTAAAATACATCAATAAAAACTTTCATCCAGTAAAACTAAATGGAGAGCAAAAAGAAGATATTGTTTTTAAAGACTATACTTTTAAGTTTAAAAATCAGGGAAGAAGAGGTTATAACGAATTTGCAGCAGCTTTGTTAAATGGAAAACTAAGCTACCCAACAACAGTTATTATGAATGAAAAATTACAGTTGCTAGATCGAGTTCCTGGTTATTTGGACGCAAAAACTATGGAAAAAGTGATTGCATATTTTGCTACTGAAAAATACAAAACCGACAAATGGGAAGATTTTGTAAAGAACTTTAAAAGTAATCTGTAATTAACCTCATTTCAAAATATACACTCCGTTTTGTCCAGTAAACCAGAACGGAGTTTTTGTTTCTATACATGTCTGTTGCCATCTAGAAATAGAGCTTTTGTAATTAGAACCATCAGCAATGATTTGTCTTGGCTTTAAATCTTCTAACAACCTTCTTAAATTAATTTTTGGCGAAGACTGCAAAATAACAATTGGAGACTCTAACCCTTCTATTTGATAGATTCCTAAACTATCTATTAGTAAAACATGATGGTTCTTATAATTCAAAAAATTTGTTGATTCAAATTCCTCAATAAGATTCAAACTCTCTCCTACTCTATAGGCTTGAATTATTCTATCTGACCTTCTCTTTAATGAATCCAGTGAAGAATAAAGTACCATTCCTTTTCCTCTTCTGATTCCATAAACTGAATGCCTATTTTTATGAAATACTAAAAGTTCTGACTGTGTTTCCGATTCATATTTTTCATATAACAAAATAACTTGAAAAAGAACAACACAGCTCAACATACACAATAATCTTTTTGCTGTTCTTTTTTCAAAAAAACGAAACCCGAAAATGATTAATAAGTAAGCTACAATCATCATCAAAAAAGAAAAAGGAATATCTGAAAACAGAAAAGTCTCTTGATCGGAAACAAATCGAATAAAATTATTCATTAAGGAAATAATTCCTCCATAAACATACACTAAGGTCTCTGGTAAAATTGAACACAACGCTAAAATGATGATTAGAATTCCACCCATAAGTATGATTCCCAGAAAAGGAACAATCACTAAATTAGATAACAAGAAAAGCCCTGGAAATTGATGAAAATAAAATAAACTTAATGGCAAAACAGATATTTGAGCAGCTAATGAAACTGTAGTTAATTGCCAAAATTTATTTACAAGTTTCCATTTAGACTTCCAAAGATTACTCAATTTAGGCTGAATAGTAATAATTCCAAATACTGCTATGTAACTCAATTGAAAACCTACATCAAACAAAAACAGTGGTTTGAAGGTTAATAAAATAAGCATTGAAAAAACAAGTGAATATTCTATACTATTTCTTTTTTGTATTGCTTGTCCTATCGCTACTGCTGTAAACATAGTTACCGCTCTAACAACTGAAGCCGACATTCCTGCTAGCAAAGCAAAAAACCATAACAGAAGAACAATGAATAATAGCTTCAAGAACTTTCCATGTTTAATATACTCTAAAGGTTTACATAAAGACGAAAGGATTAATAAGATGATACCCACATGCAACCCAGAGATTGCCAATATATGAATGGCTCCAGCTCTGGAATACTCTTCGAGTAATTCTTTAGAAACTTCTTGACGTTGCCCTAATAGCAAAGCATTAATAACTCCTAATTCATCTTGAGAAAAATTTTCATTAGATATCGCTTTTTGAATCTTCTTTCTAACTCGAGCTATACTCCCTAAAAATGAAGAATGATTTTTTAAAAATAGAAACTCTTGATTGTTTAAAAATACTTGTTGATATATACCTTGCTTAGCCAAATAATTTTGATAGTTGAACTGATGAGGATTCAAAGGCTCTTTTATCTTTAAAAAATCTGAGTTGATAAGAATACAATCGTCTATATTTAAGGCCTTTTGAATTGTATCCTTTCGAATACTTAACAAAACTGTTCCTAACGTTTTATTTTCATTAACTTGAATTACCTCAACTGTATATCTAAGCGAAAAATTATTCGGCTTAAGAATATCTTTAATCTTTAAAACTGATGTATTTTCTTTTCTTAGAAACTTCTCAAAGTAGTTTTGTTGATTTCTATCATCTGAATGATACGTAATTACAATCCCTAAAAAGAGAAAAAAACTCCATGTAAGAACTTTAAAAACTGTTGTCTTCTTCAGAAGAAATTGTAATACGATTATCCACAAGAAAATAACCCAAATCCAAATTTTACTATAACACCAAACATCAGTATAAAACTGAATGCAAATTCCGACAACAAGAAATAGTAAAAAGTGAAAAGGAAGGTATCCTAGTAACTTTTTCATAGCGAAGCTAAGTTACTAAAATTTTGTAAATCAGTTTTTTAAATTCTCAACAATAGATTTTGCAGTAGCAGAAGAAGCTCCTTCACCTCCTAGTTTTTGTTCAAGCTCATAGTAATTTTCAAACAAGTAATCTCTTTTTACTCCATTCAAAATTTCTGCTAATTCTTTTTTCAAATTATTAGCATTCATTTCTTTTTGAATCAACTCTTTTACAACTTCTTTATCCATAATAAGGTTTACCAAAGAAATATATTTAAGAGTGATTATTCTCTTTGCAATCTGATAAGAAATAGCACTTCCCTTATAACAAACTACTTGTGGCACTTTAAACAAAGCTGTTTCTAAAGTAGCTGTACCAGAAGTAACCAAAGCTGCATAAGAAATACTTAGCAAGTCATAGGTTTGATTGTCTACAAAAGCAATATTTCTAGTTCCAATAATTCCTTTGTAAAAATCATATTGTTGACTTGGAGCTCCAGCAATAACAAATTGATAATCAGAAAAATCATCAACAATAGATAGCATTACAGAAAGCATTTTGATAATCTCTTGTTTTCTACTACCAGGAAGTAATGCAACAATAGGTTTTTCACCTAATTGATTCTCTTTTCTAAATTGAGTTTCATTCACTTGTTTTCGGCCAGCGATTGCATCAACTAAGGGATGACCAACAAAAGTAACATCGTAGTTATATTTTTGATAAAACTCTTTTTCAAACGGAAGAATCACATACATTTGATCGATGTCTCTCTTGATCTTTTCTACACGTCCGGCTCTAGAAGCCCAAACTTGTGGCGATATATAATAGTGATTCTTGTATCCTTGTTGTTTTGCCCATTTGGCTATTCTTAAGTTAAAACCAGAGTTGTCTATATAAACAATAACATCGGGTTGAAATTCTTCTATATCTTTTTTACAAAAAGAAATCAGTCCGAAAATCTTTCTCAAATTCAAAAGCACTTCTACAAAACCCATAAAAGCACGCTCTTTATAGTGTTTTACAAGAGTTCCACCTACAGATAGCATCAAATCACCTCCCCAAAATCTAATATCAGCATTCTTGTCTTCTTTCAACAAGGCTTTCATTAAATTAGATCCGTGTAAATCTCCAGAAGCTTCTCCGGCAATGATATAATATTTCATCAAGTATGGCGATTAAACAAACTTCAACACAAAGGTAATCAAAGCCGTTAATATAGAAGCCATTAATACTCCTCTAGCTCTATAATCTTGTTTCTTTTTGATGAAAACAAAAAACACAAATAAGTTGGGTAAAGCAGCTAAAGAGATAACTGTTCCGTACAGATTTCCTTCCTTGATCATTTGCCAAGTTTCATCAAAACCATATTGAGAAAAGTATTGTAGATATAGAAAAACTCCGCAAGCGGTAGCGAAAACAGATATTAAAAAACCAATAGCAATTTCTTTTCTTACAGCTCCCATGAATTCAGTTTTTGAATCATATGATGAGCTGTTAAATCAAATTGCACTGGAACTACAGAAACAAACCCGTTTTCTAAAGCCCAAATGTCTGTATCTTCACCTTTGTCTTTGTTAACAAATTCACCAGACAACCAATAATACTCTTTTCCAAAAGGACTTTTACGTTTATCAAAGTCTTCTTTCCATATTCCGTTTGCTTGTCTGCAAATTTTAATGCCTTTAATTTCGTCTTTTTTTAGTTTCGGTATATTCACATTAAGTACAACTCCTTCAGGAATTCCATTTTCAAGAGCACTTAATGTAATTCTTTTCACAAACTCTTCACTCTGTTTAAAATCTGCATGGTAGTTATAATCCAACAATGAAAAACCAATGGCCGGAATACCTTCAATACCAGCTTCAACAGCAGCGCTCATAGTTCCTGAATAAATGACGTTGATAGATGAATTAGATCCGTGATTGATTCCAGAAACACATAAATCTGGTTTTCTATTTAAAATCTCATTGATAGCCATTTTCACACAATCAGCTGGTGTTCCAGAACAACTGTATTCTATTTGAGGTCCATCATCAACGGTTATAGGGTTACAATGCAAAACATTGTTTACAGTAATTGCATGTCCCATTCCGCTTTGCGGACTATCGGGTGCAACAACAACAACATCTCCTATTTTATTCATAATTCGAATCAGCGAACGTACACCTGGCGCAGTAATTCCATCATCATTACTTACTAAAATTAACGGTTTTTCTTTGGTCATTGAGTGAAGAATTTTACACAAAAGTAAACGATTTTTATGGATATTTATTTTAACATTTTGTAAAGATTGATTCCTCTGTTTTTTAATTAACATTGTAAGAGACAACACCTACTTTACTTATGATACGAATTATCACCTTTTTGTTATTCATGGTTTCTGTAACAACCGTCAGTACCATGGACGCTCAAACGAAAAAAGCACCCTGTGACACCGAAAAACATAATGAGTTTAATTTTTGGGTGGGAGACTGGAATGTTTATAACACGCAAGGAAAATTAATTGGAACCAATAAAATCCTTAAAATGCAAAGCAATTGTGTAATGCAGGAAAACTGGGAATCTAAAACGAGTCCTAACAAAGGAACAAGTTACAACTATGTGAATTTAACAGACGGTTCTTGGAATCAAGTTTGGGTAGATAATTCTGGTTATTCTCTTGTACTTAAAGGAAATCTTATTGAAGGGAAAATGGTTTTAAAAAGCGAACTAGTAAAGGGCCAAAAAGGCGAATACTATAATCGTGTTACTTGGACTCCTAACAAAGATGGATCGGTAACACAACTTTGGGAATTTGTCTCAACCAAAGGAAAAGTGATTCAAGAAGCTTTTAGAGGTATTTATAAAAAGAAAAACTAATATAGACAATAAACATTTTGGCATCATTTTAGTACATTAGCCAATCATCAATTGAAAAGAAATCGAATTTTAACGACTGAAGATTCATGAAGACGAAATTTATCATCCCTGTTTTAGCATTCTTACTACTTTTTAGTAATGCTAATTATGCATCTAACCCAACAATCAATAATGATCCAGAAAAAGACAAAGTCTTAATTTCTGTATTAAACTACATGTTAACTCGTGGTCACTTTGTAGAAAAAAAGCTTGACGATGATTTCTCTGTACACGTATTTAACAGTTTTATAGATGGATTGGATCCTTCAAAACGTTATTTCACTCAAAAAGATATCAAAGCATTTTCTAAATATAAATATCAAATAGACAACCAATTAAAAGAATCCGATATCACCTTTTATAAAATGGTTTACGGAAAGTTTTTAGAAAAAATTAAATCTGCTAAGGAATACTATGGATCTATTTTAAAGCAACCTTTTAATTACACTAAAAAAGAAACTATAGATCTTGATTATGATAAAATTCCTTTTGCTGCAAATGAAAATGAATTGATTGATTTTTGGAGAAAGCAGTTAAAACTACAAACAATTGGTAAAATTCAAGAGCAAGAAGAGTTACAAAATGAAAAATTTAAGAAAGATTCTTCCTACTCTAAAAAGTCTTTTTCTGAGTTAGAAAAAGAAGCTAGAGCAGAAGTGATGAAAAGTATGGAAGAATTATATATCCGTATAGAAGAATTAGAGCACAGAGATTGGTTCTCTACTTTTCTAAATAGTGTTGTTGGAGCTTTTGATCCTCATACTACTTATATGGACCCTAGAATTAAAGACAGATTTGATCAAGATATGTCTGGAAAGCTAGAAGGTATTGGAGCTAGATTACAAAAGAAAGGAATTTACACACATGTTATTGAATTAGTTTCTGGAGGTCCCGCTTGGAAGCAAGGAGAACTTGAAGAAGGAGATATTATTTTAAAAGTTGCCCAAGCTGATGCAGAACCTTTGGATATTGTTGGGATGCGTTTAGACGATGCAATCAAATTTATCAAAGGGCCTAAAGGAACAGAGGTTCGTTTGACTGTAAAGAAAAAATTAGATGGATCTACTCGTGTAATAACCATCATTAGAGACGTAGTACAATTGGATGAAACTTTTGTAAAATCTTCTGTAGTAGAGAAAAATGGAAAAAAGTATGGAGTAATAGATTTACCTAAGTTTTACATTAATTTTGAAGATCAAAATTTTAGAGATTCAGCCAAAGATATGGCCAAAGAAATTGAGAGACTAAAAGACGAAAATGTAGAAGGTTTACTTATAGATTTAAGAAATAACGGAGGTGGATCTTTAAAAACTGCAATAGAAATTGCTGGGTTATTTATTGAAGAAGGTCCTGTAGTACAGGTAAAATACCGAGGAGAAAAACCTGTAGTAAAAAATGATGAAGACAGTAAAATTCAATGGAAAGGATCCTTGGTTATTCTAGTAAACGAACTTTCCGCTTCAGCTTCTGAGATTTTTGCTGCTGCCATGCAAGATTATAACAGAGCAGTTATTATTGGTGGAAATCAAACTTACGGAAAAGGAACTGTACAAAATGTTTTGCCTATTAACCAGTTTTATCCAAACTATAAAAAAGACTTAGGATTCTTAAAAATGACAATCCAAAAATTCTACAGAATTAATGGAGGATCTACACAAATGGAAGGTGTTTATTCAGATATTGCAATTCCTAACCGTTATAGCTATATGAAATTTGGAGAAAGAGATTTAGATGGAGCTTTAAAATGGGATATGGTTCCTCAAGCAAAATATGTGCAAACAAATTCTTATAGCAATTTCTCTGATGTTGTAAACTCAAGTAAAGAAAGAATTGCTAGCGACCCAAAGTTTCAATTGGTTAATGAGTATGCAAAATGGTTAAAGAAACAGCAAGATGACTCTACCTATTCTTTAAACTACAAAGAATATGTTCAAGACTTAGAAGACAGAGATGAATATGCAAAACGATTTAATTCTGTATTTAAATTCGATTCTAAATTAGCGTTTCAATCTCCTAAATATGAACTTCCATTGTTTGAAAAGAACAAAGATTTAAAAGAAGAAAGAGACAAGTGGCATCAATATTTAGCAAAAGACATGTACATTGCCGAAGCCTTAAATGTACTCAGTCAATTAAAGTTGAGAGTACCATTAGAAATCGTTAAAAATTAAATTTTATAAAATTTAAATATTTTAAAAACCTGATAAGTTTGTTGAAGCTATCAGGTTTTTTACATTTGTATCAATGTCAAGCAAATCAAAGTCTCTTTCTAAATTAGCCATTCAAAAATTCAAAAAGAATACGATTGGTGTTATTAGCTTTTGGTTTGTTGTCTTTTGTGGATTTGTTGCTGTTTTCGGATACTTATTAGCTCCAGACAATAGCTCTAATGCAAACCAAATGCATTTAGAAATCCACTCTAAATCGCCTGGCTTTTCTGTTTTAATGTTAACCATACCTTCGAAAGACAAAACAGAACAATCTTTTTTTCATAAAGTATTTTATGGTAAAAAGAATCTAGATACAGAAATACCCATTCAATCCTATACTGTAAACGATAAAAACTTAGAGTATGTTAATTATTCTGATGGAATGATAAAGTCTATTCCTTTGAGTTCAGTAAATCATAATCCAGAGAAATTTATTCAACAAAGAACTTTTTATTTTGGTACTGATAAATATGGAAGAGATTTGTTAAGTAGATTAATTGTTGGAACTCGAATTTCATTTTTTATCGGATTTATCGCAGTATTTATTTCTTTATTAATTGGGATCTCTTTAGGGTCAATTGCAGGTTATTTTGGAGGAAAGATTGATGCTTTCATTATGTGGATTATTAATATAACTTGGTCTATTCCTACGCTTTTACTAGTTATAGCCATTACATTAGTTCTTGGGAAAGGATATTGGCAAGTATTTATTGCTGTTGGTTTAACCATGTGGGTTGAAGTAGCTAGAGTAGTTCGAGGACAAGTAATGACTACCAAACAACAACAATATGTTGAAGCCGCAAAAGCTTTAGGTTTTTCAAACCTAAGAATCATTTTTCGTCATATTTTACCCAATATCATGGCACCAGTTATTGTGATTGCTGCAGCAAATTTTGCCTCAGCAATTTTAATAGAAAGTGGATTAAGCTTCTTAGGGATTGGTGCTCAACCTCCTACTCCTTCTTGGGGAGCAATCGTTAAAAATCATTACAACTATATTATTCTCGGAAAACCTTATTTGGCGTTAATCCCTGGACTAGCAATTATGAGCTTAGTTATGGCTTTTATGTTGATAGGAAATACATTGAGAGACACATTAGATGTTAAAAATTAAACTATGAGTTACAAAGTAGAATTTAAAACCAAATGGGCAGATTTCGATCCAAATAGACACTTACGGCATACAGCTTATAATGATTATGCAGCAGAAGCTAGAGTTAGATATTTTATGCATGTAGGATTCCCAGTGAGTGAAATTGGAAAACTTAACATTGGACCTATCCTTTTTACTGAAAATACATCTTTTAGAAAAGAAATTCATTCAGGAGAAACCATTTCTGTGAATGCAAAACTTCAAGGAATTTCTGAAGATAAAAGCAGATGGAAAATTAGGCATGAAATCTTTAATCAAGCAGGTAAAGTCTCAGCCATCATAGAAATCTATGGAGCTTGGTTAGATTTAGAAAAGAGAAAGCTTACTGTACTCCCAAAAAAGTTTGATTCCTTGTTTGACGGAATGGACAAAACTGAAGACTTTGAGATCATTAAGAAAAGATCATAGTAGTCTTCAAATTGTTAAAAAAAACTTAATTTTTACAAATAACAAATAGGTTTGCTTACCTTCAAATTCCTATTCGAAAAAATAGGATTAAAACCAACTTAACTATTCGTTATTATGTTCAAAAAGAAACAAATATCCCTATTTCTTGGGATGATTATTTGTTTTACTTCATTACAATTATCAGCACAATCTGACTATAGTAATTATAGTAAACTATCACAAAGATTAAAACAATTACAAAGTTCAAATTCGAGCATTTGTAAACTGGAAACTCTTACCAAAACAATTGGAGACCATACCATTTGGGCACTCACGCTTTCTAAAGGTGATGCAAAAAACAAACCAGCCATAGCCATCGTAAGTGGTGTAGATGGTAAACATATTTTAGGACCAGAAATGGCTGTTTCTATTGCAGAAAATATTGTGAAAAATCATGCAAATGTTTTAGAAACAACTACATTTTATATTTTTCCAAATATGAGTCCAAATGCTACAGAAAACTACTTTTCTTCCTTACAGCATTATAAAAATGGAAATGCAAAAAATACAGATGATGACAGAGACGGTACTATTAATGAAGATCCATTTGAAGATCTTAACAAAGATGGAATCATTACCTTAATGAGAGTTGAAGATGCTACAGGAGACTATATCAAACTGAAAGAAGATGAAAGAATAATGGTTCCTGCTAACAAAAGCAAAGGACAATTAGGAAATTATAAAATTATTAGTGAAGGAATTGATAATGATAAAGATGGCAGCTTTAATGAAGATGGAAAAGGAGGAATTCTTTTTAATAAAAATTTCAGTTACAATTATCCTTACTTCAAACCTGGAGCTGGCGAGCATGCCGTTTCTGAAAAAGAACACAGGGCATTACTTGACTTTTTATATGAGCAGTGGAATATCTTTGCTATTATTACTTTAGGACCAGAAAACAACCTATCAAAACCTTTAAAGTACAATCCTGGAGGAGCAAGAAAAAGAGTAGTTACTAGTATCTTAAAAAACGATGCAAACCTTAATAAATTCCTTTCAGGAAAATACAATAAAATCACCAAAACAAAAGGAGCTCCTATCTCAACAGGTAAAGGAGGTAGCTTTTTCGAATGGTCATACTTTCACTTTGGAAAGCTAGCACTAGGAACACCTGGTTGGTGGGCTCCAAAATTCAAAGGAGATTCTCTAACTAAAGCTAAGAAAAACAAATATGCTAATTTCTTACAGTGGGCAGACAAAGAGGGAATTGATAATGCTTTTGCACCATGGAAGGAAGTCAATCATCCTGATTTTCCAAATCAAAAGGTAGAAGTTGGAGGAATTGCTCCTTACATCATGTACAACCCTCCTTTTAAATACGTAAAAGACATTAGTGACACTCACACAAAATTCATTCTTGAACTTGCTAAAATGCAGCCTGCGATTGTTTTGCAAAACATTAAAACCGAATCTGTAGATAATGGTTTTACAAGAATTACTGTTGATGTTCACAACAAAGGCTTGTTACCTACTCATACCGATATGGGAAAAAGATCCCGTTGGCTACGAAAAATCAAAGTTGCTTTGAATCTAAACAAAGGACAAGAACTTATATCTGGAAGAAAAATTACGCTAGTAAACAGTATAGATGGTGATAAATCAGTTCAATTTACATGGCTAGTAAAAGGAAAAGGTAGTGTTAGTATAGAAGCTGGTACTTCGCATACTGGCATTGATAAAACTAATGTTCAATTAAAATAAAAGGTAGAAACGATGAAAATTCATAGATATACAATTCAGTCATTATTGCTTTTGTTTTTAGTTCCATTAGCAATCAACGCACAAAAAAGCAGTGAAATTTTTAAAGCTTCAGGATCACCAGAAAATCCAAAAGTTCAAATTTCATTTAATAGATATTATACTTCAGAAGGATTGGCAGCACTTGGTAAAAAAATCGCTGATGCCTACCCAAATTTAGTTCGAAGAAAATCCATAGGAAAATCTACACAAGGAAGAGATATTTGGATGCTAGCAATTACCAATTATAAAAAAGGAAATGCAGATAGAAAACCTGGTTTTTATGTTGATGGAAATATCCATTCTAACGAAATTCAAGGAGGAGAAATTTGCACCTATACAGCATGGTATTTGACAGAGAGTTTTGGAAAGAACGATTACATCACAGAAATGCTAAACGATCGTGTATTCTATATCGTACCTACCATCAACCCTGATGCTCGTAACGATTATATGCTAGAAGGAAATACACCTCATAGTCCAAGAGCTGGAATGATTGCTTTGGATGACGATAGAGATGGTTTATTTGATGAAGATGGTTATGACGATTTAGACGGAGATGGCTCTATTACAAGAATGCGTCGTAAAAGTCCATATGGAAATATGATTGTTGATCCAAAAGATCCAAGAAAGATGATTCAAATTGGTCCTGATGATGTAGTAACAGTACAACGTTATGAGTTTCTTGGTGGAGAAGGAATCGACAACGACAACGATGGTCGAATTAATGAAGATACTTACGGATACTATGATCCAAATAGAGATTGGGGTTGGAAATGGCAACCTGATTATATTCAAAGAGGTGCTTATAAATATCCTTTCTCAGCTCCAGAAACAAGAGCTGTAGCTGATTTTGTAATGACCAAACCCAATATCGCAGGTGCTCAAAGTTATCATAACTCTGGAGGAATGATTTTAAGAGGTCCAGGTGCACAAGAGGATATTTCTACTTACAACAGACAAGATATTCGGATCTATGATGCTATTGGAAAAAAAGGAGAAAAAATGATTCCTGGATATCGTTATTTAACTGTATACAAAGACCTGTACTCTGTTTTTGGCGGCGAGTTAGATTGGTTCTATGGAAGCAGAGGAATTTATACTTTCACAAATGAGATTTTTACACGATTTGCTTATTATAAAGACAAAAACGGAGGAAGAGATCAATCGTATGATTTTGACAAAGAGCTCCAGTTTTATGACTCGTTTACTCCGTGGAAAAAATTCAACCATCCTACCTATGGAGAAATAGAGATTGGTGGATTTAAAAAGAATTTTGGTCGTGCTACACCAGGGTTTATGTTAGAAGAAGAAGCACATCGAAATATGGCTTTTACATTTTATCATGCTCATCATATGCCTCGTTTATCTATTGCAGATATCAAGGTTAAAAAGTTAAAAGGTGGTTTGAAAGAAGTAACAGCTTATATTAAGAATGATAGGTTGATGCCTACACATGCAAGTCAGGATTTAAAATACAAAATCACTAGACCAGATTTTGTAAGTATCACAGGCACAAAAGTTATTGCCGGTATGATTGTTACCAATGAAGATTTTAATTTCACTACAGAACAGAAAGTAAATCCAGAAAAAATTAAGGTTCGTAATATCCCTGGAAATAGTGTAGTGAAAGTTAGATGGATTGTAAAAGGTAATTCAAAATTTACTGTTACTGTAGACAGTGCTAAAGGTGGAGTTTCATCTAGATCTAGCAAGTAATTTAACAAATAAAAACCCCTCAAAATTGAGGGGTTCATTTAGAAGATTCTTGGAGACCTTATACTAAAAGATAATCAACCAACTAATATATGATAAGACTTTCCTTCTGAATACTATCTAAAACTTTCAATATTACTTATAGAACAAGAAATACAAAGAAAACCCTACCTAAATAGTAATAAAATAAAAAGCTCCTCTAAAAAGAGGAGCTTTCGTTTTGTAAGATTCTAGGGAGAATCAAACTAACTAAAAATCAACCAACTAATTTACGTTGTTAAATTTTTTAAAACTTTCAATATTACTTATAGAACAAGGTGAATTGAAAAAACCCTACCTTAAAAATTATTTTTTTTACTTTTTATCAAATTACAACAAGACTCTCTATCGCTTTTATTACTTTTTTAATTTTTTCAGGCATATCATTTCCCTGAAACAGAACTGTTTTATGCTGAAAACTTAAATGAGTAACAGGAAGATCTCTAGTTCTTTTTTCTGGATCTTTCAAAGACTCTAAACCAGAATTCAGAAGCAAACTTTCAATCTCTACTAGTTTATCTTTTGATATTTTAAATTGATGCCTCCCTTTTTTAGACACATGATCAATACCGTTGTATTTTACCAATCCATCTCTATAAATAAACAGATCATAAACCGGACATTTTCCAAAGCATCTCTTTTTAGTTAACTGAATATAAGGTTCAGAAGAATTCTGTTTTGCAGAATTACAAGACACGTTTAAAATCAATGCAAAGACAAATAATGTTATTATTTTTTTCATCGCTTTTAGATTTAAAAAGTTCCCAGAATACTATTCTGGGAACTTTACATTAATGTTTCAATCCACAGTGTGATTTATGTGAATCTCCTAATGTGTTTGCCTTTTTCCAGCTTCCCGGTGTAGGCAAGATACTTCTCCCTCTTCTTCCTCTCAATGAGAGGTTATTTCTTATATAGTCTCTTAATTCAACTAATTCTGTATGATCATACATTAATAGTATTTTCTTCTCTGCAATTGTGTTTCCAGCTGGTTTATCATCTCTGGTTACAAAAACTGCAAATACTTCTGCAATATCTTCTCCAGGATTAGTTGCTGCGTAGTTGGTTACAAACCTATCCTGATACTTTTGATAAAAAGCTTGGTGAGCAGATTCACTAGTCTTCGCTTGTTGGTACTCAGCCCAAATATCTGCCCAATACAAACTTTGCAATTTATTAATGTAGGCATTCACTTTCGCACAACCTTCACCTGTAAAATAGTTAGAGCAAGACCCTGAAGTTATACTGGCATCTACCTGTGTATTGTTTAGAGTTAAAATATGGCCAAACTCGTGTATTGTAGTATAGGCCAACTCTGTTTGATCATCTGCAAAATTAATTGCCAACCCCATTTGCCATTCTGAAAGATCGTTCTTGGTTTCAAAAACATAACCAGCAGAACCTGTTACTGAACCGTTGTAGATCATAAACTCACTCATTTTATCTCTGTGAGTTATTGGCACTACATTTTTAGTTAATGTCCATAATTCTTGATGTTTAGCAACATCATTTTGATAAGCCAAATCTTGACCAGTTACTTGATAATCTCTAATTTTTTCAAGATCATTTCCACTAACCCTATACAATGTAATCTCACCTTGAGAACCCGCTTGAGAGCCCCCACCAGAACCATCACCATTTCCTCCATTACCAGAATTATCTCCAACAGGATCGGTAAGTAATGCTGTGTCATCATCTCTATTACATCCAATAAAAGAGATTGAGATTATTAATAATACAATTGCCCATCTGTTTAAAATTCTTCTGCTCATAATCTTGTTTTTGAGTTAATACTTTTTCTTTGTTTTGAAAACAGATGAATTGTAAAAAACCCTACTTAAAGAAATTGAGCAATCTATTTAAAACAGGAAATCTCTAGGCTACACAGTGATATTTCATTCCTTCTTTCATATAACTCTGTACCATTCCTTTGCTTCTAAGTTCATCCAAAATGGAATACAATTTTAAAATATGAAGAACCATATGAGTTTTGTTTAAAATTTCAGCACTTGTTAAGTGTTCATTATTTAAAGCTTCAATCACCAACTGTTGATTTGTTGTATACTGTTCTAGTTGCATAGTGTTATTGTTTCCAAACAAATATATGAGCTCATCTAAAAAGTGATACTACCAAGTTTGTGTAGTTTCTATTGATGAAATAATATATCTGCTTTCGTTATTTGATTATAAAAGTAATAGCTGATAGATTACAAGTCTAGGGGAAAAAGCCTGAATATCGTTTTCTTTCTTTGAATGGTTAAAGTGAATCGGTGAAATGAAAAAAGCTCTCAAAATTTTGAGAGCTTTTCAAAGTGCGGGTGAAGGGAGTCGAACCCCCACGCCTCGCGGCACTAGATCCTAAGTCTAGCGTGTCTACCAATTCCACCACACCCGCTACGCTTATGCCGAACTAGATTCGGTAATAGGACTGCAAATATACGCATTCAACTTAAATTGCAAAGCTCTTTCCTAGGAATTTTACTATTTTTGAATTCCTTTAAAAACAAACCATGTCAGACATAAAAAATTATATAGAAAACCATAAACAACGTTTTATTGATGAGTTGATTGAATTACTAAAAATTCCTTCTGTTAGTGCAGATCCAGCCTTCAATCAAGATGTATTAAATACAGCAGATGCTGTAAAGGAAAGTTTGGAAAAGGCAGGATGTGATCATGTAGAGATTTGTGAAACTCCTGGATATCCAATTGTATATGGAGAAAAAATTATCGATTCATCATTACCAACCGTTTTGGTCTATGGTCATTATGATGTGCAACCTGCAGATCCATTAGAATTATGGGATTCTCCAGCATTTGAACCTGTGATTAAAAAAACAGAATTACATCCAGAGGGCGCCATTTTTGCTCGTGGAGCTTGTGACGATAAAGGGCAAATGTACATGCATGTAAAAGCTCTAGAATATATGACTTCAACTGGAAACCTTCCTTGTAATGTGAAATTTATGATAGAAGGTGAAGAAGAAGTAGGTTCTGAAAGTTTAGGGTGGTTTGTAAAAAGAAATCAAGAGAAATTAGCCAATGACGTCATTCTGATTTCTGATACTGGAATGATTAGTAATACGCAACCTTCTATTACTACTGGATTACGCGGATTGAGTTATGTAGAAGTGGAAGTAACTGGTCCTAACAGAGATCTACATTCTGGTTTGTATGGTGGTGCAGTTGCAAATCCTATCAATATTTTGACAAAAATGATTGCTTCTTTACATGATGAAAACAATCACATAACCATTCCTGGTTTTTACGATAAAGTAGAAGAATTATCTAGAGAAGAAAGAGACGAAATGGCAAAAGCTCCTTTTTCTCTTGATGCTTACAAAAAAGCTTTGGATATTGATGAAGTTTATGGAGAAACAGGTTATACTACCAATGAAAGAAACTCCATTCGTCCAACATTAGATGTCAATGGAATTTGGGGAGGATATATTGGTGAAGGAGCCAAAACTGTAATTGCATCAAAAGCCTATGCAAAAATTTCTATGCGTTTGGTTCCGAATCAAGATTGGAAAGAAATTACAGAACTTTTTGCAAAACATTTTGAAAGCATTGCTCCAAAATCTGTAAAAGTAAAAGTCTCTCCACATCATGGTGGTCAAGGGTATGTTACTCCTATAGACAGCATTGGATATCAAGCAGCTAGTAAAGCTTATGAAGATACATTTGGTGTAACTCCTATTCCTCAAAGAAGTGGTGGTAGTATTCCCATTGTTTCGTTGTTTGAAGATGAGCTGAAAAGTAAAACTATCTTAATGGGATTCGGTTTAGACAGTGATGCTATTCATTCTCCTAACGAGCATTTCGGAATTTTCAATTACTTAAAAGGAATTGAGACCATTCCTCTTTTTTATAAGTATTTTACTGAACTATCAAAATAAAAAAAGAGCCTTTAAAAGGCTCTTTTTTTATTTTATAATGTATGCTTTATGAATAAAGTCGACTTCTGAATACTTATCTCGGATAAATTTGTTTCCGAATTTTTGAATGGAATCTTGCTTAAATCCGAGCTTGTCTCCATATCCGCCATAAAACTTTTCAACATTCTCCATCCCAGAAATAACTTTTGCAATTACTGGAAAACCTTTCACCCCTGAGTAATCAAGCTTATCCAATCGATTGTTATCTTTTAAATTGATAAATATTTGTGTTCCTCTAGACTTCACTCCTCCTCTAGCAAAAGATATAGCTCCTTTATAGTTTTTTTCAATAACTGGCTCATCATCAACTTTATATTTTCTCCAACTAGAATTCACAACACTATCATTGTGAATTCCAAACTGAGCTACAAAATTAGGAACCACTCTAAAGATTGCCATATCGGTATAAAACTCATTTTTAATAAGTTGATATAAACGATCTACTCCTTGAGGAGACCATTCTCTTTTGGCTTCAATTTCAAAATTCCCTTGTGTTGTTTCGAAACGAGCTTTAAAATATTCAGGCGCTTGCTGTTTTGTCCATTTTTCTTTAAAAACCTTCTGGCTACATCCAGTTAATAAAACAAGGGCAACTACTACAAATAATCTTTTCATAAATAAGGTCTAATTTTTGATGATGTAAATATATCAAATTTAAGTAGTTCACATTTTTTTAACTCTACATTTGTAGAATTAAAATATTTTGTTCTATATTTGTAGAGCATAAAAATCAAATCTCATGCAATTATCTAAAGCCGAAGAACAGCTAATGCAGTATTTATGGAAACGTAAAAAAGCGTTTATGAAAGATTTATTAGAAGACTTTCCAACTCCAAAACCAGCCACAACAACAGTTGCAACTTTATTAAAAAGAATGGCTGGGAAAGGTTTTATAGCATACAATACTGTGGGAAAATCAAGAGAGTATTATCCATTAGTAAAAAAGTCAGATTACTTTTCGAAACATGTAAATGGGTTGATTAAAAACTTCTTTAACGATTCTGCTAGTCAGTTTGCTTCGTTCTTTACAAAAGAAACTAATTTAAGCAATCAAGAATTAGAGGAGTTACGCAAAATTATTGACAAACAAATCAAAGAGAATAAAAAATGATATCCTATTTAATCAAATCTGGGTTGTGTTTAGCCATACTCTTAGCCTTTTATCATTTGGTCTTAGAGCGTGAAAAAATGCATCAATTCAATAGATTCTATTTATTAGGAAGTGTACTATTTTCGTTTTTAGTGCCTTTTTTCATTATTTATGTAGAGGCAGCACCAGCAACAATAAATGAGGTGAAAGAAATGGGAATTAACTATTCTAATATTGGTTTTTCAGGAAACGAGCCTATAGATAATTCAATCAATTTTACTCAGTACTTTATTGCTTTTTACATCTTTGTTTCTTCTGTTTTATTAATACGATTTCTTAAGAGTTTAATTGATATTGTCTTAAAAATTAAGAGTCATAAGATCATATCTTACAAGAATGCAAAGATTGTCTTAGTAAACGATGCTATTTTACCTCACACATTTTGGAACTATATCTTTATTAATAAAGAAGAATTTTTATCAAAAAGAATAGAAACAGAACTCTTCACTCATGAACTTACTCATGTAACACAGAGGCATACTTTGGATGTATTAATTGTAGAATTTTTACAGATCATTCTATGGTTCAATCCTTTCTTTTATCCATTAAAAAAGGCAATCCAATTAAATCACGAATTTTTAGCTGATGACAAGGTAATTGCATCACATCAAGATATTACCAGGTATCAATATCTATTGTTAGATAAAGCTGCTTGGAAAAACAAATATTACTTGGCCAGTAATTTGAATTATTCACTCACAAAAAAAAGATTATTAATGATGAAAACACCCAATTCAAAAGCGTCAATACTTATCAAAAAGTTGGCCATAATCCCATTGCTAACAGGTTTGGTATTCTTGTTTGCCGATCGTGTAGAAGCGCAATCGAAAGAAAAGAAACCGCAAGTTGTTGAAGTAAAAGAGAAAGAAGCTACTAAAACTCTTATAAAAGAATATAGGAAGTTGCTTCAAGAATCAGAAAAAAAGAAAGTTTATAAGCTTACAGATGTTCGTAGAATGAGACACCTGTATAACTTAATGTCAAAAAAACAAAAACAATCTGTAAAGAATATTAATGACTTATTACCTCCGCCACCTCCGCCTTCTAAAAAATATTGGAAGCAGATAAGTGCTAACGAATATGAGAAATTAAAGGATGGATCAAAGTATTCTGTTTGGATTAATGACAGGTCTGTTAAAAATTCTGAATTAAATAAGTACAAAAACACAGATTTTGTAGCCTATTTAAGTAGTTTTATTCATAAAAATGCTAGATCAGAAAAGCACCCTCAACCATATCAGTATACATTATTTACAGAGTCATATTATAATAATTTAAAGCCTGAGGTAATTGAAGTAAGAACAGTTAAAAACACTCCACCACCACCACCAAAACCAGTAAAAATTGAAGTTGTAAAAGGAAAGGCTACAAAAGCACAAATGAAAGAGTACAAAGAATTTGAAGCTTTTTTCTCTAGTAATAAAAAGAATAAAGTAATCAAGGAGCGTGATTATAGAAGGATTAAGAAAATTTACAACTCGATGTCGGGTGCTCAAAAAAGATCTGTGAAAAAGTATACTGAATTCATCCCTGCACCTCCTCCTCCAAGAAAGGTAATTGAGGTGAAAGAGAGTGATTATGACGAAATTGAAGAAGAGATCGAAGAAAAGATTGAAGAAATAGAGGAAACAGAAGTTCCTGTTGTAGTTGAAATTAGAGAAGTTCCAGAAGGTGTTATTGAAGAAGAAATTGTGGAAGAGGCTGAAACTATTGAAGAATCTGAAATTGCTGAGGAAGTAGAGTTAGTTGAAGTTCCTCAAAATAAAACTCTAACAGAAAGTTTTGAAGAACTGGTAAAAAAAGGAGCTAAATTCTATTTAAACGGAAAAAAAATATTTCCTAAAAAAGCTAAGAAATACTTTTATGAAAAAAAGAATGAGGTCAAAACTATAGATGTCATTAAAAACAAAAAAGGAAAGTACAAGGTTAAATTAAGAGTATAAACAACAAAAAGCCGATTCGTTTGAATCGGCTTTTAACGTTCTGTTAAGAAACAAATTGACTGTTAACACGTTATAGGTAAAGAACCAACTTAAAAACCCATTCCCGTGCTCAAACGTTTTTTCCTTCTTTGTTCTGGTGTAGACCTTAAACTTATTGACACCTGTTCTAATGGTGAACAAAATAAATATGCTGGTATTGGTGCTACAGTATTCTTTACAGCTGTAATGGCAACACTTGCAGCGAGTTATGCTTTATATACTGTTTTTGACAATGTGTATGCTTCCATTTTATTTGGAATCGTTTGGGGATTACTCATTTTTAATTTAGATCGGTTTATCGTTTCTACCATCAAGAAGAATGATTCGAAATGGAAAGAACTCTTACAAGCTACACCTAGAATCATTTTAGCGATGATTATTGCGATGGTTATTTCTAAACCTTTAGAATTAAAGATTTTCGAGAAGGAAATTAATCAAGTTCTTTTAGAAGAAAAGAATGAAATGACACTCAAAAACAAAGAGCAAATAGCCAAACAGTTTGAGCCAGAAATTCAAAAATTAAACAACGGAATTACAGCTTTAAAAGACGAAATTTCTGATAAGGAAAAAGAAGTAAATGAACTCTATGAAACATATATAGCTGAAGCAGAGGGTAGAAAAGGAACTCTCTTATTAGGGAAAGGACCTGTATATCAAGAAAAAAGAGATAAACATGATGCTGCTTTATTAGAACTAAGTCAGTTAAAACAAGATAACGGTCAGAAGGTATTAAATAACGAAGCTGCAATTGCCCAGTTACAAGCAGATTGGAAAAAAGCGGAACTAGACACACAACCTATCATCTCTAATTTTGATGGTTTTATGGCAAGAATCAACGCTTTAGGAAAATTGCCATGGCTTCCTTCATTCTTCATTTTCTTACTATTCCTTGCGATAGAAACTGCTCCCATTTTTGCGAAATTAGTTTCTCCTAGAGGAGAGTACGATTTTAAATTAGAAGATGAAGAGACTGGTATCAAAACTTGGGTAGAGCAACAAGTTCATCAGAGAGATGTACTATTAGATGCTGATGTAGTTGTAAATGGAAAAGTTTATACAGATATTCAAGAAGATGAAGATGTGTATGCCTACAAACGAAAAGTAGCCAAACAAATGATGCAAGATCAAGCAGATGCTTTTTATGAAAAACAGAAAAGATTGTTGTAACAACCAATTACTAATAACTAATAACTAATAACTAATAACTAAATTACAACTTCTTCACGTAGTCAGTAATAATTACAATCGTCTGAGCTCCCACTTTTCCTTCAATATATTTTTCGTTTTCAGGGTCTAAGGAAACTCTGCGAACAGCAGTTCCTTGTTTCGCAACCATGCTAGATCCTTTAACTTTTAGATCTTTAATAAGCACAACAGAATCGCCTGCTTGTAAAACGTTTCCATTGCAATCTCTATGAATTACTTTTTCGCTATCATCTAAACCTTCACCAGTAGCTTTCGCAAATGCTAACTCCTCTTCTTCTAAATACATCATGTCTAACAAATCCTGCGGCCATCCCTCAGATTTTAGTCGAGATAACATTCGCCAAGAGATAACTTTAACAGCTCTATGTTCACTCCACATACTTTCATTCAAACATCTCCAATGGTTAGCATCTGTAGCCTCAGGGTTTTCTATTTGGTCTTTACAAGTAGAACAAGATAATAAGCTTCCATCAATTCCTCCTGTAGAAATTGGCGGAACTTCATAGATTCCTAAACTGTCTTTAGCGCTACATAATTCGCATTGATTTCCGCTTCTATTTTGTAATTCTTGTAATAAACTCATCTAAACATTTTTTACTGAGCAAAAGTACTCCTTTCAATTTATCTGTTTACTTTTATCCTCATGATTTTAGAAACCCAACGTTTAATCATAAGAGAATTAACACCTAAAGATGCTCCTTTTTTCTTTGAGCTGGTAAATGATGATGGCTGGAAACGATTTATTGGCGATAGAAATGTCAAAACACTTCAAGATGCAGAAGACTATCTAACCGGAAGAATTATTCCTAGTTATTCTGATTGGGGTTTTGGCTTTTATTTGGTCATTGAAAAAGACACTAAGAATTCCTTAGGGATAACAGGTTTTGTAAAAAGAGATGAATTAAAGTTTGCCGATGTTGGTTTTGCTTTTTTACCTATTGGAAGAGGAAAAGGTTTTGCTCTTGAATCTACACAAGCGATCATGGATTATGGATTTGGTAATCTAGGGTTTACAACAGTTCTAGGAATTGCTAATAATGACAATGAGCGCTCTCACTTACTATTAAAAAAATTAGGACTACGATTCGACAAGTACATCCAACTTTCTGACGAAGATCAGGAGATTAGTTTATTTACTACTTAATCTCCAAAGAAGTAAACTCAAAAGTACTTCCGTTAAACAATCCTTTATCACTCAGTTTTAATGAAGGAATCACCAACAAAGCCATAAAAGATAAGGTCATATAAGGTGCTCGCAACTTGCTCCCCATTTCTTTAGCCATTTGATCTAATTCTGCATATTGCTTTCCAATAATCTCTGCAGGCTGATCACTCATAATACCTGCCACGGGTAGTGGTACAACTTTTTCTACAGAACTGTTTACAGCACAAATTCCTCCTTTATTTTCAATCAATAAATTCACCGCTTTACAGATCATTTCATCCGATGCACCAACAGCAATAATATTATGGGAGTCATGCCCTACAGAACTTGCAATAGCTCCTTCTTTTAAACCAAAATTTTTAATAAATGCTATCGCAGGTTCTGAGTTCTTATAACGATTCACAACAGTCATTTTCAGCACATCATTGTGAATGTTTGAAATCAAATTTCCACCCTGAATTAAACTATTTGATTCAATTTCATTTGTTACTAGTTCTCCATCCAACGCTTCAATAACTCGAATCTTTTCCGAAGCAGAATGAAACTCAAAATCAGAAACTTTCTTTTTACTTGTATGAAAATTGTTGAGTACTTCAAAATCTACATGCTTTACAAACGATTGTCCATTTTCAGCAACCAAATCACCATTAATATAAGTTTGTAATACATTAAAATCCTCTAAACTATCTACAATTACAAAATCGGCATCATCCCCTTCTTGTAACAAGCCTACATCTAAATTATAATGTTCAACAGGATTAACACATGCTACTTGTAAAACTTGAAATACATTGAGCTCTTTGGCAACAGCTCTTGCGCACAATTGATTGATATGCCCTAACAGTAAATCATCTGGATGCTTATCATCAGAACAAAACATCATATGCTCATAATGCTCAGGAAGCAAAGAAATTAAAGCTTCAAAATTCTTGGCTGCGCTACCCTCACGTACTATCACTTTCATTCCTTTTTGTAGCTTCTCCAACCCCTCCTCATAGGTAAAGCATTCATGATCAGTAGAAATTCCAGCGGAAATATATTTTGTAATATCTTCTCCCCTCACTCCAGGTGCATGACCATCAATAGGTTTGTTGTAATGCTTGGCCCATGCTATTTTTCTCATGACTTCCTCGTCTTCAAATAAGACTCCGGGGTAGTTCATCATTTCTGCCAAATACTTGATGTCAGGGTTCGCCATCATTTTCTGAATATCATCCGAATCGATTATAGCACCTGCACTTTCAAAAGACGTTGCTGGGACACAAGAAGGGGCTCCAAAGTTGAATTTCAAAGGAGTTTTTTTTCCGTTCTCAATCATAAAATCAACTCCTTTTACCCCTAAAACATTGGCAATTTCATGAGGGTCAGAAACAGTAGCAACAGTTCCATGCGTTACTGCAATTTTTGCAAACTCTGAAGGAACTAGCATAGAGCTTTCAATATGTATATGAGCATCAACAAACCCTGGCAAGATATATCCTTCTTCAGAGTGTTCAGCTTTTCGTATAGCCTTTATTTTTCCTTCAAAGACTTCAACTTCTCCTTTAAAAATCTGCTGTTTCTTTATATCAACAATGTTCCCTTTTACTATCATATAGCAAAGCTATAAAAAACACATTCACATGAAAAGAATTAGCCGTTTATATTCATACGGCATCTTAGTAGTATATAATCCAACTTCTATAGTATGTTATCAGTTTTTAGGCTAATATTCAATTTAATTTTTCCTTTTATTTATCTTTAGCCTATGGCTAAAATGGTTTTTATTGACGACATTTTTATTGAAGAAAATACACAGTTTTCTGAACTGATTTCAGAGATTAAAAATAGTTTCTTCCTTCAAAAAACAATTGTTCCCACTAGGCATCATCACGATTTTCCAAATCCAAAAACTCAAGCCGACACCACACTATTATTGATGCCAGCTTGGAACTCAGATACTAATTCCGGAATTAAGGTAGTTACTATCTGTCCAGAAAATCAGCAATTCGATCTTCCTTCCGTTCAAGGAACATACATCTATTTAGATGCTACAACAGGAGTTTTAAAAGCAATCTTGGAAGCCAAGAATTTAACCGCCAAAAGAACAGCTGCAACCTCAGCCTTAGCCTCGTCTTTTTTATCAAAAGAAAATGCATCATCATTATTAATGATTGGTACAGGAGCTTTGTCTAAAAATCTCATCAAAGCACATGCAAGTGTTAGACCCATTAAGAACGTATTTGTTTGGGGACGAAATTTTGAGAAAGCCGCGCAGATTGCATCAGAATTACAACAAGAAAATTTTACGATTACTGCTATTGATAACATTCTCGAAAAGATATCGGAAGTAGATATTATTTCTTGCGCTACACTTTCTAAAACTCCTTTAGTTTTGGGTAAGTTTTTGCAACCCGGACAACATATAGATTTAGTTGGTGCTTATACTCCAACCATGAGAGAAGCTGATGATCAAACCATTCAAATCTCTTCTGTGTATGTAGACACATTTGAGGCTGGACTGAAAGAAAGTGGCGATATAGCCATCCCTTTACAAAGTGGAATTTTAAATGAGAAAGATATCAAAGGAGATCTTTTTAGTTTGTCTAAGAATAATCGTTTAGAAAGAAAAAATGACAATGAGATTACAGTTTTCAAATCTGTTGGTCATGCTTTAGAAGATTTAGCCGCAGCAGACTACTACTATAAAAAGTTTAGGAATGAATAACACCTATCAGAACATTATAAATAACACAGAATTTCAACCTCCGCAAAATTGGTTGCAGATTAAAACCATTGACATGCATACAGGTGGCGAACCTCTGCGTGTTATTGTTGACGGATTTCCTGAATTAAAAGGCAATTCTGTATTAGAATATAGGCGATACTGTAAAGAACAGTACGATTACCTTAGAACATCTTTACTATTTGAACCTCGTGGTCATGCAGATATGTATGGATGTATCTTGTTACCTCCAAATGATGACGAAGGTGATTTTGGAATTATTTTTTTACATAATGAAGGATATTCTACCATGTGTGGTCATGCAATTATTGCAATTTCTACACTAGCAGTTGAAATGAATTGGATTGAGGTAAAAGAAGGCGAAAATGAGTTAAAAATAGATGCTCCTTGTGGTCGAATTCTTTCTTATGCGCATGTGAAAAATGGAAAAATAACGGGAGTTCGTTTTCATTGTGTTCCAAGTTTTGTTGTTGGTTTAGACAGAACCGTAGAAGTTGATGACATTGGGAGTGTTACCTATGACTTAGCTTATGGCGGAGCTTTTTATGCTTACGTAGATATGGCGAAAAATAATTTTGATTTTGATTTAACTCCGAATTCTTATCGAAATTTGATTTCTACTGGAATGGATATTAAACGTGCGGTGATGAAATCTGATGAAAGCATTTTACATCCTTTTGAAGATGATTTGAGTTTCCTATACGGAACTATTTTTATTGATCACACAAAACAAACTTCAGGCTCAGATAGCAGAAACGTTTGCATTTTTGCAGAAGGTGAAGTAGATCGTTCTCCAACAGGATCTGGTGTTTCTGGAAGAATGGCTCTTCATAAAGCTAGAAAAGAAATCGATTTTGGAGAAACAATGTCTATTGAAAGCATTACTGGATCTGTTTTTCATGGATCTGTTGGCAAAGAAGAAGATTATGGGCCATTCAAAGCAGTAATTCCACAAGTAGAAGGAACCGCTTATATTACTGGAATACAAACTTTTGTGATCGACCCAAACGATCCAATGAAAAACGGCTTTATACTACGATGAAAAAGACCCTATTTATTCTTTGTCTTATAACACTTTTTGCTTGCAAAAAAGAAGCAACAGAAAGTAATTATCCTTATCTTGAATTCAGTAAAAACATTCTCCATTACCGAATTACTCCTGAAAATAAATTCGATAAAAACGGATTGATGTTTTCTGACCAAGGAGCATGGTTTGCCTATGGTTTCCCAGGTTCCAACATACGTTCCTCTTTCCCAATGAATGTTGGATTTACAGGTCCTTTTTTAATGACACAACAAAACGGTGTTTGGTCTAGCAAAGCCTTACTAGAGCTATCGTTAGAGAATGTAAAATTTGATTCTCAGCGCATTGATAGCTATGCGAGTCATTTAGAACAAATATTTCGTTCAACAGAACTTGCATTGACTCAAAAACTGGTCTTTCTTTCAGGACATACAGCTATCATCCAATCTAGCATTAAAAATATATCAGACAAGAAATTAACTGTTAACTATCAATGGAAAATCAATGAAATTCTAGCTGATAGCCTAAACATTCAAAAGAATAAAGAAGAGATAATAATAACCTCCACAAAATCTGATGCTGTTGGTCATCTTTTAATGAATCCTTCTTCATCTAGTATTGAATTAAAACCAAATGAATCGGAAGTCTTTACCATTTCTCAAACTTTTATTTTCCCTGAATATGATTGGGTTAAAGAAAAAGAACGTATCCAACAAACTGATTTTGAAGATTTACTTTCAGAAAGAGAAAATCAGAAAAACACACAACTAAAGAACCTAATCACAAATAGAAAATCGCAATTCCAAGATTCAATCTACGCAGCAGTTTTGGCAAAAGCTCAGCTGACACTTCAAAACAATTGGAGGATTCCTGCTGGGGAAATCAAACATGAAGGACTCTTTCCTAGTTACCATTACAAATGGTTTAATGGATTCTGGTCGTGGGATTCTTGGAAACATGCTGTTGGCTTGTCTCACTTCGACTTAGATTTAGCAAAAAAACAAATGAAATTAATGTTCGAGTTTCAAAATGAAGATGGTTTTGTTGCTGATGTAGTTTATAGAGACACAAGTATAGAAGCTCATAATTATAGAGACACCAAGCCTCCTTTGTCTGCTTGGGCAGTAGCAAAGATTTACGAAAAAGACCAGGATATAGATTTTGTTAAATACATGTACCCTAAGCTTAAAAAATATCATGAATGGTGGTATGCAAAGAGAGATCATGATCAAGATGGTTTGTGTGAATATGGGTCAACTGACGGGAGTTTAATTGCAGCAAAATGGGAAAGTGGAATGGACAATGCCATCCGTTTTGATGATTCTAAAATCCTCAAAAATAGCGAAGGGGCTTATTCACTTAATCAAGAAAGTGTAGACTTGAACAGTTATCTCTATGCAGAAAAATTGTTTCTAGCTCAACTTGCCAAAGCTCTTAATAACAACGAAGCAAATAACTATATCTCCGAAGCCAAAGAATTAAAAAAGAAAATTCAACATCAATTCTACGACACCAATGATGGTTGGTTTTATGACACAAATTTAAAAGGTGACCTTTTTATCAAGGGAGAAGGAAGTGAAGGCTGGACAGCTTTATGGGCAAATGCAGCAACACAAGAGCAAGCTGAAGCTGTAAAAAACAGGATGATGAACCCTAAAAAGTTTTATACCAAAGTTCCTTTTCAAACCATGAGTGCAGATCATCCCAAGTTTGATCCTTTACGTGGTTATTGGCGAGGACCTAACTGGTTAGATCAGTCTTATTTTGGGGTGAAAGCATTACGGAATTACGGATACAATGAAGAAGCCAACCAAGCTACACAACAAATCCTAAAAGGAGCTGAAGGAATTTTAGAAAAAGGGAAATCGATTCGAGAAAATTATCACCCCCTCACAGGACAAGGGTTGCATGCTCAAAACTTTAGTTGGAGTGCAGCACATATTATCATGCTTTTATCAAAAGAATAAATGAATTATCAAGAGTTAAAAATAGCAATTAACGAAGCTAAAGAGATTCTTTTGTCTTTTTATAATATTCAAGGAAGTATATCTGAACTTCCCGGTGACGTCGATTTTAATTTTCGCGTAAAAACTGAAGATACTGATGGATATATTTTAAAGATTTCACGTCCTGATGAGGATGATAACTATCTAGATTTTCAACAAAAAATTCTTCATCATCTTGAAAGCTATCCAAAAATTATTGCTCCTAAAACAATTAAAAACAATAATGGAGAAGGTATTTCTGAATACAAAGACAAACAAGGAAAAACCCGTAAAGTTCGTTTATTAACTTGGATTCCAGGAAGATTATGGAGCTCTGTAAATCCACATTCAAACAACTTGCGATTGAGCTTAGGAAGAGAATGCGGAAAACTCACAAATGCGCTTCAGAATTTTGATCACAAAGAAGCGCATCGAACTTTCGAATGGGATGTAGCACAATCGTTATGGACCAAAGATCATTTGGATGTATTCGATTCTGAAAAAAAGAAAATCATTGCTCACTTTCAATTACTCTTTGAGAATCAACAACCAAGCTATCAAAAGCTTAGAAAATCGGTAGTTCATAACGATGCAAACGACAACAATGTTTTAGTTTCTTCAGATTTAATGACTCCAACGGTAACTGCTGCTATTGATTATGGCGATGCCGTTTATACACAAACTATTAATGATCTTGCTATTGCATGCGCTTATGCTATTATGCAACATAATGATCCTTTGGAAGCTTCTTTGGCTATTGTTAAAGGTTATCACGAAACCTATCCTTTACAAGAAACTGAATTAGCCCATCTCTATGCTAGTATTGCCATGCGACTGGTTATTTCTGTTACTAAATCAGCTATTAGCAAGATCAAAGAACCAGATAACAAATACTTATTAATTAGTGAGAAGCCTGCTTGGGATGTGCTTACCAAATGGTATCAAATTAATCAAGATTTTGCACATTATTCCTTTAGAGAAGCTTGTGGGTTTTCTGCGCATCCCAATGAAGAAAAATTTAAAAACTGGAGTTCTCAACAAGAATTTTCTTTAGTAGAACTTTTTCCTACTATTCAAAGAAAGGAAGTTCATTTATTAGACTTGAGCGTATCTAGCAAATGGATTGGACATCGAAACGATTTTAACAATCTCGATCTTTTTCAATTTAAAATAGAGCAACTTCAACATGAACATCCCAATAAAATTATTGCTGGTGGTTATTTAGAACCGCGTCCAATTTATACATCAACTTCCTATGATAAAATTGGTAATTATGGACGCGAAAGTAGAACGGTTCATCTAGGAGTCGACTTTTGGCTTCCGGCAAATACTCCTGTTCATGCGTTATTGGATGGAGAAGTTGTAGTAGCTGTTAATGACAAAGGAAACAAAGAATATGGAGGATTAGTAATCTTACAACATCAAATCAACGATTTTAAATTCTATACTTTATACGGTCATAATACTGTAGAAAGTGCTCTTAAACACAAACCAGGAGATCTTATTAAAAAGGGAGAAATGATTTCCGAATTAGGCAACTATCCTGAAAATGGAAATTGGGCGCCACACCTACATTTTCAAATAATGCTATCTCTTCTTGATTATACCGATGATTTCCCGGGCGTGACCTATCCAAATCAAATTGATGTATGGAAAAGTTTATGTGTAGACCCTAATCTCCTATTTAAACTTGAGCATTTAACGCCTCCTCAATTTACTCCTAACAAAAAATTAATTTCATATAGAAAACAACACTTAGGAAAAAGTTTAAGCTTACAATACAAAGTTCCCATCAAAATGGTTCGCGGTGATGGAGTTTGGTTAATCGATCAACAAGGAAAAAAATACTTAGACACAGTAAACAATGTAGCCCATGTAGGTCATGAACACCCATCAGTTGTCAAAGCCGGACAACAACAAATGGCATTATTGAATACCAATTCTCGTTATTTACACGAAAACATCAATGAACTTGCACAAGAATTAATAGAAACATTACCGCCAGAACTTAATGTTTTACATTTTGTTAATTCAGGAAGTGAAGCCAACGAATTAGCCATCAGAATGGTAAAAGCTGTAACTGGTCAAAAAGACATCATAGCATCAGAAGTAGGATATCACGGAAACAGCAATATGTGTATTGATATTTCATCTTATAAATTTGATGGAAAAGGTGGTAATGGAGCTCCAGAATACACGCATATTTTCCCGTTACCTGATGCTTACAGAGGCAAATATCGTGGGAAAGATGCCGGAATATATTACGCCAAAGAAGTTCAAAAATGCATTGACGAGATTCAACAAAAAGGACGTGGTGTTGGAGCTTTGATTTTAGAATCTATTATTAGTTGTGGAGGACAAATAGAATTACCTGAAGGATTCTTACAAGAAGTATATAAACAGATTAGAAACGCCGGAGGTTTATGTATAGCTGACGAAGTTCAGGTTGGCTGCGGACGTGTTGGAAAAGCTTTTTGGGGATTCCAATTACACAATGTAGTTCCAGATATTGTAACTATAGGAAAACCTCTTGGAAACGGACATCCTATAGCCGCAGTAGCCTGTACGCAAAAAGTAGCAGATGCTTTTGCAAATGGCATGGAATACTTTAACACATTTGGAGGAAATCCAGTCTCTTGTGCTATTGCCACTGAAGTTTTAAGAACTGTAAAAAGAGAAAAACTTCAAGAGAATGCGTCAGAAGTTGGTGAGTATTTAAAATCTGAATTACAAAAGCTTAAGCAAAAATTTACAATTATTGGCGATGTTCGTGGGCAAGGATTGTTCTTAGGAATAGAATTAGTAGATAAACAAATGAATCCTCTAGCAGAGCAAACATCGCACCTAGCAAACAGAATGAAAGAACATGGTATTTTGATGAGTATTGACGGGCCAGATCACAATGTTTTAAAGATTAAACCTCCTCTAGTTTTTTCAAAGGAGAATGCAGAAGACCTTATAACTTATTTACAAAAGATTCTTCAAGAGAATTTTATGAAAACCTATTAGTCTATGAGAAAAATTGCCCTTTTGTTATGTTCATTTCTATTAATGTTCTGTTCAGAAAAGCTTCCTAAAGTTACTGAACAAACCTATCATTACAATCATCAAGTATTTGAAGAAAACAAGTTACCTCCAAGAGCTAGTTTTTTTGCCTTTGAAAAACCTAACATTTCAGAAAAAGAAGAATCTAATCGCTTTTTAAATCTAAATGGTGAATGGAAATTTCACTGGACTAAAAACCCACAAAAAAGACCTACAACGTTTCACAATGAGCGCTACAATGATTCGAACTGGAAAACCATTCCTGTTCCTGCCAATTGGGAAGTAGTTGGCTATGGAAAGCCTATCTATTTAGATGAACGTTATCCGTTTGAAACTCAATGGCCTGACGCTCCCAAAGACTACAACCCTGTTGGAACCTATAGAAAGGAAATAACGCTAGACAAAAAATTCTTATCCGAAGATATCATCCTTCATTTTGCAGGAGCTAAGTCTGCTATGTATGTGTATATCAACGGATACTATGTAGGGTATTCTCAAGGAAGTAAAACTCCTGCCGAATTCAATATCACTCCTTTTATCAAAGAAGGAAAGAATTTAATCGCTTTACAAATGTTTCGTTGGTCAGATGCCAGTTATTTAGAAAGTCAGGATATGTTGCGTATGAGCGGAATAGAACGTGAAGTTTATTTGTACACACAACCCAAAGTATTTGTATCCGATTATTATACCTATACCAACTTAGACAGCTCTTACAAGAACGGTTTGTTTAAAAACATTGTATCGTTAACCAACGCTACAGATCAACCTGCAACAAGAGAATTAAAGATCAATATTCTGGATCAGGGAAAGCTAATTTGGAAAAAAGAAGAGCAAGTTCTAATTCCTGCTAACGAAATCATTCAAGTTTCTGATAAAGACATTTTTAAAAAGGTAAAAACTTGGTCTGCAGAAATTCCTAATCTGTACGAATTGCAAATTCAACTGACTGACGCTACAGATGCCAAAAACAATCAATTCATCTCTCGCCCTTTAGGGTTTAAAAGTGTTGAGATCAAGAACAGTCAGGTACTCATCAACGGAAAAGCTGTGTACATCAAAGGAGTTGACAGACATGAAACAGACCCATATACTGGACATGTAGTTTCTAAAGAATCTATGGAGAAAGACATACGATTGATGAAACAAAACAATATCAATGCTGTACGATCTGCTCACTATCCTAATCATCCGTATTGGTTAGAACTCTGCGACAAATACGGTTTATATGTAGTAGATGAAGCCAATATAGAAAGCCATCCTTTAGCTATTAATGAGAAAACTCAAATTGGAAATGAAATGAGTTGGTTGCCAGCTCATATGAAACGTACTGAACGTATGTATTATCGTGATAGAAATCATGTTTCTATTTACTCTTGGTCTTTAGGAAATGAAGCCGGAGAAGGTGATGTTTTTAGAGCTACCTACAAATGGTTAAAAGAACGAGACGATAATCGTATTGTACAATACGAACCTGCAGGAAAAGAAGACTACACTGATCTTTATTGCCCAATGTATCCGAAACCTGAGTATTTGATCAATCATGGAAAATCAAATTCTGATAAACCTTCCATCATGATTGAATACGCTCACGCCATGGGAAATTCAGTTGGAAACTTGCAAGATTATTGGGATATCATTGAAAAATACGACAATCTTCAAGGAGGTTTTATTTGGGATTGGGTAGATCAGTCTTTAGAGTATAAAGATGAAAACGGAAAACCTTATTTGGCGTACGGACATGATTATCACCCTGATCTTCCTACTGATGGAAATTTCCTCAACAACGGTCTTGTAGATCCATATAGAAATCCGCATCCTCATTTAAGTGAAGTAAAAAAAGTATATGAGCCAGCTCAATTTGAATATATAGGAAATGGAAAGATAAAGGTGACCAATAAAAATTTCTTCTCAAGTTTTGATAATCAAACAATTTCTTGGAAGTTATTTAGAGATGGAAAAGTTATTACTGAAGCTTATAATATTCCCATCAACATAGATCCTCAAAAAAGTATTGTATTATCAATATGGGACAAAGGAAAAGATGAACCATCATTTGAAATCAATGGAGAATATATACTTCAGATAAGTTTGATTCAAAAAGAAGCTACAGAATTAATTCCATCTAAACATGAAATTGCTTGGGATGAAGTTGTTATTCAGAAAGCCACAAAAAATACGTCTAACCTTTCAACTGGGAATTTTACTATTAAAAAAGGAGATTCATATCAATTTGAGAACGATCATACTTCTTTCCAAATAGACAAAACAACCGGAGAAGTTCTCTCTTGGAAATTCGACAGAAAAGAAATTACCAATCAACCGATTCGTCCTAACTTTTGGAGGCCTCCTACAGACAACGATCTAGGAAATGGCATGGACAAATGGGCGAAAGTTTGGCAAAAAGCTAGTTATAATTATACTGCTCAATTGATTAGTAAACCCGTAGGGCACAATGGAAATGTACATTACAAAGTACAGTACACATTCCCAGAGGTCAAAGCTTCCATTTCTGTAAACTATACACTCTCTGGAAAAGGAGATCTTTCTGTCGTTTATGAGTTTACTCCAGATAGCGAAAAACAGCCCAACATTCCTCGATTGGGAATGTACCTTACTTTACCAGACAACTTCACAGATGTTTCTTGGTACGGAAAAGGTCCGGATGAAAGCTATTGGGACAGAAAAACAGGACAGAAAACAGCTGTGTATTCAGGAAAAATCAAGGAGCAGTTTCATCGATATTCTCGCCCTCAAGAAACCGGAAACAAAACTGATGTTCGTTGGGTTACCGTACAATCAAATAATCTTACAATAACAGCAAAAGGTTTAGGAACTCAACTCAACACTAGTACTTGGCCGTTTTTGATGAAGGAAATCGATTTTAGTAGTGAAGAAGCTCAAAAGTCTGCATCAGGATTGGTTCCAGTAACCAAAAAACACGGAGCTGATATTCAATTAGGAAATACTGTACAATGGAATATTGATTTTCTACAAATGGGCGTTGGTGGAGATACATCTTGGGGTCGTTTGGTTCATCCAGAATATACCATTCCAGCCAACAAAACATATCGTTATTCTTTTGCTATTTATCCCAAGACTCATGAATAAGCAAATCGTTCAACATATTACCACCAAGTATCAAGAACAGTTTAACGCTAAGCCTATCTTGAGCTTTGCACCAGGTAGAATTAATATTATTGGTGAACATACCGATTATAATGATGGTTTTGCATTGCCTGCAGCTATTGATAAAGGAATTTTTGCAGCGTTAAGTATTACAGAGAACAATCTATGTACAGTAACATCTTTAGATTTAGAAGAATCCTTTCAATTTCAACTAACCAATTTGAATTCTATTAAAAATGGCGGTTGGAAAAATTATGTAATTGGGGTTGTTGCCGAAATTCAAAAAACTGGAAAAAAGCTTTCTAATTTCAATCTGATGATTAGCGGAGACATTCCTCAAGGTTCAGGGTTATCATCTTCTGCAGCTCTTGAGAATAGTATCGTTAATGGGTTAAATGAGCTGCTTGACCTAAAACTTTCCAAAGAAAAAATGATTTTAATTTCGCAAAAAGCAGAACACAATTATGTTGGTGTACAATGCGGAATTATGGATCAATATGCAAGTATGTTTGGAGTAAAAGGCACTGCCTTACTATTAGATTGCCGAGATCTTAACTCTACTCCTATTTCCATTCAACTGCATGACCATAGTTTACTGTTGGTCAACTCAAATATTCAACATTCGTTGGCAGAAAGCGCCTATAACAATAGAAGAAAAGTCTGTGAAAAAATCTCAAAAATACTTGGAATCAAAAGCCTAAGAGACGCCAATGAAGAACAGGTTATAAAACTAATCGACTCTATGAATTCTGAAGATGTTTTAAAAGCCTTGTATGTAGTACAAGAAAATCAGAGAGTTAAAAAAGCTGTTGAATTATTAAAGGAAAACAATCTTCCTGAATTAGGACAACTTTTATATCAAACTCATAAGGGTTTAAAAGACCAATATCAGGTGAGCTGTGAAGAGTTAGATTTTCTTGTAGATTTCACAAAAAACCAAGACTCTGTTTTAGGAGCTAGAATGATGGGAGGCGGATTTGGAGGTTGCACCTTAAATCTGATACGTAAAGATTCTATCAACCAATTCAAAAACAACATTTCAAAAGCTTATCTTCAAGCCTTTCAAAAAGAATGCTCTTTCTATCTAGTTCATGCTTCAGATGGAGTAAAAATTATTACAAACAATACTTAACAAATCAGCTGATGGTGTTAAAATTGCTTTTCAAAACCTTAAAAACACTAGCTATTTTCTATATTTAAGCAATCAAACAAATTTACTAATCATTATGTTACGCAAACTTCTCATAGCCATACTCATTTTTTCTTTTTCATTTACCACTATTGCACAAAAAAAGAACGATACTAAAAAGAAAGGCTGGGATGTAAATAATCCACATAAAGATTGGAAGTATAAATCTTTCAATTTAAAAACAGATGAGGGAACTTGGATGAACTTAGATGTAAGTCCAGATGGAAAAACCATAGTTTTTGACCTTCTCGGTGATATTTATACATTACCAATTACGGGTGGTAAAGCAACTGCTTTAAGAACAGGCTTAGCCTACGAACTACAACCAAAGTTTAGCCCTGATGGAAAATACATTTCTTTTACAAGTGATGCAGAAGGAGGAGATAATATTTGGATTATGACCGCAGACGGAAAGAATGCAAAATCCATCACCAAAGAGAAATTCAGGTTGCTAAACAATTCTGTATGGTCGGCGGACGGAAAATCAATCATCGCTAGAAAACATTTTACTTCTCAACGTTCATTAGGAGCTGGAGAAATGTGGCAATACCCATTACAAGGTTCTGGCGGTTTAAAATTAACCAAACGTAAGAACGATCAGCAAGATGTAAACGATCCGTCGGTTTCTCCAGATGGAAAATACTTATACTATGGAGAAGACATGTATCCTGGAGGTTTCTTTCAATACAACAAAGATCCTAACAAACAGATTTATGTCATCAAGCGTTATGAGTTTGAAACAGGAAAGACCACAACAGTTACAGGTGGCCCTGGAGGTGCTGCAAGACCCGTAGTTTCTCCAGACGGAAAACATTTGGCATTTATTAAAAGGGTTCGTGAGAAGAGTGTCTTATACATTCACAATTTAGAAACTGGAGAAGAAACACCTTTGTACTTTGACTTAGACAAAGATCAATCAGAAGCTTGGGCTATTTTCGGGGTATACCCTCGATTTAGCTGGATGCCTGATAATAAAAACATCGTGTTTTGGAGTGGTGGAAAAATCAACACCATCAATCTCGATTCTAAACTTGCAAAAGTGATTCCTTTTGAAGTAAACGCAGATATCAAACTAGCAGAAACACATCGAGTAAAAAGACCTGTATATACAGAGACTTTTACTTCTAAGATGATTAAGGATGCGAAAACTTCCCCTAACGGAAAAACTTTAGTATTTACTGCATTGGGACACATCTATACCAAAAGTTTACCCAATGGTTCTCCCAAACGAGTTACTAGTTTATCAGATTTTGAAGCCGACCCTAGCTTCTCTTCTGACAGCAAATCTCTCCTTTTTGTGACATGGAACGATGAAAATCTAGGCGCGATTTACAAAGTAAATGTAGATGGTACTGGATTAACTAAACTTACCAAGAAAAAAGGAATCTACAGAACTCCAGTCTATGATGGTTCTGGAACCAAAATTGCCTTCAGAAAAGAAGGAGGAAATGGAGATCAAGGATTTGACTTCACAAAAGAAACGGGAATCTACACCATGAGTCGAAATGGTTCTTACCCGAAACGAATTTCTGAAAGTGGAGAATTTCCACAATTCTCCGAAGACGGAAAACGTGTATTCTTCCAAACTGGAGGAACTTTCTTTGGAAGCTTGACAAAAAAATTAAAAAGTGTAGATCTTACTGGAAACAAAGAAAGAACACATTTTTCTTCCAAACTAGCAAACAGAATTCTTCCAAGTCCAGATAACAAATGGATTGCCATGGTACACTTGCACAAGGTGTATGTAGCTCCCTTTGTAATGAACGGAAAAGAATTAAGTTTAGATGCCAACACAAAGAACTTTAAAGTAGAAAGTCTGTCTAAAAAAGCGGGGATTAATATTCATTGGTCTGGTTCCAGTGATGCCATTAGTTGGACCTTAGGTGAACAACTATTTACTAAAAAAATTCAGGATAATACAAAAGATCCTTTCTCTAAAACCAACCTAAATTCTAATGCAGAAACGAGTATCAAAATTGGATTGAAAATGAAATCCGATGTTCCTGATGGACGCATTGCTTTTACCAATGCCCGATTGATTACAATGGACGGAGATAAAGTGATTGAAAGCGGGACCATCATCATCAATAAAAACAAGATTGAAAAGATTGGAAAATCATCAGCTGTTACTGTTCCTTCAGATGCAAAAGTGTATGATGTAAAAGGAAAAACCATCATGCCAGGAATTGTAGATGTTCATGCACACGTAGGAGCTTTTAGAAATGGATTGAGTACTCAAAAACACTGGCAATTTTATGCGAACTTAGCCTTTGGAGTTACAACATCTCATGACCCTTCTGTGCATACGCAAGCAGCATTCACTTTAGAAGAGTTACAACGTGCTGGATTAACAGTAGGTCCTAGATTGTTTTCAACTGGATTTATTTTATATGGAGCTGAAGGAGATTTCAAAGCCGTGATTAATAATCTAGAGGATGCGAGGTTTGCAATTGAACGTACCAAAGCATTTGGAGCTCGTTCTGTGAAGAGTTACAATCAACCTAGAAGAGAACAACGACAACAAGTGATGCAAGCTGCGAGAGAGTTAGGAGTAAATGTTGTTCCAGAAGGAGGATCAACTTTCTTCCACAATATGAGTATGATTTTCGACGGTCATACGGGAATTGAACACAATATTCCAGTAAACCCTGTTTACAAAGACATTCTTTCTCTATGGAGTAATAGTAAAGTGGGATATACTCCTACCCTAATTGTTAACTACGGAGGAATGAATGGTGAAATGTATTTCTACCAAAATAATAATGTTTGGGAAAACAAAACACTTTTAAAGTATACTCCTAGATATGTGGTTGATTCTAGATCACGTCACAGATTGATGATTCCTGATGAAGAATATCATAACGGACACATGTTATCTTCAAGAACAGTAACGGATCTTTCTAAAGTGGGAGTAAAAGCAAATGTTGGAGCTCACGGGCAATTGCAAGGATTAGGAGCTCATTGGGAACTATGGATGTTACAACAAGGCGGAATGAGTAATTTAGAGGCTTTAAAAGCAGCAACCATCAACGGTGCAGAATACATTGGAGTAGATGATGAAATTGGTTCTTTAAAAGAAGGAAAATTAGCCGACCTTATTGTTTTAGACAACAATCCTCTAGAAAAAATAGAGCATACCAATTCTGTAATCTACACTATGGTAAACGGACGCTTATTTGATATTTCTACAATGAATGAAATTGGTAATTACGATAAAAAACGTAGTAAGTTTTATTGGGAACAGGGTAATTATAACCAAGGGGTTCCGTTTAATGTAGATACAATGAGCTTTACAAGACCTACGTGTAGTTGTCATGAATAAAGTTATTTATGTGAATTAATTAAATATTTTCAAGTATATTCAACCCTTAAATAAAAACAAATAATGAAAAAATTAATGTACTTAGCTATTGCTCTTTTAACAGTAGTAGCTTGTCAACAAGAACAAAAAGATTATGTAGTCTTTTCTGGAAAAATAACCAATCCAAATTCAGATTCGTTGATTGTATACTCTAGAGCTGATAGAGCTTTTAAAAAGAGAATTGCAGTTGCAGAAGATGGGACTTTTAGTGACACATTAAAAGTAACTAACGGCTCTCATAGCATTTTTGATGGAAAAGAAGGAACTGCTTTATATCTGAAAAACGGATTTGAGTTAAAACTAACTTTAAACACAGAACAGTTTGACGAAACTATTGTATATACTGGTAACGGAGCTGAAGCTAACAATTACTTAGCTAAAAAAGCTTTAGATCAAGAAGCCGTTTTTGGTGACGAATCTATGTTTTCATTAAGCAAAGAAGACTTTGCTAAAAAACTAGAAGGTATCGAAAGTGACTTTATGAAAACTCTTGAGGGAGTTAGCGGATTAGATTCTTCATTTGTTGCTGCAGAGAAAAAAGACTTCTCTGGATTAAAAAGATACTTAGCAAGCTATCATGAAGAGAAGTTATTCTTAAACACTGTATTAGGAAAAGGAAAAGCTTCTCCTAAGTTTATCGCTTATGAGAACAATGCGGGAGGAACTACTTCTTTAGATGATTTGAAAGGAAAATATGTATACGTTGACGTATGGGCAACTTGGTGCGGACCATGTAAAGCTGAAATTCCTTACTTGAAAAAAGTAGAGAAAGCTTATCACGGGAAGAACATCGAGTTTGTAAGTATTTCTATCGATCAGAAAAAAGACTACGACAAGTGGAAAACAATGATCAAAGAAAAAGAATTAGGAGGTATTCAGTTATTAGCTGACAACGATTGGAAATCTGAGTTTGTACAAAACTATAAGATTAACGGAATTCCAAGATTTATATTAATTGATCCAAAAGGAAACATCGTAACTCCGGATGCGCCAAGACCATCTAATGAGAAATTAAAAGAGCTTTTTAATAGTTTGAATATTTAAAGAGCTTCTTTTAAAGTATATATAAAAACCCTTTGATTTTTTATCAAAGGGTTTTTTGTATCTTACGAGTAAAGAATATCATATGAGAAAAATTCAGTTCTTATTCATCTTTTTGATTGCTCTACATTCTTGTACTACTTCCACTGAAAAAGAGGATACTGCTACAATCCTTTCCATTATAAAAAACCAAGAAAAGGCATGGTCTAATCATGATCTGGAAGGTTTTATGCAAGGTTATTGGAAGAGTGACTCTTTAAAATTTTATGGTAGTAGTGGGCTCACTTATGGATGGAACAAAACACTAGAAGGTTATAAAAAACGATATCCTACTAAAGAACATACGGGAACCTTGGTTTTTAAAGTGAATGACATTACTCAAATAGAATCGAATTCATATTATGTAATGGGCGAATATCATCTAACAAGAGTAGTAGGAAATGCCAATGGTGTCTTTATGATCATCTTTAAAAAGATGGATGGTGAATGGAAAATTGTGGCAGATATGTCGTGTTAAAAATCATTGCGAATATGTCAGTTTGATCCTGCATAACTGGCAGATAAGCGGATTAGGGAATTCATCCTCTGTAATTTTATTCAATATTCTCCAAAAATAAATTATGAAAAAACTAAACATTCTACTTCTCTTATTAATTCTTTCTGTTTCATGTGCGAAACCAATTGTAATAAACACTGTTGATAAACAGACCTTGAAGAGTATGCTTGGTCGTAAGGTTACTATAACAGGGACAGCTATGAACTCAAAATTAGGAGCCTTTATAATGACTAAGAATAATTATTGGGTTTATATCAAAGGAAAAGACAGTTGGCCTTATGAATATTATTACGGAGGAGATAATGGTAAAGTACTTAGAGTAACTGGAACCCTTATTCAAAGGTATGACCTCCCTGTTTTTATATACAATAAAAAGAACCTTTTGAGAGCGGGAATACCAGTTCCAGAAGGAACAGATTTAAAAAAGGCCAGTCATAGATACCTACTGAAAAACATAGAATGGGAAATCATTTCAGAATAATCATTGATTGATTATTAAAAGTAAACTACGAGTATATCAGTTTGTATCTATTGATGATAAGTAGGGGTGTAATCTCAAATCATTTAATAATTTTTCTTACCTTCGGAACAACCAACAAGTTACGTCCCCAATGTAACGATATTTGGATTTGCCACTTCGAGCGCACTTGCTTACTGCGAGAAAGATTGAGAAGTCAGTATCCTAAAAAATTGCACACATCTTAGATATTTGGTTGGTTATAAATTATAAGCATTATAGTTTCTTAGATATAAGTGAAACTTAATATAAATATATGATAGAAATTCATGTTCTACACTTTATTTTAGGCATAATCCTATTCTTCTTAATCAATTGGATTGGAAGACATTCTTATTCCATTGGATATATGCAAATCTCAATGTTCTTAAAAGTTGAAGAAGCGCCTGCATTTAACTTTCTGTTTCGAATAATAAGTCCTGTTGTTTATTTATTTATTATTTCTGCGATTCTTTATAAAATTGGATTAGACAGATTTGTAAATAATATATACTTCATTTCAATTTACTATATTCTTTTTCGATTAACTTTCAATCTTATTACTAATCGCGGTCTTTTAATGAATTGGTATAGGCAATTTCTTTATTGGGTTTCAATAATTTCAATATCATATTTTGCTTATACCGAAATAATTTACAAAAAAGAGAATATACTTCCTGACTTTGAAACTGTATCAAATGAATTATGGATAATAATTTTAATATTTATCTTTCACACACTTAATCAAATCAGAATTTCATCTGATAAAACTATTAAGAGGAAAGATAATTATTTAAAAAAAAGACTTTCTAGTTTTAGAAAAAAATATGGCAGTTTAGTAAACGAAAGGATTAAAAACGATAAATTAAAATCAATAGTTTATGCTATAATGATTTACGAAGATTTTAATCGGCCAAAAGCAGCTCGTTTGATAGAAAATATTCGTTTTAGATTAACAAGAAAGGAGCATTCTCTTGGCCTTATGCAAGTTCAAACAACTGAATTTATAAATGACCGAAAAAGTGTTGAATTAGGACTTAAAAAGATTAACAAAGCATACATTAGACAACTAAAGAAAAAAGGGCTTGATAAAGAAGAAACTATTGATATCCTTTTATCAGATGCTTGGCACAATGAATGGTCAATGGAGCAAAGAATCATAGCTGACTACAATAAAGATAACCTATATTTATATGAAGTACGGACTTTAACAGAAAAAATATTTGAATTAAATACATCTGAAAATAAATCTTACTTATTCCCAAAGTATAAAGGGGAAAAAAGAAGATCCTATGATGATGAATAAAAACTATATCCAACAAGATGAAAAATGGTAAAAATATTCTTCTTTACTTTAATTATTATATCCATATTAGGATGCAGTCACAAAAATAATGATGAAATCAAAACTGGAACTTTTGAAATTTATGAAAATGACTCTCTTGTTGGGAAGCTCTATCGCCTTGGCAACTATCAAATTGAAAAATATCCTGAAGGGGTTGAATTAATTGTACGAATAAATCACAAAAACAGATTCTACATACTTACTAAGCGGAACTGAAAAAATACAAAAAGGAGTTGATTCAATATTATGGATTAATAAATATTGGAAGATTGGTACTGACAAATTTAGGATACTTGCAGAACCATTAAATTCGAATATTGACTATCAATATAAAGCTATTTTACTAAGAGTAAGTACGAAAGTTGAGAAAGATTATCTAGAAAAATTAGATTCTTTAAATTATTAGTAAAAACTAATGACTAACTCAAAACAACTGTTTACTCATTTGACCTTTCCTAATAATTAAGAAAAGAATAGATTTGAAACAAATTCTATCCTGGTATGAAAAAAATCGGATTACTATTTTTGACTTTACTCATGAATCTCAATTTAAGTTTTTCACAAACCCAAGCTGAAATAGATTCATTGTTGAATGAAGTTTCCAAAACTAGAAACTCAAAACAAATCATAAAAAAGACGTCAGCTAAAAAGATAATTGCTTTTGGAGAAAGCTCTTTACCCATCCTTACAATATTCTTTTCTGACTCAACACAAACAAATATAAAATCTGAATGTCAAAAACGAAATATTACGAAAGGAGAGTTAGCAATAATTATCGCTGATCATATTGACAGAATGCCTTACGCCCTTTTAACAGGTGTCCAAAATTGTTTACTTAAGTTTTGTGAGAATAATCCAAATCTAATAGAATACTATTTTCCTTGGATTAACGGTGATGGATTTTCAAAATTTAAAGACAAATATGTAAACTGGCTATCTAAAGATTGGATTAAAGAGGTTAAAGGAAAAGCAAGACGAAAAAGGAAACAGATAATAAAACAATGGAAAGACACCCAAAAGTAAAAACAGGCTACTAAACCTATATTATATTTTACCCAACCAACCCCTCAATCTCGTCAATTTCAATAGGCATTGCTGCAGTTAAATTGATATTTCCGTCTTGGGTAATCAAATAGTCGTTTTCTAAACGGCAACCAATTCCTTCTTCAGGAATGTAAATTCCTGGCTCGCAAGTAAATACCATACCTGCTTCTAGGGTTCTAGAATACAATCCTACATCGTGTACGTCTAGCCCTATATGATGAGCTGTACCGTGCATAAAGTATTTTTTGTACAATGGTTTTTTAGGATCTTGTTTTGATACTTCATCAGCATTTAACAATCCTAACTTAATTAATTGCGCTTCTACCAATGCTGCCATTTGTTCTTCATACTTAGAATGCACGACGCCGTGCTTTAGGAGTTTACTACCTTCTTTTAGGCAATACAACACGGCATTGTACACTTCTTTTTGTCGCTCAGAAAATTTTCCGTTTACTGGAATACAACGTGTAGTATCACTATTGTAATTGGCATAACAAACGCCAAAATCTAGTAAAATCATCTCGCCATCCTTACAAACTCCATCATTGGTATTATAATGCAAGGCACAAGCATTTTTTCCTGAAGCTACAATAGGTTTAAAGGCATGACGTGTAGCACCAGACTTTACCAAATTGTACGTCAGTTCAGCTTCTAATTCGTATTCTTTGATTCCGGGTTTTACCGCTTTTAGCACACGATGAAATCCTTCCACACTAATGTCAGCAGCTTTCTGAATCAAATCTATTTCTTCTTGGCTCTTAATCGGACGTAAATCTCTTGTAATTTTTGCAGCTCGATGATACTCGTGTAACGGATATTTCTGTTTGCACCATTGGATCATTCTATCTTGTTGAGTTTCTTGATCTTTGGTGCTACGCTTTAAATGTTCATTGTGACCTAAATAAAAACCATCGGCTTCAAAAGCCATGTATTGTAAGATCATTTCAAAATCTTTAGCCCACTCTACTCGATCAATTCCAGAGAGTTCTGTGGCTTGCTCTTTGGTCAGTTTTTCTCCGTCCCAAATTTTGATATGTTCATTGGTTTCTTTGACGAACAAAATCGCTTCATTTTGCTCTTTTGCTGCATCTGGATAGAGCACAAGAATTGTTTCCTCTTGATCGATTCCACACAAGTAAAACAAGTCGTTATTCTGAGCAAATCCCATCACATCATCAGCATTGGTATGTTGTACATCGTTGGATGTTAAAATAGCAATGCTATTAGGTTTCATCTGAGCGATGAAATTCTTTCTGTTTTTTATGAATAGTGAATTTGGAATTTTAGAATAACGCATAGATAAAATGTGTTGTTTGTCTTCTGTTTTTTTATTCTTTTTGTCATCTCGACTGCGCTCGAGGTGGCAATCTTAAAACTTCCTATCTGGGTTGTACGGTGTTAAATCTAAAGATGGTTTTTGTTCTGAAACAATCTCTGTAACCAGTTTTCCTGTTGCTGGTCCCATACTCCAACCCATCATAGCATGTCCAGCTGCAATGACTAAGTTATCACATTTAGAAGAGCGTCCAATATAAGGTAATCCATCTGGGGTTACTGGTCTTAATCCACATTGCGCATCTGCTTTTTCTTGTTCGGTAATTTCCAAACCTTCGTAAAATCGCTTTCCGGCATCTGCAATAGCATTTACACGGACTGGATTGATTTTATGATTGATTCCACTAATTTCCATGGTACCTGCAAAACGAGTAAATCCATCCATAGGAGTTACTGCAACTTTCGATTCCATTAAAATAGTAGGCACCGTAATATTGGTTTCTCTTGCGACATTGATTCTATATCCTTTTCCTGCCTGCAATAGCATTTTAATCCCAAGTTTTTTACTCATCAGCGGGCTCCAACTTCCTGCAGCCATAACATATTCATCGGCTACTAATTCTCTTTTATCTGTAATGATTTTAGAAATGGAATTTCCGGATTTTTCGATATCAACTACTTCTTCTTCGGCCAAAACGGTGACTCCGTTTGCTTTTAAATACTCCAACATGTCTTTCATAAAATCACCAGGAGTCATGTGAGCATCACAATGATAATGTACTGCCCCTTTTACATTTAAATTGGCATTCGGCTCTAGTGCTGCAACTTCTTTCGCTGAAAGGTGTTCTACTTCAAGGCCAAGTTCTATGGCTTTCTTTCCTACTTCCCACTCAGCTTCACCAGCTTTTTCTGTTTGATAGGCCATTAATAATCCTTTGTCTTCGTAATGAAAAGAAAAATCGCCAGAAGATTTAATCTCTTTGTACAATTCTCTACTCAGAATATTGATGTCTTTGATGACAGGAATAGATTGAGCTACCTTCTTATGATTGGCTGATTTCTTAAATGCTAAACTCCATTTTAAAAAGTCTGCATCTAACCTTGGTTTTACATAAAACGGACTGGCAGGATTCAACATCCATTTTAATCCCTTGGTAATAATTCCTGGTGATGCCAGAGATATAATATGACTAGGTGTAATGTATCCTGCGTTTACATAAGAGGCTCCTTTTGTAAAATCGGACTTATCTACAACTGTTACTTGATGTCCTTCTTTTTGAAGATAGTATGCGGTACTCAACCCCATAATACCTCCTCCAATAACTACAACTCTTTTACTCATTTTTTTATTCCCATTTAAAATTCCAAATTGGCTTTGCTCCAAGCAAGTGTTCTACAAAATAGTTCCATCTCTTTTTGATGAAATACAAACGATGTGTACCTTGATACCCATGTCTTTGACTTGGTAAAATTAACAAATCAAAATCTTTATCTGCTTTGATTAATGCTTCAGCTAATTTAAAAGTTGCGGATGGATTTACATTATCATCTAATCCGCCATGAGTAAGCAATAATTTTCCTTTTAAGTTCTTAGCATTCGTGATATTTGAAACTTGCTCATAAGTATCGTCTATAGGCCAACCTTGATACATTTCTGGCCACCAAGCTTTTTCCATTCTAAAATCATGATCAGCAGAACTCGCCACACCTACCTTGTAAAAATCTGGAAATGCTAACAAGGCTCTTCCCGTATCAAAACCTCCAGCTGAGTGTCCGAAGATTCCTACTTTATCTCCATCTATCCAAGAGTATTGATTGGCTAAATATTTGATGGCAATAACATGATCTTTCAGATTATCACCCATGTTTTTATAGGAATGATCGTGGAATTCTTTGGATCGACCTGAAGTTCCTAAACCATCAACCCGAACAACAATAAACCCTAATTCTGCCAAGGATTGTTCACTAAACACACCTCCAAACGATTTTGGAAAACGTTGTGTATGAGGTCCCGTGTAAGTAGCATCTATAATTGGATATGATTTCGAAGGATCGAAATGTGTAGGTTTCCAAAAAGCTCCATATATGGTTGTTTTTCCATCTTTTGCTGTGGTGGTAAAAACTTCTGGAACTTTATAACCTCTAGAAACCGCTTCTGAAATATCTGCTGTTGTTAGCTCTGCAATAACTTTTCCCGTTTTTGCCAGTCTCAATACTGTTTTATTAGGGTTTTGAATGGTTGAATAATTATCTACAAAGTGTTTCCCATCTTTGGAAAAATTAATGATGTGATGTTCATTTTCAGGAGTCAGTAATTTTACTTTTCCTTTAAAATTCACCCTGTACAATTGTTGATGATATGGGTTGTTTCCTTCTTCTTTTCCTGAAGCTAAGAAGTAGATCGTTTCATTCTTTTCATCGATGTGTTGAATGGAATTAATGTAATACTCACCATTGGTTAGAGAGGTAGTTTTACCAGAATTCATATCGACCATATACAACTGGCGCCAACCACTTCTTTCTGATAATAGGATTAGTTTTCCTTTACTTTCTAGTGTCCTGTATTCGAAATTATCAATTCCAGTATCACTAGTTTCATCTACCAAAGTTGTTTCTTTATTTGTGTTAAGATCCAGTAATTTTACATATTGCCTGAGGTATCCTCTTTCTGCGTAACCAGCTATTAGTTTTCCAGATTCTTTTAACCAACCTGCTCCAACAGAATTGATGTGAGTTGCTGTTGGTAATGAGGTTTTTACTTCTTTTTTAGTATCTACATTAAAGAATACAGGAGTTAAGTGAACCATGGTTGTATCGCCTGGTGATCCTCTATAATAAGACAATAATTTTGGCTTGTATAATGAATCGATACTCCAATCTAGCAAATACATTTTTTCAGCCTTTCGAGTATCTACAATACTTGTAGATATCCATTTAGAGTCTTCAGACCAATCTACATAAAAACGTTTGGGTCTGTCTCCATTTTCTCCTTCCATCTTATCATACCATCCATACCAAGATGCATATTCATATCCTTTTTTTCCTTGAGAACTTAATTGATACTCTTGGTCGGTTTCTGTAGACTTAATAAAGAGATTATAATCTTTAGTGTAGGCAATCCATTTCCCATCTGGCGATTTACTTTCATAAGGATTATTAGGTTCTTGCGACTCTCTTTCTTGTTCTGTTACTTGATATGTAGAAAGATTTAATTCAACATTTTTTCTATTTGTACTAAATGTGAGGTTTCCTTCTTTGGTTCTCTGAATATTTGATAACGATAATTGATTTGCTTCAACTTGTTGTTCAAAAAACTCTCCTAATGATTTAGCCAATCTTGTATGATCAAACAGCTCAGTTACTTTCTTTTTTTTGAAATTAACTGTCTTATAAACTCTTTTATCCAAACTATAATCTACAAACCAGATTCCAGAATTGTCTTCAAACCAGTAGACATTAGTAAATAAATTAAACGCTGTTTTGTTATTGTAATTAGCGTACATAAAGCTAACAGCACTTTCGTAATTCTCTTTAGTAACTTGTTGTGAATTTGCAAAAAACATTCCTCCGAAAAGCAGAAGAAGTATGAAGTTTATTTTTTTCATTGTATTGTTATATTACCTGAAAACCATGTGCATACGGATCGTCCTCATCATCAATTATGATGGTATTGTATCCATAGACTTTGGCCCAGCCTTTTATACTTGGAATGATGGCAGGTTTACCATCTAATTCCGTCTCTTTTTCTACACATCCCACAAAAGTGCTTCCTATAAAACTTTCATGAATGTACTCTTCTCCTTTTTGTAGCAATCCTTTCGCATGTAATTGGGCTAATCTTGCTGATGTTCCTGTTCCACAAGGAGATCTATCTATTGCTTTATCTCCATAAAATACCGCATTTCTTCCAGAAGAGTTCTCATTAATGGTATCTCCTGTCCATAATAAATGACTTACATCTCTAATGGTATCATTTTCTGGATGAATAAACATGTTTGGGTATCGATTGTTGATTCTATCTCGAACAATTTGAGAGTATTGCACAATCTTACTTGCCGTAAAATCTTGAACTCCTGCAAAATTCTTTTGGGGATCTATAATTGCATAATAATTACCTCCATAAGCCACATCAAAAGTTAACTCGCCTAAGTCAGGACAATGAACTGTTAATCCTTCAGCAGCTAAGTAGCTTTTCACATTGGTTAACTTTACCCAATCTACTTTTTTACCCGTTTGTTGGTACTCTATTTCAACCAATCCGGCTGGTGCTTCCATTTTAATCTTTCCAGGAATTTTAGGAGTTACCAAACCTTCTTCAATGGCAATAGTAATAGTTCCAATAGTTCCATGTCCGCACATTGGCAAACATCCTGAAGTTTCAATAAACAAGATTGAAAAATCATTTTCTGGATTGTGAGGTGGAAATAAAATAGATCCGCTCATCATGTCATGCCCTCGTGGTTCAAACATCAATCCCTTACGGATCCAATCGTATTCTTTTAAAAAATGTTGACGTTTTTCACTCATAGTGTTGCCTTTTAAATTAGGGCCACCTCCTGCAACTACTCGTACAGGGTTCCCACAGGTATGGGCATCAACACAAAAGAAAGTCTTTCTACTCATTGATTGTTTTATCTATATAATTATTGATTCTGTTTTCGAGAATTGCCAAGGTTACGGTTCCTTGCTCTAAGATTACCTCATGAAATTCTCTAATATCAAATTTACTTCCTAATTCTTTTTCCGCTTTTTTTCTCAGTTCTCTGATTTTCAACTCTCCTACCTTGTAGGACAATGCTTGCCCGGGCCAAGAAATATAACGATCTGTTTCTGTATTCACTTCATGCAAAGACAGCGCTGTATTAGAACTCATATAATCTACTACTTGCTGGCGTGTCCATCCTTTGGCATGAATTCCAGTATCAACGACCAGTCTACAAGCTCTCCACATTTCATAGGTTAGCTTACCAAAGTGTTCATAAGGAGTTGTATACATGCCCATTTCTTCGGCTAAGAATTCAGAGTACAATCCCCATCCTTCTCCATAAGCTGACAAATACAAATTGCGTCTAAATTGAGGAATACTATCTCCTAATTCGTTATTTAATGAGCCTTGCAAATGGTGACCAGGAACAGCTTCATGCACTGTTAAAGAAGGTAATGTGTATAAAGTTCTACTAGGAAGATCATAGGTGTTTACCCAATAATATCCTGGATTGGTACTATTCTTTGCAGCCGGAATATATCTACCTCCAGTGTATTTTGGTGCAATAGCATCCGGTACGGGTGCTACGCCATAAGGTTTTCTTGGTAATGTTTTAAAGAATCTAGGTAACTGGGCATCTGCTCTTTTTGCCATGTCTCTGGCAATCATCAATAGTTCTTTCGGTGTTTTTGCGTAGAATTGTTCATCAGTTCTTAGGAATTTTAAAAAATCAGCAAAGCTTCCTTTAAAGTTGACTTCTTTGATAATTTTTTGCATTTCTGCTTTGATACGAGCTACTTCTTTTAGTCCAATTTGATGAATATCATCAGCAGTATATTTTGTACTTGTTGTATAAAAATTGATTCGATTCTGATAGTATTGTTTTCCGTTTGGTGTCTCTGAAACTCCCAAAGTTGTTCTTGTTGTTGGCAAATACTCGGTTTCAAAAAAAGTTTTTATTTTTTTGAATTGAGGAATTACATTCTTTTCTATGGTTTCCTTTGCTGCTTGTTGTATAGAATCTTTTTGTTCTGATGTTAATGAGCTTGGCAGATTTTTAAAAGGCGAATAAAAATAGCTATCTTGATAGTTGTCTACAATATGATCATCATAAGTTGATTCGTATCCTTTAAAAATAACTAGAGGCTGCGATACTCCTTTTTCTAATCCTTCTCTAAGGTTTACAAAATTTTGACTGACAAATTCAGGAATTGCATTTAATCTATTTAAGTATTCTTTAGCCTGCTGATAATTAGTAATTGTTCTTACTTGATAGTTTAAATTGCTATGGAAACCAGAATCTGAAAGCAAGGGGTTTAAAAAACGTTCAAATTCGTAGTAGTCAATTTTATCTTGTAATACGAACTTAAGAAGCTCTGCTGAGATTTGCTCTGTTTCTTTTAAGTTATTCGTATTAATTTTTGCAAGCTCTTCTAACATTAATTTTGCAAACTGAGCTTCAGATTTGTAGTACTCTCTTGTAAAAAGACCTAAGGGATACTCCTTTTGGTCGTATCCCTCATGATCTTGATAGTTAACAATAATCCTACTTAAAGTTTTAGAAGAACTATTCTGACCATCATCAGCACAACTTATAATTAATGAGAATAAAAAAATGGCTAACAATGATCGTAAATAGTTCATAGTGTGTTGTTTGTTTAAATTTGGTTTTTAATTAACTCTTCATTGACAATTTTATAAGCTGTTAACTTTTTAACTCTTCAGGCAATAATTCAAAAGGCCAATCTTGGTAGCTAAAAGGTCTTACCCATCTTTTAATAGATCCTACTCCAACTGCTGTGAATCTTGAATCTGTAGAAGCTGGATAAGGTCCTCCATGAGTCATAGACTCGCAAACTTCAACTCCTGTAGGTACTCCATTAAATATGATTCTTCCTACTTTGGCTTGTAATGAATCTACAACATTGTGTAAATCTTCAAAATCTTCCTTCTCTGCCAAAACAGTACCTGTTAATTGCCCTTCTAAACTATCAATAACTTGAATTAGTTCTTGTTGATCTTTTGCTTTGACAACCAAAGAAAATGGTCCGAATACCTCAGTATGCATTTTAGGATTGGCTAAGAAGTCTTCGCCTGAAACTGCACAGATTTTTGATGCTGCATAATTTTCACCAATTTCTCCTTCGATTTGTTTTACTACTTCTACTCCTTTTTGAGAAGCAACTATTTCTCCATTAGATTCATATCCCTCTTTAATATTTGGATGTAACATACATTGAGGAGCAATATCTATGGTTTTTTGTGCTAAATCACTTATAAAAGTTGTAGTGTTCTCTCCATCAATTGTTAGTATTAATCCAGGGTTTGTACAAAACTGACCTGTTCCTAAAGTGATTGATCCTGCGTAAGTAGAAGCTGTTTCTTCAGCTTTTTTCGCAAGTACATTTGGCATAATCACAACAGGGTTGATACTTCCCATTTCTGCAAAAACAGGAATAGGTTCTTCTCGTTGTGCTGCTAAATTATAAAGAGCTCTACCTCCAGCTATGCTTCCTGTAAAACCTACTGCTTTTACTTTAGGATGTTTTACCAAAGCTGTTCCTACTACTCTACCACTTCCTGTAATATTAGAAAAGACGCCATTTGGCATTCCCGTTTTTTCTGCTGCTTTTATTATTGCTGAAGCTACTAATTCTCCTGTTCCAGAATGCATTGCATGTGATTTTACAATTACTGGACAACCTGATGCTAACGCACTTGCTGTGTCTCCTCCAGCAGTTGAAAACGCTAATGGAAAATTACTTGCAGCAAATACTACTACCGGTCCTAATGGAATAGATGTCTTTCTGATATCTGATTTTGGTAATGGTTCTCTGTTAGGAATTGCTTCGTCGATTGTTCTATTTCTCCAATCTTCTGATGAGATTAAATCTGCGAAAGCTCTTAATTGACCTACAGTTCTCCCTCTTTCTCCCATAGCTCTTCCTTCAGGCAACCCAGATTCAGAAACATACATTCTTATTAACTCATTATCTAACGCTAATATCTCATCAGCAATGGCATTTAAAAAAGCAGCTCTTTTTGCTCCAGAAACCTTTCTGTAGGTTTTAAATGCTTTATCTGCTAATTCAACTGCTTGATCTACTTCTTCTAATGTTGCTTGAAAAAAAGGTGTTGGATTTTCTTCATTCAACTGAGGGTTGATTGTTTTGTGAGTGGTAGTACCTTTTGCTGATAGTTGGTTTCCTATATAGTTTTTTCCTGTAATCATCCTTACTTATTTTTTAAATGTATTTTTCATATTTACTGGTTTGTAGCTATTTTTTTTAAAATATTTGAAAGGCTTAACCTATTAAGTCCAGAGCTTCAAGCCTTTCTTTTGCTAGGATATATCTTGCACGGACATCATCAATTTGCTGTTGCGTTAACTTCTTACCAAAGGTACGAAGCCCTCCATCTGCATCATTATGATGAATTCCAAAAGCAAACTTAAGATATTCTAGAAGCAACGGCTGAGCATCTAGGTATGATATAGAATTCATAGCTTGAGAAATTTTGTTAGCCTCAGCCCATTCTCCTTTTACAACATACTCCTGCATCGTAACACTAGCTTTTGGGAAGATACAACCTACACCAGTAATTCCACCACATGCTCCGGCTAGTCCTGCATGTACCGTTACGGTGTCTACACCTGCCAAAACTTTTAGATCTTTGTTCGCTAACATCATCGTTTCAATAATGGAAACATCTATGGTCGATATTTTTAGCGCAGTTACATTAGGAAGAGTAGCAAGCTTTAGAAGAAGCTCAGTTGAAAGTTCATGGTAACCGGCTGCATCAGGATTGTTGTAAGGCATAATAGTTACACCTGCAGCTCTTGCAGTTGCTTCAGCAAGTTCATAGTAGGCATACATTTCTTCGTCAGAAGGAACCTCCTTAGTTTTTGGAGGCATGACCATAACAGTATCAACACCTGCCACCGCTAATTCTTCAACGATTGTAGCTAGTTCTTCTTTCGTTTCTGCCGCAGCTCCACTGATTAACGGAACATTATATTCTTTAGCAACCTCAGAAAGTGCTTTAAGCAAAGAAACGCGTTGCTCAGAACTTAGATAGCTATTCTCTCCTAGTGTACCAGAACCTACCAATCCGCTCATTCTGCTTCCGCCCTTTCCTTGAGCTTTTAAAATACCCGCAGCGTATTCTTTTGTTTTTTCAAGGTCGATTTCAACGGCACCTGATTGTGACTCTTTTAACCATGTAAACACGGCTGGCATTACGCCATCCCATTGTAAACTCATTTTATTGTTTTTTGAAAGTGTAAAGGTATTTTGAAGTCTATAGAGTTTTTAACCTTTTTTTATCCATATATAATAAAATATTATCCATAAAAATAATTTTCATTAAAAATAAGGGTATTATTTGCATATATTTGACGTCAGAAATAATTTTGAGTGCATGAAAGTTTTACCATTTCAAATACCTAAACCTGCAAATGATGCATTAATTTATCAAGAAGATTATGAATATGTTTTTTATGATAAATTACATCAGCATGAAGAAATACAACTCAGTTTTATAGCTGAAGGAGAAGGAACTCTAGTTGTAGGTGATACTATTTCTAATTATAAAAAAGGAGATGTTCTTGCCTTTGATGGAAACCTGCCTCATGTGTTTAAGAGCGAACCCAATCCTGAGCAAAAATCGTTGATGCTTACATTGTTTTTTACGCGTAATAGTTTTGGGGATGATTTCTTTGATTTGGAAGAACTTTCTGAAATACAATCTTTCTTTACTAAATTAGTAAATGGATTTAAAGTTACTTCTCATAAAACAGTTTTAGAGGATGCTTTTATATCTCTTAAAGAGTCTAGCAAACTAGAACGCTTTGTAATATTACTACGCATTTTAAAAATCATAACCAAAGCTAAAAAGCAGTCTTTATCTTCTTTCATTTATAAAAAGAGTTACTCTGCTAATGAAGGAAAGCGAATGCGAGATGTGATGAATTATACGATGAATCAATACGATCAATCTATTAGTTTAGAAAAAATTGCTGAAGTAGCCTCTATGACCAAGAATGCTTTTTGTAAATATTTTAAAAAGAGGACCAACAAAACCTATATCCAGTTTTTAACTGAACTTCGAATAGAGAATGCTTGTAAATTACTGGTTAATAAAAAAGAGCTTCCTGTGTCTGAAATTGCGTATCAGTGTGGTTTTGGAAATCTTTCAAATTTTAATAGACAGTTTAAAGAAATAAAAGGCAAAACACCTTCTAATTATAGGGCCATGCATTAGTTTTATAAGGCATCGTACTCTGCTTTCATTTTTTTCGTAAAACCTGCAATAACCAAATTATAAGAATGATCAATGAGTTCTCTAAAAAGCTGATCGGAAACATCTTTATTCATTTCAACAGTATTCCAATGCTTTGTTCTTACATATCTAGCGTCAGGTTTTCTTCCTTGCTGAAATCCTCCTAAAATACCTTCATAATCATCTCTAAGTTCTAATGACCATTCTGGATTGAGCTTTAAGATGGTAATTTCTTTTCCACGCTCCCATCGATCTAAAGGTATCATCGCAAACATTTTTCCCATGACTTTCATTACTAAAGTATCGTTATCAAAAGGAAACTCTTCTGTAGTTCCCTTTTTGGTAATGCAATAATCCCGAAGTTGTTCTATGTTCATTAATTATAAAATTAAAATCTTTTTCAAAAAAAGAATTAATTAATTGCTTTTTATTTTTTTTTATCACAATTTCGTGAAACATTTATGTAGTAGTCTCCTTTTTTATAACCTCAAAAACTAATACTTATGTTAAACCATAATACTAAGGAGTATGAAATTATAACAGCTTCTATGGAAGCTATAAGACATAGATTAACAACTCATTTAAGTTTTACTATAGGTGGATCTGGAATTTTTTATTTTGCAATGAATATTCTTGGTAAACCTAACTCAAATGAATTAGCTTTTCCTTTGATTTGTATTTTTGCTGCTACTTTAATTTCTTCTTTTTTCTACCTCGCACTTTATAAATTTAATTCCATGAATCGTTATGCAGGTTATTGTAAACTGATTAATATTGAGATTGGTTCAAATAAAATAAAGAAAGCAGATACAGATAAAAAAATCAAACAAATTATTACTTGGGAAATTTGTATGGGTAAATTAGCCAACACAAAAATTGAGATTGAGTTTCCAATTGGTTTTTGGAAAAAAGCGAAATATAATGGTATAGAAATGGCTATTCTCAAAAATAATTTCGAAAAATATAAAATTCATAATCCGAAAATTGATTATGGAGCAAGAAAGAAAGGTCTTTTAATGCTTTTAAGAGGTATTAATAAAAAAGATAATTCTAAAACTTGGAAATATCCTTTATATTCATCTTATGTTTATTACTTTTTAATTTTCATTTTTGTCTCTTTATCTATTTCTGGAGTCATCTCGTTTTTTATTCAGTTGTCAGCTCCTATGACATATATGCAATATTCTGAGCTAACACTAATCTCAGTTCTATTACTAACTATTTTGTTTGTATTACAAAAATCTTTATCAGAAATGTATAAATTGATGATAGGAAGTAAAACCGTGAGTGCTTATTGTTGGAAATTCTTGCCATACAGAATTCAAATTTTAAATAATTTTGGAATACGTCCAACATACTACATAACAGAAAAAAAAGAAGTTTAATTATCACTTAACCGATGGAAATCATTTTAATCTGTATCGTAGCTTTTTTAGCAGCTATTTTAACTTTCTTTTCAGGATTTGGCTTGGGAACAATTTTAACACCTGTTTTCATGCTGTTTTTTCCTGTTGATTTGGCAATTGCTTTAACAGGAGTTGTTCATTTTTTTAATAATGTCTTCAAAATTATTTTAGTAGGAAAAAATGCAGATAAAAAAGTATTGATTCGCTTTGGAATTACAGCTGTTGTTTTTGCTTTTGTAGGTGCATGGTTGTTATTACACATTCCAGATGCAAAACCTTTGTTTACTTATGAATTGTTTGGAAAACAATGGACTGTATACCCTGTAAAATTTATCATTTCTATTTTACTAATCATATTTGCAACCTTAGATCTTATTCCACGTTTTCAAAAACTACAATTCGGAAAAGAGAAACTTCCTCTTGGTGGAGCCTTGAGTGGTTTTTTTGGTGGATTGTCTGGAAATCAAGGGGCATTGCGTAGTGCTTTTTTAATCAAAGCTGGACTTTCTAAAGAGGCGTTTATTGGAACTGCTGTAGTGGTTTCTACGTTTGTAGACTTTACTCGTTTAGGAGTCTATGCAACTCGATTTACAAGCTCTGGACTTATTGATAATGCTACATTGGTAATTGCTGCAACTTTAGCCGCTATTTCTGGAGCTTATATAGGCAATAAACTACTGAAAAAAGTAACGATTAACTTTTTACAAGTTACAGTAGCTATCATGTTAATCTTAATTTCTATTGCTTTAGGAGCTGGGTTTATTTAATGAATGATAAAATTTAATTTTTTAACCTTTTAAACATCATATAAATAAAAAAAGCTGATGTTACTAATCCAATCATAAATAAAGAGTATTTGAGGATTGATAATATCAAAAAGCCTTCGAATCGTTTGGGTGAAGTTCCTATTTGATTTATAAAAAATAAACGATTCAATCTTTCTGAGTTATATAAGAAATAAAAAATCATCCAAGATAAGGTGGCTATTACTCCTACTTTCAAAAAAGCAAACCAGCTAGTGTTAATTTCACTACTCACGCTGTAAGATTATTCTGGCTTAAACAACACAGGCTTACTAGGGCTGGCATCGTTTTCAAAAGGTGCAATCATAAGGTTTAGGAAGTACGTTCCATCTTCTACGCTATTAGGCACGTAAATAAACTCTGTAATGGTAGCATCTAAACGCAACTTTCCTCCCACATTCCAAAAGGCGTGATGCGACTTTAACTCTCCATCATCTTTTTCTCTATCAACAGAAGGCAAGTCGATTAATAAATGTTTGATTCCTTTTTCGCGTAAATATATCGCTCCTTCTTCTAACAAATATGGAGGGTTTGTATTGGAGTATTGCATCGATTTTTTGTCCTCCAAATTAGGAAGTGTTCTAATCACAATCGCATCTCTCTTTTTGTTTCCTAAAGCAAATTGCAATTGCCTTTTTGTGATTACAAAATCATCATTCATCTTTTCAGGCGGAATGGTGACTACTTCTGCTAAAAAGAAATTTTGACGTAAATGCTGATTGATTGAATGTACCTTTTCTACAATATGGCCAACGGTTTCAGTATGTGTACCATGTGAATGCGGATTGAATTCAATCATATTAAAATTCACATCGGCTCCTTCTGCTACACTTCCTACCCAATCATCAGATGCATAAGGGTAAATTTTAGGTGGACCAATATACCAAGCATTTACGTTTTGTTTGCTTGGATCTATCGCAATAGAAATATCGATAGGTTTTGTAAGATCAATTGAGTATTTTCTAGAGTTGTAATGTATTTGTGCTATCAAGATAAATTTAGTTTAAAGAGGTCAGATGCTATTCCATCTGATAAAAATTTTCCTTTGTAAGTTGTTTTGAGCTTTTCATTCTCAATATACAATAAATCTTCTTTTATATGTTTCTCAGATTGTAATTTCAGATACTCAAAATACTTTTTTCCAAAGTCTTTTTTTACTTTATCTAAAGATACTCCCCAAATGGTTCGTAAACCAGTCATCACATATTCATTGTATTGATCTGTTATTGAAAGGGTTTCTCTTTCTATTGGTAACTCTTCTTTTTGAACCGCTTGAATATATTTCGAATTATTACTCACATTCCAACTTCTTTGTTCTCCGTCAAATGAGTGTGCTGATGGACCTATTCCTAAGTACTTTTTTCCTTGCCAATACGCTGAATTATTCTTACTAAAAAATCCTTCCTTACCAAAATTAGAAAGTTCATAATGTACAAAGTCTGCTTCAACAAGTTCCTGTGTTAGAATATAAAATTGTTCTTGGGCTTGCTCATCATTTACAGGAGCTACTTTTCCTTTTTTTATTAAGGACTCTAGTGCTGTTTTTGGCTCAACAGTTAAAGCATAACTAGAAATGTGCGGAATGTTGTAAGATAGAGCTATTTGAATATTTTCTTTCCAATCAGAATTGCTCAATCCAGGAATTCCGTAGATTAAATCCAGTGAAATATTTTCAAAATAACGAGTTGCAATAGACAAACATTTTTTGGCTTCTTCTGAATTATGTGCGCGATTCATCAATTGTAGATCTTTTTCATAAAAAGACTGAACTCCAATACTCAATCTATTGATCTTAGACTTAGAAAGTTCAACAATCTTTTCTTCGCTAAGATCATCAGGATTTGCCTCTAGAGTAATCTCAGGATTGGACACCACTTCATAATTCTTGTATACCGCTCCTATAATACTATCAATTTCTATTTGTGACAGTATACTAGGTGTACCTCCTCCAAAATAAATGGTTTCTACAATTTCATTATTCAATTCATTTTTTCGAAACTCGATTTCTTTGATCAAACAATTGATTAATTCGTCTTTCTTTTTTAACGAAGTAGAAAAGTGAAAGTCGCAATAATAACATGCTTGCTTGCAAAAAGGAATATGAATATAGATTCCGGCCATTTTCAGTTATCAGTTATTTTTTTTAATATTAGTTCTTTATTGTTAACTGATAATTATTAATTAACTTTTTTAGGATTTTGCTTCACAAAAGCAGACCAACCTGTATAGCTTTTTCCTTGTATTGGTTTTCCCATGTTGTAAAAATGACAAACAGCTGCTGCTAAACCATCTGTAGCATCTAAGTTTTTAGGTAATGTTTTCAGGTCTAATAAACTCTGTAACATTTTTGCTACTTGTTCTTTACTAGCGTTTCCATTTCCTGTGATTGCCATTTTAATTTTCTTAGGAGAATATTCTGTAATAGGAACTTCGCGAGACAATCCTGCTGCCATGGCAACACCTTGCGCTCTTCCTAACTTCAACATCGATTGTACATTCTTTCCAAAGAAAGGTGCTTCAATGGCTATTTCGTCGGGATGAAACGTATCAATTAATTCAACAGTTCTTTCAAATATGAGTTTCAGTTTAAGGTAATGATCCTCATATTTTTTAAGATGTAATTCATTGAGTTGTAAGAATTCCATTTTCTTGCCATAAATCTTAATTAGACCAAACCCCATGATGGTAGTTCCTGGGTCTATTCCTAAAATGATTTTTTCCGAACTCAATTTTTACGTTCTTTGTGTTTGTGAATAATTCAACTTCATACAAATCTAATCAATTATTGTGGCTTGCCTTCAAACTATTTATAGTAATTATTTCTATGTATTTTATTGTTGTAATAATCTACTTAGACCAAGATTTAAGTTTTTCTAATTTTATTGATTTTATTACCAAATCTGACCTTTTTTCATTAAAAAACATACTTTTCTTATCCATTTTTACTTTTTTTAATTGGTTTTTAGAAATTAAGAAATGGCAGAATTTAGTGAAAAGCATACAAAATATCTCTTTTTTTGATGCAACAAAGCAATCGTTAAGTTCACTTACATTTTCATTAATCACACCCAACCGTATTGGTGAGTATGGTGCAAAAGCTTTATACTATAAAAAGGAAAAGAGAAAGAAAATTTTATTTCTAAATTTTGCTGGAAATTTCTATCAATTGTTAGTTACTCTTCTACTAGGGATCTTAGGAATCTTATATCTCCCAAACTATTACAACCATCTTGGTATAACTACTGAATGGATTATTCTCATTATACTAAGTGTTTTTATCATATTTATTTTAGCTCGATTTCTATCAAAAAAAATAAAGTGGCTACAAAAAGTCAAAGACTTCTGGAAGCTTCAAAACAATCAATTGATTATAGTATTGTCTCTTTTGCGTTATCTAATTTTTTCGCATCAATTCTATTTTTTATTGATGATTTTTGATGTAGATATTAGTTATTTTAATGCAATGGCTTGTATAACTAGCATGTATTTTATTTCCTCGATAGTTCCTATGCTTTCATTGTTTGATGTGGTTCTAAAAGGATCGGTAAGTCTATTTGTTTTTTCTTGGTTAGGATATGTATCACCTACTGCTATATTGGTAACTGTTTCTTTGATGTGGATTCTAAATTTTGCAATCCCTTCAATTATTGGAAGTTATTTTGTCTTAAAATTCAAACCTCAAAAAAGATGATAGCAACTCTTTTCATTATTACGGGAGTATATATGGTTTTGATTTTATCATTTGTATATGGTTTTGAAAAACTTCCAATTTTTGAGTCTAGCAATCGTCAAAGCAATATTCATTTTTCAATTGTTATTCCTTTTAGAGATGAAAGTGAACATTTACCTAATTTATTAATATCATTATCATGTTTAACCTACAATAAGAACTCTTATGAATGTCTTTTTGTAAACGATGACTCAAGTGATAATTCTGTTCAAATCATAAACAACTATCTAGCTAAAACAGACATCAATTATTCTATCATAGAGAATATAAGAACAACTAATTCGCCTAAAAAAGATGCGATTCAAACTGCGATTCTACAATCTCAACATGAATGGATTGTTAGTACAGATGCAGATTGTATCGTTCCAAACAAATGGTTAAATGAATTATCAAATTTTATCTGTAAAAATGAAAGTAAAATGGTTGCTGGACCTGTAACCTACAAATCAGAAAAATCTTCATTTTTAGAACACTTTCAAATATTAGATTTTTTAAGCTTACAAGGAGCTACAATTGGCGGATTTGGAATCAAGAAACCTTTTCTATGCAATGGCGCAAACCTTGCCTATGAAAAAACCACTTTTGAAAAACTTAATGGCTTTCAAGGGAATGACACAATTTCAAGCGGTGATGATGTATTCTTGTTTGAAAAGTTTTACAAAGCTTATCCAAAAGCTGTACATTTTTTAAAATCTCATTCAGCAATTGTACATACAGATGCTGTTGAAACATGGAAAGAACTTATCAATCAACGAATGCGTTGGGCGGCAAAAACTAGTTCTTATCAACTAGCTTTCGGAAAATTAGTGGGCTTTTTTGTTTTGCTTATGAACTTTGTTTTTATAACTTCTCTTTTTGGTGTCTTCCTTTATAAGGAAAACCGTTTCTTTTTCCTGTATATAATCATATTGAAGCTTTCTGTTGATTATAGTTTGACACAAAAAGTATCGTTTTTCTACAATGGTAAAAAGAAGAGAATACGTGATTTTGGTTTTAGCAGTCTACTTTATCCTTTTTTTACTTTATACATTGTGTTTAAGTCACTAACAAGTAAATACATATGGAAAGGAAGGTTTTTTAAGAAGTAACTATCCGAATAATCGTTCCATTAAACTTTCTGCGTAGAACCAGAGTAACAATGTGATTATTAGCAATACTACCAACATAATCCCTTTCTTGGGATTGGATTTTTTTCTTCTTCCGAATTTTCTTTGAAACTCCATAATGGTTGTTTTGAATGTACTAAGATAAAAATTTAACCAAAATAAAAATGCCTTAATGTAAATGCTTTAAAGCTCGTAACATTTCTCTTTTTCCTGGAGGGCCTGGTAATCTTTCAACCTCAAATCCTACTGCTTGCATAGCTCTTCTAACCGAACCTTTTGCTGAATATGTAACTAATCTTCCTTTTTCTTTTAGAGCTTTGTACATGAGAATGAAAATATCCTCTGTCCATAATTCGGGTTGAACTCTGGCTCCAAATGCATCAAAATAGATAAGATCAAATTTATTTTCTTGCTCTATTTCATGGAAGAAAAGTTGTTTTTTTTCTAGGGTAAATGAAGGTGCTATCACACACTCTTCTTCCCATTCGGTAGCGTGAATTTTTTGAAATATCTCTGAAAAGGCTTTGGCTTTTAACTCAGGAACATAATTTAATTGAGTTACTTCTTCTTCAGGAACCGGATAAGCCTCAACTCCTGTATACTGAATTTTTAATCCTCTTTTTTGCGCTTCTAAAAAAGTAATAAAAGCATTCAGTCCAGTTCCAAATCCAATTTCTAAAATAGACAATTCATTTTTTGAAACAGTTTCTAATCCATGCTTTATAAATACATGATAAGCTTCTTGAATGGCTCCATGTTTAGAATGATAGTGTTCATTCCATTCTGGTAAATGAATGGTTGTTGAACCATCAGATGTAATAATAATCTCTCGTTTCAATATATCATGAGTTAAACAAAAAATGGTGGTTTCGACTCCGCTCAACCACCATTTTTTTTATTATTTCTAAATTATTATTTTTTCATCAAAACACCATTTGCTTCAAAAGCCAATTCTAGTTTTGGTTCAGTAATTTTAGCAATCTCCTCTTTACTTTTCCCAGCATCTTCAGCATAATGTTTTAATTCATCTACAGAAACTTCTTTTACAAAAGCTTTTCCTTCAACAATCACATTTCTTCCCTTAGAGTCTAAAGGCATAAAAAACCCGTAGTCTTTAAAACGAACCATAATCGTTTCTTCTGTTTCTCCTGCAGGAAGTTTCATCCAACAACCTTTCTTAGAACAAACTTCATTAATGGTAGAAGCAAATTTTAAATTAATCGTATCTCCCGCTTTTAACGTTTGATATTTAGTATAGGCATCCGCTGATGAGATATAGTCTGTTTCTGTTATTTTATCTCCAAAAGAATCATAAGTAGCTGTTACCACTTGTTTCTCTTCGTTCTTTTTGTCCTCTTTATTTGTTTTGCAAGCAAAAGTTATTGCTAATAAAACGACAATCATGATAAGTTTTTTCATCTTTTAATTCATTTTTATAACAAAACAAAGATAGTTGTTTAGAATAAAAAAGCTTGTAAGGTTTTCTTAAAAAAGCGAACAAAATTTTATACCTTTGCGGCCTCTTCACAAACGTTAGAAAATGGTAAAAGACATTGAAATTCACCCTATAAAAACATCCAAAATTAAAGACGTAGACTTTAATAATTTACAATTTGGAAGAGTATTTACTGATCATATGTTTGAGTGTGATTTTATTGATGGACAATGGACTCAACCAAGAATTGTTCCTTATGGACCTTTAACCATAGAGCCTTCTGCAAGAGTTTTTCATTATGGACAAGCAGTTTTTGAAGGAATGAAAGCCTACAAAGATGATAATGACGACATTTTCTTGTTTAGACCAGATGAGAACTTTGATAGAATTAATAAATCAGCGGCAAGACTTGCTATTCCTGAATTCCCAAAAGATTTTTTCTTTGAAGGAATGAAACAATTGTTATTGTTGGAGAAAGATTGGATAAAAAAAGGTTGGGGTAACTCATTGTATATACGACCATTTGTAATAGCAACTGAAGGAGCCATCGCTGCTTCTCCAGCAGAAGAATACAAATTCATGATTATCTTATCTCCGGCTCAAGCATATTATAGTCAAGAAGTTCGAGTTTTATTTGCTGAGAAATACAGTAGGTCTGCTGATGGTGGTGTTGGTTTTGCAAAAGCGGCTGGAAATTATGCAGCTCAGTTCTATCCAACAAGTTTGGCTCATAAAAAAGGATATCAGCAAATCATCTGGACTGATGCAAGTACTCATGAGTATTTAGAAGAAGCTGGTACAATGAATATTTTCTTTAGAATTAATGATAAATTAATTACTGCTCCTAACAATGATAGAATTCTAGATGGTGTTACACGTAAATCTGTAATTCAATTAGCTGAAGACGCTAACATTGATGTAGAAGTTAGAAGAGTACCTGTTGCTGAAATAAAAGAAGCAGCAAGAAATGGTTCTCTTAAAGAAATTTTTGGTGCTGGTACTGCTGCCGTGATTAATCCAATTCTTGGATTTGAACATGCAGGAGATGTTTTTGAACTTCCAGAATTAGACGATGCTTATGCCTCCCTTTTTAAGGAAAAACTAATGAATATTCAGTATAACAAAGCTGAAGACCCTCATCAATGGAGATATAAAGTTTCGTAATGAAACACCTATTACTTTTATTGTTTTCTGTTTTTATTTTATCCTGCAATGCAGAAAAAATAGAAACTACTAAAAGTATACAATCACAACAATACATTACTGTTTTAGGAACTGCACAAGATGGCGGATTTCCGCATATTGGATGTCAAAAAGAATGCTGTGCTAATTTTTACAAAGGAACAGCTTCTAAACAAAAAGTAGTTTCTTTGGGTTTGATTGATAAAGAATCCCAAAAGAAGTTTTTATTTGAAGCTACTCCTGATATATCTACACAGTTGGATGATTTAGAGCGAAACCATCTGAAAACTTCTACAATTATTGACGGTGTCTTTTTAACTCACGCTCACATTGGTCATTATGCAGGACTTATATATTTTGGTCGTGAAGCTTTGGGTAAAAAAAATATTCAGGTGTTTGCCATGCCTAAAATGAAAGAATATTTAACACAAAATGGACCTTGGAGTCAGCTTGTTGATATACAAAATATTGTATTTTCTGACCTAAAAAAAGATAGCACATTGACAATTACTCCTACTTTAAAGGTGACTCCTTTTTTGGTTCCGCATAGAGATGAATTTTCTGAAACGGTTGGGTATAAGGTTGAAGGAAAGAACAAAACAGCTTTGTTTATTCCAGATATCAACAAATGGAATTTGTGGAAAAAGAATATTGTTGAAGAAGTAAAAAAGATAGATTATGCATTTTTAGATGCTACCTTTTTAAAGGATGGCGAAATAAATAGGCCCATGAGTGAAGTACCTCATCCATTTATTGAAGAAACTGTGTCTTTATTCCAAAACGAACCTACCGAAGTAAAAAACAAAGTGATCTTTATTCATTTTAACCATACCAATCCTGCCTTACAACCCAATTCTAAAGAAAGAAAAGCTTTAGAAAAGTTAGGATTTAGAGTTGCTAGTGAAGGAGATCGTTATAATCTTTAAAAACCAATTGCATGATTAACTCAAAAATTAACTCTAATGAACAGCTTAGAGAAATTTATGGATTCCCTAAAGGAAGAGCAGAAAAAAAAGTATTAAACACACTAGAAAAGCACTCAAAAAACTTCATCAACCACTCTCCATTTCTACTTCTTTCTTCTATTGATAAAGAAGGTAAAATGGATGTTTCTCCAAGAGGTGGAAGTTCTGGTTTTGTTAAAGTAATTAATAACAACACTTTGGTTGTTCCTGATGCTAAGGGAAATAATAGAGTAGATACACTGACCAATATTATTGAAACCGGTCATGTTGGAATGATCTTTCTAATTCCTGGAATTGATGAAACTTTACGAATTAACGGAACTGCATATATTACTACTGAAAAAAGTGTGTTGGCGCTTTTTGAAGATGAAGATAAACAACCTATATCTTGCTTGGTAATTCATGCTGAAGAGATTTTCTTGCATTGTGCTAAAGCCTTAATGCGTTCTAAATTATGGGAAGAAGATTATAAGGTTAAAACAAAGGATTTTCCTAGCATGGGAAGAATGCTAAAAGACCAGTTAAATTCTTCAGAAGAACCAGAAACTAGAGAAGATATGGTTAAGAGATATCAGGCAGACTTGTAATCTATTTATCTAAAATTTCCTTGATGTTCGGCTTGAAATAATTAGGTCCTTTTAATACTTTTCCATCTTCACGGTAAATAGGCTTTCCGTCTTCACCTAATTTGCTCATGTTGCTACGTTGAATTTCATCAAACACTTCCACAATTTTATGTTGCATTCCATGTTCAATGATTGTTCCTGCTAGGATGTATAGCATGTCACCTAAAGCATCAGCAACCTCAACCAAATCATTATTATTAGCTGCTTCGAAATATTCTTCGTTTTCTTCTTTCATCAAGTTAAAACGAAGCAAATTTCTTTCTTCTCCAATGTTAGCAGTAGGTTCGTTTTTAATTCCTAATCCGAAAGCTGTGTGAAACTCATGTACAGCATCTGTGTATTTTTTCATGTGGTTGTTTTATGGTTTAATTCCTAATTCTGTTTGTGTTTTTTGAAAGTCAAAATCATTCCAATTACTAATATGACTCTTGATATTTTCTTTTTGAAAAGATGAAAGACTTTTGTCTCCAATTCCTAAAAAATGTATTTCTAAATTGTTGGCTGTTTTCAAATCCCATATCCCGTCTCCAACTGAAATGATATTTTCAAAAGTAGCAACTTGAAAATAATTTTCCGCCTTTTTAATTGCCGATTTCACAATACTTTCTCTAGTGTATAATGTATTAGAAGCCTCTACCAGTTCTGGCACAAAATTTATCTTAGCTTGAGATAGTTTTACGAATGCTGGCTCCAATAAAGATCCAGTAGCAAAACATATAGCATAATCTGTTTCCTTTAGAAAGAAATCTACAATTTCATTTGCTCCTTCTATAGGTTTAGCCTCAGGTAATTCTAAAATGGAACTCAACATTTTTTTTTCGAAATCTGGTATGAATGAAATGTCAAAAGCTTGTTTAAAATTAGCTTCATAGTTTTCTTTGAGGATATAACTATCTGTAACATTTTGATAAGTTTCCCAATCTTGATTGATTTCAAGAATTCCAAAATGAATCATTGTATCTAGATATGACTTTTGGTGTTGAAACTCGCTTTTAGTCAACGTATCATCTATATCAAAAACAATCAAGTTCTTTTTTTTCACTCTCTAAATTGCTTTTTTTAACAACCAAGCAGGTACAATTTTCAATACAAAAGCAATGATTGCCCAACGTTTTGAAATGTATGCTACTCGTTTTTTCTTTTTAATTGCAGCGTAAATTTGTTTGGTTGCTTTTTCTAATGACACCATCCAAAAAATACCATCTCCTAACGCCATAGCTGTATCTACAAATCCTGGACGGATGTCGGTAATAAAAACTTGTTTAGATTTGATTGTTTTAGTCTTTACATATAAACTTTCTAAGTAAGCTTTCTGATAAGCCTTGGAAGCAAAGTAAGCAGGTGCGGCTCTATTACCACGAATAGATGCAATGGATGTAATTCCTACCAAATGGCCATAGTTTTGTTCACGAAATAAAGTGTAGGCTAAATCATATAGTTTAGTAACTCCTGTTACATTGGTAAGAATAGTTTCCTCTTCTTTTTCCCACTCTAACTTTGGATTGATATGCCCTACTCCTGAAGATTGAATAATCAAATCTATTTTTTCATATTCTTGAACAATCTCTCCGAAAATACGTTCTACTTCATTTACTTGTTGAATGTCATTTTGATAAATATCGACCTGATTTGAATACTGCTGTTTAATCTCTTTCAACTTCTCTAATCGTCTTCCTGTTATAGCGACTTTGTATCCTTCTTTGATTAAAATTTCAGTTAATGCCTTTCCAATTCCAGAAGTTGCACCAAAAACGATTGCGGTCTTCATTTAATTCTTAATTTTGCTAAAAATACAATTTTATGTTTACTCCGGGGCGTATTGCTTTTGCCATTGTTTTTGCCATTGCATTCATCATTTTTATGGTTATTTCGTATAAAAAAGATTCTAGCAATCATCAATCTTATTATAAAGGAGCTGCTAAAAAAGTTGCCATTTACGGAACCATTGCAATTATTGTTTTTGTTGCTTTGCGTTTTTTAATTCCGAAGCTTTTTTAATTCATTTGGTTGAGTTGATCTAACTTATCGTGATCTAAAATTGTATCACCACTTTCATTAAATCTAAAGGAAGACTCAAATTGAACATCCGCTACTAGTTGTTCAAACTTATAAGAATAGATTTTAAAAAGTCTTTGTGAAAAGGCTTCATCATGATATTGCAACAAAATATACATCTCTGCATCTAAAGATTGTAGTTCTTCATTAGTATATTTTGACAATGGACTTTCTGTATCTAACTCGTGAACAATCGTCCACATCGTAGGTAAATACATTATTTTATCTCTTTCTAATTTTAATTGATAAAAATTACGTTTGTAATTATCTGTTTTTTCATCAAACTCTGTAATAGAAAGCGTAACCGTGATTTGAGGTTCTATCATCATGTTCTTTCTACTATTCATCAAACGAAACATGATAGCTCTATGTTCTTTAAAATCTCTGACAATGATATTTTTGCTGAACTTGATTACTGCCTTTGGTTTAGAAAAACGACCATATAACAATCCAGTAATGAATGAAAACCCCATCAAACCAATCATTGCTTGAAATGAAGCAATAATATTTGCTGTTAATCCCTGAGGTGCTATCCCTCCATAACCAACGGTAGTAATGGTTTGAGCGCTAAAGAAAAATCCATTTAACAAATCGTTCCATAGGTTTCCTGTTGAAGGTGTAATTTGTTCAATTCCAATAATGTTATAGAGAACAGCAAACAAAATATTGATAATAGTATATACAAGAAAAACAAACAGAAAGAACTGCCACCAAGGAATATCAATCAAATGAGCATATAAATCATACAATCCTCTTTTTCTATTAACATGAATTACATTAGACGTTCCATCTTCATTAATAAATTTTCTTGCATTTTTTGAGGATCTATAACCAAACCCAGGATCTTTTACTTTTTTTGCCATAGTGTGAATAGATTAGATACTCTTTACCTTTATTCTTTTTATACGTTTAAATCTTTTCCAAGCTGTTTTATTTACTAAAATATAAATTACAAAGCATCCAACATCCAACAGAAAGTAAAACAAACTGATTCCGCTTGGAGGATTATGACTCTTTAAGATAGGGAAAATTCCAAAAGCTGTATCTGGCCACGACCAAGCAGCGTAAGCAGTACCTCCAATTTCTAAGACAGCTACAACCATATACATGGTTAAAAAAAACAGTCTGTCTTTAGGTCTTTTAATCAACATCAAGAAGACAGCTATTGTCATTACAAATCCAAAAACATCATCAAACACAATAAGATAAAAGAGTGAAAACAAGGAGGCAAAAATGTACAGAAATGTAGTAACCTGTTTTCCATATTTTCTTACAATTGAAGCTTTAGAGAACATATAAGTTCTGGCATATACAGCCGCATGTCCAAAAGGAATATAGAGCGGTAAGTTTGACAATCGATAAGTATACATATCTAAAATGATTGAAAACAGATACTCTCCTAAAAACCCAATGATTACTGCATATATCATGAGTTCTCTTGTCCTTTTTACCGAACGATAATATAGGATTGCAAATGCAATGAGCATAAAGACATTGGTAAACCATTGCGCTTGCGGGAAAATAGATGCAAAATGAGTTCCATCGAAATATAAGGCAACTACAAACATGAACAAAAGTCCTATCCTCCTAATAAAAACCTTGATGATTTTAAGCAAGTCGTACTTTGGAATTGCTACCATTAATTTGTTTTAATTGGTTTGATTGCTGTTTGCCTCTCATTAACATATTCAAAGTAATTATCTCCAAAAAAGCCAGCTTCTTCAAGCATAATTCTGATGTTCTTTTGCCATTCAGGTATGTTTACTGTCACATTTAATTCTATGGCATATACTGTATTCTTATGCAAAGGGTAATCTCCTCTAACTGGAACTCCACCTTGAGAATCCCACATTCCAATGGTTGTTCCTGCACTATGACCATATTTTCCAAGTGGATGCGAATAAATTGCTGGTTTTAGTCCTTCTTTTTTCGCTTGTGACAATGAGCTTAGGAGAATTTCATTTCCTGTTTTTCCTTTTTTCATGTTTGTTGTCATAATATCTTGCAATCTATTTCCCTTTTTAAAAGCTTTCTTCAAATACTCAGGAACTTCTTTTTCATTGTCATGTAATACATAGGCGTGTTGCTGACAATCAGTATTCAGTCCGATATAGGTGATTCCAAAATCACAATGTAGCAAATCTCCTTTTTGAATAATCTTTTCCTTCTCTCGTTTGGTAAACGAGTAAATATGAGATTTTAATTCTTCTTTGGTTCGCTGTACATCTATCGTAGGATGAAACCAAGTTTCTAAACCAAGGTCTGTCACTTTTTGGCGCATCCACCAAACTACATCATCTGTAGTTGTTTTTCCTGGAACAATAACCTTGCTTGAAAATGCCTCGTCAATAATATCGTGTGTAATTTTCACTAACTTTTTGAAGAGTTTCATTTCTTTTTCAGTTCTGGTTTCAATCCACCCAATCGACAACTTTTCAGCAGATACCAAACGAGACTCTAAAGAATCTGGTAAGTTTTGTTTCAACTCTTCATAATCTGTTTTTACCAAACCATCTGCCAAAGGGAAATGAGTAGAATAATTAATTCCTATTTTCTTTGGGTTTCTTTCTGAAATAATGTCAACTAATGCTTTCCATTGATTGGGTTGCTTTTCTTTTTGCCAAGCTGATTTGATACTCTTTCCTATATCATATCTAGCTACTGCCAATCGTTCTATAGTATCATTCTTTTGATCTCTATAAAAAACCATCATAGTTCTTCTACGAGCATTTAACCAATTAGCGGGTAACATGGTTTTCATTACTGGATCTTCATTATACTCTCTCGAGATAATTAGCCACATATCAATCTTGGCATCATCCATTAACTGCGGAAGTAAATTCTGAAACCTGTCTTCTAATAATTCATCTTTTATTGCAGCTCTATCTCTCTCTGATACTATTTGACTAAATACAATACTTGTAAAAAACAAGAATGATAGCAGTAAGGTATTTCTCATAATGTTGGTTAATTTTCCCTAAAGATACTTGTTCTTTTTAAAAGTTAAAGTTTGAGAAATAGAAGAAATTTTGGAATAATTTTTGCAACTTTATGTGCACAGCATTACTTGATTATGAGACATCTACACAAAATACTTGGGGTTTTTATTTTAGGAATCTTAGTTTATGCATGTAGTTCTACTTCTTCTAAGAATTTAAAAATCGACAAAAATAAAGAAGAACCTGTGGTGATTGCCAATGATAGTTTGGAATATGAAGTTATTATTTTTGATACTGGATTTCAGGCATATTTAAGTTCAACTGCCAAACCAATGGGTTTTTATTCTCAAACTTTTCTTGAAAATTGGAATCGAATTTATGTACTTAATTGGAACATGAGAGCTAGAGATCCGATACGTTTTGATCCCAATATTTATGGAAATGTTATTGATTACGATCACAAAATAAATTATGGAATGGAAGTAAATTATAAGCTGTTTAATTACTTTCAATTTGCGCAACGTAAATACAGAATGAGGCTTGATGGCGGCTCAGGAGCGCCTCGAATTAGATAGCTTTAGAAAAACTTAAAAAGCTGTAATCATACTGATTTTTTTCATCAGCTTTGAAATCTTCTTTTGATGTTAGCTTCCATTTTTCAGAATCAATTTCAGGAAAAAATACATCTGCATCAAAACTTTCGTGAACTTTGGTAATGTCTAAATTATCTGCTAAATCTTTTTGAATAGCTTCTTTATAAATTTGTGCGCCACCAATAATAAATGCTTGTTCTTCTCTTTCTACTAGAGCTATTGCATCTTCTATACTATGCACAACAACGCAACCTTCTTGAAGATATTCTTTGTTTCTAGTGATGATAACAGATCTGCGGTTAGGAAGAGGTTTTCCGATAGATTCAAAAGTATTTCTACCCATAATGATAGTATGGCCTGTAGTTACTTTTTTAAACCTCTTTAAGTCGGCTGAAAGATGCCATATTAGATCATTGTTTTTCCCTAATTCATTATTGTTTCCAACGGCAGCAATAATTGTTATCATAGTAATTAATGTGTGCTAAAATTTGAGCGAAATTACTGCAATTTTTTTCTCCATAAATATTTTTTGGAGATTTTATGTAAAAGTGTTTGTAATTACAAGAAGATTCTAATTCATTTCTTTAAGCCATTCTTTGATATAGCTATTAAAATCCTCTTTCTCAGTAATAGTATCTTCTGGAAGTACTTGAATATTATCTATAAGGGTTTTAATTGCTTTCAGAATGTTCTCATCTTCAATATCAGCAATCTTTTCGTAGATGTAATCTTTCAATAAATCTGTTGCAACGGTCATGGTTATATTAGTTTGCAACTAAATTACATAGACTCATGGTAAAACAACAACAAGAGAATTATAAAAATACGTTAATTTATACAGCCACCATTCCTTTGATGTGCGGATGCGGATTGTAGTCTAGCAATTCGAAATCTTCAAAAGTGAAATCGAAAATACTTTTCACTTCAGGATTGATTTTCATTGTTGGCAATGGTCTTGGATCTCTAGACAATTGTAATTCTAATTGCTCCATGTGATTGCTATAAATATGAGCATCACCAAATGTATGAATGAAATCGCCAGGTTCGTAACCACAAACTTGAGCCATCATCATTGTAAACAATGCATAGGAAGCAATGTTAAAAGGAACTCCTAAAAAGATATCGGCACTTCTTTGATACAGTTGACAAGATAGTTTTCCGTCAGCTACATAAAACTGAAAGAACGCATGACAAGGTGGTAATGCTGCTTTTCCATTGGCAACATTTTCAGAAAATGAAACAGAGGTATCTGGTAACACACTTGGATTCCATGCAGAAACTAACATTCTCCTGCTATTAGGATTGTTTTTTAAGGTTTCTATAACTTCAGTAAGTTGATCTATATCATCACTATTCCAGTTACGCCATTGATGTCCATATACAGGTCCTAAATCTCCATTTTCATCAGCCCATTCATTCCAAATTCGAACTCCGTTTTCTTGTAAGTATTTTACATTGGTATCTCCTTTGATAAACCAAAGCAGTTCATAAATGATTGATTTTAGGTGCAACTTCTTTGTGGTGACCATAGGAAACCCTTCGCTTAAATCAAATCGCATCTGATAACCAAATACACTTTTGGTTCCGGTTCCTGTTCTATCTCCTTTTTCGTTTCCGTTTTCTAAAACATGTTTAACGAGGTCTAAATATTGCTTCATAAATCATTCATTTTCTTAGTGACCAAATTAAAAAAAAGCTCCAATTCGTTTGAATTGAAGCTTCTAATATTGTGATAAAGTTATTAACGATTTGTTTATAGTTTAGCCGATAATCATTCCTGCTATAGTTGCCGACATTAGAGAAGCTATAGTTCCTCCAATCAAGGCCTTCATTCCAAATTCTGATAGTGTTTTTCTTTGCCCTGGGGCTAAGGATCCAATTCCTCCAATCTGAATTCCGATGGATGCAAAATTGGCAAACCCACAAAGCATATAAGTGGCCATGATAATGGATTTATTATAGGTTAAATGCGTTGCACTAGCTACATTTTTTAATTCTGCTAATTGGATATAACCTACAAATTCACTGGCTGCTAATTTGATTCCTAATAATTGCCCCATTAAAGCCATATCTTCAGTAGCTACACCAATCAACCACATTAAGGGGGCAAAAGCGTAACCTAAAAGAAATTCCAATGATAGTTCTTTATATAAAGTATTAGAAGCAATAATTTCATTTAATGATTGAAACTCCCAACCGAAATATTCTATTCCATCAAAACTTCCAACCAAACCAAGTATTCCATTAACCATAGCTATAAAAGCCATAAAAACTAATAGCATAGCACCAACGTTAACTGCTAGCTTTAATCCTTCAGAAGTTCCATTGGCAATTGCATCTAAAATATTGGACCCTATTTTTTCTGATGACACATGAACATCAGTATTCACTTTTTCAGTTTGAGGATATAAAATCTTTGAAATTACGATTGCTCCTGGCGCAGCCATAACTGAGGCAGCTAACAAGTGTTTAGCATAAAGTAATTTAAGAGCGTCATCATCTCCACCTAAGAAACCAATATAAGCTGCTAGAACTGCTCCTGCAACTGTGGCCATTCCACCAATCATCACCAACAGCATTTCTGACTTATTCATTTTTTCTAAATAAGCTTTAATCAATAGTGGTGCTTCCGTTTGGCCTAAGAAAATATTTCCTGCAACTGACAAGCTTTCTGCTCCAGAAATTTTTAAAATCTTCGATAATAACCAAGCCAATGCTTTTACTACTTTTTGAATAATTCCTAAATAGAATAATACAGAAGTTAGTGCAGAGAAAAAGATAATCGTAGGCAATACTTGAAATGCAAAAATGAACCCAAAAGTATCCATATCAGAAATAAGCCCTTTAAATAAAAACTCACTTCCAGCTTGAGTGAACTCCAAAATGCTCACGAAACCTTTACCAACTATATCAAAACCTGCTTGTATAAAAGGTACTTTTAAAACTCCTATTGCAATTAACAGTTGAGCGCCTAATCCTATCCCAACTGTTTTCCAGTCAATTCTTCTTTTATTTGAGCTAAATAAATAAGCAATAATAAGCAAGACGATCATTCCTAAAGCACCTCTCCATAAACTTGTAAATGAGAATCCTTGACTTGGAATAATTTGTGAAACAACTTCTTTGGTCTCTGCTTTTACAACTGTATTAGCAGTCGTCTTTCCTAATGCAAAATTATAGGAGACATTATTCTCTGTGATAGTTAACAAAGAATCTGTTAACTGAGCAATATTGTAATAACGTACAGTGTCTTTAGGACTTGTATAGTTAAAAATTAACAGGTTGTTCTGATGGATATAGCTTCCTTCAGCTTTTAAATTATCTTTAGCAACTAATGTGTAAGAAAACTTCCCTTCTTTCAAATTGAAAGCATCGCTTTCATCAATCTCTATAATTTCTTTTCCCTCTTTTTCTATGGAATGGAAATTCCAGTTTTGTTCTATAGATTGTGAGAACCCAAAAAATGAGATCAAACAAAAAACAAGAATGATGCTTTTTTTCATATAAGTAGTTTTATGAACGTTTGCTTATTTCGTCGCGAATTTTAGCTGCTAACTCATAATCTTCATTAGATACAGCTTCATTAAGCTTCTCATGCAATTCTTTTAATGAAAAAGACGAAAACCTTGAGCCGCTTGGTTTCTCTTCTAGAGTAACCTCAACAGCTTCTGGGTCTAAATTTTCTTTGATAGCAATTTCTTCCTCTATTTTCAAGTAGATTCCTGCTTTATCCAAGATATTCTCATAGGTATAAATTGGGGCTTGAAAACGAACAGCAATGGCAATAGCATCAGATGTTCTTGTATCTATAATTTCTTCTACACCATCTTTTTCACAAATTAGACTAGAAAAGAAAATACCATCAACTAACTTATGAATAATAACTTGCTTTACTTGAATATCAAATCGCTCAGAAAATGTTTTAAACAAATCGTGGGTCAAGGGTCTTGGTGGTCTAATCTCTTTTTCAAGAGCTATCGCTATAGATTGTGCTTCAAAAGCTCCTATAATAATTGGAAGTGTTCTAGTTCCTTCCATTTCACTCAAAACAAGTGCATAAGCACCGCTTTGAGTTTGACTGTAAGAAATCCCCTTTATGGTTAGTTTTATTAAACTCATGTAGCTATCGTCAAAAAATAAAAGAGCTGTCCAATTATGGCAATCACCAAAAATTAGACAGCCCTTTTACTAGGGCACAATTTACTAAAAATTATGAGTTCTGTGCTTTAAATTCTTTCAGTTTGCTAATTAATTGAGGTACAACCTCAAAAGCATCTCCTACAATACCATAATCAGCTGCTTTAAAGAAAGGTGCTTCTGGATCTGTATTAATTACCACCTTTACTTTTGAAGCGTTAATTCCCGCTAAATGCTGAATGGCTCCAGAGATTCCAATAGCAATGTATAAATTGGAAGCAACTGGCTTTCCAGTTTGTCCAACATGTTCACTATGAGGTCTCCATCCTAAATCAGATACAGGTTTAGAACAAGCTGTTGCGGCACCTAAAATATCTGCTAATTCTTCTACCATTCCCCAATTTTCTGGTCCTTTTAAACCTCTTCCCGCAGAAACAACAATATCTGCATCTGCTATGGTTACTTTTCCTGTAGCTTTTTCAATATTAGTAGATTTTACTCCAAAATCTGCATCAGAAAGTGTAGCTTCAAAAGTTTCTGTAGAAGCTGTAACTGCATTCTCATGAATTCCATATGAATTTTTAGCTAATCCAATTACTTTGTTTTCTGTAGAAATTACTGTATTGTTAAACCCTTTGTTAGAAAAAGCTTTTCTTTTTACTGTAAAAGGACTTGTTGAGCTAGGTGCGTCTACCACATTAGAAGCATATCCTGCATTCATTGCTACTGCTACTAACGGTGCTACATAAAATCCATCTACTGTTGAATCGATTACTACTACGTTTGCTCCTTTTGATTCTGCTGCTTGTTTGATAACAGAAGCATATCCTTTGGCATTAAAAACTGCTAATTGATCATTGCTTACTTTAACAATACTTTCTGCTCCATAGTTTTGCAATTCAGATGCATTTTCTGCATTGATTGTTAATGCAACTAGGTTAGTTCCTAATTGTTCTGCTACTTTTTTCCCATAAGAAACTACTTCGAAAGCCGATTTCTTAAATTTTCCGTCTGTTGAACTTGCGTATACTAAAACTGACATATCTCTCTTTTCTTATGATTAAATTACTTTTGCTTCATTATGTAATAAGCTGATGAGTTCATCAACATTATTAGCATCTACTAATTTTACAGCTCCTTTTGGCGCAGGTTTTTCAAACGATTGTGATGAAGTTGCATTCTCAGCACCTGTTGATTCTACAACGCTTAATGGTTTTTTACGAGCCATCATAATTCCTCTCATATTTGGAATACGTAAATCTGATTCTTCTACAATTCCTTTTTGCCCTGCAACAACTAATGGCAATGATGTAGTAACAGATTCGCTTCCTCCATCAATTTCTCTAGTTGCAGTTGCATTAGTTCCATCTACTTCTAATCCAACACAACCGTTTACAAAATTGAAATCTGTAATTGCTGCCAACATTCCTGGAACCATTTGCCCGTTATAGTCACTCGATTCTTTTCCAGCTAATACTAAATCGTAACCTCCTTTCTTAACAACTTCAGCTAATTCTTTTGCAACTGAAAAACCATCAGTTGGCTCTGCATTTACTCGGATTGCATCATCTGCTCCAATCGCTAACGCTTTTCTAAGCGTTGGCTCTGTAGTTGTATTTCCTACATTAACAACAGTTACGGAAGCTCCTTGTTTTTCTTTAAACCACATAGCACGAGTTAACACAAACTCATCATATGGATTGATTACAAACTGAACACCATTTGTGTCGAATTTAGTGTCATTATCTGTAAAATTAATCTTAGAAGTGGTATCAGGCACATGACTGATACAGACCAATATTTTCATTTAAAATGTATTTTAATTTGATGGCTACGAAGATACTACTTAATAATTAAAAAATACTATGCATGCATAATATTTTTTTGTTGTATTGCATAAAAAAACAAAAAAGGAATTGTAAGTCCGAAATAAGAAATATCAAATAAATTCAAGAAGATATTTCGATAAAAACCTTCTTCAAAACCATTCAATAAAAACCTTACTAAAACCAAACTAAATACCAATAAGGATAAGACAAAGAAAATTTTGTTTGGAGCATTAAATCTTTTCGAAAGTAAAAAAGAAAGCGTTAAAAAGAAAGCTGACAAAAACCAAGGCGCCTCTCCTGTTTGATTATTCAACGGATTATATTGAAGAAAAATTTCCCAACTAGGAATTGTAATTAAAACAGGAAGAGAAATCAAGAATATAAATGACACTAAAGCTATAATAAAAATCAGTTTATTCTTCATTTGAGCTTTCATAAAAGGCATGAAAAACATAATGATTAATGGCATTACAACAATTAACCTTGTTAATAAAAAAAGAGCTATAAGAAAAGCGAGAAGAACAGGCTTTTCAAAATAATTTTCTTCATTTTTTTTACTCCACCAATACATAAAAAAAGAGAGTAAGAAAACATTGCTCATTAAATCACTTTTTACAAATACCTCCCATAAAAAAGCTGGACACATTAGCAACAAACACAGAACACCTATCTTTCTGTAATTACTAATTTCAAGCTTATAAAGAAATAATAATATTAGCATGAATACGAAAACCTGTAAGTATCCTACATCTCCTAAAAGATAAAATGGCATTCCTAAATAAAATAGCCCTGGTAGATTAGATGTGGTATCTCCTTTTCCATCCAAAAAAGTAGTATAAGGGTATTCCCCAGATAATACATGAGAGATAGTAGTATTCATCCCTTTATATCTCAAAACATTTAGCGAACTTTCATCTATATATAAATTCAACATCAAGAATACTAGGAAAGCTAGAAACCCAATAGAAAAGAAAAGCAATCGGAAATTTTTCATTCTATCAAGCCAACATTTCAAAAGGTGAAATTTTTTTGCACTCAAAATCACAAAAAAAACATAAACCGTAACAAGAATAAAAACAGGTACATAGTTCTGACGTTGTCCATATTTTATGACATAAAATACATTAATCATGATATAGACAAATAGCGCAATTTTATCTTTTGAAAATTGTAAAAACTGTAACATTGAAATCGTTATCGCATTTTGCAAGTGAATGTACATTTTTTTTCTTGAGAATTTCCCTATTTTTGCTGTTCAATAAAAACAACTAGAATAAATCAATGAAGACAGTTCAGTTTCGTGAAGCCATTTGTGAGGCAATGAGTGAAGAAATGCGAAGAGATGAAAGCATCTATTTAATTGGAGAAGAAGTTGCAGAGTATAATGGTGCTTATAAGGCAAGTAAAGGAATGTTAGATGAGTTTGGAGAAAAACGAGTAATAGATGCTCCTATTGCTGAGTTAGGCTTTGGAGGAATTGCCGTTGGTTCTGCAATGAATGGTAATAGACCTATTGTTGAATATATGACCTTTAATTTCTCTTTAGTAGGTATTGATCAGATTATAAACAATGCCGCTAAAATTAGGCAAATGTCAGGTGGTCAGTTTAATTGTCCGATTGTTTTTAGAGGACCTACAGCTTCTGCAGGTCAGTTAGCTGCAACACACTCTCAAGCTTTTGAAAGTTGGTATGCCAATTGTCCTGGGTTAAAGGTTATTGTTCCTTCAAATCCTTATGACGCTAAAGGTTTATTAAAAGCAGCTATTAGAGATGATGATCCAGTAATTTTCATGGAGTCTGAACAAATGTATGGAGATAAAATGGAGATTCCTGAAGGTGAGTATATCATTCCTATTGGTGTAGCTGATATTAAAAGAGAAGGAACTGATGTTACTGTTGTTTCTTTCGGTAAGATTATCAAAGAAGCTTATAAAGCTGCAGACGAATTGGCTAAAGAAGGTATTTCTATTGAAATTATCGATTTAAGAACAGTTCGTCCAATGGATCATGCTGCTATTGTAGAATCTGTTAAGAAAACCAATCGTTTAGTTATCCTTGAGGAAGCTTGGCCTTTTGGTAGTGTTTCTTCAGAGATTACATTTAGAATTCAAGATGAAGCTTTTGATTACTTAGATGCTCCAATTAAAAGAATTACAACAGCAGATACGCCTGCTCCTTATTCGCCAGTCTTATTAGAAGCTTGGTTACCAAATAGCAGTCATGTAGTAAAAGCTGTAAAAGAAGTTTTATACAAATAAATCGCATTTTTTTGCGTTATAATAACTTCATCGGCATAAAAGTTGATGAAGTTTTTTTTCTTATGAAGCGATATTTCTCAATTATCATTTTCCTTTTTTCATTTACGGTTGCCTCAGCTCAAACAAAAGTAAGTGGACGTGTTTTTGATGAAAACAACGAACCTGTTGCTTATGCCAGTATTGTATTTAAAGGATCTATAGAAGGAACAACCACTGATGAAAACGGTAGGTTTTACCTAGAATCTAAAAAAACATGGCAAACCTTAATTGTTTCTTTTTTAGGTTATGAAACTTTAGAATATGCATTTACAAAAAAGGTTAATTATAACATGAAGTTTGTTCTTAAAGAAGAGGCAAACACATTAAATGAGGTAGTAATTGTTACAGGAAAACAACCTAAGAAAAACAATCCAGCTATTGATATCCTTCGTAAAATATGGGAAAAGAGACGTAAAAACGGAGTTAAAAAATTCAATCAATATCAATATAAAAAATATCAAAAAGTAGAATTCGACCTTAATACAATTGATAGTACTTTTAAAAAGAAACGATTGTTTAGAGGACTAGAATTTGTCTTCAAAAATGTAGACACCTCATCTATTACAGGAAAAACATACCTTCCTGTGTTCTTAAATGAATCGGTTTCTGAAGTTTATGGCGATAACGAAATCAATAAAGAAAAAGAGGTTGTAAAAGGAAATAAGAATACTGGATTTAGTAACAATCAAGCCATCATTAACTTTATTGATGACCTCTATACAGATTACAACATCTACGATAATTACCTGAAATTCTTTTACAAAAGTTTTGTAAGCCCTTTATCTCGTACAGGAATTCAAAACTACAATTACTACTTAGCGGATAGTGCTTTCATAGATAACAAATGGTGTTATAATATCATTTACTACCCTAGAAGAAAAAACGAATTAACATTCAAGGGAGATTTTTGGGTGAATGACTCCACATTTGCTATTAAAGAAATTAACATGCAGGCTTCCAAGAATGCGAATATCAACTGGGTAAAAGACATCTATATAGAGCAAGAGTTTGACATTTTAAATGATTCAATATTTCTTTTAAAAAGAGATTACTTCCTTTCAGATTTTGCATTAAATAAAAGAGAAAAATCTAAAGGTTTGTATGGTAAACGAACAACTCTTTATACAAACTACGTATTTGATAAAAAATTAGATGAAAAATTCTACGACAAGAAGCAATATGAATACGATGAAACTGTTTACAATCAGCCTGATGAGTTTTGGGAAAAGAATCGTTTAGAAAAATTAAATAAAGATGAGCAAGGAGTATATGAACTCTTAGACACTCTCAAAACGGTTAAAAAATTCAAACGAATTTATAATACCATTGCAACGCTATCTTCTGGTTATTATGAATTTGACAAAATTAATTTTGACTATGGTCCGATCTTCTCAACGTTTGGGTTTAATGATGTAGAAGGATTACGTTTAAGAACTGGTGGTAGAACTTATTTTGGCTATAATGATCCTTGGCGAATAGAAGCTTACACGGCTTATGGTTTTAAAGACAGAAGATTTAAATACGGAATTCAAGGAAAAGCTTTGCTTGACAAGAAAAGTCGTTTGATTATTTCTGGAGGAAACAGAAGAGATGTAGAACAAATTGGAGCTACCCTAACCTCTTCTACAGATGTTTTAGGAAGAAGTAATGGTTCATCTTCAATTGTAGGAACTGGCGCTAATGACAAGCTAACGAACATCAATCTTTCTATGTTTTCTGTTCAAATAGAACCACTACGAAATTTTGTATTCAGCCTTTCTTCTAGTTACAAAACACTTAGATCAGCTTCTCCTACTTTTAGTTTAGATTATAACAATCCTGATTCTCCTAGCGGAATTTCTTCTCAAATCAAACAATACGAGACTATTTTTACGGCAAACTATTTCCCTGGAAGAAAAGTTTCTGGTCATGGAGTAGAAACTGCAACGAATACTGATCGTTTGCGAAATATTTTCTTACAAATTACTCGAGGTGATAAAGGTGTACTTAATAGTGACTTTGATTATACAAAAGTACAATTTGCTTATACACAACCTTGGTTTATCGGTGGTTTAGGGAGAATGCGCACATCACTAGAACTGGGAAAAACCTATGGCGAAGTTCCTCTTGGATTGTTAAGTGTTGTTCCTGGGAATCAAACGTATTTTGCCTTTTTCAACACGTTCAATCAATTAGATTTTTACGAATTTGTAACAGATACTTACGCTTCTTTTCATTTAGAACATAACTTTAACGGAAGACTCTTTGCAAGAATACCTTTATTACGAAGATTAAATTTAAGAACTGTTATTGGATTTAGAACAGCATGGGGTGAATTATCTAATGAAAACATTGCTTTGAATACTACTACGAATCCATCGCAAATTGTTTTAAGAGCTCCAAATAGCACTCCGTATTATGAGTATAGTATTGGAATTGCAAATATTTTGAAAGTATTGCGAATTGATTTTAATTTCAGAGGGAACTACTTAAACAACCCTGGCGCTCGTAAATTTGGAATTACATTCGGAACCGGATTCTTCTTTTAAACTTTAGTAAGTGTAAGAAATTGCATCGTTAAAAGCTTGAATGTTTAAGATTACTTCTTCTTTCCCAGAAATTCTTAAAGGACGAAGATCAAAACTAACTGTAACCATTTCAGAAAACTGACATCTATCATCTGTATCTAAGAGTAGTCTTAAATTTCTTTCTGGCAAGCTAGAATCGATAATATTTCCAGAATCAATTAACTCTACTTCAGTATCATTAATATCACAAGTAGCACTAATAGCAATATCCATTAAAAGGCAATCTCCTTCAACTCTTGCACTTTGAATTAAAAAATCTCCTCTATTAATTGCGTTGTTAAATAAATCAGAAGACACAAATGCAAATCTTCCACAAACTGGAACATCAGCTTGACGTTGATCACAACCAAAAACAACAATCAACATTAAAAAGAAAAAACCTTTTCTAAATCGCATAAAACACTCAATAAATTTTTCATAAAGTTAATTAAAAAATGTAGTACATACTTTTAAAATAAGATTGTTCACAACATTACAATTACCTATCTTTGCGGCCCAAAATTAAAAGCATGAAAACATTTGACGTTTTAATAGAAATTCCAAAAGGAAGTAGAAACAAATATGAGTATGATTTTGAGTTGAAGAAGATTCGTTTCGATCGAATGCTTTTTTCGTCTATGATGTATCCAGGTGATTATGGATTTATCCCTGAAACTTTAGCTTTAGATGGAGATCCTTTAGACGTATTGGTAATGGGTACTGAACCTACTTTTCCAATGTGTGTTATGGAAGTAAAACCTATTGGGGTTTTTCACATGGCAGATGAAAAAGGCCCAGATGAAAAATTAATTTGCGTGCCGGTAACCGACCCTATTTGGAATACTTATAAAGACATTACAGACCTAAATCCACACAGAAAAAAAGAAATTACTCACTTCTTTCAAGTGTATAAAGATTTAGAGAAAAAGAAAGTAGATGTAGGTGGCTGGGGTAATGCAGACGAAGCTTATGAAATCTATGAAAAGTGTGTAGAACGTTATAAAAATAGCGAGCATAAAACTAAAGGGAATTTTACCATATAGTTTTTAGACAACACATACTTAATAACAGCCCTTTGATATTCAATATAAAAGGGCTTTTCTTTTCGAGTCTATTTTACTACTTTTGCCCAGCTTAATAAACAAAATCAAACTATATGGAAGCAAATATCATTTTTGTACCAATGGCATTAGCAATCTTAGGATTACTATTTATGTTCATCAAAATGTCATGGGTAAAAAAACAAGCTGCAGGTAATGACAGAATGCAAGAAATTTCAAAAGCAATTAAAGAAGGTGCTTTAGCATTCTTAGGTGCAGAATATCGTTTACTATTAATTTTTGTAATCATTGCATCAGGTGCTCTTTTTGGAATTTCACAATATGTAGAAACTACTAGTGTAATGATTATTCCTGCATTTATTATTGGAGCATTTTTCTCTGCTTTAGCAGGTAATGTTGGAATGCGTATCGCTACTGAAGCAAATGCAAGAACTGCCGAAGCTGCAAAGACAAGTTTACCACAAGCTTTAAAAGTTTCTTTTGGAGGTGGAACTGTAATGGGATTAGGTGTTGCAGGATTAGCTGTACTAGGTTTGAGTTTATTATTCTTCGTTTTCTTAGGTCAGTTTATGACTGAAGGTGGAGACTTCTATAATGATATGACTGTAGTTTTAGAGACTTTAGCTGGTTTCTCTTTAGGAGCTGAATCTATTGCTTTATTTGCTCGTGTTGGAGGTGGTATCTATACAAAAGCTGCTGATGTTGGAGCTGATTTAGTAGGAAAAGTAGAAGCAGGAATTCCTGAGGACGATCCACGTAACCCAGCCACAATTGCTGATAACGTAGGTGATAATGTAGGTGATGTTGCTGGTATGGGAGCCGATTTATTTGGTTCATATGTAGCTACAGTATTAGCCGCTATGGTATTAGGAAACTATGTAATCAGAGACATGTCTGCTACAAGTCAGTTTACTGATGCCTTTAACAACATGGGACCAATCTTATTGCCATTAGTGATTGCTGGAGTTGGTGTATTAGCATCAATTATTGGTACCTTCTTGGTACGAATTAAAGACAATACTGCTAAAGAGGCACAAGTACAAAAAGCTTTAGACTTAGGAAACTGGGTTTCTATCTTATTAACATTAGTTGCTAGTTATTTCTTAATCGATTGGATGTTACCAGAAACAATGCAAATGAACTTCTTTGGAGAAGGGACTAAGGCTGTTTCTTCAATGAATGTATTCTATGCTGCCTGTATAGGATTAGCTGTAGGTGCATTAATTTCTGTAGTAACTGCATACTATACAAGTTTAGGTAAAAAACCTGTTTTAGACATTGTAAAAAATAGTTCTACTGGAGCTGCAACAAATATCATTGCTGGATTAGCTGTAGGTATGAAATCTACTTTCTTATCTGTTATCTTATTTGCTGCTGCAATCTTTGGATCTTACTTCTTAGCAGGATTCTACGGAGTTGCTTTAGCTGCTTCTGCAATGATGGCTACAACAGCTATGCAATTAGCAATTGACGCTTTTGGTCCTATTGCTGATAACGCTGGTGGTGTTGCTGAAATGAGTGAACTAGAAGAACACGTTCGTGAAAGAACTGATATTTTAGATTCTGTAGGAAATACAACTGCTGCAGTAGGTAAAGGATTTGCAATTGCTTCTGCTGCTTTAACAGCATTAGCTTTATTTGCTGCTTATGTAACCTTTACTGGAATTGACGGAATCAATATTTTTAAAGCTGATGTATTAGCTATGTTATTCGTAGGAGGAATGATTCCTGTAATCTTCTCTGCATTAGCTATGGAATCTGTAGGTAAAGCTGCTATGGAAATGGTACAAGAAGTACGTCGTCAGTTTAGAGAGATTCCTGGAATTATGGAAGGAAAAGGAACTCCTGAATATGCAAAATGTGTAGACATCTCTACCAAAGCTGCCTTAAAAGAAATGATCTTACCTGGTTTAATTACCATTATTACTCCAATCTTAATTGGTGTATTATTTGGAGCTGAACCATTAGGTGGTTACATGGCTGGAGTTTGTGTATCTGGTGTAATGTGGGCGATCTTCCAAAACAACGCTGGAGGTGCTTGGGATAATGCTAAGAAATCTTTTGAAGCAGGTGTAGAAATCAACGGAGAAATGACATACAAAGGTTCAGATGCTCATAAAGCTGCTGTAACTGGAGATACTGTTGGAGATCCTTTTAAAGACACTTCTGGTCCTTCTATGAACATCTTAATTAAATTAACTTGTTTAGTAGGATTAGTAATCGCTCCAATGTTAGGAGGTCACGGTACTGAAAAACATGCTGATGCTAACGTTTGGATTCAAGAAGATGGAACTGAGATTAAAGTAACTTCTAATGCTAAGTTTATTTCTGACAAAGATGTAGACATCAATAAATCGATAAAGGTAAAAATGACTAAGAACGATGATGGAACTGTAAAAGCAGTGGTTACAACTTCTACAACTGAAAACGGAGAAACTGTTACTAAAGAAGAAATTTTTGAAGGAACTAAAGAAGAAGTAGAAAAGAAGATTGAAGCTTTTAAAGGTACCGACAAAAACATCAAAGTAAGAATTAAAAAAGAGGTGAAAGAAGAAAAATAACCTCCACTTCTTATAAAAATAAAAAAGCCGCTCAAATGAGCGGCTTTTTTATTTTTCATATATTCACATCATTATCAAATAATTAGAACACTTTCTATTCACTAGAAAAAGCTAGAAAATGAAAAAAAATACGCCCTTCACACTATCACTAATTATTGTCATAGGCTTTTTTGTCTATGTAGCATCCAATCAATTGATGAGAGATTCACTCTTAATTGAACCCGATCAAAGAACAGAACGCATGATGATTATTGGAAAAGATACAGTAAAAGTTTCTGAGAAAGTACATCAAGTACAAACCGATATTATTACATCTAAAGGAAAAAAAAGTAATTATTTAAATGTGTTTCCTGCTACCATACTTTGGATCTCATTTCACAGTACTTCTCTAGCCATAGGAATTATTGCTGCATGGCTACTCTTTTTTCTTATTAGAAGTCTCATTAAAGAATTTGATATTAAGTTTTCAAAGACTACAATTTTTGCATTTATCCCATTACTTATAGGTGTATTTGCATTGATGTTTGCGCTTGAAACAGATCTCATCTTACTTAGATCATTAATTTCTGGTAATGGAGTTACTAAATATTTTGGCATTATTTTTCCTGAGAATACAGATATAGTTCGTGCTTTGGTAGGTACTTTTTTGTTAATTGCTGTAGTTCCTCTTTCTGGAATTATTCTAATTAATGTAGCATCAAAAAATCTTTCTATAAATGAAAACCTTCATGAGAATATGGCTGCTCATTACAAATCATTACGTGAAAAATTGAACACTTTTGCTTTGGTAACTGGATTTTTAGTAGCCATTTCTATTGTAGGAACACAATTGCAAAAGAAAATGATTGGTGAGCAGATTACGAATATTGACGCCATTTATCCTAATGAGTTTATTTATTTATATGCACTTACATTTACCTTAATTCTAGCACTCTTCTTCATCCCTTCTTTGCTTCATTTAAAACGAATCAAAATTGATAAAAAAATAGAGGCTGATACTGGAGTAATGAACTTAGGATGGTGGAAAATAGGAAAAGAATCTGTAGATGATGTAAAACTAATTTTTTCGATGATCTTACCATTAATTGCAAGCGTTTCTCAAATCTTATAATTCAAAAAAAAATGGCCGGACTCGCAACTCAAGAAACTAATAAAGATGTATGGAAATACATAGAAAGTATTGAACCTATTGCTAAACAAGAAGATGCCAAGGTAATCCTTAAAATGATGCAAGAAATCACCGGTTGTGAACCCAAAATATGGGGTGATTATTTTATCATTGGTTATGGAAAATACTCCTACAAGCGTAAAGGCGGAAAAGAAGAATTCGAATGGTTTCATACAGGTTTTGCTGTTCGGAAAACTAAGATTACACTCTATCTAACCATGGATATTGCACAAGAAAAAGAATTGCTTAATCAACTAGGGAAATGCAAACATGGCAGAGGATGTTTGTATATCAATAAATTGGCAGATGTAGATTTGAATGTTTTGAGAGCTTTGATACAAAAATGTTACAAAGTTTCAAGAGATAATTTCCTTAAAAATACCTAACTGTAAGGATTGATTGCTGGTGATTATATGATTCTATTTACAATTAAGAATCATAAATCATTTATTATGTCATCAGAAAAAAAAGTATTAGCTTCTAAATCGGATGAAGCTACACAAACACTAAAAACCGATTCTCAAAAGATTGTTCACCGCTCTAATCTAGTACAATTCTTACATCCTGAAAAATGGTACAAAAAAGGTGAAGAATGGCAAGACCGTTACTATCATATTATGACTCCAGAAACACAAAGATGTGGAGAAATGTATCGATATGAACTAAGAGGATATTCTTATGGTATAGGGAGACCTTTGTGGATAACATGGGTTGGTTATTTATATGCAGATGCTCCTAGTAAAGAGCATTTAATTTATAAAGGTCATAGCCAAGTAAACTTACCTTCAGATGTTCCAACTGTAAGAGCATCTCAATATATTGGATCTAATGGTCATTTATACCTTATGATTGGACCTATTAGTCAATATTACAATAGTTTTAATTTAAATTATCACAGTGGATCTACAGGAGAACGAGTTGTTCACAAGAAAGAAAAATATAAGGTGTTTGTAACGAAAAGTGCAAAACCAATATAAGCTAGAGAAAATTAATACCTAAAATTTATTTCTTCTCCAGCTATTTTCTGACTCAATCTAGAAACAGCATACTCACTTAATTGCAAGACTCTTGGGTAACCACCAGTTACCTGAGCGTCTCGCATGAGAACAATCAGTTTTCCAGAAGGTGTTAACTGTACGGTTCCTGGTAAGACAGCAGAAGTAAGAATGGATGGTAAATCGTTTTCAACAAGTTCATTCAACCGATAACCAACTCTGTTAGTATCACTTGAAATAGTAAACGATTCTTTGAGTCGCTTTTTTTGATTGTTATCTAACAAGTCATATTCAGGGCCAGGAAAACATTCCAATTCAGAAGATGTAAAATGTTCATCATGACTCTTAATTCTAGCATGACCCAATTCATGAAATTTTTGTTCTAGAATTTTTAATTTATCACCCTTAATAAGTCTTTGTTGGGTAATTCCTGCAAAAAAGCTTCTACTTTCTAAAACAGGTTCCGTTTGAATTCCACCTTGAACTGCCAAATAAGTTCTTGCTCCATACAATCGTTTTCCAAAAGATAATACATCACCTTTTTTCATTTCATAGACTGCATTCATTTTGACAGAAATAGCATTGATTTTTGGAGAGAAATGACCACCTGTCAAACAGATATAAGCACCCGAAGTAAACTCAAACTTTCCTTGACCAAATGTGATTTCTACAACCGCACTTTTTTTATCATTTTGCAATAAAACATTCGCCAAATCAGCAGAAAAACTATCCATAGAACCCGCTCTAGGAATTCCTTTTTTAGCCAATCCTAATCGGCCCTGATCTTGCACAGAGCAGTAAATCCCTGGATGTAATACCTTGATCATAATCCTAAGAAAGTTATACTTGTTGATTTTACCTCAATATCAAAGTCTCTAGTAAATTTAAACTCTACATCCCCGAGAGTCAACATTGATGCATACAACGCTAATATCAAAATGGATAGAAAAATCAGAAATCTATAAACGAATTTACGAACCTTAATTTTCAATACAAACCGATTGAAAAGAAACACAACCAGAAACCAGAACAAAAAATAAACAGATAGGTTACCTAAAAACTCTGCTACAAATAGCTGTTTAGACATCGAAGTATGAAATCCTGGACTCTCACATATCAATGGAAAGCCTCTCATGTATACATCTGGCCCATCTGCTACAAAAACATGCCAGGACTGAGTAAAAAGCATAAAGGACAATACAGTTAAAGGCAATACTAGTTTCCAAACCAACTTTTTCATATACTCTTTATTTGATATTTTCCTTTACTAATTAAATCTTCTATCTTATAAAATGCATCCAAATCAATCTGCACAAACTGAATTCGGTCTCCAGCTTTCGCAAAACAAGGTTGCAATTTTGAAACATCAAAAAAATCAATGGGTGATCGCCCAATCAAATTCCAGCCTCCAGCAGATTCATACGGATAGACTCCTGTTTGTTCTCCTCCTATCCCAACACTTCCTTTAGCAACTCGCAATCTAGGATTTTCTCTTCGTGGCATGTGAATGCGTTCATTCAATCCTCCTAAATACAAGAACCCTGGTTGAAACCCTAAAAAATAAATAAGATATCTAGGCTCAGAATGTAATCGAATGATTGTATCAACAGATAGTTTCTTTTCAGTTGCCAACTCTTCCAAATCCAATCCAAATTTAAGGTCATAGCACACAGGAATTTCCCAAAGCTTTGATTCTTGTTCCCTATTATTCTGTCTTTTTTTGTACAATGATTTCAGCTTAGAAACTTCAGATGTAAAGTCGACCTCTTCTTTATATGAAATAGTCAAAGAATTGTAGGCAATAATTGTATCCAAGACATTATTATTTTTAATGCTACTTTCAAAAGCAACTATATCTTGAATTATGCCTTCATCTATTTGAGCCGGCCACTCTATTAAGATAGCGGATTCTCCAAAAGACTTGTATGTTAGGTTATAAAAGTCCAATCTAATTTGATTCGCTTTTCAATGCTTCCAGAATTTCCAATACGTTCTTATTATCTCCATGAATACAGAAAGTATCTGCTTTTATCTCTTTGATATTATCTTGCACTGTCTTTACTTCAGATTTTTCTGCCATTCTTTTTACATGGGCAACAACCTTTTCTTTATCAGTAATTACTCCATAAGGAAGCGCTCTAGAAACTAAGGTTAAATTGTCATTGTAATTTCTATCTGCAAATGCTTCGTATACAATTTCGAGTCCGCTTTCAATGGCTACTTTTTCAATGACAGAATTGTATGGCACATAGATTTTTATAGTTCCAAAAACCTCTTGAATGGCTTTTACAACCAACAATGCTTTTTCTTCATTTACAGCTATTAAATTGTACAATGCTCCATGCGGTTTTACATGGTGAATCTTTCCATTTTGCAATGCTGCTCTTTCTTTGAAAAGAAGCATTTGTTCTTTGAGACTTTGTTGCAATTTCTCATCTGTAATTTCCATGATTTTGCGACCAAAATTCTCCTTATCTGGAAAACTTGGATGTGCTCCAATCTTTACATTGTTTTCAATAGCCAGCTGAAGAACTTTATCGATAATTTCAATAGAACCTGCATGACCGCCACAGGCAATATTGCAAGAAGAAATTAATGGCATAAGTAAATGCTCGTTGTTCAATCCCTCTCCTACGTCGCAGTTAAAGTCAATCATTAGAATAAATTAAATCCAAAAACTTTATCCAATCCTCTTAATCCTAAGAAGATTGTAGTTACTAAAATGATAATTCCTAAAACATTTTGTGTTTTAGAATTCACAAAATCTCCTAGCACTCCTTTTTTATTCACTACCCATAACAACACTCCTGCAATTACAGGTAATAAAATTCCATTGGCTACTTGTGCAAATTTGATGATCTCAATTGGCTTAAATCCAAAAGATGAAAAAGCGACACCTAACAATAAGATTGTTGCCCAAACAAATCTGAACTTCTTAGATTTTAATCCATCTTTCCAACCAAAACATCCTTTGGCAACATAGGCTGCTGCCAAGGGAGCTGTTATTGCAGATGTAATTCCAGCTGCAAACAATCCTAACGCCAGAAAGTATTTGGCAAAATCGCCATATAATGGTGCTAAGCTTTTTGCTAGATCAGCAGCATTGTTTACTTCTCCAGAACTAATTGATGCAGCTGATATTATAATAGCCATCGATACCAATCCTCCCAAAACAATAGAAACAATTGTGTCTTTACGTACAGCTTTTAAATCTTCTTTTTGACTCCATTTTTCTTTCACCAAAGAAGCATGCAAAAACAAATTATACGGAACTACAGTGGTTCCTATCAAACCAATAATAGTGAGCAAACTTCCTTCTGGCGATTTAGGTACAAAAGCACCTTTTAGAATTTCTAGAATATTTGGTTTAGTAACAATAGCGGTAATGATAAACGAGACACTCATTAACAAAACTAAGGTAATCAAGGCTTTTTCTAAAAACTTATAGTTTCCTATGTAGAGTAAAACAAATGCAATTGCTCCGATTAAAAGGCTCATCATATTGACTGAAAAACCTCCAAACTCTAATACTGATTTACCAAATATTGTTTCCAATCCTAGAATTCCTCCGCTAATATTTCCAGCTTCATACGAAGCATTACCAACAACAATAGCTGACAAAATTAACAGCATCATAAACTGATTAACTATTGGGTTTTTGATTTCTGATTTGATAACCTCAGACAATCCTTTTTGGGAAATAATCCCCAATCTTGCCGCCATTTCTTGCAAGACAATTGTGGCTAGAATTGATAAGACCATTGCCCAAAGTAAATTGAAGCCAAAATTAACTCCCGCAAGCGTACATAAAGTTACAGTTCCAGGACCAATAAAGGCTGCCGCCACTAAAGTTCCAGGGCCAATATTTTTAAAAATGTTCTTAATCATCGGTTGAAGTATTTAAAGCATAAATAGCGAAGCTTCCCAACCAATGGCCTCCTTCATAACTATCTCCTACCAAATTAGGCAGTGAGTAATTGATATGTTCTGCTGCGATATTTTTCAAATGGTCATACTCTGGCATGTCTTTTACAATGGTATACAAGCACCAAGCACGAGAGAAATTTACTCCATCTAAATGCACAAGTTTTCCATCCTTTCTATCAGAAACTTCTCCTACTGCCAATTGATAGTCGGGACTTTTAAGCTCTGGTAAAAATTTGGCAAACCATCTAGCAAACTCTTCTTTAGAAAGCACTCGCTTCATCATTGCGGCTTCTTGTAAACATGGTGATAGAAAATCATAACCGCTAGGTTCCCATGTAATTGGGCAATCTGCATCCTTCATAAAGAACTCTTTAGATCTTTTTTCGATTATATCTTTTAATTCCTTATTTCCAACAGTATTGGCATAATCCCAAGCAAAGGTGAGTCCGAATGCAGTATTTGTGTGTTCTCCAACACGAATTGGATACTTGAGTTTTGGTAAAAATTCAATATATTTTTTCGCGATTAAATCTGTAAGCGGTTGTAGATTTTTCTCTAATTCTCTTGCTGTTTCATTATCCCAAGTGTGTAATTCTTCAGCAAGCTTTAATAGCCAAGCCCAACCATAAGTTCGTTCATAACTCTTGTTGTGTTTTCCAAAGAAATAAGCTACTTCTTTTTCAATGTTTTCTTTAGAAATGTTGGTTAATAACATCTTTTTTACTTCCTCAGCATTTTCTAGATTAGGAAATTGTTTAATTAGCGAAACTAAACTCCAATGTCCGTGTACGGACGAATGCCAATCAAAACACCCGTAGAATGCTGGATGTAATTCTTTAGGAGATTGTAAATCTTCATTACCTCCAATTGTCTGATTTAACTTATTTGGGTACTCTACATTGATGCAATGAACTGGTAATTGAATTAACCTTTTTGCTTGTTCCAATGTTAATTTTGGTGTTACTAATGAAGTTTTAGTAACATTCTTTTTAGTTTCTTCTTTTGTTTGATTACAGCTCATCAAAAAGAAAAGCCCAATTAGATAGATGTATCTCATAGTTAGTTTAATATCTTCTAAAAGTAGAAAATAATCCATAAAAAAAGCATCTCATCCCGAAACTTCGGGAGAGATGCTTTCCTATACTTGTTGATTCTAAATTTAAACTAGTGGCCCACCAGACATAATTTCTTCATTTGCGAACTCTTCAAACTTTTTAAAGTTCTTCTTGAAAGAGTTTGCTAATTTCATCGCAGTTTGGTAATAAACCTCTTCGTCTTTCCAAGTTTTTCTTGGATGTAAAATATCTTCAGGAATTCCTTCTATTTGTCTTGGATGATGTAATCCAAAAATTGAATGTTTATGATAGGTTTCATGACTAACTTCTCCTAATTCTCCATTCAAAGCAGCAGTAATCATGGCCCTTGTATACTTTAACGCCATTCTATGTCCTACTCCATAAGATCCTCCGGTCCATCCAGTATTTACCAACCAAACATTTACACCAGCTTCTTGCATTTTCTTGCTCAACATTTCAGCATATCTTGTAGGATGTAATGGCATAAAAGGAGCACCAAAACAAGCTGAGAAACTAGGTAATGGCTCAGTAACTCCAGCTTCAGTTCCAGCTACTTTTGCTGTATAACCAGAGATAAAATGATATGCAGCCTGACCTGGTGTTAACTTTGAAATTGGAGGTAGTACTCCAAATGCATCAGCTGTTAAAAAGAAAATGTTCTTTGGATTTTTTCCAGTTGATCCTGGTTGAATATTATCAATATGATAAATAGGGTAACTTACACGAGTATTCTGAGTGATGGAAACATCTGAAAAATCTACTACTCCATTCTCATCCATAATCACATTTTCAAGGATAGCTCCTTTTTTGATTGCATGATAAATCTCAGGTTCTTTTTCTTCTGTAAGGTCAATTGCTTTTGCATAACAACCTCCTTCGAAGTTAAACACTGTATTTTCATTAGTCCAACCATGCTCATCATCACCAATTAATCTTCTATCTGGATCGGCAGATAATGTTGTTTTACCTGTACCTGATAAACCAAAAAAGATGGCTGTATCGCCATCTTTTCCAACATTAGCTGAGCAATGCATTGGTAATGTATTTTTAAATACTGGTAAAATGAAATTTAACGCAGAGAAAATTCCCTTCTTAATTTCTCCAGTATATCCTGTACCTCCAATTAAGGCAATTTTCTTTCCGAAATTTAAAATAGCAAAGTTGTGTTGACGAGTTCCATCAATCTCTGCATCTGCCATAAATCCAGGAGCATTGATAACTGTCCACTCAGGATCGAAGTCTTTAAGTTCTTCTTCTGTTGGACGTAAAAACATGTTATAAGCAAACATGTTACTCCATGGGTATTCGTTCACAACTCGGATATTTAATTTGTAGCTAGGATCAGCACATGCATAACTATCCCTTACAAAGACTTCTTTTCCTGATAAATACGAAACGACTTTATCATATAATTTGTCAAATTTTTCAGGATCAAAAGGGATATTGATATCTCCCCACCAAATTTCATCTTTGGTTATTTCATCTTTTACAATGAAACGATCCATTGGCGATCGACCAGTAAATTCTCCTGTATTAACAGCAATTGCTCCTAAAGAAGATTCTTTTCCTTGTCCTTTCTCTAAAGTGATTTTGTGTAAATCATTAGAAGACAGCTGATAACGGATGGTAGCATTTTCAATTCCTAGACCATCTAACGAAATCGATTTCGTATTTACATCTATCATTTCCTATTTTTTAGTTTGTCTTAATTGAGGCAAAATTAAGGATATTTTCTACACCACAAGTCTTCTATCCTTTTTTTATTCACTATTTTTTGTTGATTACTTTTCGAATGAAAAACACAAAAAGTAGCAACCAACCTAAAACTAATAACAAGCCTCCTATTGGGGTTACAAACCAAATACTCTTAGCTGAAACTCCTAACAAATAGATCGTATATATAGAACCTGAGAAAAATAGAATTCCTAAAAAGAAGAGTATACTAACTCTCTGTTTAAATCGTTCTGAAAATTCTTGATATATGTTTACAAATAATAGTACCAATACATGATACATTTGATAACGAATAGCTGTTTCTAAGCTAGCCATAGCTTCTGATGATAATTTTTCTTTTAAACTATGTGTAGCAAAAGCTCCTAATACTATGGCAGTTAACCCTAAAAATGCAGTAATACTTAAATTTTTGTTCATAATCTAATCTATAAAAACGATTGCAGGGCAATGTTTTTTTATATTTTCGTTCTACAATCAACCAAAATTAATCATAATTCTAAGATGAGAAACATTTTAGTAATAGGAGCAGGAAGATCTAGCTCTTCTTTAATTAAGTATCTACTGGATAAATCCAATTCAGAGAAACTGTATATAACTGTTGCTGATATTTCTTTGGAAAATGCCGAAGAAAGAATTCAAGATCACACCAATGCCAAAGCATTAAAATTTGACGTCTTTAATGAGGCTCAACGAAAAGCTGAAATCGAAAAAGCAGATATCGTGGTTTCTATGTTACCTGCTAGATTTCATATAGAAGTAGCCAAAGATTGCGTTGAGTTTGGAAAACACATGGTAACAGCTTCTTATATTTCTAAAGAAATGAAATCATTAGATGAGGCTGCAAAAGAAAAAGGACTGGTGTTTATGAATGAAATAGGTGTAGATCCAGGTATTGATCATATGAGTGCCATGGATGTCATAGATAGAATTCGTGACAATGGCGCTAAAATATTATTATTTGAGTCTTTTACAGGTGGGTTGATTGCGCCAGAAAGTGATGACAACTTGTGGAACTATAAGTTTACTTGGAACCCAAGAAATGTAGTTGTAGCCGGGCAAGGAGGTGCTGCTAAATTTATTCAGGAAGGAACCTATAAATACATTCCCTATCACAAGCTTTTTAGAAGAACTGAATTTTTAACCCTGAATGGTGATGGAAAGTTTGAAGCTTATGCCAATAGAGACTCTTTAAAATATAGAAGTGTTTATGGTTTAGACAATATACCCACCATGTACAGAGGAACCATTAGAAAAGTTGGTTTCTCTAGAGCTTGGAATACATTCGTACAATTAGGAATGACTGATGATACTTATACAATTGAAGATTCTGAAAACATGAGTTATCGTGATTTTACAAATCTTTTCTTGGCCTATTCTCCAAGCGATTCGGTTGAATTAAAACTACGTTCGTATTTAAAGATTGATCAAGATGATGTAATGTGGGACAAATTGGTAGAGTTAGATATTTTTAATGCTGATAAAAAAGTTGGATTGAAAAATGCAACACCAGCTCAAATTCTTCAAAAAATATTGTCGGATTCTTGGACCTTAAAAGAGGATGACAAAGACATGATTGTGATGCATCATAAGTTTGGGTACGAAATTAATGGTGAAAAACGCCAGATAGAAAGTAGTATGGTTGTGAAAGGTGAAAATCAGATCTTTACTGCCATGGCTAAAACTGTAGGATTACCTGTTGCTATTGCCACCTTAAAAATACTCAATGGTGAAATTACCACTCCTGGAGTTCAACTACCAATTAGTAAAGAAGTATACGTGCCAATTTTGGAAGAACTTAAAGAATATGGAATTCAATTTTCTGAGAAGAAAGTACCTTATTTAGGATACAATCCTGAGAATGTAATCGGTTGAAGAGATCTTCTAGCGGTCTAACCCTACAGATTCTTTTAATTCTACTAACTGACTTTCTAGTTCGTGTAACTTGTCATAAATATCCATAGGCTCTGGCATTTGCTTAGAGGCAAACATGGTTACATACCAAACTTCCATTATCTCTTCTGCATCTATGGTATAACTTGGGTAGTTTCCATTCTTATTATCACTTTTAAGAATTAACTTCCCTCTTTCTTCAATTCTATTGATGACTCTTTTTAGAACAATTCCATCATTTTTACTCACAATAATATATACTCTTCCATCTTTGATATCATTGAAACTTTCTACATACTTTCCAAAAACTAAATCACCATCAAAAAAAGTACGCACCATAGAATTTCCGAACACTTCAAAACAGCGATAAGTACCATGGGTTAAATGAGGCATACTAAAGGTAGGAAGTGTTTCAATAAAATCTGCATCACCATAGCCATTCAAATATCCAGCTCTAGCCTTGATAGGAACATAAATTACATTCTCATTTCCGCTTGAATTTACAGCGACAACTTGCGGAATTCCTGAATATGTTTGAACTTCTTGAGATTGCACACGAATCATCTGCTCATCTTTTCCAAACAAGTAGTCTGGATTGATCCCAAATTCATTAATGATAGCCATGAGTACATCATACCCCGGTTTGGTTTTTTTACGAGTACCATCTGACTGAGGCCTACCATTAATAATACTATCTACAGTTGTACTTGTAACTCCAATTCGTTTAGAGAAAGAGTAATTATTCAACTGAAAATGATCAATAATTTCTTTTATTTTAAGAGATATACTACTCACCTTTTATTATCTAAATTCTTAAAAAAAATCTCATTTCTGTTTTGAAATTATGTAATATGTTTTATATTTGTCTCATATTACGTTGCTAATTTAAACATTTGTTTTTGTTTAGGCAACTTTCTAGAAGAATCTCTTTCTTATGATTCTTATAATATTGATAGAAAGGTGCATATTTCTTGCCACATTCTTTAGAGTATAATTATTTGAATCCTCTTCTAGAGATAACGTCGTTTTTGGGAAAAGTTGCTGTGAAGTTCACAAAATTTTGATTGGAGCTAAGAATACTTTTTTGCACTTTTCTACCAATTCAACCAATTGTAGAATTAGAAAAAAATAGTAAAATGAAAACAGTAGAAATAGCCTTAACTCAATACGGAGTTAACGAAAAACACGACAAGGAAATACACCCACAAATTGTTAAATATTTAGAAGCAATTGGGTGTGCAAAAAACGACTTAAAAAGGAATACGTCTTGGTCTAGCGCATTTGTAAATTGGGTTGTTAAAAATGCTGGATACGAATATTCAGGCAAATTAGATGTCAGAAGCTGGTTGTCTGTTGGCGAATCTATTGGCTCTCCAAGTTTTGGAGACATTGTTGTTTTAAGTGAAAATGAACAAGATCATGTAGGCATCTTTATCAAAGAAACCAAAAGGTATATTTATCTTATTGGTGGAGATCAAAGAAACAAGGTTTGTATTAAAGCCTATGCAAAAAGCTGTATCCTAGATTTTAGAAAACTAAAGAAAATAGCCTAGACTACATCTTTAAATAAAAATCTTTTGTTAGCGATTGATAATCCTCTGTATACTCATGACGAGAGATTTCTATAATCAATTCCTCCTCTATCAATTCTGTTTGCTCAAATGAAAACTCTAGTAAACTACGTTTAGATTGTGAATTAGCAGTTCCCTTAACTCTACAAACTTTATTAAGAAATAAATTCTTTTCTGAAGCTAAATCAACAAAGTCTTGCTCTTCTTTATAAGGAATAATGGTTGCAAACTTTCCTTCTGAAGACAATAACTCTCCAACACCTTCTATGAGATCTTTAAATGAAAGTGAAGATGTAAAACGAGCTTTGTTTCTAGCTTCATCTTCGGTTTCAAATTCGTCGGTATAAAATGGTGGATTGGAAACAATCAAATCGTACTGCTCTTCTTCTTCACTCATTTCTTGAGCAAATTCTTGAAACGAACTGTGATAGCAAAACAAACGATCTCCCCAATCAGATTGTTCAAAGTTTTCTACTGTTTGCTCATACGCCTGTTCATCAACTTCCACAGCATCAATAGTCATAGCGTCACAACGTTGTGCCAGCATTAAAGCTATCAAACCCGTACCCGATCCTATATCTAAAATAGAATCTGGAAAACTTTCTACAGAACACCAAGCTCCTAAAAGTACACCATCGGTTCCTACCTTCATAGCCGTTTTATCTTGATGAATAGTAAATTCTTTAAAATGAAATGGTTTTGCGCTAATAATATTGGAATTTAAGAGTGGAGAAAGTTACTTCTTTCCTTGAGCCAATCCAAGCAGTTTTTTCAAGTCTTCTTTGTCTGTTTTTAAATCCTGAATTTGATTCTTTAGCATGGCAATAATTTCGTCTTTTTCTTCACAGGTTTGATGAATAGTTTTATACTCTAACCCTGGTTCATTCACAACATTGGCCTGCTGGTTTTCTTTCTCTCCAAGTAACAACCAATACAAATCTACTTCAGGATACTTTGTAATTATATTTACAATCGCTTTAGAATTTAAAGGAGTCTCTTTTGCCTTTCCTCTAAAGTTCGCAGAAGTCATCCCAATACTATGAAAAAACTGTTCTTGAGAGATAGATTGTTTCTTAGCAATTAGGACTACTCTTTCTTTTATGTTAGTAAATTTATTTACCATTAATTTTTTGATTTGTAAATTTATTTACGTATCTTGTTTACTACAAAACTATAACAATATAATAACAAATATGTTAAAATCAACGAATAATTCCTATGATTACAGAAATAGAAAGAAAAGAATTGCGCCAATTATTTCAGGGATATTATGCAGATGATATTCTAGAAATTTTGAAAGAGAAAAAAATCACCAACCGAAACGGAAAAGAACACAGTATCCAATACATAAGAATGGTCTTTCAAGGAGTACGTAAAAATCCAGATATCGAAGCCGCTATTTGGCAGTTAGCAAGTAAAAGAAAACAAGAAATAGAACAACAACGAATACAAAAACAACAGATATTAAAAAGAACAATTTAAACGTAAATAACAATTATATAGAGTGTTGGGGTAATACTCTAGGTACACACTAAGATGGGGTCTACTGCCTCCATCTTAGAGTACCTTTTACAGTACATTTCCTTTTTCATAGCAATTACTTTACCCAAAAAAACCGCAACGTTCGTTGCGGTTTCCTTTTGCAGAGAGGAAGGGATTCGAACCCTCGATACCCTTTTGGAGTATACACACTTTCCAGGCGTGCGCCTTCGACCACTCGGCCACCTCTCTATTTATACTGAACTTTGTCTCAGGATAGATACAAGTCTATCAACCCTTCAGGCGTTTCAACATGTACTTCTTTCTTTTCTCTGTCTACTTTCTTAATAAAGTCATCTATCAACGGAATAAAAATCTCTTTGTCTCCCCTTTCTATTTCAAACAAAGCTTGAGCAGCCGTATCGTTTATGTTTACAATTACTCCAACTTCACCATGATTTGCATCAATCACCTTAAAACCAATCACCTCATGAAAGTAAAACTGAGTTCCTTCTAATTTTGGCAATAAGTCTAAAGGTAAATAGATTCCCGATTTCATAATAGAATCTGCTTCGTCTTCTGAGTTTACATCATCAAACTTTACACGAAGCATTGTTCCTTTGCTTAAAGAACTTCTTTCAATAAAAAATGGAACCAGATTGCCTCCTAAGTCGACAAATACTGATTCCATATTTCTGTACAGTTCAGGCTCATCAGTATCTAACTTGATAATAACTTCGCCTTTAAAACTATGTTTTTTAACGATTTTGCCTAAATAAAAACAATCTTCTTTACGCATCCTCGTAAAAGCGACTACTCTGCAGCCTCTTCTTTAGTTTCTTCTTCTGTAGTTTCAGCTGTTTCTTCAGCAGCAACTTCTTCAGTAGCTTCTGCAGTAACCTCTTCTGTAGCTTCCTCAGCAACTTCCTCTTCTACTTCAACAGCAGCGGCAGTTCTTGCTTCGTTTACAGCTTTTTCAGCTTCTAATGCTTTTGCTTTTGCTTCGGCTTTCGCTTTAGCTAAGCTCTCTTCTTTGGTAGCAACTTTACCAGCTTTTTCATCTAACCAAGCTTGGAATTTCTTCTCAGCTTCTTCTTCAGTGAAAGCTCCTTTTGCTACACCTCCTGCTAAATGGTTTTTTAACATCGCTCCTTTGTACGACAAAATTGCTCTTGCAGTATCAGTTGGTTGCGCTCCGTTTTGTAACCACTTTACAGCACCATCAACATCTAAATCGATAATTGCTGGGTTTTTATTAGGATCATAAGTTCCTAATTTCTCTAAGAAACGACCATCTCTTTTTGCTCTTGCATCAGCTGCAACAATCCAATAAAATGGCTTCCCTTTCTTACCGTGTCTTTGTAATCTAATTTTTACTGACATTTTTTTAATTTTTTAAGGTTCTCGACCTTGGTTATTAATAATCTTACCATCTCGTGATAAGTGGGCGCAAATGTACAAAAATCTTTTTCAACAGATACAATAACAACCACTTAAATCTTTTATTTTTACCAAAATCTATTCTTGGTATGCAAATTCTAAAAAACTATCCGCTCAAAGGAAAACACAAAAGACCCATTGTTACCGATCTTTTTTACAACAAAAATGGAGTTAAAAAACCTTTGGTCATTTTTGTACATGGTTATAAAGGCTATAAAGATTGGGGTGTTTTTGGAAAGATGAACGAAGCGTTTCTAGAGGAAGGATTTGCCTTATTAAAGTTCAATTTTTCACACAACGGAGGAACTCCAGAACAGGTAATTGATTTTCCTGATTTGGAAGCATTCGGACAGAATAATTACAGCATTGAATATGATGATTTGCAAACTGTAATTGACTGGATTACCAAAAACAATGAGCATCATCATGAAATAGACACCAGCAATATTATTTTAATTGGTCATTCTAGAGGTGGTGGAATGGTTACCTTAACTGCAGGAAAAGATCCAAGGATTAAAAAAGTGGTTAGTTGGGCAGCTGTGTGCACTCTCAGCAGATCAATGTTTCAGGAAGGAGACGAATTAGATCAATGGAAAAAAGAAGGTGTTTTATATATTGAAAACGGACGCACAAAACAGCAAATGCCTCATTATATTCAGTTCTATGAAGATTTTATTAAAAACAAAGAACGTTTGAATATCAAAACAGCCTGTAAGAACATTACCATTCCACATTTGATTATTCATGGCGATGGTGATATTGCAGTTCCTTTTTCTCATGCTGAAAAATTACATGAATGGAATCCTAATAGTGAATTGTGTAAAGTCTCAAATGCCAATCATGTCTTTGGAGCCAAGCAACCTTGGGAAGCATCAACTTTTCCAGAAGATTTTGACTTCGTTTTAAAGAAAACTTTTGAGTTTTTGCACGTAGACTAATGTCAGTTCGAGTGATCACGCCAACAGCTTGATTGAATAGAAAACTACTCGAATGGTTTATAACACAACTTGGCACAAAAAATATTCTCCAAATTCCTACTCAAAGCAACAAACTTAATTGTTAATAAAACCCAATAACTCCTTACTTCTTTCTCTTTTTTCATTTCTCCTTTTTCCCTACTTTTATACTACTTAATTTCTAGAAAAGAAATCCGCACTTATGTACTTGATTTTTGATACGGAAACCACTGGTTTACCGAAGAGTTGGAACGCTCCTATTACTGACACAGACAATTGGCCTCGCTGTATACAAATTGCATGGCAATTGCATGATGAAATGGGAAATCTTCTAGAGCATAACGATTTCTTAGTACAGCCAGACGGATTTAATATTCCTTATGATGCAGAACGTATTCATGGGATTTCTACTGATCTTGCAGCAGAACAAGGAATTCCTTTAGATGAAGGATTAGAATTGTTTAAAGAAGCGCTCTCAAAAACAAAATTTATTGTCGGACAAAATGTTGGCTTTGATGTAAATATTATGGGATGTGAATTCCATCGTTTGGGCGTTGAAAACAATTTGACTGAGCTGCCAGTTTTAGACACATGTACAGAACACACTGCTCTACTATGTCAGATTCCTGGTGGACGAGGTGGAAAATTCAAGCTTCCAACACTTACAGAACTTCACAATCATTTGTTTGGAGTAGGATTTGATGAAGCGCATAATGCAACTGCCGATGTAGAAGCCACAACTCGCTGTTTCCTAGAATTAATTCGTCTTAGAGAGTTCACCAAAGAAGAGCTAGATGTAGATGAGAGTTATTTTGAAAACTTCTCTGAAACCAATCCAAAACCAATTCAGGTAATAGGATTGAAGCACATCAATCTTAAAAAAGAAAGTGATAAGATTCGTAAAAGAATAGAATCACTAAAAGAAGTGGAAGTAACCAAAAGTACTTCTGACGGTTTAGCAGAATTAAAAGACGTACAATTTGCACATTTACACAACCACACTCAGTTTTCTGTATTACAATCCACCATTCAAATTGGCAATATTGTAAAGACAGCTGCTCAAGACAACATGTCTGCTGTAGCACTAACTGACACAGGAAATATGATGGCCTCTTTTCATTTCGTTTCAGCAGTCTTAGGTCATAACAAACAAGCTGCCATTAAAAACGAAGAAGCCGAAGCCAATGGCGAAGAACCTTCAGAAACCATTCTAAAACCAATTTTAGGATGTGAGTTTTATGTTTGTCAAGATCACACAAATAAAAATATCAAAGACAACGGATATCAAGTTGTCATGCTTGCCAAGAGTAAAAAAGGATATCACAATCTGGCAAAGATGTCATCCAAAGCTTTTGTTGACGGATTCTATTATGTACCAAGAATTGATAGAAATATTATAGAACAATACAAAGAAGATGTTATTGTTTTAACAGGAAATCTGTATGGTGAAGTTCCAAATAAGATTCTAAACATAGGAGAAAGTCAAGCTGAAGAAGCACTACTTTGGTGGAAAGAACAATTTGGCGATGATTTGTATATCGAGTTGATGCGCCACGGACAAGAAGATGAAAAAGTTGTAAATGAGACTCTTTTACAATTCTCAAAAAAGCACAATATCAAAGTTGTAGCTTCAAATAATACTTTCTACCTCAATAAAGAAGATGCCAACGCACATGATATTTTATTATGTGTAAAAGATGGTGAAAAACAAGCCACTCCTAAAGGAAAAGGAAGAGGATATCGTTATGGCTTACCAAATGACGAGTACTACTTTAAGTCGACAGATGAGATGAAAGAATTGTTTGCCGATTTACCAGAAGCCATCATCAATATTCAAGAAATTGTAGACAAAATAGAAGTCTTTTCTTTGGCTAGAGATGTATTGTTACCAGCTTTTGAAATTCCAGAAGAATTTAAAGATCCTTTAGATGATGAAGATGGAGGAAAAAGAGGTGAAAACAATTATTTAAAACACATTACCTACGAAGGTGCCAAAAAAAGATATGGTGACATTACCGAATCTATCAAAGAACGATTGGATTTCGAATTGGAGGTAATTGAAAATACTGGATATCCTGGGTATTTCTTAATTGTTGAAGATTTTATTAGAGAAGCGAGAAACATGAATGTTTCTGTTGGACCTGGGCGTGGTTCTGCGGCAGGTTCTGTGGTAGCATATTGTTTGTGGATTACCAACATAGACCCCATTAAGTACGATCTACTTTTTGAGCGTTTCTTAAATCCAGAACGTGTATCAATGCCTGATATTGATATCGACTTTGACGATGAAGGAAGAGGTCGTGTGATGGATTATGTAATTAACAAATACGGATCCAACCAAGTAGCACAAATTATTACTTATGGAACCATGGCTGCAAAATCTTCTATTAGAGATACAGCTCGTGTTCTAGATTTACCACTTTTTGAAGCCGATAGAATTGCCAAGTTAATTCCAAATCTTAAACTAAATAACATCTTTGGAGAAGATGCAAAAAGCAAAGGAAAAGTAGCTGGTTTGCGTTCTGAAGAAAAAGACATGGTGAACGAACTAAAAGCTATAGCTGAAGGCACTGGAATTGAAGCCGAAACTATCAACAAAGCTTTGGTTTTAGAAGGTTCTGTTCGTAATACAGGAATTCATGCTTGTGGAGTAATTATTACACCAGACGACATTACCAATTTTGTTCCTGTAGCAGTTGCCAAAGATTCAGACATGTATGTCACTCAGTTTGACAACTCGGTGGTAGAGAGTGCTGGGTTGTTGAAGATGGATTTCTTAGGGTTGAAAACTTTAACACTCATTAAAGACACCGTGAAAATTGTAAAGGCACGTCATGGTGTTGAGTTAGATCCAGAGAGCTTTCCGCTGGATGATGAAAAAACTTATGAACTCTTTCAACGAGGAGAAACCGTTGGTATTTTCCAATACGAATCTCCCGGAATGCAAAAACACATGCGTTCTTTAAAACCTACAGTTTTTGGTGATTTGATTGCCATGAATGCATTGTACAGACCAGGTCCGATGGAATATATTCCTTCGTTTATTAATAGAAAGCACGGGAAAGAGGAAATCGAATACGATTTACCTGCCATGGAGGAATACTTATCTGAAACCTACGGGATTACCGTGTATCAGGAGCAAGTAATGCTACTTTCACAAAAGCTCGCCGATTTTACCAAAGGTGAAGCCGATGTATTGCGTAAAGCCATGGGAAAAAAGCAAGCAGCGGTTCTTGCCAAAATGAAACCTAAGTTTATTGAACAAGCTGGAAAAAATGGTCATGATGAAGAAAAGTTAGAAAAAATCTGGAAAGATTGGGAGGCTTTTGCATCGTATGCATTTAACAAATCACACTCTACGTGTTATGCTTGGATTGCTTATCAAACTGCTTATTTAAAAGCCCATTATCCTGCAGAATACATGGCTTCAGTACTTTCTAATAACATGAACGATATCAAATCGGTATCCTTCTTTATGGAAGAATGTAAACGAATGGGATTAGAAGTGTTAGGTCCAGATGTAAATGAATCTTATTTGAAATTCTCTGTAAACAAACAAGGAGCTGTTCGTTTTGGAATGGGAGCGATTAAAGGAGTTGGTGGTGCTGCCGTTAAAGCCATTATCAAAGAGCGTAAAGAAAACGGAAACTTCAAATCCATTTTTGATGTTACTAAACGTGTTGATTTAAGAGCAGCTAATAAAAAAGCGTTTGACGGATTGATTCTTGCTGGAGGTTTTGATTCTTTTTCTGACACACACAGAGCTCAGTATTATGCACTAGATGAAAAAGGCCAGACCTTTATAGAAAGAGCCATTCGTTTTGGAAACAAATACCAAGAGAACTTAAACTCGTCTCAAGTTTCTTTGTTTGGAGAGACTTCTGAAATTCAATTTCCAGAGCCAGATATTCCCGAATGTGAAAAATGGGGAACTATGGAAGAGCTTGCCAAAGAAAAAGAAGTTGTAGGGATTTACATTTCTGCGCATCCGTTAGATGATTTTAAAAACGAATTAAAATTTTGCAACGCCAGTGTAGCTCATTTTAAAGAAGACATCAACAAATATGTTGGTAATAATTTGGTCTTTGGTGGAATTGTAACCGAAGTTCAACATCGGGTTTCTAAATCTGGAAAAGGTTGGGCGATTTTTAATGTTGAAGATTATTCTGATAGTTTTGAGTTTAAAATTTTCGGAGAAGACTATTTGAAGTTCAAACACTTCTTGGTTCCTAATTCTTTCTTGTTTATCAGAACCACAATTTTAAATGGCTGGGTAAACAAAGAAGGCGTACAAGGTGATGCGCGATTAAAATTCACGGAGTTTAAATTATTACATGATGTAATGGATGATCTTTGCAAAAAGATTACTGTGAAGATTCCAATTGAACAGGTGAATAACAATTCTATTCAAGGTTTCGAACAACTCTTCAAGAGTCATGCAGGAAAACAAGCCTTGCGTTTTGTTATTTATGATGTACAAGAAGAAATAGAATTGGAAGTTCCTAGCAGAAACACAAAGATTAAAATCACACCAGAGCTATTACAAACCCTAGAAAAACAACATGTGAATTTTAAGTTGAATTAATTTGTCACTTCCTTAAACAACTTTTCCAAACTCTGGTTTTGAGAGCTTAATTCTAGAATCTTCAAGCCTTGCTCTTGAGCAAAATCAAATATTACAGGACGCATGTCTTCTTGAGCGTCAAACGTTAAATACCAAGTGTTATCAAAATTATTTTTGAATGATTTGAGATATGGCAGTTTCTGAATAAACTGTTCTTCAATTTTATAATCAAAGGTTACTTCTACAGATTGCTCATTGCTTTCTTTTAACTCTTTTAAAGGTTTGTCTAAAAGCAACTCTCCTTTTTTGATGATGATCACACGATCGCAAACTGCTTCTACTTCTTGCATGATATGTGTAGAAAACAAAATGGTTTTTTCTTTTCCTAATTTTTGAATCAATGTTCTGATTTCTTGCAACTGATTTGGATCTAAACCAGTGGTGGGCTCATCTAAAATCAACACTTCAGGATTGTGCAAAATAGCAGCAGCTATTCCCACTCTTTGCTGGTATCCTTTAGATAATTGTCCTATTTTTTTATGAACCTCTGGAGTTAAGCCTACCTGTTCAATCACTTCTTGAACTCGTTCTTTAGGGACTTTAAAAATTGATGCCTGAAATTGTAGGTATTCTTTTACATACATATCTACATACAATGGATTTTGCTCAGGCAAATACCCTATGTTTTTTTGTGCTTCAATTGCATTAGAAAGTACATCTATATCATTTACCGAGACTTCTCCTTCATTAGGAAGAATGTATCCCGTTAAGATTTTCATCATGGTAGATTTCCCAGCTCCATTAGGCCCTAAAAACCCAATAATCTCACCTTTTTTTGCTGAAAAAGAAATCTGATGTAGCGCAAGTTGTGCGTCATATGATTTTGAAACGGATTGTACTTTGATAGACATAGAACAAAAGTAAGTGAATTGTTTCTAAAACGAATTGAATTTGGTTTTAGTTTATAAAAAAAGCCGATTGTTAAAACAATCGGCTTTTTTGAGTATTGTGTAATTGTTATTCTATGACAATTTTCTTTGTAGAGAATTTTGTTCCATTTACTATTTTTAAAAGATAAAACCCTTTAGAAACTCCGTTGAATGAAACTCTTCTAGCAAATCTTGCTGATATATTTTCATAGTCTAATTGCTTCACCATTCTACCTGCGATGTCAAATAATTGTAATTTAACTTTATCGCTTCCTTGCGTGTCAAAACTTAAGCTAAATTCGCCATCGGATGGGTTTGGATATAAAGACATATTTGTAAACACTCCTTCCACTTCTCTTGTAGAAAGAATATCTCCTTGCACACAAAGGTTTAGAGAAAATCTAGTAAATGTTCCTCCATCTAAATTAGCATCATCAGTTACTTCTAAAACCCAATCTCCTCCAGACATTTCACCATAAATGGTAGACAAATCTCCTTCTGGTCGGAAAGTTCCAGTGAAAGGTGCAGAACCATCAGTGATAGATGTTGCTGCTTCTTGATCAAAGACTGTATCTGTGTAATCATCAGCTCCGCTTACACCACCATCATTATCAGTAGTTAACTCAACTCTAGTTCCATTTGGACTTATTAAGAAAACATCTAAGTCAGCTGCCCAAGTATGATCTGCGCTAAACGTCACATTTACATCTGTAATTGGAAAATCCGGTGTTACTGTAATTGTTGACGTATAAACATTTCCAGCTCCTGATGTAGAGATTGTTTGTGGTAAATCGGTCGCATCAAAAGTATTACAAGTTAAATTAGCTGTAGTAAAACTAAATACTGAAGAAACCGTTCCTGTAGCACATTGATTTGATGGAGTAACTCTCCAGAAATACTGGGTCATATTTGACAACCCTGCTAATGTATAAGAATTTGTTTGTACCGTATTAGACTCTACAATATTTGCAAATCCGTTATCAGTAGCTACTTCTACAAGATAATTTTCTACATTGGCATCTGCATCCCACATTAAAGTACCTGTTGCTGAAAAATCTATTGTAGTATCAGCAGGGGCAGTTAAATTAGGAGCTGCTATAGTAGGATTGAATACATTTAACGTTAAAGGAACTGTTCTTTCTATAGCTCCAGAAGTTCCTTTTACTGTAAAAGGATAACTTCCTGCTGCAAGTGAGTTAGTTCCAGAAACTGTTAATGTAAACGCAGTTCCATCTGCAGAAGCAGAAGTTGGATTAAATACTCCTGTTGCACCCGCTGGAAGTCCTTCAGTCGTAAAATTAGTTACATCCGTAAATCCTAGGAATGTATTATAGGTTAAATTATATACTGCATTATCTGGAGAACAAACTGTTACCGTACTATTTGTAGCTGCTATTGCAAACTCGCTTAGCTTAATAGAAAAATTTGAACTATTAACAGCAAAGAAAATATTGTTATGTCCTTCAACCATTATCCTAGCAGTAGAAGTCTCTCCTCCAATAACAGGTATCCCAACATCGTGACTTCCATCATTTGGAACATCACTAGCTAGTAAAAATGGATAAGTTAATCCGCCATCTATAGATAAACGAATATTCACAGTAGGTGTATTTACATTTCCTACATCAGTTCCACCTACAAGCCAGGTTACGGTTTGCGTTGTTCCTACATCATATTCTACGGCTGAGTTTTGAGATGTTACAGAAAATGGCCCGGAAGCACCATCAACTGTAACAGTCATAAAGTCGAAATCTGATTGCGGAAATTGTCCAGTTCCATTAGCTTCAGAACGATCTCTTACTGTTAAAGCAAAATTTAAAGTTCTAGATACTGTTGAGACTGTTTCCCAAGAAGTATTAGCTGGCGTTTCAAGTGGATTGGTTTCTGTTAATTGCCCAGCTAGAACTCTAGCTAAAACTGGCATATATCTGTCCGTATTTGTTGTTGGAGGTCTTGATCTCCATAATGGCCCAGACGTTAAAGTCGGACTAAAATCACTTCTTGTGGTATATCCATCATCTATTTGTTCCCATGTATAGGTTAAAACATCTCCTCCGTCTGCATCTGTTGCAGATCCTTTTAACACAAAAGCTGTTCCTTGAGGAATAGTATAATCATTTCCTGCATTGGCAACTGGTGGGTTGTTAGCAATTGGTGTTGACGTCCAACAAGTACGAGTAATTAGATTATTTAAAATTTGATTGATACTACCATAATGAAAATAAGGGTCACTATGATCTTGTACGTCATTAGAACCAGTAATTCCGGCATATCCCATGATAGTTGTACCACTACCAGGCTCAAAATTTACTGCATTATTATCAGCTGCCGCATGAGTATGTAAAGCTCCCATTTGGTGACCTATTTCGTGTGGTACATAATCGATATCAAAGAAATCAGCCATATAAGCTCCACCGTCATTGTCTAGAAAATCGTGAGAAGAGAATGCACTACCTTTTTGTCCGTTTACACAAACACAACCAATACAACCTGCATTTCCATTCTTCCCTCCGTAAGCAAGTAAGTGACCAATATCATAATTAGCTTCACCAACAGTATTGGTTAAAGTTGTTTGTAATTGATTATTTAATCCGCCAACACTATAAGGATCTGTAGCTGCATTTGTAAAAATAAGCTCGGTTCCTGTCACTAGTTGGAATGTAACTGCCATATCTACTTCAAAAACTTCATTATTTCTGTTTAATGTAGAAACAACCTGAGCTAATGCATCTGCTTGAGCGTCTCCATTTCCAGCATTTCCATCGTCCCAGAAATTGGTATACTCTCCATTGGTAGAAATTGCAATTCTAAATGTTCTTAGTATTTGATCATTAGCATCTCTACTTGTTACAGAATTTCTATCTTTTATAGGAACAAATTCATTTTCTGTCATACATTCAAAATCCTTAACAGAATTTACTCTTACTCCTCGGTTATATGTAATGTATTCTGAAGTATTTCCTTTTTCTGTTGGAACTGTAAACACATTAGGTCTATCCATGTAAGAAGTCATTGTTTGTATTCCTTGAGGAGTTACACTAAAACGAATTCTTGCTCCTGGACTATCTATACCGTAGCCTAAATACGTTTTTATATTTGGGTGTTCTGCCGCCAATTTAGGCGATAAAACTGGTGCTTCTACAATAGAAAAGCGTTCTAACTTCCCATCTTGATTTGGAAAGTTTACCACCACATTAGAACGAGAACTAATATCTGTTCTCAAAGGCGCGCTTGTTAATTGGGTTTTGAATGCATTCACATCTAAAGAAAAGATGTGGTATTGATCTTGTTTTAAGTTCTTTGAAGCAGCAATTTTACTGGTAGAACTTATCTTGCTTTTTTTCCAGTACGTCTCTTGAGCATTGGCTATAAAACCAACAAAAAAAAGAGCACAGAAAATCTTTAAGGGTAATTTTATTTTCATGTGAAACCGAGATTTTGGTTGTTTATTGATTAATGGTTCCCAAATATAGGTAAATATTTACCTTTGCATTATACATTATGAATAAAAAGATAACATTAATGGACTTAGGTCCAAAAGATTATAAAGAAGTTTGGGATTTTCAAACAGAGCTTTTAGACAATATTATAAGTGTTAAAAGGAAAAATAGGCATGCTGAGACTCCAGAAATTACTTCTAATTACTTTCTTTTTGTAGAACATCCTCACGTATATACATTGGGAAAAAGCGGCGATCAGGATAACCTATTAATTAATGAAAAACAGCTTCAAGAAAAGAATGCTACGTATTACAAAATTAATAGAGGTGGAGACATTACATATCATGGCCCAGGTCAAATAGTAGGGTATCCTATTTTAGATTTAGAGAACTTCTTTACAGATATTCATAAATACCTTAGACTGTTAGAAGAAGTAATTATAAAAACCATTGCAGAATATGGTTTGAAAGGAGAAAGAAGTAAAGGAGAAACAGGTGTTTGGTTAGATGTTGGAACTCCGTTTGCTAGAAAAATTTGCGCCATGGGAATTCGTAGTAGTCGTTGGGTTACTATGCACGGATTTGCTCTAAATGTAAATACTGATTTAGGTTATTTTGACAATATTATTCCCTGTGGAATACGTGGTAAGGCTGTTACTTCAATAGAAGCTGAACTCAATAAAAAAATTGATATTGAAGAAGTAAAGCAAAAGATTTTAAATCACTTTAAGAGAGAGTTCGAAGTAGAAGAATTTTTACTAGAAGTCTAACTTTAGTTGTGTAGGAAGCAATTTAAATGTCTTTCTGTGATATTTTGTTGCTCCTGAGTTCTGAATAGCGTTTCGATGTTCTTTGGTTGGATATCCTTTATTCTTTTTCCAATTATAGTCTGGAAACTCTTGATGAATTTTTTCCATAAAATCGTCTCTATAGGTTTTTGCTAAAACTGAGGCTGCAGCAATGCTCATGTATTTAGCATCTCCTTTTACAATTGTCTTATGAGGAATATCTTTATAGGGTTTGAATTTATTTCCATCAACAATTACAAACTCTGGTGCAATAGATAACTGATCGATAGACCTATGCATGCCAGTAATGGAAGCTTGCAAGACATTCAATTCATCAACCTCTTCATTATGAATAAAAGACACTGCAAATGCAAGGGCTTCTTTTTCAATAATTGGACGTAATATCTTTCTTTTAGTTTCGGAAAGTTGCTTTGAATCGTTTAAAAATTCATGCTCAAAATCTGCAGGTAAAATTACAGCTGCTGCTACAACAGGACCAGACAAACAGCCCCTTCCTGCTTCATCAGTTCCTGCTTCTAATTTAAATCCGCTATAATTGTTTTTAAGCATTCTCAAATATAAAAACACCATTACAATTTGTAATGGTGTTTTGTTAATTTCTTTAAGAAACTACCTTCCAACCAGACCAAGGATTGCAATCATCTTCATTTACTATTTTCACTCTAAATCTAGCATAACTAGTTCTTTGACCAACATAAGCAGAGAAATCAGGACGTCCATTAGTGTCAGACCTGATAATCGTGTAGCTTGTAGTTCCTCCCCAAATCATATTTCCAGAACCATCCATATAACCAGTTTCAACTTCAACTTCATAAACAATTAAGCCAGGTCCAACAGAAATCCCACCTGACCCAGTGTCAAAAGTCCATGTCATCCCCAATTCATATCCATAAAAGATTTCACCTTTAAGCTCTGTAACAACTTCATCGCAATTATCTGTTACTTCAGTTAATTGTTGTGCACTAATGCTAGAAATTGCCATAGTAGCAAACAATAGAAAAACGATTTTTTTCATCATAAAAATTTTTAATTAATTAGTAATTAGCTACAAATCTTCATTAAGATTGTCCGAAGAATAAAAATCCAATAAGTTATTCATGAGATTCATAGCACTTTTTCTTCACCTAAATTTAGTAAATCCTATAGAATTGCAATTAATTTCTTGTTAAAAAAATTTCTTTCTAAAATGTAGAAAGTAGATTTCCGTTTAAAAGTTTACTTTTGCCTGTGATAGTAAATTCCTTATGAAAAGAAGTCTTGTTTTATTTTTTATCCTCGTTTTCTTAGGACATGTTGGTTTGTTTGCTCAAAAAACAAAACTAGGAGATAAAGGGAAATTTAATGCAAATGGCAATAATCTAGTTTTAAAAGACACTACCAATAGTAGCGTTAAAGTAAAATTAAGCGGAAAGACCAAATACACAGATTATAAAATCTTATCTTTCTTTAAAGACACTACGTATATAGATACAACGCTCACTATTAAAAAGCACTACAAGTTTAATTTCTTACGAAAGGATAATTTTGAATTGCTTCCTTTTCATAATATCGGACAAACTTTTAACAGCTTAGGGTATAACTTTGATAGAGTATCTATTCGACCAGATATTGGTTTTAGAGCCAAGCAATTCTTTTATATGGAAGTAGAAGATATTAACCATTATGATGTTCCTACACCTACTTCTGAGATTATGTTTCTAACCACTTTAGAGCAAGGGCAATTTTTAGAATCGTTTTTTACATTAAACTTCTCTAGGAGATTTAATGCTTCTATTGCATACAAAGGTTTGCGCTCTTTAGGAAAATATAGAAGCTCTTTAGTAAGTCAAGGAAATTTCAGAACTACTTTTCGTTACGAAACCAAAGAGAATCAGTATACTTTAAGAGGACATATAGCTACTCAAGACCTCTTAAACGAAGAAAGTGGAGGACTAACAACTACTGCTTTACAATCTTTTATTAATAATGATCCTAATTTTACAGACAGAGCTCGATTGGATGTGAATTTAGATAACACAGAAAACTCTTTTAAAGGATCTAGAGTTTATTTGAATCACGACTTTAAATTATTGTCTGCTAAAGACTCTTTGAATCAAAAAGATTTTACCAATTTAAAAATTGGTCATACGTTCTTATCTGAAGGAAAAAACTATGAGTTTAGACAAAATTCTACTACTTCTTTTTTAGGAACTTCTAATATTACTGGAGCTGTTAACGATCGTGTCGAAAATAGTTTTTTAAAGAATCAATTCTTTTTAGAATTCAACTCTAAATATGTCTTAGGAACCTTTCGAGTAAAAACAAGTTTGATGAATTACAGCTATGGTTACAGCGAAATATTTAATCAAACTAGTGCTATAACTACTCGTAAACTAGAAGGTGACGCAGCCTCTTTTGGTGCAGACTGGAATGCTAAAGTGAAAAACTTTCAGCTTAATGCTTCTGGTGAAATTATTCCTGGAAATGGAAGATTGTCGGGAACAAATTTTAATGGAAACCTATCATTTAAAAAAGATAGTTTGTTTACAGTTAAGGCTAACTTACTCTTAAATTCAAAATCTCCCAATTTTAATTTCTTATTGCATCAAAATACTTATAACGAATACAATTGGCAAAACAACTTTGACAATATAAGAACCCAGAATTTAGGATTTCAGTTCAACTCTAAATGGATTAATGCGAGTGCAAATTTCACCAATATTGAAAACTACACTTATTTTGGAGAAGACAATAAACCCTATCAATCATCAGAAAACATTACTTATTTAAAACTAAAAGCTTCTCGTGAATTCAAATACAAAAAGTTTGCTTTAGATAATATCTTGATGTATCAAAATGTAAGTAGTGGTGGTTCTGTTTTTAGAGTTCCAACATTGGTTACCAGAAATACATTGTATTATTCTGATTATTGGTTTCAAGGAAAACCGATGCAGGTACAAATAGGAGCTACTTTTAAGTATTTCTCAAAGTATAAAGCCAATGCATATAACCCAATATTGTCTGAATTTACCATTCAAAATGCTACAGATATTGGTTATCCAACAGTTGATTTATTCTTTAATGCGCAAGTAAGAAGAACTCGTCTTTTCTTTAGAATAGATAATGCGTTATCAAACTTTGGCACACGAAATTATTTCTCTGCACCTAACTATCCTTATCGTGATTTTGTAATTAGATTTGGATTGGTTTGGAATTGGTTTATTTAGAATTTTGAATTTTAGAAAGATGTTTTTTATAAACTATCTATCTTTTTAACTTCTCCTTACTCCTTACTCTTTACTCTTTATCTCCTAATAAATCTTTCTCCATCACAGGTAAGAATCGCCCTGGAATTGAACTTTTCTCTTTAGACACTTCTTTAAATCCATATTTAGCATAAAAGCTAGCCGCATTCGGATCTGCAAGCAGTGTCATTTGTAACTTGCGATTTGCTAGTGCAATTTGAAATGCATGTTTAAGTAGTAGATACCCAACTTTTTCTCCAATGGATTTGGGTGAGACAAACAAGAATTCCAGAGTACACATATCGTTTTGACCTTCTAGATTCAAAATGTGAAACCCTTTTACTTCTCCGTTCAAAATTGCTTTGTGAACCTCACACTTTTCAATCATTTCAGGAGTGACTGTTAAGTCGTCTCTCCAACTTTCTATTTGCTCAGCAGTATACCCCCAGTAAGCTTTGGAAGCTAAGGCAATTTCGGTAAGTTTTGTTGCATCTTTTAAGGTTGCTCTAACAATCATCTATTTAGCAGTTAGCTGTCTGATTTTAATTCTAAACGCAGCAAATGTTAAGGTCATAAATGGCGATAACCAGTTGAAGATTGCATAGAAAAAGTACTCGGCAACTCCTACACCTAACACACCTGATTGATAAGCACCACAAGTATTCCAAGGTATTAAAACAGAAGTTACAGTTCCTGAATCTTCTAAAGTTCTACTTAAGTTCTCTGGAGCCAGTCCTCTATCTTCATAAGCTTGTTTGAACATTTTTCCTGGAATTACTATCGCTAAATATTGATCTGAAGCTATTACATTTAATCCTAAACAACTAGCCACAGTACTAGCAAATAATCCAAAAATAGAACTTGCCATTGATAACAATGCTTTGGTAATTTTTGCCAAGCCTCCAATGGCATCCATGATCCCACCAAAGACCATTGCACAGACAATTAATAAAATGGTCCAAGTCATACCTCCCATTCCTCCTGCGCTAAATAACTCAGTTAGTTTTTCATTATCGGTTTGAACTTGCGTATCTGTAAACACGGCATTTAAAATAGATTCAAAACTTGAATCAGAAAGTGAGGTTAAAATATCTGATTGAAAAATAAATGCAAAAATTGCAGCCAAGACTACACCTGTTCCTAAAGCAATTAACGGTTTTGTTTTCATCAGAATCATAGCTATTACAGCTACTGGCACTAAAAACAACCAAGGTGTTATATTAAATGTTTTATCTATAGTTCCTAGTAGCCCACTTATATCCGCATCTCCAGAAGTATCTATGGTAAAACTCATAATACTAAAGGCAACTAAAGTTACCAAAATAGTAGGCACAGTTGTAAACGCCATGTACTTGATATGCGTAAATAAATCGGTTCCTGCCATTGCTGGCGCTAGGTTTGTGGTATCACTTAGTGGCGACATTTTATCTCCAAAATACGCTCCAGAAATGACTGCTCCTGCAATCATTCCTGCAGGAATTCCCAACGCACTTCCTATACCAATCAAGGCAATTCCTACAGTAGCAGAAGTTGTCCATGAACTTCCTGTAGCTATAGAAATAATAGCAGCAATTATTACGGATGCTGGCAAGAATATTTCAGGGCTTAACACCTGTAAACCATAGTAAACCATTGCAGGAATGATGCCGCTCACCAACCATGTTCCTGCTAAAGCTCCTACAAGCAATAGAATAAAAATAGGAATCATTATGCTTCTCCAGTTTTCCCAAACTTCCAGAAACATTCTTACTACGGAGACTTTATTGAAAAAACCAACAAGTGCCGCTGCTAATCCTCCAATTAAGAGAATATATTGATTGGAATAGTCTCCAAACATTACTCCATCTGCAAAGAAAATATTGTATGCAAGAAACCCCATCAAAACTATAACTGGAATAAACGACTCCCATAGACTCAATTCTTTATTGTCCATGATGTGTTGATCTTGAATATCGATTTTTGATAGGTTTTTATCGTCTTGCATTTTGTGATATTTTTTGTCCTGTAATGTTACGATTTTCGATGAAGCTACGCAAATATGTTCTTTTCTTACATTTGCATTTATGGATTCTTTAACCCAAATTGTTTTAGGGGCTGCTTGCGGAGAAGTTGCTTTAGGAAAAAAAATTGGCAACAAGGCCATGCTCTTTGGTGCTATTGGCGGTACTGTTCCCGATTTGGATGTTATTATAGGGAATCTTTTCTATTCAAATGAAATTGATCAACTAGCCTTTCATAGAGGTTTTATGCACTCTATTGTCTTTGCTTTGATTGCTTCGCTGGTTCTGGGGTTTGTTTTTTATGAATTGTATAATTCTGGAAGACGAAAAGACACTACCAATCTTAAAGATTGGATTTGGCTATTTTTCTTATCTATTTTCACACATCCGCTCTTGGATAGTTTTACTCCTTATGGCACTCAACTATTTTTACCTTTTACTGATTATCGTTTAGCATTTAATAATATTTCTGTTGCCGATCCTTTTTATACGCTTCCTTTTTTAATAACATTAATCATTGCATTATTTTTTAAAAGGAAAAATCCGAAAAGATTCAAATGGGTAAAAGCAGGTATTTATATTAGTTCTGCCTATCTTATATTCACTCTTGGAAATAAAATATATGTAGATTCTGTTTTTAAGAAAACTTATAAAGAAGCAAATATTACTTACCAGAGGTTTAGCGCTCAACCTACCATTTTGAATAATTTTTTATGGTATTCTGTTGCAGAAACTGAAGAAAATTATTACGCTGCCTTTTACTCTATTTTCGACAAAAATAATGTAGCTGATAAGATTATAATCATTCCAAAGAACCATCATCTTTTAAATATGGAGCATGCTGATTTAAAAGTTTTACGATGGTTTAGCAAAGAATATTATTCGCTTCAAAAGATTGATACTACTAAACAAATTATATACAAAGATTTGCGCTATCCTTTAATGATAGAGGATGACGCAAATTCTTCTTTATTTAGTTTTGAACTTGTTCAAGAGAATGAACGTTGGAACACACAACGTTTTCAAAGAGACCTTCAAATAGAAAGTATTTGGGATTTCTTTGGAGGCATTTATGGTAGAGCTTTTAGAGATTTTTAAACCAAAATAACTTCTTCTTTAGACAACACTCCTATTTCTATCATACATTCCCTCATAATTTCATAAGTCCTTTCAATATTGTTATCTAGACCAATAGAAAATCGAATCAATCCATCTGACAATCCCATTTCTGCTTGTTCTTCTTCTGGAATTTCAGACGAAGTTGAAGAACCTGGAGCTGAGAATAAAGTTTTATAAAACCCTAAACTTACGGCCAAGTATCCTAAGTTTTTATGCTGCATTAACTCCATTAACTCATTTGCTTTTTCTAAGCTTCCAACATCAATAGTTAACATTCCTCCATAGCCATATTCTGGATTCATCATAGATTTAAACAATTCATGTGAAGAATGAGATGTCAATCCTGGGTATACTGTTTTTAACCCATCAGCTTCGAACTTTTTTGCCAAATACATTGCATTCTTGCTATGTTGTTTCATGCGAATATGCAATGTTCTTAAGTTCTTTAAAACTGAAGCCGCTCTCATACTATCCATGGTAGATCCTAATAGCATACTTGCTCCATCGTTTACATTTCGTAATTGATCAATAAATTCTTGTGTTCCACAAACAACACCTCCTACTGTATCTGATGAGCCATTGATGAATTTAGTTAAACTATGTACAACAACATCAGCTCCTAACTTTACTGGTGAAATAGAAAGTGGTGAGAAGGTATTGTCTACAACTAATTTTAGATTGTGCTTTTTTGCCAATTCAGAAAGTCCTTTAATATCTGCTACTTCTAACAAAGGATTGCTTACAGATTCGCAATATAACACCTTGGTATCCTCTGTAATTGCAGCCTCTACAACATCCAATTTTGTAATATCAACAAATGATGTTTGAATGTTCATTTTTGGAGTAAAATTCTTTAAAAAGGCATAGGTTCCTCCATAAATTGTCCTACTTGAAACGATATGGTCTCCAGCTTCACATAACTGTAATAATACCGGTGTAATTGCCCCCATTCCTGAAGCAGCTACGTTGGCTGTTTCTGTTCCTTCCATTGCTGCTAAAGCTTCTCCTAAATATAAATTACTAGGTGAAGTGTGTCTAGAATATAAATAACATCCATCTGCATTTCCTTCAAAAGTATCAAACATAGTTTTTGCCGATAGAAATGTGTAGGTTGAAGAATCTGAAATGGAAGGATTTACCCCTCCAAATTCGCCAAAGTATTGTAAATCTTGGATTTTGTCTGCTGGATTGAATTTCATGGTTGTCGTATTTTTACCTCCACAAAATAATTACAGAATAGATAAATAATCAATGCTTAATATAAAATATAGTTTTATTTTCTATATTTATATAATTCTAAAGATTAATAATCTAATAAAGGATTATTTAAAAATTCATTATAGTTTTATTTTCACTATGCGATTAGACGAGATTGATAAAAAGATCATCCTTCTTCTTCAGAAGGATAGTAAACAGACAAATAAGCAAATTTCTTTGCAATTAAACTTGTCTGTGACCGCCATATACGAGCGTATTAAAAAATTAGAAAAGGAAGGTGTGATTAAAAAATATGTCGCCTTGGTAGACAACGATAAAATCAAACGATCTTTTTTAGCTTTTTGTCACATAAAACTCGAACGCCACACAAAAGAATACATTGTCAATTTTGAAAAACAGATTCTTCAATTGGAAGAAGTTTCCGAGTGCTTTCATGTGAGTGGTGATTATGACTATATCCTAAAAATATATGTTGAAGACATGAAAGCCTATCGTGAGTTTATGGTAAATAAGCTTACTGTTTTAAAACATATTGGAAGTACCCATAGCGTTTTTTCAATTGGTGAGGTTAAAAATTCCAGTGAAATTTCTATCTAAACAAAAGCCTCAAAAATTTGAGGCTTTTATTTTTCATGATTTTACCAAGACAATCTTTTCTAGCTGTTTTTCAATCATTCTTTTGTAAAATTCCTTTAGTTCTTGATAGTATAAAGCAGCAATCTTTGCTTGTTTAAATTCTGTTATACAAGAAACGCTGATCTTATTTCCGCTTTGTTTTACCTGATATTTAAACACTCCCATATTGTCTCGCATACCAATTGCCAATTGTTCTGGAATTGATTCAATTACGTACCCTTCAGGTAATGCTATCGTTATATTGAACTTATTTTTCCATGGAGAATCAAAATCTACTGGAAACTTTCTTTCTTCTGCTTTAAACGGGTTTACAGATTGTGTAAAGAATAACATAGGGCTGATGTATATCTTCCCATTGATTTCTTCAATTAAGTCTTCGGAGGAGAATTTGATCATTCTTGTGACTGGTTTTCCTAATTTGAAATTATTAGTCACTTTGAAATTTTCAATATCTATATTGTAATCTTCCTGAACCTTAGCAATCAAACTTTCTTCTTTGATATTGTTGTAGCTATTTCTGTAATTTAGTGCACTTAAGTTTGCAAATTTAGAACGTATCATTCCTTCCGTAATGGCTTCATCTAAATCCATTTTCACACTAATAAAATGCTCTTTCGTAGCTGGCCTAGAAGATGTTAAAGGAATCCAAGTAGAACTTCCATCTTTCCTTACCACTCTTCCATTCCAATTCAAAGCTCTTGTAGGTAGTATATTGGGTTCTCCATATCTTTCTGTTGCATCCAACAGAACATACCCATCTCCAACATTAACTATAGCTACTACATAGTTAAACCCTTTAATGGTTGGAAAAAAGGGCACACCATTACTTCTTGTACTTACCAACACTGGATTAGCATCCAAGCCAGCACTTCTTAACATAGAAATAAGCATTAAATTGATATCAGCAGAATTCCCTACACCATCTTTATATGCTTTTCTTACTCCCAGATCTGAATAAATTCCTATATATCCGTTCCATTTTACTTTTGTTTTTACAAACTGATAAATAGCTCCTACCTTTTGAAAATTATCGCTCGTAGAAGATAAAATTCCTTCCAAATCATTTTTATAGTAACCTGATTTATTTAACTCACCTCCAAAGGCTTGTGATTTATAGATTTGATTTGCCACTTTCCCCCATGAAGAGGAGTAAAACTTTGGTATTGAATTAGGGTATTGAATAGAAGTTAACTCATAGGCAATTCCTCCTCTATAGTTATTCATATTAGAAGTATATGGCTCATCATCTTTCAAGGCTGGAACATTTTGAGCTTTATAATCTGCAATATCAACATTATATTCTAACTTACTTGTAGTTGAAGAAGAGTGAAGTACAGTACTTCCAGTCCTACTTCTAGAGGTAAATGTAGTTGTCTTTCTCGATTTTCTTTTTTCTGGGATAATCGAATAATATCCTTTAGCTGTTTGATTGAATTTAAAATATTCTGGAATGGCAATTGAATATTCTAGTTTATTTATTGGAATACTGTATTGAAATTGTAAATCTTCTACATCTAAGAAATAATCTGATGTTTTCTTGTACTTAATCTCAATAACAGTTCCTTCTTTTACATTAGGCATTGTTATTTTTTTCATTTTGAAATTCTTACTTACTTGAGTTTCAAAAATGTCTTTCTTCCCTAATTTTGTTTTTTTAATCTTACCTCCTTCTAAATTATAGGAATAGGCTTTTATCCCAGTGATTTTATCTTTGTATCCGCTCTCAGGATAGTAATATCGAATCTCTTTTGTTGCGTAATCAAAACCTTCTTTTGTATAGATTTTTATACGCTCATGTACTTCATTAATCAATAAGAAACCATTATCTGGTGTATAGTCGAAATAGGTTCTTCTATACTTATATAAGTATGCAGCTTCTACTGTTGAGTCTTTTAAATAGATTTTCTCTTCTAATTCTTGTTTGGAAACTTTTCCAAAATCGAAATTCTGTGAAAACATGGCTGAAGCAGTAAATGTCATCAGCATCATAATGATTATTCTTTTCATGGTTGGTTGATTTTTGGTTAGCAATTTTTATCGGATATTAATGTATAATTAAATTATGACTTATTTTTTTTTAGTGCAATTTTCAAGTTGTCATACCGTGCTACTTTTCTTCTGAACTTTCGGTAAGCATCATACTCTTCTTTTGGGTAGAGTCCGTGTTTAACAAGCAATTCTTTTTTATATAGTAAGGTAGCATCATCTTGCTTTTCTACAGACATTTTGTAGGTTCCAAACTTTGTAGTTACATCAATAGCATTGGGCAAAACTACAACAGAATATCCTTCTGGTAGTTTAATGGTGTATTCATCTACATCTTTGTAACCTCTAGTGACTTTTAAAGGAAGCTTTCTGTTTCGGTATCTTTTAGGTACAAAACTATTTTTATTAAAGGCATTTATTCTAAAAATAAACTCATCGTTGTTTACAGATGCATAGTTATTAGCAACAAGATTTAGCTCTTCTGTAAATTGAATTGAATCTCTATCATTGGTTAATTTTATGGAATTAACTTCAAGGTTGTTATTGTATCCCCAAACATTACTTTTGTAATGTTCTATTTGTTCTGTTTTAGATTTGTCTTCTAAGAAAAAAGAACTATCATATTGAATTCCTTCTGATTTTCTTATTAACTCTGCGCTTAAATTTCCTTTGGGATCAAACGTAACGGTTGCTTTTGTTGTTTGAAGGTTGTGTTCATCTAAATATGCAGGAGTTCTTTTGATAATACCACCTTCTGGAGTTACAACAAGTACATCTCTGTTATCTGTAAAGTCTCCTAAAAATCCAAAAGGCATCACCTGGCTTGTACATTCTAACCAGATATCTTCTCCTTGATTCGGTATATTTAAGATTACGTGATTTCCTTGCATAGAAAAAAAATCTTTCTCTACACTTTTTTCTGTAGACCCTGCCCATACGATTGAATAATGAGAAACTACATTAACTGCATCTAATAAGGCTTTGGTATAATTTGTCAAACCTTTACAATCTCCGTATCCAACTTTATCTACTTGATTTGCAGCAATAGGTTTCCAGCCGCCTATACCTTCCTGAACGCTGATATAACGCGTTTTATTTTGAACATATTGGTAAATTATTTTTGCTTTTTCTATATCACTTTCAACTCCTTCTACCATTTTTATAATTTTAGCCCTAATTTCTTCTGAAACTTTATCTTTACCATTAAGGAGATAATCATATCTCCATTTCCCAAACTCTTCCCAATTATTAGCTTTTCCTTTTATATTCTTTAAAGAAAATTCGTTTAATCCAACTAACAGATTAGGCATAATACTTTCAAAAGAAACACTCATGCTTTCATATTTAACTGCTTTAAAATTTTTTAAGTTAAAATGAACAGAATTGGACGATATGTTTTTTACAATCTCATTCCCTTTGAATTGATTTTCTTTTGTTCTTATTTTTAAACCAATATTATTACTAAACCTATAATTACTATTTTCCACTGATAAATTATAACTTTTCACTGGAAACCATTTAGGTATAAACCCAGTAGAACTACTTTCAAATTCATATTCTAAAACAAAAGTATATGGAAATGAAATCGGTATATAATCGTAATATTTAACTCTTGAATCAGAGTATAATGTTCCTCCGTCAACAGCACTTATATCAATAAATTTGTTCTTGCTTACTCTTTTTATTTCTATTCCAGAAGCATTGTAAATTGTAAGTTTTAACTTTTTTATTTTTCTATCATTGTCATACCCCACAGAAGTATCATAATGCTGGTCATGACCAATTTTATTTAGAATAGTTATTACCTGTTTTACTTTGACATTCATTTTATTTATTGCCAAAACACTAACATTCATTGTTTCTGTTCTTAGAACTGAATTTGCATTCTCTTTTAACTCGGCAGGAATTGTTGAAGCCATCAGATTAGACTCTTGACTAAAAAGGCTTGAACTAACCAGCAAAAAGAAAAGAAACGGAAATAGCAATTTTTTCTTTTTCATACGTTTGGTTTGCATGTTAATTGATTGCAAGATAAAAAAATAACCCAAGGTTTAAAACCTTGGGTTAGAATCTTTGTATTTCTAAATCTTGCTATGCCTTCGTTCTTACTTCAAAAGACATTTCTACTAGATCATCGATAAACTTATCTTTTAAATTGTCAAAAAATCTCTTCGACTTATGCTTTACATTAAAATCAGCTCTATCAATATTAAATGTTTCACTTTTAAAAACATGTACGCCATTTTCTTGTGACAATGTAGCTGGAATTGTAATGCTCTTTGTTACATCTTTAATTGTTAAGTTTCCTGTAACTGCTAATTTTCCTTCTTTTTCTTCTACAGAAGTGATTACGAATTTAGATGTTGGGTATTTAGTTACATCAAAGAAATCTTCATTGCTTAAATGCGCTACTAACTTGGCGCCATATTCTGGACTTTTAATGTCTAAATTCTTGATAGAACTCATATCTACTAAAAATTCACCAGAACTAATTTTTCCGTTCTCAACTACTAAAGAGCTTTCTTTTAAAGCTACTGTCCCATTATGAGCACCTCCAGGTTTTGTACCTTTCCAACTTAATAATGATGCAGATAAATCTACATTGTTTTGTGCTACTGCCTTTTCAACTTTTACTTCTTCTTTAACTTCTAGCTTTTCTTTCTTTTCTCCTTTACAAGAAATTATCACGGTAGAAATTGCCACTATTGCAATAAGTACTTTTTTCATTTTCGGTTATAATTAATTAGTGTTTAAAATTTATATGGCAAATATACATTAAAATATTTTCCATGGAAAATAAATTATTTATTTTTTATCTTTTGTATCTATAACAATAGTTACTGGCCCGTCATTTAGGAGTTCTACTTTCATGTCTGCACCAAATTCTCCAGTTTGCACTTCTCGCTGAATATCGATTTGAAATTGTGAAACAAACTTTTCATACAAAGGAATTGCTACATTGGGTTTAGCTGCTTTAATGTAACTGGGTCTGTTTCCCTTTTTTGTAGAGGCGTGTAGTGTGAATTGACTTACAACAATAGCTTCTCCATTTACATCAAGTAAGGATGTATTCATCACACCGTTTTCATCATTAAAAATGCGAAGGTTTGCAATCTTTTTTGACAGCCAATCTATATCTTCTTTTGTATCGGCATCTTCAATTCCTAAAAGGATTAAGAGTCCTTGTTGAATGTTTGCAACTTTTTTGTGATTGATTGTTACACTTGCTTTTGAAACTCGTTGTATTACTGCTTTCATACTATTCGTTTTCCCAAGTATCCGTTCTATAATGTTCTTCTTCTCCTTCTAAAATTTGCAGATAACTTTTGTAACGAGACCATGAAACTTCTTCTTCATCTAAAGCTTCTTTTACTGCGCATTGCGGCTCATTCACATGAATACAATTGTTAAACTTACAATGCTCTTTTAAAGCAAAGAACTCAGGAAAGTAGTCTCCCAGTTCTTCTTTGTCCATATCAACTACTCCAAAACCTTTAATTCCTGGTGTATCTATAATCTTTGCTCCAAAGCTTAAATCAAACATTTCTGCAAATGTTGTTGTGTGCTGCCCTTGTTTGTGTTGTTCTGAAATTTCTTTAGTTTTCAAATCCAATCCAGGTTCAATTGCATTAATTAATGTTGTTTTCCCCACTCCAGAATGCCCTGAGAACATACTCACTTTTCCTTTCATAAGGTCTTTTACCTCATCTACATTTGTTTTTTCTATTGAAGAAACTTCGATGCATTTGTAACCAATAGGCTCATAAATATCTTTGAGATATAAAATTTCGGCTCGCTCTTCAATTGCATAAGTATCTATTTTATTAAAAACTAAAATTACTTCAATAGAATATGCTTCTGCAGTTGCTAAAAACCGATCTATAAAAGTTGTTAAAGTAGGTGGATTGTTGATTGTAACAAGTAAAAAAACTTGATCTATATTAGACGCAATAATATGAGTTTGCTTAGAAAGGTTAACCGATTTACGAACGATGTAGTTTTTCCTTTCATGAATTTTAGTGATAATTCCTACTTCTTCATCGCCAATAGTTTCTAATTCAAAATCAACTTCATCTCCAACAGCAATTGGATTGGTACTTTTGATTCCTTTGATACGAAATTTTCCTTTAATTCTACATTTATGAAGGTGTTCTGTATCAGATTTTACCCAATACCAACTTCCAGTTGATTTATATACAGTTCCTATCATTCAAACATCATTTATTGTATTGGCATCATTTTTGTCTACCTTAGACAATCATTTAACATAAAACAAATATCATGAAAAAATTCTATTTAGTAATTGCCCTTTTGGGATGTATGTATACTGCTGAAGCTCAGGTATATGAATACAAGGTTATCACAAGTGTAGAGTCTATTGTTACCAGTGGACTAGGAAGATCTCGTATCATTTCTGCTAATGATGAGCGCAATTACAAAGATTTTACTTCTGAAAGAACAGATGGAAAATCGAAAAAAGACAAAAGAAACAAATCTAGCCGATCTGAAATTCGTGTAAAGAATTTTGAAGAAACGAAATTATTAAACTTCTTTAACTTAGGAGGTATTCGTTTCCAAAACATTGCTGCTAATGATGCTGTAATTACTTCTAAAATTAACTCTATGGTTGAAGAAGGCTGGGAGCTTGCCTTTGTAACCAGCGCTGTTGAGAGTTATGGAGGAAAAGGAGATAATAACGGAATCTTTATTACCCGTTATGTTTTTAAAAGAAAGAAATCATAAAAAAAGCGGCTTGAGCCGCTTTTTTTTTATCCGTTAATTATATTCTTTTGGTGATTGATTGATTCTTGGTGTATTGCTTTAAATACTTTTAACACAAACTCTTCACTCAAATTATTTTCTTCTCCTTCTAAAATCATCTTACCTAGAATTTCATTCCATCTTCTCGATTGTAGAATGGCAACATTCTTTTGCTTTTTCAAATCTCCAATTTGATCAGCAATTTGCATTCTTTTTCCTAAGGTTTCTATCAGTTGATGATCGACTACATCTATCTGAGTACGTAATGTGTTTAGTGCATTTCTATAATCTGCTTCTGTATCAGTTGATTTACGAATCTTAAGGTCTACCATCATTTGAATTAAACTATCTGGTGTGATTTGTTGTTTTGCATCAGACCAAGCATTGTCAGGATCATAATGAGTTTCTACCATCAAACCATCAAAGTTCAGATCTAGTGCTGTTTGACAAATATCAAAAATGATATCTCTTCTTCCGGCAATATGTGAAGGATCACAAATAAGTGGTAAATCTGGGAATCTATTTTGCAATTCGATAGGAATCTGCCAGTTTGGATTGTTTCTGTATCTTGTTTTCTCGTAAGTAGAGAATCCTCTATGAATTGCGCCTAATTTTTTAATATCGGATGTATACAAACGCTCTATGGCTCCTAACCATAATGGTAAATCTGGATTTACAGGATTCTTAACCAGTACAATTTTATCGGTTCCTTTTAATGCGTCTGCAATTTCTTGAACAATAAACGGACTTACCGTTGTTCTGGCTCCTAACCATAAAATATCTACATCGTATTCTAATGCTAAATCTACATGGTTTGGATTGGCAACTTCTGTAGAGATTAACATTCCTGTTTCTTCTTTTGCCTTCTTTAACCACTTTAATCCCAGCGCTCCTACTCCTTCAAAATTTCCGGGTCTTGTTCTGGGTTTCCAGATTCCGGCTCTTAATACTGTAGCGTCTGTATTTTTTAAATCATGTGCAATTTTCAATACTTGTTCTTCTGTCTCTGCACTACATGGTCCGCCAATTACTAATGGGTGATCTAACCCAAAATCATTTAACCAACCTTTCAGTTCTTTCTTGTTTTCCATTGTTTTTTAGTTGTCTTATTTTATTCCGTTTAAAATATTTTTAATGTGATTCGTATTTTCCATTTCTTCATAGATTGCCTCAAAGTTTTCTTGTTGCATAAGTGTTTTGAATTTTTGCAAATTGCCAATATATTCTTCTAAGGTTTCTATAACATTTGTTTTGTTCTGTTCAAAAATAGGTGTCCACATTGCAGGTGAACTTTTTGCTAGTCGAACTGTAGATTCAAATCCACTTCCTGCCATATCAAAAATGTCGCGTTCGTTTTTCTCTTTTTCAATTACTGTTTTTCCTAACATAAAAGAGCTTATATGTGATAAGTGCGATACATAAGCTATATGTTTATCGTGTGAAACTGGATCCATATAACGGATTCTCATTCCTATTTTTGAAAATATTTCTAATGCTTTTTCTTGTAATTTAAAGGCTGTTTTTTCTACTTCGCAAATGATATTGGTCTTTTGCTTGTATAATCCTTTAATTGCTGCTGTTGGTCCTGAAAATTCAGTTCCTGCAATAGGATGAGACGCTAAAAAGTTTCTTCTTTTTGGGTGATCTTTTACACTATTGCAAATATCTTGTTTGGTTGAACCCGCATCAATTACCAGTGTATTATCGTTTACTTTATCTAAGATATTAGACAATAAACCTAATGTTGTATCAACAGGAATGGTAACAAAAACAATATCTGCTTTTGAAAGATCTTCTAAAGTAGCTTCTTCATGAATTACTCCGTAAGCTATTGCTTCTTTTATATGCGTTGGATTTTTATCTACACCAAAAATTTTAGCTTCTGTATAATTCTCTTGAATGTCTAAAGCAAAACTTCCTCCAATCAATCCGGTTCCTATGATAAATACTTTCATGTTCAATTATCAGTTATCAATTTTAAATGATCAATATTCAATGATCATTGATTTTTCTTAACTATAGTCTTCTATTTTGCTAATTCTATCATCCTTAAAGAAAAAAATACTCTTTCCGCTGATATTCATTTCTTGTCCTTTCTTCATCTTTTCACCAAGATTAACTTTTAAGGTAGCTTTGTAACTTACAAAAGCAATACAGTGATCATCTTTATGTTCTATACTCAAGATTTCTTTTCTCCTTTTTGAAAACATTTCAGGGCCTCTTTGCGCTTGTTTTTTAAATGCTTTTACCCCTTCTAATTTCATAGTCAATTCGTCTTTCACATAATTTTCAAAAACAATTTTTGAATGTAAAGGGAGTAACATTTTCTTCATATTAAAGGTATTGTATCCTTTGATATACATATCGATTAAATCGCGTTGCTTTTTCATAATTCTATAGTCTATTTAATGCTTGTTTTAATTGTTCTTCTGATACACATAAAGAAAATCGAATATACCCTTCGCCATTGCTTCCAAAGATTGATCCTGGAGCCACAAAAATATTTTTATCGTACAAAAGTTCATCAATTACAGTCTCTGATTTCTTCCCATCAGGAAGTTTTGCCCATACGAACATTCCTGAAGCATTAGTATCATAACTACAATTTAATGCATCTGCCATTTTCCAAACAAGTGCTCTTCTTCGTCTGTATTGGGTATTCATTTTTTCAAACCAGTCTTGATCTAATTTTAAAGCTGCAATAGCTCCTTTTTGAATTCCGTAGAACATTCCTGAATCCATTTGAGTTTTTACTCGTAACACATCTTGCAAATGAGATTTGCTACCTAACAACATCCCAACACGCCAACCAGCCATATTAAATGTTTTACTAAGTGAGTTTAACTCTAAGGCAACTTCTTTTGCTCCTTCTATCTCTAAAATACTTAGTGGATTTTCATTCAGGATAAAACTGTACGGGTTGTCATTTACGATTAAAATGTTATGTTTTTTTCCAAAAGCAATTAGCTTTTCAAATAGTACTTTGGTTCCTTTTGCTCCTGTTGGCATATGAGGATAACTCACCCACATTATCTTTACTTTGGACAAGTCTCTTTTTTCCAGTGCATTAAAATCAGGTTGCCAATTATTTTCTAATGTTAGATCATAAAATACTGGAGTTGCTTCTGCTAAATGTGTTACTGAAGTATAGGTTGGATATCCAGGATTTGGAATTAACACTTCATCTCCTTTGTTTAAAAAAGCCATAGAAATATGAAGGATTCCTTCTTTGCTTCCCATTAATGGTAAAATCTCAGTGTCTGAATTTAAATGAACATTGTAATTCTTTTGATAAAAATTTGCTACAGCATTTCTAAATTCTGGCAATCCTTGATAACTCTGATATTTGTGTGCTCCTAGTTCTGTAACTGCTTCTTGAATTGCTGTTACTACTTCTTGTGGAGGATTTATATCCGGACTTCCAATACCTATATTTATAATGGGTTTTCCTTGAGCTACTAATCCTCTTACTTCCTTTAATTTCTTAGAGAAGTAATACTCTTGTATGTTTTGTAATCTGTTTGCTGGATTTCTCATGATATCCCGTTATTGTATTCTCCTAATATTTTAAATTCTTCCGCCATAATCTCTATAATAGCTTTTGCTTTTGTATAGTCTTCATACTGATCAAAGGTAACATCTACAAAAAAAGCATATTTCCAAGGCGTTTCTATTTTGGGTAGTGATTGAATCTTTGTTAAATTTAACTTACAATCACTCATCACATTTAACATAGCGGCTAAGCTTCCTCTTTTATGATCTAGCTCAAATTTTAATGATGCTTTGTTTACTTTCTTATTGTTTCGAGCATCTTCAGTTGCTATCTTTTGAACAATAACAAATCGAGTAGCATTATTCTTAATGGTTTGAATTTCATCTTCAAGCACTTCTAAATTAAATATTTCTGAAGCTACTTTAGGCGCAATGGCTGCAACGTTTTTTAATTGATTCTTAGAGATGCGTTCGGCAACTTCGGCTGTATCTACATCTTCTACCAATTTGATATGTTTGTATTGCTTGAAGAATTCTTTGCACTGAAGTAAAGCCATAGGATGTGAACATACTTCTTGAATATCTTCTAGATTTTGATTGGGTAAAGCCATTAAGTGATGGTGAATATTTAAATAGTATTCGCCACAAATGGTAAGTTTGTTCTGATCGATTAATGCATAGTTAGGAATAATAGACCCTGCAATGGTGTTCTCTAAAGCCATAATTCCATAATCACAATCACCAGAATTCAAGCAATCTACCAAACTATCAAAAGATAAGAAACCTTGAATCTTTGCATCACTACCAAAATAGTTCTGTGCCACAATGTAATGGTTAGATCCTTTAATTCCTTGTATTGCTATTTTCTTCATTTTATTGCAAAAAAAAAGCCTCGAAAATCGAGACTTTATACTGTTATATTTATATTACATATACGCACAAAGTCTCAGCTTCTATTAAAAAAATAAAAGAAGAAATAAAAACCTTGCCAAACGCGTTGTAAACTCATTGTTGTTATATTACTCGACAAATCTATGTATTAAATTGAAATAAACAAATATTCATGTATTGATTTTTAAGCCTAAGCATTATTTCTATGAAAAACACATATTTACATGGTTATTTTTACAACTTTCTTAATTTGAAGTTCAATAACCTATTTACTATTAACATATTATAAATGCCTGATAATAGTTTTATAGAGTTTGAAGAATATTTCAAAGAAAAATTAGAGAGAAAAATTAATAAATAGAGCTTATACTACTAATACTTCTTCAAATACTCAAGGTATTCGTCACTAAAATCAACTTTTATTTCTACCCATAAGGGAAGATGATCGCTTACTTGAAAGGTTTTCCATTTCTCGTAATACGATTTTAATTTATCTTCACTTTGTTGGACCTCTTTTAATCCTACAATTTGTCGCTCTAATTTATTTTTAGCAGTTTTTGAAGTAGCTTCTGCCAAATCGTTTTCAGCCTTTTTTATTTTTGACTTGATTCTGTCTAACATCACAGGTTTGTACATTTCATAATCTTCCTCTCGAAATACACTATTAAAAAATTGCACTACTCTATCATCTCGTTTTGGCTCTACTAATTCTAGTTCGTTCTTACGAGATAAGAATGAGATTTGGTCATAAAATTTAGTTTGATCTTTGTTACTTCCAACTCTGTTACTCACAACTTTAAACCCTCTTTTTTTCAGCGCATTATACCCATCACTTCCTTTGGCCTTGATATTAAAATCTCCTACCAGAATATGATTGGCATCACTGTTTTTGGCTTCTTTAGCAATATAGCGTGCTACAGTATCAATCTCTTTCACTCTGCGTTCATATTGTGGTGTATTTCCTTGATTGGACCCAAAATAAATATGAACTGTAGAAAACTGGAACTTGAACCAACCAGACTGAAAAGTCACTCCAAAAGGTGTACGTGAGAATTGTCTGTTTTTCTTTCCGTCGCTAATTAACAATTTATCTGGCAGCACAATTTCTCCAGCAACGCCTGTAAAACGTACTTTATTCTTATTGTAGATAAATCCTAATCGCTCATTGTTTCCTCCCAAGCTTGAGTGTGTAACATCAGTCATAATGTAATCATAATTCCGTCCGACGATTTTTAACAATCTATCTAAAGGCCATAAATCTGCACAGACTTCTTGAATAGCAATGACATCAAATCTTGAAATGATTTCTGCTAAGTAGTAAAAAGATTCCGTAAGACGTGGTCCAAAGTTGAATCGATCATCATCAAAATTACGGATGTTCCAGGTTCCAAGAATTAAGGATTCTGTAGCTTTTTTTGTTGGAAATTTTTCGGCTTCTAATTGCTCTCGAATTCGTTGAATTCCGGCTATAGTTCTAAGGCGTTCTGATTTGGTTACTCGTTTAAGTGGCTTATAGTAGGGCATGATTCTAAAATATTGATGAACAAGCCATTAAGTTACATCAAATCTAAAAGCGGTGTATAGGGGAAAATACCTGAATTTTTTGCTTGGTTGATTACTTCATCAACAATAATTTATCGCCGCCACGAAAACAGGAAAGATAGATGTCGGGCTTCCCATCATTGTTAAAATCTGCTACTTCTATATCGACAATAATACTGGTAATGGGAGTTTCTAGCCATTGCTTGGTTTGCTCTTTAAAATTGCCTTTGCCATCATTAATCCCGATGGCAAGTCCGTCTAGCTTGGCTAACAATAAATCTTGATCTCCATCATTATCAATATCAAAAAAATCGGCATCTAAGGTTCCAGAAACCCCATTGAATTGCAATCGCTCACTTCCTTGCTCGACATATTTTCCATTTTCATTGATCAACAATCGTTGTATGGGATTTTTTCTTGTAAACATCATCACATTGGCAAAATACATATCCAAATCGCCATCATTGTCTATATCTGCGAAATCTGCTTCACGAGTTTCTTCGGAAATACCACTGGTAAAAACACTTTCAGTGACATCTGTAAAGATTCCTTTTCCATTGTTTTGCAGTAATCGATTGTCATCTTCGTTTCCTACTAACAGGTCGAGATCTCCATCATTATCGTAATCACCTACTTCAATATCTTGGGTAACATCCGCAATTGCAGGCAATCTTTTCTGAGTTTCATCCACCAGTGTTCCTTTGTTATTTTTTATGTAGTTGTTTTGACCGTTGTTCCCTACGATAAAATCTACCCAGCCGTCTCCGTCAAAATCTCCTTTGATCAATGCATTTGAAACGCCTTCTACTGGAAACTTATCGGAAACATCTTCAAATGTTTTATCCTTTTTTTGGAGATACCATTCGTTCTTTTTATCGTCTTCAGTCACAAAAAGGATGTCTAGCAAACCGTCTTTGTTTACGTCAACTACCATCACATCTTCAGAATCGTGATAAGGATAGTAATTGTATGGTTTTGATGTTCTCGTTGCTTTTTTATCAGGTAGTAGATTCGATCCATTGGAAAAACGGCCTTTGCCATCATTGAGTAAAATCATGTTTTTGTAAAACTCAACCGCGATGATAATATCAAGATCACCATCTGCATCGATATCTACAATTTGTGCATCCATAGAATTGTATCCGGATTTGGCAATGGGCGGCAAATGCGTTGCGCTGACATCTTTCAATGATTGCCCGTATAAGTTAAATGTTACAATACCTAATATAAAGAGTAAAATTCGTTTCATATAAGGCCTTAAGATACAGGTTGCAGATGAAATTGTTGCTTAGTGTTTTGTTAAAATTAAAATTGGTTGGAGTTTTTATACACCTCATTATAATAGCAATCCTTATTGAAATTCTCTCTATAGATCTATAAGTAAAAAAGAAAAAGCCTCTCAAAATTTTGAGAGGCTTTTTGCGGTCTGGACGAGATTGACAAGCAAAGCTTGCCGGACCCAAGTAGGTGGTCCTGCAAAAGCCAACCACAGTGTGGTTGAGTTTTTTCTTTTTGACACTTATGAAAATCAATTCTCAACGTATCAAAAAGAAAAAGCCTCTCAAAATTTTGAGAGGCTTTTGCGGTCTGGACGGTTAGATAACCTAATATTTTAATGTTTATAGCTACTTCCTAAGGAGTACTTCCAAAGTTGATTATTTATTATTCTTGAATATAAGTGAATTGATTCAATAAGTTGTAAATAGCTTATAAATCAAGAACATATTAAAAAATCACCTTAAGGAGATTAACTACAAAATTGAGATGCACAATACTAAAAAGTATTGATGC